>NZ_BAAGYJ010000001.1:215166-803927 GCF_054779375.1 Giesbergeria giesbergeri | reverse complement strand
CCCAGGTGCGGGCCTTGACGCCAGCGCAATTGGGGGCCTTGAGCAGCGCGCAGGTGGCGCAGCTGCACAGCGATGCCTTTGCGGCGCTGAGCACGGCGCAGGTGGGGGCCTTGAGCAGCGCCGGGGTGCTGGGCTTGACCACGGCCCAGCTGGCGACCTTGAGCACCGCCAACGTCACGGGCTTGAGCACCGTGCAGCTGCGCGCCTTGAGCAGTGCGCAAATCGCGGCCTTGGAGCCGGCGGACTTCAATGTGTTGGGCACGGGGCAGCTGGCGGGGCTGGGCAGCAACCAGGCCTTGGGCTTGACCACCAGCCAGTTGGCGACGCTGGAGTCGGGCAGCATTGCGCGCTTGAGCACCGCCTTTATCAAGGCGTTGGGCACGGGGGCGATTGCCTCCTTGGGCACGGCGCAGATTGTGGGGCTGAGCAGCGCGCAACTGGCCGCTTGGAGCAGCTCGGATCAAATCCGGGCGCTGGAGACGCAGGATGTGGCGCAATTGACGACCGGCCAAGTCAAGGCCTTGTCCACTGCACAAATTAGTGCTTTGAGCACAGGGCAGTTGGCTGCGTTGAGCTCCGTAGTGGTTCCCGTACTCAGCACTGCTGCGGTGGTGGCATTGGATACGGCAAGCATTGCGGCACTGACAACAGCGCAAGTGAAAGTGTTGACAACAGCACAGATCAGAGCCATCAGCGATCAGCAGTTGGCCGCGCTACAGACGGAGGATGTTGCAACACTCAGCTCTGCACAAATAGCCGCCTTGAGCACCGCCAGTTTGTCGGGGCTGACCACAGATCAAGTGGTTGCCTTGACACCTGCCAATACGGTGGGTTTGAGCACCGCGCAATTGCGCGCCTTGAGCAGCACCCAAATAGCAGCATTCCAAACGGCAGACTTTGCAGTGCTTGGCACGGCACAGCTGGCTGGTTTGGGGGCAACGCAAGGGCCGGGTTTGAATGCCAGTTTGTTGGGCACCTTGGATGCCACCGAGATTGGCAAATTGGCCACAGCGTTTGTGCAGAATCTGAACACTACGGTGATCAGTGCGTTCACATCCACACAAGTGGCCGCCCTGACGACAACACAGATCAAGAATTTGACGGTTGCACAACATGCAGCCTTGAATTCATCCCATCTCGGTTCGCTACAAACCGCAGCGTTCACCAGCATGGCTTCGCCATTGGTGTTGGATTTGAACGGTGACGGTGTGCGCACTGTGGCGGTGGCTGGGGGCGTGTCGTTTGCTTTGGGTGCAGATGGTTTGTTGCGCCAGACAGGTTGGGTCTCGCCTGAGGATGGCTTGTTGGTGCGCGATCTGAATGGAGACGGCATCATCAACAATGGCCGTGAACTGTTTGGTACCGCTACCGAGCTCAATGCGGGTGTCACGGCCATCGATGGTTTTGCGGCCCTGAGCGATCTGGACAGCAACGGTGATGGCCGTATCACTGCACAAGACGCCGCCTTCTCTGAGCTGGCTGTCTGGAAAGACGCAGACGGCAATGGCCAGACTGGCACCGGAGAACTGGTGAGTTTGACGCAAGCCGGTGTGGCCGCATTGCACTTGGATGCCAAGGCTTCTGCCGAAACCGATAACGGCAACCTGCTGGGTTTGGTGTCTTCGTATGAAACCACCGATGGTCAGCAGCGCGATTTGGTTGACGTGTGGTTCCGCCAAGGTGCAGTGGTAGATGACAGCCTGCGCACGGCAGTGAGCAGCCTTACAGAGTCGTTGGGTGGTTACCTAGAAAATGGTACTGCCATGACGGCAACCGCTGGGCTGGATTTTGTGCCGCAACAGGGGCTCACCTTGGCTCCCGCCTTGGCTGTGGGCGATGAGGCACTTCCTGCCACAGAGGCTAACTTGCTAACACCGTTGTCAGATTACTACCGACGTTCGGTGGCTGCAGTGGCGCCTTCTTTGGAGGTAGGTGCCAGTTTGCCGGGTTTGGGCGCATCGGGCACCACCATCCAGCAGACACTGCCAGCCTCCTTGGCGATAGTGCCAACGGAAATCCTGCAAGGTAAGTGAACTCGTAACCTCGTGTGAGAAGCTGGCTGCCTTTGGGCAGTCAGCCCATTTTGGGGTAGCGGTCAATGCAGGGCGTGCAGTCTCTGTCATGCCACAAAGCAGGCACCGCATATCCCAAAGTGCCGAACGACCTGTTGGTTGGAGCGGGTGGGGGCGCTTTTATGATTGCTTTCTTCCCCCAACCAGCCGTTTTGCACCGTGATTCTTCGCCACCATTTCACTCCCCACAACAACACTCGTCTGACGCACCTGTGCGGCCCGGCAGATGCCCACCTGCGTACGATCGAGGCTGCCTTGCAGGTCAGCATTGCGCACCGGCATGAGCAGTTCAAAATTGACGGCCCCAAAGCGCGTGCCACGCAGGCGCTGGAAATGCTGCAAGCTATTTATGAGATAGCCGATCGCCCCATCACTGAGGAATATCTGCAACTGATGCTGGCGGGCGATAGCGCCATGAACGAGGCTGCGAGCATGGCTCCAGCCCTCAGCACTCGGCGGGCCGACCTGCGCGCACGCACCCCCACCCAAGCGATGTACCTGGAGAATATCGCTACGCATGACATCACCTTTGGCATTGGGCCTGCGGGCACTGGCAAGACTTATTTGGCCGTGGCTTGTGCCGTTGATGCGTTGGA
Source organism: Giesbergeria giesbergeri (assembly GCF_054779375.1). Taxonomy (NCBI): domain Bacteria; kingdom Pseudomonadati; phylum Pseudomonadota; class Betaproteobacteria; order Burkholderiales; family Comamonadaceae; genus Giesbergeria; species Giesbergeria giesbergeri. The sequence goes on along the minus strand of NZ_BAAGYJ010000001.1, from coordinate 801,259 downwards.
ACGTTCGAGTGTGCAGCGCATTGTGCTGACACGTCCGGCAGTAGAGGCAGGCGAGCGGCTGGGTTTTTTGCCAGGGGATTTGGCACAAAAAGTAGATCCCTATCTGCGCCCGCTCTACGATGCTTTGTACGACTTGATGGGCTTTGACAAGGTGCAAAAAGCCTTTGAACGCAATGCCTTAGAAATTGCCCCACTGGCCTTTATGCGGGGGCGCACGCTCAACAATGCCTTTGTGATTTTGGACGAGGCACAAAACACCACGCCCGAACAGATGAAAATGTTTTTGACCCGTATTGGCTTTGGGGCCAAGGCCGTGGTTACGGGCGATGTGAGCCAGATTGATTTGCCCAAGGGCGCCATGAGTGGCCTGATTGATGCTGAGCGTGTGCTCAAGCGCGTCAAGGGCATTGCCGTGACGCGCTTCACCAGCGCCGATGTGGTGCGCCACCCGCTGGTGGCCCGAATTGTGGATGCTTACGATGCGGCAGGTCGCCCGGCTGTAGCCCGTCAGCGCAGTGCCCCCCTTTGAATGGTTTTTTACGATGTCCTTGTCTGCCCTCACCCTGTCCCTGCAATTTGCCCGCTTTGATGGCGTGGCCCAACACCGCGCTGCTTTGCCGCGCCACAAGGTCATGCGTTGGATTCGCCACGCATTGGCCAGTGATGCCGAAATCACGGTGCGGATTGTCGATACCGAAGAAGGGCAACAACTCAACCGCGCTTACCGCCAAAAAGATTACCCCACCAACGTGCTGACGTTTGATTACGCCCAAGAGCCAGTCGTGTTGGCTGATTTGGTGCTGTGTGCCCCTGTGGTAGAACGCGAAGCCCGTGAGCAAAACAAATCGTTGCAAGAACACTATGTCCATTTGTTGGTGCATGGCACCTTGCACGCCCAAGGTTGGGATCACGAGACCAGCGAGCAAGATGCGCAAGAGATGGAAGCCTACGAAACCGAAATCATGACCGGCTTGGGTTTTGCCGATCCTTACGCTGCCTGAGATGTGGCCCTCTGTCACTGAGGTGCTGTGGTTGCTGGGAGCGGCTTTTGTGGCTGGTGCGCTCAATGCGGTGGCTGGAGGGGGAAGTTTTTTGACGCTGCCCGCCTTGGTGTGGACGGGGGTGCCGCCTGTGGTAGCCAATGCGACTGGCACAGTGGCATTGTTGCCTGGCTACATGGCTAGCGTTTGGGGTCAGCGCCAAGATGTACAAGCCCCGCCGGGCTTGGGCTTGGGCTTGCGGGCTGTGGCGCTGTTGTCGCTGTTGGGAGGGGCCTTGGGCGCCATTTTGCTGCTGTTAACACCCAATGCCACTTTTTCCCGCATCGTGCCGTGGTTGTTGTTGGTCGCTACGGCCCTGTTTGCTTTTGGCCCTCGGTTGCGGCAATGGGCATCGGGTACCACAGGCACCGAGGGGCATGCTGCACACTGGCGTGTGGGGGCGGGATTGCTGGCGGTGGGCGTTTATGGCGGTTATTTCAATGGCGGCTTGGGTATTTTGCTGCTGGCCTTTTGGAGCTTGTGTGGTGCCATGTCATTGCACCAGATGAATGCGCTGAAGAACCTGGTCTCGGCTTTGTTGGCGGCGATTGCAGTGGCTGTCTATGCAGCAGGTGGTGTGGTGCAGTGGCCGCAAGCCCTGTTCATGATGCTGGCCGCTACCGCAGGCGGCTACGTTGGCGCACGGCTGGTGCGGCGTATTCCTCCATCGTGGCTGCGGCTGGGCATTGTGCTGACGGGGCTGGTGATGGCTGCGCTGTTTTTTGCCCGTGCATGAAGCCAGAGCAAAGGTCTGAGATGGAACCTCGGGTGTTGGCATCTAGGGCGTGGTGTGCGCCTTGGCTGGCTCCAGTGCAGCCTATGGTGCAGCAGGTACAGCAGCGTTGGCAGGCAGGCTGCACGGTGGCTGAGGCACTCAATGCACAGCCTAACGTGCCGGTGTGTTTTGTGCCGCAAGCCGATTTGCCCTCCGGTATGGCCTATGAGTCATTTATTTTTCAGACCCATAAAGTACCCACCCGCGATAACCTGCATGATTTTTTCAATGGCCTGATTTGGCTGCACTACCCCCAGACCAAGCAGCGTTTGAACCAGCTCCAAGCCGAGGCCATTGCGATGCAGGGCGTGGGTGCTGTGCGTGGCCCTGTGCGCGATGCCATCACCCTGTTTGATGAAAACGGGGCTGTGTTGGATGCCCCCGAACCACTGTGGCAGGCGCTGTGGGTGCGGGACTGGCGGCGCTTGTTTGTGGATTTACGCCCGCTGTGGATGCAGGCCCGGCTTTATCTGTTGGGCCATGCATTGTTAGAAAAATTGGTACAGCCGCGCAAATCCATCACCGCCCATGTCTATCGGCCCCAAACGACATTGGCATCCAATAGTAGCGTGGCTGCTGTGGATAGCTGGTTGGCACAGGAGTTGGCCGCCCAACATCTTGCAACCAAACCTTTTACCCCTTTGCCTGTGTTGGGTGTTCCGGGCTGGTGGGCAGAGAACGAGAACTTTTCCTTCTATGATGACTCCGATGTCTTTCGCAGACCACACCGGGGGTAAGCCGCAGATGGTTGCGTTCTCTTGGTGATGGGGTTGCCTGTGGTGGGGCCGTGCCGCTTGAAAGTGGGTGCAGGTTGCCCCATTTGCCACCCAGAGAGGCTTTGCACCATCCCTGTGGAGAAGAACCGAACATGAAACGCATTTTGTTATTTGTCCTGACCAACGTGGCTGTGGTGGCAGTGCTGGGCATCGTGGCCAGTCTGTTGGGTGTGAACCGCTACTTAACCTCAAACGGGCTGAATTTGGGCGCCTTGTTGGGTTATGCGCTGGTGATGGGCTTTGGCGGTGCCATCATCTCATTGCTGATCTCCAAGCCCATGGCCAAGTGGAGCTCGGGGGTGCAAGTGATTGAGCAGCCTCGCAACCAAGATGAAGCCTGGATTGTGGACACCGTGCGCAAGTTTGCCGACAAGGCAGGCATCGGAATGCCTGAAGTGGGTATCTTTGAGGGCGATCCGAATGCCTTTGCCACTGGAGCATTCAAAAACTCGGCATTGGTGGCGGTGTCTACGGGCTTGCTGGAGAGCATGACCCACGAAGAGATTGAAGCCGTGATTGGTCATGAAGTGGCCCACATCGCCAATGGCGACATGGTGACTATGACACTGATCCAAGGCGTGATGAACACCTTTGTCGTTTTCTTGTCGCGGGTCATTGGCTATGCGGTAGACAGCTTTTTGCGCAAGGGAGACTCGGAAAACTCTGGCCCCGGCATTGCCTACACCATCACCACCATTGTGTTGGATATTTTGCTTGGCTTTGTTGCTGCAATGATCGTGGCTTGGTTTTCGCGCCAGCGTGAATTCCGCGCTGACGCAGGAGCCGCACAACTCATGGGCCGCAAGCAGCCCATGATCAATGCTCTGGCCCGTCTGGGTGGAGTGCATCCGGCAGAACTACCCAAGAGTATGGCAGCTATGGGGATTGCAGGTGGTATTGGTCAGTTGTTTAGCACCCACCCACCCATTGAAGAGCGCATTGCGGCGCTGCAAAACGCAGGGCATTGAGTTTTGGGTGTCCAGAGTGGGGGCAGACTAAATTGGCATAGCTATGGCGCAACCGCTCGATTATGGTACCTAGAAACAGGCTTTAGGCCATCGCTTATCTAAGGAGTGCGCAGTGGAGTTTTCTACCTGGCTGGCATTGTTTGCTGCATCATGGGCGATCAGTATTTCTCCGGGGCCGGGTGCGGTGGCCTCGATGAGTGCTGGGCTGAACCACGGGTTTCGGGTGGGTTACTTCACCGCTTTTGGCTTGGTGTTGGGTATTTGGGTGCAAATTGTGGTGGTGGGGCTGGGGTTGGGTGCCTTGATGGCGGCATCCAACACCGCCTTTACGGTGGTCAAATGGCTGGGGGTGCTCTATTTGGTCTGGCTGGGCATCCAGCAATGGCGCGCGCCAGTGGTGCCTATGGTGGCCAAGATCGAAGGGGAGCGCCCACAAGCCTCGCGCACCAGCATGGTGCTGCGCGGCCTGTTGGTGAACATCGTCAACCCCAAAGGCACCGTATTTTTGCTGGCGGTGGTGCCGCAGTTTATGGACTTGGCACAACCCTTGGTGCCGCAGTATGTGGCTATTGGGCTGACCATCGCCTTTACGGATCTGGTAGTGATGGCTGGTTATACCGCGTTGGCGGCTAAGGTGTTGGGCACCCTGGCCTCTACCGCCCATATTCGGGCCATGAACCGGATTTTTGGGGGCATGTTTGTGTTGGCAGGGTCTTTGTTGGCGTTGTTCAAGCGGGCCGCTTGAAGTGCAGGCTGCACGCCTGTCTATGGAACCGAGAGCAACAGCAACACTTGGCCCCGTGCCAACATGTCTTGGGCATTGCGGCCAAAACCAACCAACAGTTGCAGGCCGTGCAGGCTGCTCAAGTCCCCTAGCGGGAAGGCCCAAGTTTGGGCCGAGTAGCTGCCATCGCTGCGCTCTTGGTATAGATCGCTACCTTGGGCGGCTTGATAGGCCGGCACTTCACCCCCAGCATAGGCCACCACTTGCCACTGCATGTTTTGCAGGGTCAGAAAATACAATTGCCCCCCATACAAAGCTGCCAAATACAACTGGTAGCTGCCGTGGCGTTCGCTGGCTGTGGGGGCAAAGACAAGCACCGGATTGACGGCTTGTGCGCTGCTCACGGGGGTTTGCACAATGATGCGTCCTGCAACGGGCTGTATGGTGACCATGCCTGTGCCACTCAGTGCAATCTGCGTGTTGCCCACATCTGAGACGATGGTAGCAATGCCACTGTGTGTGCCGGTGGCACTGGGCGTGAAACCTACCGTGAGGCTACAACTGGCTCCCACCGCCAAAATGCTGCCGCAATCCGACTGGATCGAGAAATCTCCCGAGGCTGTTATGGACGACAAGGTTGCTGGTGCAGCAGCTTGGTTGTTCAGGGTAATGGTTTGTGTCAGAGAAGTCCCCACCTCCAGTGGCCCGAAGTCCAGTTGGGTGCTGCTCGGTGCGAGTCCGGAAGTGGATGGGCTGCTGACAAATGCGGCGTGCAGTGTGTAGCGTCCATAGGCAGAAGCATTGTTGGCCCAAACTTGGAGGTAATAGTAGCCAGCATCGAGGGCGCTGCTGTCCCGAACGATGGTACTGCCATCACTGCGGTACAAGGTATGACCAAAGGCTGATGCCAAGGTACTGTCGGCTGTAGTGGTGAGCTGTAAGGCTCCGTGGGTGGGCAGGTAGAGTTGGTAGAAGTCGTGGTAGTCGTGGCGCTCATCGGTCAACGCACTATAAAACCCTAGGTGCCCAGTCGTGCTGCTGTTGGGAGACAGTGCCAACGCGGTGTCGCGGCTTTGATTAGGCTCGGGGTCTCCACCAGCCTGCGGGGCAATGTTCAATTGGGCCGTGTAGCTACCGGTACTGTTGCTGTTGTTCCAGAGTTGCAGCACATACTGACCCGCTTGCAGAGGCCAAGTGCCTTCACTTTGCCCTGGGTGTGCCCAAGTAGAACGCACCACATCCGTAGAGTCGGTGGTGGTGATGCCAAAGCCTGCATTGCCACCGTGGAGTTGCCCACCAAGCACCGAGGTCAGAGAGACTAAACTGTCTTCACTTAGTGAGAAGATAAAAGAATCACCACTGTGTGCGGGTGTGATCTGGCTAGTGAACTCCACCGCTTGGGCGCAGGAGAATGCGCAGCCTAAACAGAAGGGAAGAAGTGCTTTTTTCAAAAAAATGGGCATGACCAACTCCTGATGGTGGGCCAAGACTTGCAGTACGCTCCTACCCTGCCAGCACCAGTGTACGACCCCACCTGTGCTGTGCCAATGCCCGTCATGGGTCAGTCCGTCTGGCCCAGTAGACGCCGTGCCACGGCCTCTGCCACCTTAATGCCATCCACCCCGGCAGACAGAATGCCACCAGCATAGCTGGCCCCTTCGCCGGCTGGGTAGAGACCGGCTGTGTTCAGGCTCTGAAAGTTGTCGCCACGGGTGATCTTGAGCGGCGAGGATGTGCGTGTTTCCACCCCAGTGAGTACGGCATCGGGCATATCAAAGCCTTGGATTTTGCGACCAAAGGCAGGTAGGGCTTCGCGCAGGGCGGCAATGGCATAAGCTGGCAGGGCCGGATGCAGATCGCCCAGCGTTACGCCTGGCTTGTATGAGGGCTGCACCTCACCCCATTGCTGCGAGGGCCGCCCGGCAATGAAGTCTCCCACCAACTGGCCCGGCGCGTTGTAGTTGCTGCCGCCCAGCACATAGGCGTTGGATTCCAACTGGCGCTGCAACACGATGCCCGCCAGTGGGTGCGCTGTGCCGTGGGCTGGATTTTCACTGCCATAGGTGGCCCCCAAAGTGGCCTCAAAGGCTGCGGGGTTGGTAGGGTAGTCGCTGGGGTCTATGCCCACTACCATGCCAGCGTTGGCGTTGCGCTCGTTGCGCGAATACTGGCTCATGCCATTGGTGACTACCCGGCCCGGCTCGCTGGTGGCGGCCACCACCGTACCGCCGGGGCACATGCAAAAGCTGTAGGCGGTGCGGCCATTGCTGGCATGGTGCACCAGTTTGTAATCGGCTGCCCCCAACAGCGGGTGCCCGGTATGGCGGCCCCAGCGGGCGCGGTCAATCACGCCTTGGGGGTGTTCGATGCGGAAACCGATGGAGAACGGTTTGGCCTCCATAGTCACACCGCGCTGGTGCAGCATGGCGAAGGTGTCGCGCGCGCTGTGGCCCAAGGCGATCACTACTTGGGAGGCTGGCAGCTCATAGCTTTGGCCGTTGGCTTGGTCTAGCACCTGTAGGCCACGCAGGTGGCGACCTTGGCCGTTTTCTTCTATCAGGATATCGGTGACGCGCTGCTCAAAGCGCACTTCACCCCCCAAAGCAATGATTTGCTCGCGCAGGTTCTCTACCACCTTGACCAGCTTGAAGGTGCCAATATGCGGGTGGGCAGCATACAAAATTTCTGGTGGGGCACCGGCTTGGACAAACTCCTCCATCACCTTGCGCCCCAGATGGCGCGGGTCTTTGATTTGGCTATAGAGCTTGCCGTCAGAGAATGTGCCGGCGCCGCCTTCGCCAAATTGCACATTGGATTCTGGGTTCAGCTCGCGCTTGCGCCACAAGCCCCAAGTATCTTTGGTGCGCTGGCGCACGCTTTTGCCACGCTCTAGCACGATGGGCTTAAAGCCCATTTGTGCCAATACCAGCGCCGCAAAAATCCCACAGGGGCCAAACCCCACCACCACTGGGCGCTCGGCCAAATGGGCGGGTGCTTGGCCTACTGGGTGCCAAGCCATGTCGGGCGTGGCTTGGATGTGTGGATGGCCTGCATGACGGGCCAACAGGGCCGCCTCTTGCGTTGGCTGTGCCAGTGTCACATCCACAATAAACACGGCCAGCAATTGGGCTTTGCGGGCGTCAAAGCTGCGTTTGAACACCTCCAGCTGTGCCAGTTCGGCCTCTGGTATGCCCAGTGCCTGTGCGGCCAGACGGCGCAAAGCTGCTATGGGCTGTGGTGCTGGGGCGCGGTCGGCCTCAGTCTCTGCACTGGCATCGGCAGCGCGCAGTGGTGGCACGGGCAACTCGGTCAGGGGCAGCTTGAGTTCAGACAGACGAATCATGGCAACAGGCCCGTGGTCATCGGGCAGGGTGAAGAAAAAAGGGAGGCAATTTTACGGGGGCTCCTGATCACCAGTAGCCCAGCAACTTCCACCAGACAGAGCCAGCCAGTACCCAAATCACCAGCAGCACCACACTCATCACCAGCCCTGCTTTCCACCATTCTCCCAAGGTGGTGTAGCCCGAGCCGTAAATGACGGGCGAGGTGCCCGTGGCATAGTGGGTGAGCGTCATCATGATGTTGGAGGCGGCAGCCATCATCAAGGCAAATGGCAAGGCAGGCGCCCCCAAGGCCAAGCCCGCACCATAAAAAGCCGCAAACATGGCGGTGATGTGGGCGGTGGTGCTGGCGAACATATAGTGGGCGTACAGGTAGGCCAACATCAGCAGGGCGCTAGCGCCCACCCAACCCAGCCCCATGCTTTCAACGCTGGTCTTGATGCTGCCCGACAGCCAAGTGATCAGCCCCAGCTTGTTCAAGAAGCCTGCCATCATCACCAGTGCCGAGAACCAGACAATGGTGTCCCAGGCGCTTTTTTCTGTCAGGATGTCGTCCCAGGTGAGTACCCCCGTCACCAACAACACGCTCAGACCGATAAAAGCGGTGGTGGTGGCATTGACGTCCCAAGCCTTGCCCAGCAGCATGGCGGGCACGCCAGCCCACAGCACCAGCAGCAACACAAACACCCCGAGCATGATGCCTTCACCCCGGTTGATGGGCCCCAAGGCAGTGAGTTTGCTGCGGGCAAAGTCTGCGGCATCGGGGGTGCTCTTGATGTCGGGCGGATAGAGCCAGTACAACACCAGCGGCATCAACCCAATAGCCAACAAGCCCGGCACCAGCATGGCCAGTGCCCAAGTGCTCCAACTCAGGTGGATTTGTGCCCCAGTGGCTTCGGCAATCAATTTGACCACCAATGGATTGGGCGCTGTAGCCGTGATGAACATGGCCGAAGTGATGGGGTTGGCGTGGTAGTTGACCAATGCCAAGTATTTACCCATGCGGCCTTCGGTGTGCTCTTTGGGATTGGAGCCAAAGCTGTCGGCAATCGAGCGCATGATGGGGTGGATGATGGCGCCACCCCGTGCGGTGTTGCTTGGGGTGACGGGAGCCAGCGTCAGCTCCGACAGAGCCAGCGCGTAGCCAATACCCAAAGTGCGTTTGCCAAACAACGAGATAAACCAGTAACCGATGCGTGCGCCCAAACCGGTTTTGGTCAGGGCGCGCGAGATCATCACAGAGACACCAATCAGCCAGATCAGCGGGTCGGCAAAACTGCTCAGGGCATCCCTGATGGCCGTGGCGGGGTTGTCGCTGGTGACACCTGTAACCGCTACCAGTGTGATAGCCAACATCGACAACGCCCCAATGGGCATGGCCTTGCCGATGATGGCCGCAATGGTGGCGACGAACAAGGCCAGCATGTGCCACGCATTGACCGACACCCCCGCAGGTATCGGAACAAAGAACCACAAGAGCAGCCCTACCGCACAGGCAACGGCAGCCGGAAGAGGTTTGAAGCCCATACAACCCCCCAGTTCGACACAGAGTGAAATCAGTGTAAAACTTTGCCGGGGTGCTGTGTGGTTTGTGCGCTAGGGGAAACCCCGTTCCACTCAGGAGGGCAGGAAGCCTTCTACCGACAGGTAACGTTCGCCAGTGTCATAGCTAAAGCCCAGCACTTTGGCACCAGCGGGTAGTTCGGGCAGTTTTTGCGCGATGGCGGCCAGTGTGGCCCCAGACGAGATGCCCACGAGCAACCCTTCTTCGCGTGCGGCGCGGCGGGCATACTCGCGGGCCGGTTCGGCATCCACTTGGATCACGCCATCGAGCAAGCTGGTGTCCAGATTTTTGGGAATAAACCCGGCGCCAATCCCTTGGATGGGGTGTGGCGCCGGAGAGCCACCGCTGATCACAGGCGAGGCGCTAGGCTCTACCGCAAATACTTTGAGCTGCGGAAATTGGGCTTTGAGCACTTTGGCAACGCCAGTCAGGTGGCCGCCAGTGCCTACGCCAGTGATCAGGGCATCGAGCCCTTCAGGAAAGTCGGCCAAGATTTCTTGTGCTGTGGTGCGTGCATGCACATCCACATTGGCTGGGTTTTCAAACTGCTGTGGCACCCATGCACCGGGAGTTTGGGCTTTGAGCTCTTCAGCACGGGCAATGGCCCCCTTCATGCCTTTTTCGCGGGGGGTCAGGTCAAATTGGGCACCGTAGGCCAGCATCAGGCGACGCCGCTCAATGCTCATGCTGTCGGGCATCACCAAAATCAGCCGATAGCCCTTCACCGCTGCCACCAATGCCAAGCCGATGCCTGTGTTGCCCGAGGTGGGTTCAATGATCGTGCCACCCGGTTGCAGAGCACCGGATTTTTCTGCGTCCTCCACCATCGCCAAGGCAATGCGGTCTTTGATAGAGCCGCCGGGGTTGCCGCGCTCAGATTTGACCCAGACGTTGGCATCTGCACCAAACAAGCGGTTGATGCGGATATGCGGCGTGTTGCCAATGGTCTGCAGAACGTTGTCGAATTTCATGGCCTCAGGTTCCTGTGTAGGGGAAAAACCAACACATTCTGTCCCAGTTACATGGGCCTTGCGGCTATTTGTATATGGCCTATAGCGCACAAAGCAATACCTCCTCAAACCAGAATGTCGAAATGCCGCTGCACCATGTCGGTCATGAGCTTGCGGGTGGCTACTTCATCCAGCCCCTGCAACTGCCGATGCAATTCGGGGGCCAGTTGGCTAAAGGTGTCGAGCACCAGGGGGTCAAAGTGGCTGCCCCGGCCTTGCTGCAAGATAGCCATCACCTCCTCAAAAGGCAGAGGTTCTTTGTATGGGCGGCGTGAACTGAGCGCATCGAACACGTCTGCCACGGCAAAAATGCGTGCTGACAGCGGAATATTCTGACCTGACAAACCGCGCGGGTAGCCTGAGCCATCCCATTTTTCGTGGTGGCTGCCCACGACATCGCGGGCACCATCGAGCCAGCCAGCGCCAGTGACGATGTCTTCGCCTTGGGCAACATGGGTGCGCATGATGGCCATTTCTGCTTCATCAAGGCGCCCCGGTTTGAGCAAAATGGCATCCGGAATGCCAATTTTGCCCGCATCGTGCAAAAAGCTGCCCGCAATCAGAGACTGCATGGCTGCCCCCTGCAAGCCCAAGACATGGGCGGTGCTGGCCGCCAGCCAAGCCACACGGTAGTTGTGTGCGCCAGTGTCAGAATCGCGCTTGGCAATGGCCCGGCCCAAAGCTTCCATCATGGCAATATGCGACTCCAGCACCTGTTGGGCCTTGTGTTCGTTCTCTTTGGCCAGATGCACCACCACCGGGTAAATCACGGCACCACAGACCAGTGAGGCCAAACACACCATCAGACTGACGATGAAAGCGTCAGACCGAATTTGCTGGCGCTGCCATTCAGGGATGATGCGCACCCCTTCAAAATAGCCAGTCACGGGGCCGGAATGGGATTCACGCAGTGGCACGAAGACCCGCAAGACCCATTGCCCCCCAGGCAGGGGCAGGCTCTCATACGATGATTCACGATATCGGGGCGTGCCGTGGCGCGGCAGTTGGGACTCGACAATATGCCCTTCTGGCGTGACCGACTCGGCCAGCTTGTGACCATCGGGGCTGTAAATCTCGGCAATTTCAAACAGCCCCCCCGTGAGGAGTTGCGCGGCCTGTTGGGCCTGAGCGGCTGCTTTGGGGCCATCTAGGCGCACGCTGCTATGCACGGTCAGGACGCGGCGGGACTCCTCTTGGGCGAAGGCCACCACTTCCTGTTCAGCGTTTTCGCGTGAGACCAGCCAGGCCAGTGGACTGGCGCAGGCGGCCATCAGCAGTGTGACAGCGGCAATACGGCCTGCGGTTTTGCGTTGGAAAGTCTGCATCCATTTCACCTTTGAAGAAGCTGTGCCACTATGTGTTGTGCCGATGAAGCCCGTCTGAATGCCATAATCGCTACTGTGAAGCACGCCAGACCGCCGCTGGTGCAATCTGGGAAACCAGGCACTGGAGGAACGTCCGGACTGCATAGGACAGCGTAGCAGCTAACGGCTGCCCACCGCGAGGTGAGGATCAGAGCAACAGAGACGAGTCCCTTGGAACCATCCGCGCTAGCGGCAGGAGCCTCGGGGGTGAAACGGGCAATCTCTACGCGCAGCAATACCAAGTAGGCCAGCGTTGATGTGGTTCCGCAGAGCTGGCGGGTAGGTAGCACCGAGCCGGGTGGGCGACCCCCGGCCCAGAGTAATGGCGGTCACGTTCGGGCAACCGAATGCACAGAATCCGGCTTATCGGCGTGCTTCACATTTTGGTGGCCCCCTAAAATCAGGGCTTCAGCCACTGGATACACACCATGCACTGCTGCACCCCTGTTACTTTGCCCTCCCTTGGCGGATCACTCCGCACCCATGTTTCGCACTGGTCGTTCGCCCTCGCACTGATAGCACTGGTGGGTGGTTTGACCAGTTGGCCCACCCCCGCACAGGCCCAGATGCTGCCCACCGCAGGGGCTGCCCGCAACTTTCCTGAGGCGGCACTGCGTGGCACGTTGGTGGTCACAGGGCAAGGGGTGGCTGAGATCAACGGCCAGGCCATCCGCATGGCGCCAGGGATGCGCCTGTTGAATCCAGAAAATGCGTTGGTGATGCTGCACACCGTGGTGGGGCAGAAGTTCACCGTCAACTATTTGGTGGAACAAAGCACTGGCATGCTGCTTACGGCTTGGGTGCTCAGTGCCGCCGAGGCAGCGCAAGAGCGCAAAGGCAGCGGTGTACAACGCAATTATCGTTTTGAGTCTGACAGCACTACCGTGCGCTGATCCCCCCATGAGCAAAAAAGTATTTATCAAAACCTTCGGCTGTCAGATGAACGAGTATGACTCGGACAAGATGGCCGACGTTCTCGGTGCCGCCCAAGGCTACGAACCTACCGACAACCCCGAAGAAGCTGACCTGATTTTGTTTAACACCTGCTCTGTGCGGGAAAAAGCGCAAGAAAAGGTGTTTAGTGATTTGGGCCGTATCAAGCATCTGAAGGACAAGGGGGTGCTGATTGGTGTGGGCGGCTGTGTGGCCAGCCAAGAGGGTGAAGAAATCATCAAGCGTGCGCCGTATGTGGATGTGGTGTTTGGCCCACAAACCTTGCACCGCCTGCCGGAGTTGCTGCAACAGCGCACGGCCAAGGCCAAGCCGCAGGTAGACATCAGCTTTCCAGAGATTGAAAAGTTTGACCACCTGCCGCCCGCCCGAGTGGAGGGGGCCAGCGCCTTTGTCTCCATCATGGAGGGGTGCTCCAAATATTGCAGCTACTGCGTGGTGCCTTACACCCGGGGTGAAGAGGTGAGCCGCCCGTTGGACGATGTGCTGGTCGAGGTGGCTGGGTTGGCTGATCAGGGCGTCAAAGAAATCACGTTGTTGGGCCAGAACGTTAACGCTTACCGGGGGGCGATGGGCGATACCGCCGAAATCGCCGACTTTGCCCTGCTGTTGGAATATGTGGCCGAAATCCCCGGCATTGAGCGCATCCGCTACACCACCAGCCACCCCAATGAATTCACGCCACGTCTGATTGAGGCCTACGCCAACATCCCGCAACTGGTCAGCCACTTGCATTTGCCTGTGCAGCATGGCAGCGACCGGATTTTGATGGCCATGAAGCGCGGCTACACGGCGATGGAATACAAAAGCACGGTGCGCAAGCTGCGGGCCATCCGCCCCGACATGGCGATGAGCAGCGACTTTATTGTTGGTTTTCCGGGGGAGACTGAAGACGACTTTCAGAAGATGATGAAGCTCATCGACGATGTGCGTTTTGACAATAGCTTCAGCTTTATCTTTAGCCCGCGCCCCGGCACGCCAGCGGCCAGTCTGCACGACGATACACCGCAAGACGTCAAGTTGCGCCGCTTGCAGCAGTTGCAAGCGGTGATCAACCAAAACATCAAAGATATCAGCGAGGAGCGCGTGGGCACGGTGCAGCGCCTGCTGGTCGAAGGCGTGAGCAAGCGCGATGCCACGGAGCTGATGGGCCGCACCGAATGCAATCGGGTGGTCAATTTTCCGGGCCATGCACGCTTGATGGGGCAGATGGTGGAGGTGCGCATCACTGAGGCCAAAACCTACACCCTGCGTGGCGAAGTGCTGGTGCGCGAGAGCGCCTAAAACCACCCTGGCCGCGTGGCTCAGGCGGGTTGTTCTAGGCCATCTTCAATCTGAAAACGCCGCAACAGCAGGCGCGCAGCACGCGGCATGTCGCCATTGGCTAGTTGCAAGCACTGGTCTAAGTGGCGCTCAGACGGGGCCAGCAAGCGGCGATAAATCTCTTTGCACAACAGCCGGGCTTGGTTGCCAGGCCAGCCTGTGGGTAGCAGCACTTCGGGCAGCTCTGGGTCGCGCAATAAAAAACGGCGAAAGTCGTGGATGAGCAGGATGCGCGCCAAGCAGGCTTGCTCTTCGTTCACGCTGTCGGTGGGGTCTTGCTGCAGTGCGTCCAGAATGGGTTGGTAGCGGCAGACAAAGCTGCTGTAGGCGCTGGCCAGTCCATCCAAGTTCCAGGCACGTTGCACCATGCTGGCATCGTCGGCGCTGGGGCTGAGTTTGGGGTTCAGGGCCACCAGTGGCATCAGCTGGGGCAGCAGATCGGCCATGCCATCGGCGGCCAGGGCATCAAAGGCGACGTCCAGCTCGGCGCTGGGGTGGATAAAGCAGCCGGAGCCAGTATCGCCAAAACCTTGCCAATACAGCGCCTGGCGCAAACGTTCGCGCTGGCGTGGCTCGAGTTCACCCACCACCATGATAAGGCGCCAACGCCGATCCCACAGTGGGGGTTCGGCGGCGTAAATTTGTCGTGAAGCTTCTTCAAAGCGGCGTTGTCCCGAAGGGGTGAGCATGTAATCGGTGCGCCGTCCTACGGCCTCGGTTTGCAGCCATTCGTCTTTGACCAACCGAAACACCGTGGTGCGCACCAGCCGTTCGTTGATATCCAAAGGCTGCAACAGTTTGATCAGACCACCCAACCAGACCCGCCCCCCCCGGGGCAGGATGGCATCACCAAAGACCGAGGTGATGAGCGAGCTGGCCTGTACGCGGCTTTTCTGGCGAAAGCTCTCCAAAAGGGCCTCAATGGCCTGTGATGCGATATGTTCGTTCATAGGTGCTCGATGGTAGCGGCGCTGCACCTGCGCTGTAGGCATGGTCTGGATGCTTTCTCAAGAAGTGATACATACATAGATGTTTTGTGTCAATCAATGTAACTATCTACGGGTTCATCCGTTTACCATTTTTTAAAATCCTTGGCTTACCCTCTGGGCAACATAGGAGCGTTGTGCAGGGGGAATTTGGTGAATTTCTGCGTTAAATCAAACCAAAAACAGGCTGTTGGCGCTGTTGAGGATGTGTTTTTGGTCATTTGAGGGCGTTTTTTCCTAGGGATTACCCTTGTTTTGACCTTCAAACAGGATACAAAAACCAGAAAAAATCCCATTCTGGGTATCATGTTGGTGGGTGCGCAACGCGTCGCGCCAGACTCTTTTTATTCCGCCCCACACTGGGCAGGGTTTGTGCCTGCCTTTTCAGAATCCACTACGGAGACACCACCTATGTTGTTGCCGCTACACGGTCGCGATGCCTGTGCGACGCCTGGGAGAAATGACTGATGCTTGCCGAGTTTCTGCAATTTCTGTTCTCGGGCATCACCGTGGGAGCTACCTATGCCTTGGCGGCGCTGGGCTTCACGCTGATCTATAACGCCAGCAATGTGATTAACTTTGCGCAGGGCGAGTTCATCATGCTCGGTGGCATGTTGGCCGTGTTTTTTGCCCAGATGGGCCTGCCAATGCCGGTGGTGTTGCTGTTGGCTATCGCCATTCCAGCGGTGGTGGGTGTGGTGATGGAAAAAGTAGCCATTGAGCCGATCAAGGGTGCGGAAACGGTCTCCCTCATCATCGTCACCATTGGGGCTTCATTGGTGATTCGTGGCCTCATTCAGGTGTGGTTGGGCAAGGGCACACACAGCTTGCCTGCTTTTTCGGGCGATGCGCCATTGCAAATTTTGGGTGCCACGCTGCTGCCGCAAAGCCTGTGGGTGCTGGGGGTGACGGCGGTGGTGGTGGTGGGGCTGTGGTACTTTTTTAACCGCACCCTGACTGGCAAAGCCATGCTGGCAACGTCGTTCAACCGCACCGCTGCCGAGTTGGTGGGCATCAACACCAGTTGGGTGCTGTTCATGAGTTTTGCGATGGCGGCCGGTTTGGGCGCGCTGGGTGGCATTCTCATTACCCCCATCACCATGACATCTTATGACGTGGGCATCATGCTGGGCCTGAAAGGCTTTGTGGCCGTGGTGGTTGGTGGCTTGGGCAATGGCCTGGGGGCTGTGGTGGGTGGTTTGTTGGTGGGCGTGCTCGAAGCCATGGGCGCGGGCTATATCTCTTCTGCCTATAAGGATGCCATGCCGTTTGTGCTGATCCTGTTGGTGCTGTTCTTCATGCCGCGCGGCCTGTTCGGTGGCAAATCGACCGATCGGGTGTAAGACCATGCAAAAGAGCGCATATATCGGACTGGGCTTGCTCATCGCTGTGCTGTTGGTGCTGCCGTGGGTGGTGCCCAACAGTTATTACATGGATTTGGCCATTCGCATCGGCATCAACGCCATCATCGTGATTGGCTTGAACCTGCTGATTGGCTTTGCTGGTCAGATCAGCTTGGGCCATGCGGGCTTTTTGGGTATTGGTGCCTATGCTTCGGCAGTGTTGCCAACGCATTTTGCTTGGCATCCCTTGCTGGCAATGGGTGCAGGTGCCGCAGCCACGGCAGTGATTGCCGGGTTGGTGGCACGCCCTATTTTCAAGCTCAAGGGCAACTATTTGGCTATGGCCACGCTGGGGCTGGGCATCATCATCAACATTGCACTGCGCAATGAAGCCCAATGGACGGGCGGCCCCGATGGCATGCCGGTGCCTGCCATGTCGGTGTTTGGGTTTGAACTCAGCAGCGATAAACATTGGTACTGGGTGGTAGCCACCATGCTGGCCTTTAGCGTGTGGGCGTCGCTCAACATGATTGATTCACCCTTTGGTCGGGCGCTGCGTGCCTTGCATGGCTCCGAGGTGGCCTCGCAGGTGGTGGGCGTGAACGTGGTGCGCTACAAGGTCACGATCTTTGTCATGTCGGCGGTGTTTGCCAGCATCATGGGCAGCATCACGGCACATTACATGGCCTTTGTGACCCCCAACTTTGCCGACTTTTTCCATTCAGTGGAATTGGTGACCATGGTGGTGGTGGGGGGCATGGCCTCGGTGTTTGGCTCCATCATTGGTGCGGTGCTGCTCACGGCCCTGCCCCAAGCCTTGGCGACCTTTGAGGGCTGGGAAACCGTGGTGTTTGGCGCGGTGCTGATGCTGTGCATGATTTTTCTGCCCAAGGGCTTGGTGCCCACGCTGGCGGCCAAATTTGGCAAGGGAGATTGAACATGGCCTTGCTGGAAGTCAAAGACCTGTCGATCCACTTTGGTGGCGTCAAGGCGGTGCAGAACGTTTCGTTCAATATTGATGCAGGCATCGTGTATGCCGTGATTGGCCCCAACGGCGCGGGTAAAACCACGCTGTTCAACCTGATTACGGGGGTGTATAAGCCCACCACGGGCGAGATTCGTTTGGATGGCGAGCCTATCCACGGCAAATCTCCCAACGAGTTGGCCGAACGCGGTGTGGCGCGCACGTTCCAAAACCTGCAAATCTGCATGAACATGAGCGCCATCGAGAACGTGATGGTGGGCGCACACCTGCGGTTAGACCGCAACCTGTTCAAAGCCGCCCTGCGCTGGCCCAGCTTGCGCAGCCGCGACCGAGAACTGCGCGAAGAAGCCGCCGAGCTGATGCGCTTTGTGGGCCTAGAGAGCTATATCAACGCCCGCGCCGATGCCATGTCTTATGGCGTGCTCAAACGGCTGGAAATTGCCCGTGCTTTGGCGATGAAGCCGCGCATGATTTTCTTGGATGAGCCTGCCGCTGGGCTGAACCCGAAAGAAACCATCGAAGTCGATCACTTGGTGCGCAAGGTGGCCGACTCGGGCATCACCGTGGTGTTGGTGGAGCACGATATGAAGATGGTGATGAACTTGTCCGACCGCATTTTGGTGCTCGATTACGGCAAGAAACTGGCCGAAGGCACTGGAGCAGAGGTGCGCAAGAACCCTGATGTGATTGCTGCCTATTTGGGTGCCCACGGTTAAAACGGAAGCAGGAAAAATGGAAACACTGCGTATCATTACCGAAGAGCATCGCAGCTTCTGGCGCATGGCGATTGCGCTGGAACAGGTGGCCGATGATTTGGATGCGGGCAAGCCGGTCGATCCGGCGTTCTTTCAGGCGGCGTTTGAATACATCGAGAAGTTTGCCGACCACGCACACCACCGTAAAGAAGACGATTACCTGTTCCCGCTGATGCGCCAGCGCGCGGCCGATGCCGTGCCCTTGGTGGAGGCACTGGAAGAAGACCACCGCCAAGCCATCGTCCATTTGGAGGCCATGCGCCAAGCCTTTGCCCAAGTGACGGCAGGCCAGCCACCAGAGACCTTGGTGCAATCACTGCGCGACTATTGCAAGCGGCTGAAGAACCACATCCGTATGGAAGAGGGCAAGGCACTGCCCTTGGCCCGCAAAATCTTGACGGCCGAGGACTGGCAGCTGATTGATGCCCGCTTCCAAGAGCACAACGACCCCCTGTTTGGCCCCGAAGCCCGGGCCGAGTTTCAAGAGCTGTACCACCGCGTGGTCAGCTTGGCCCCCGAGTCGGTGGGCTTGGGCGCGCACAGTGGTGGCGTGTTGCAAACCACCATGCCCGCCAGCGGCGGGGATGTGCTGCTCAAAGTCACAGGCTTAGAGAGCAGCTATGGCCGCATCAAGGCGCTCAAGGGGCTCAACTTAGAAATCCACCGGGGCGAAACCGTGGCGCTGGTGGGGGCCAACGGGGCCGGGAAAACCACCTTTTTGCGCACCTTGTCGGGCGTGCAACCCATGGGCGCTGGGCAAATTTGGTTTGATGGTGAAGATATTTCTAAGGTGCGTGCCGACCAGCGTATGCGCCGGGGCATCTGCCAAAGCCCCGAAGGGCGCCAAGTGTTTGGCCCCTTGGCAATTGAAGACAACTTGCTGCTGGGCGCTTACACCCAACCTAAGCAAAACGTGCCCGAAGACCTGGAAAAGGTCTACGCCATGTTCCCGATCTTGAAAGAAAAGCGCAAGTTGCCTGCAGGCACCCTGTCGGGCGGCCAACAGCAAATGCTGGCGATTGGTCGGGCGCTTATGGGGCGGCCCAAGCTGTTGTTGTTGGATGAGCCTTCGATGGGCTTGGCGCCGCTGCTGGTGCAGGAAGTGTTCAACGTGGTCAAGGCGCTCAAGGCGCAGGGCATGACCATCATTTTGGCCGAGCAGAACGCTTTTGCCGCGCTGGCGCTGGCCGACCGGGGTTATGTGATCGAAACCGGCGAAATCACCCTGACAGGCACCGGCCAAGACCTGATCCACAACGAAAAGGTGCGCGCAGCCTATTTGGGCATGTGATGTCTGGCTGATGGTTGGTTGTAGCTGTCCACTGTCCGAGAACTTGGGGCCAGTGGAGCGCCAGCCTGCCTGAATTGCGGGTTTTCCCGAATTCTTCAGCCATTAAAAGTGTTACTTGATTATTGAATTTTGTGCCCATCAATTGGTAGGTTTTAAGGGTTTCCCTATAAGAGGAAATAATTTTTAAGTGATACACTTTTTTCTATTCATACGAATTTTGTGTGTTGCTTGTTGAGCTTGACAGCGTTGGCTGCGGTGTCTTGTGTGCAAGTTTCAGCCGTTTCTATTTGGAAAAAGCATGTCCCATCCTTTGTTTGAACAACACCGCGCCACCCTCGATGGCGCTTTGCAAGCCATTGCCACCCGTGGCTACTGGTCGCCCTACACTGAGATGCCTAGCCCCAAAGCCTACGGCGAGACTGCGCCCGAAGAAGGCAAGCGTGCTTACGAAGCCCATCTGGGCCAAAACTTTGAATTGAACCAACCCGGCCAAAACGGCTGGGGTGGCAACGAGGTCTCGCCCTACGCTGGCGCTTTGAACGTGCGCTACCCGCTGTGCGACCACCAAGTGCTGATTGACGCGGGTTTGGCCGCCATGAAGGGCTGGCAAGCCGTGGGCGCAGCAGGCCGCACCGGCATTTGCTTGGAAATTCTGGCCCGTCTGAACCGCCAGAGTTTTGAAATCGGCCACGCCGTCATGATGACCACCGGCCAAGGCTGGATGATGGCTTTCCAAGCGGGTGCCCCCCATGCCCAAGACCGTGGTTTAGAAGCCGTGGCCTACGCTTGGCGCGAACAGAGCTTTGTTCCGGCTGAAGCCGTGTGGGAAAAGCCCCAAGGCAAAAACCCCGCCTTGGTGATGAAGAAGCATTTTGAAGTGGTGGGCCGTGGCGTGGGTTTGGTGGTGGGCTGTGGCACCTTCCCCACTTGGAACACCTATCCGGGCGTGTTTGCTGCGCTGGCTACCGGCAATGCCGTCATCATCAAGCCGCACAGCAATGCCATTTTGCCCGCCGCCATCACCGTGCGTACCATCCGCGCTGTGCTGGCCGAGAACGGTATCGACCCCAACTTGGTCACCCTGTGCGTTACTGACAACCGCAGCGTTACCCAAGCCTTGGCCACGCACCCGAGCGTCAAGTCGGTCGACTTTACCGGCAGCAATGTGTTTGGTCAGTGGCTGATTGACCATTGCAAGCAAGCCCAGGTGTATGCCGAGCTGGCTGGTGTGAACAACATCGTGATTGATTCCACCAACGCCTACAAAGCCATGTTGGGCAACTTGGCGTTCACCTTGTCGCTGTATTCTGGCCAAATGTGTACCACCTCGCAGGCCATTTTTGTGCCCGCTGGCGGTATCGACACCGACGAAGGCCACAAGAGCTACGACGAAGTGTGTGCCGACTTGGGCAAGGCCATTACGCGCTTCCTGTCCAAGCCCGAAGTGGCCTTTGCCGTGCTGGGTGCCATGCAGTCCGAAGCCACTGCCGACCGTGTGGCCCACGCCAACAGCGGCCAACTGGGCACGGTAGTGCTGGCCTCGCAAAGCCTGAACAACCCCGACTTCCCCGCCGCCCAAGTGCGCACCCCGGTGCTGCTGGCCTGCGATGCAGCCGATGAGGCTGCCTACATGGAAGAACGCTTTGGCCCGATCAGCTTTGTCGTCAAGGTGGCAGACACTGCTGCTGGCATTGCCCTGTCTGAGCGCATTGTGCGTGAGCATGGTGCTCTCACCGTCGGTCTGTATTCCACCCGCCAAGAGGTGATCGATGCCATGACCGAAGCCACTTGGCGTGGCAAGGTGGCCTTGTCCATCAACCTGACCAGTGGCGTGTTCGTCAACCAATCCAGCGCCTTCTCGGATTACCACGGCACCGGCGGCAACCCGGCTGCCAATGCCTCCTACGCTGATTCGGCCTTTGTCGCCAATCGCTTCCGCGTGGTGCAACGCCGCTACCACGTTTAAGGGGCCGCAACGATGGCTTATCAACATATTCTGTTCGAGGTCAGTGACAGCGGCGTGGCCCGCTTGACGCTGAACCGCCCGGACAAAATGAACAGCTTCAACGCGGCCATGCACGCCGAGTTGCGCGATGCCTTAGACAGCATCCAGACCAACCCTGCCGTGCGCGTGTTGGTGCTGACCGGGGCCGGTCGCGGCTTCTGCGCCGGTCAAGATTTGGCCGATGCCGAAGTGCGTTTTGTGCCCGGCGAAACCCCACCCGATTTGGGCGATGTGGTCGAGCGCCACTACAAGCCGCTGGTCATGCGTTTGGCCCATTTGCGTGTGCCCACCGTGGCCGCTGTCAATGGCGTGGCCGCTGGTGCTGGAGCCAGCTTGGCGCTGGCTTGCGACATGGTGATTGCCAGCCAAGCGGCCTCGTTCATGCTGCCGTTTGCCAAAATTGGGCTGATTCCCGATACCGCCTGCTCTTGGCTGGTGCCGCAGCGCATCGGACAGGCCCGTGCTTTGGGCCTGGCCATGATGGGCAACAAACTGCCCGCCGCTAAAGCTGCCGAATGGGGCTTGATTTGGGAAGCCGTGGCCGAAGAAGCTTTTGCCGAGCATGTGCAAAAGCTGGCGGAACAACTGGCCGCCATGCCCACCAAGGCACTGGTGCGTACCCGCCAAGCCATGCAAGCGGCACAAACCAACACGCTAGAGCAACAACTCACGCTCGAAGGCATGTTGATGCGCGAAATGGGCCGCAGCAGCGACTATGTCGAAGGCGTGGCCGCCTTCTTAGAAAAGCGTACACCGCGCTTTACGGGGGCATGAGCATGGCAGTGAATGCACTTCCCCTGTCCACCGTGGTGGCGGTGATTGGCACCGGCGCGATGGGCGCTGGTATTGCCCAAGTGGCCGCTGTGGCAGGCCACCCCGTACGTTTGTTAGACAACCGCCCCGGCGCGGCGCAGCAAGCCGTCGAGGGCATCCGCGCCCAACTGAACAAGCTGGCCGACAAAGGCAAGATGACTGCCGAGGCCGCCCGTGCTGCCGGTGAGCGCCTGCAAGCGGTGGAGAGCCTGGCCCAATTGGCCGATGCCGGTTTGGTGGTAGAAGCGATTGTCGAAAACCTCGACGTCAAGCGTGCCCTGTTCCGCGATTTGGAAGCTGTGGTGGGTGCCCATTGCATTTTTGGCACCAACACCTCATCCATCTCTGTGACGGCCATTGGCGCGGGTTTGCACGATGCGGGCCGTTTGGCTGGGCTGCACTTCTTCAACCCGGCCCCGTTGATGGCGCTGGTGGAGGTGGTGTCGGGCTTGGCAACCGAGCCTAGCGTGGCCGAGACTCTATTCGCCACGGCAGCCGCTTGGGGCAAAACCCCGGTACATGCCAAATCGACCCCCGGTTTTATCGTCAACCGGGTGGCCCGTCCGTTCTACGCCGAAGGTTTGCGCCTGCTGCACGAAGGGGCTGCCGATTGCGCCACCATCGATGCCGTGGTGCGCGAGGCCGGTGGCTTTCGCATGGGGCCGTTTGAACTGATGGACATGATCGGCCACGATGTCAATTTTGCCGTCACCCGTTCGGTCTGGAATGCCTTCTTTAACGACCAGCGTTTCCTGCCATCGTTGATTCAGCAAGAGTTGGTCGATGCCGGTTTCTTGGGCCGCAAAACAGGTCGGGGTTTTTATAGCTATGCCGCTGGCGCTGAACGTCCTGCCGCACAAACCGCTGCCGTTTGTGCTGCACCGGCGCAAATCACTGTCTATGGCAACACGGCGTTGGCCCAAGCCTTGGCCAGCCGTTTGCAAGCTGCCGGGGTTGCCTTCAGCCAAGCCGCCGAGGCTGCCGATGGCCGTGTGGCCGAAGCTGCCGAGGCCGTGTTGTACCAAACCGATGGCCGCAGTGCTACCCAGCGTGCCCAAGCCAGCGGCGTAGCCAACACCGTGTTGGTTGACTTGGCCTTGGACTATGGCAAAGCCACCCGCTTGGCCGTGGCCGTGGCGCGCCAAACCTCGGGTGCCGCGCGTGATGCCGCAGTGGGTTTGCTGCAAGCAGCCGGTTGGGCGGTGTCGCAGTTCAATGATGTACCGGGTTTGGCCGTGATGCGTACCGTCGCCATGTTGGCCAATGAGGCCGCCGATGCCGTCAACCAAGGCGTGTGCGATGTGCGCGGTGCCGATGCGGCCATGCGCTTGGGCGTGAATTACCCCTGTGGCCCCTTGGCTTGGGCCGATGCGGTAGGTGTGGCGCAAATCCATGCCGTGCTCAAGCACCTGGGCCAGTTCTACGGCGAAGACCGTTACCGCGTCTCGCCGTTGATTCAACAAACCGTCTATGCCGGAGGCACGCTGCATGTCTGAAGTCGATACCTCCACCCTCAGCCCGCAAGAGTTGGCTACGGCTGCCAGCGATGCCATGTGGCAACGCGACCATGCTGCCCAAGCCTTGGGCATGGAGCGCCTCTCGGTCACGCCGGGCCAGGCCACCCTGCGCATGGCGGTGCGCCCCGACATGGTGAATGGACACCACATTTGCCACGGAGGGATGATTTTTGCACTGGCCGATACCGCCTTTGCTTATTCCTGCAACAGCTACAACCTCAACACCGTGGCCTCGGCCTGCCATATTGATTTTCTCTCGCCAGCACGCGAAGGCGATGTGTTGGAAGCCGTGGCCGTAGAGCGTTCGGCGGCAGGGCGCACCGGCGTTTATGACGTCACCGTGAGTGTGGTCGGGGGCAAAACCGTGGCGCTATTCCGGGGCAAGAGCTACCGCATCAAGGGCGAAGTGACCACCAGCTTTGCCACACCAGACTGAGCCAGTGTGCCGTCTCACTCTCTGTTGATAAGAAATTCTGATTAAAGGAGCCCTTCTCATGACCGTCAAGCAACCCGCTCCGGGCGATTTAGAGCCGATTGAAACCGCCAGCCGTGATGAGATTTCGGCATTGCAACTGGAGCGCCTGAAGTGGTCGGTGCGCCACACCTACGACAACGTGGCCCCCTACCGTGAAAAATGCGTGGCCAAGGGCGTACACCCCGATGACTTGAAGACGCTGGCCGATTTGGCCAAGTTCCCCTTCATGACCAAGCTGGACTTGCGCGACCATTACCCCTTTGGCTTGTTTGCCGTGCCACGCCAAAAGATTGCCCGTCTGCACGCCTCCAGTGGCACTACGGGCAAGTCGATTGTGGTTGGTTACACCCGCCAAGATGCCGACAACTGGGCTGATTTGGCCGCCCGCTCTTTGCGTGCTGCCGGTGTGCGCCCTGGCGACATGGTGCAAAACTCCTATGGCTACGGTATGTTTACCGGCGGCTTGGGTGCGCACTTTGGTATTGAGCGTCTGGGTTGCACCGCCGTGCCCATGTCTGGCGGCCAAACCGAAAAGCAAGTCCAGCAAATCATGGACTTCCGCCCCGATGCCATCATGGTCACGCCTTCTTACTCGCTGGTGATTGCCGAAGAGTTTGAGCGCCAAGGCATCAAGCCTGAAGAAATTTCGCTCAAGGTCGGTATTTTTGGGGCTGAGCCTTGGGGCGAGGGTATGCGTGCCGAGATTGAGAAAAAACTCGGCATTGACGCTATCGACATTTACGGCCTGACCGAAGTGATGGGGCCGGGCGTGGCCTGCGAGTGCATTGAGACCAAAGACGGCCCCGTGATTTGGGAAGACCACTTCTACCCCGAAATCATCAACCCCGACACCGGCGAAGTGCTGCCCGATGGCGAACTGGGCGAACTGGTGTTTACCTCGCTGACCAAAGAAGCCTTCCCGGTCATCCGCTACCGCACCCGCGACCTCACCCGACTGTTGCCCCCCACAGCACGCTCGTTCCGCCGCATGGGCAAGATCACTGGCCGCTCGGACGACATGCTGATTGTGCGTGGCGTGAACGTGTTCCCGACCCAAGTGGAAGAGCAAATCCTGCGCGACAACCGTCTGTCGGGCAATTACCAAATCCATCTGAGCCGCGACGGCCACTTGGACAACGTAGAAATCCGCTGCGAATTGCAACAAAGCCTGAGCGGCCAACTCAGCGCCGCCGAAGTGCAACAGGTGGCTAAAGAGCTGCAACATCACATCAAGACCATTGTGGGCATCTCGACCAAGGTGAACGTGTTTGAGGCCAACGCCCTGCCACGCACCTTGACCGGCAAAGCGCGCCGCGTGTTTGACGAGCGTCCTAAGCAAGCCTGAGGAGATATTGCATGACCCAAGCCTATATTTGTGACGCGATTCGTACCCCCATTGGCCGTTACGGCGGTGCTTTGTCCTCGGTGCGTGCCGATGATTTGGGCGCCATTCCGCTCAAGGCGCTGATGGAGCGCAACCCGCAGGTCGATTGGACAGCAGTAGAAGACATCATCTACGGTTGTGCCAACCAAGCGGGTGAAGACAACCGCAACGTGGCCCGCATGTCTGGCCTGTTGGCTGGGTTGCCGGTGCAAGTGCCCGGCACCACCGTCAACCGCCTGTGCGGCTCTGGCATGGATGCGATTGGCTTGGCCGCCCGTTCTATCAAAGCCGGTGAAACCAGCCTGATGATTGCGGGCGGTGTCGAGAGCATGAGCCGTGCCCCCTTTGTCATGCCCAAGGCTGATACAGCCTTTAGCCGCAGCAATGCGGTGTATGACACCACCATCGGCTGGCGCTTCGTCAATCCCTTGATGAAAAAGCTCTACGAAACACATTCGATGCCACAAACGGCAGACAACGTGGCCGCAGACTTCCAGATTGGCCGTGCCGACCAAGACGCCTTTGCCTTGCGTTCGCAACAACGTTGGGGCGCAGCCAACGCCGCTGGCCGTTTTGCGGATGAGTTGGTGTCCGTCACCATTCCACGCAAAAAGGGCGACCCCATCGTCGTGACCACCGATGAGCATCCGCGCCCCGAAACCACGCTCGAGATGCTGGCCAAGCTCAAGGGCGTCAATGGCCCCGACTTGAGCGTGACCGCAGGCAATGCCTCGGGTGTGAACGATGGCGCTTGCGCTGTGCTGTTGGCTTCTGAAGAAGCGGCCCAACGCTATGGCCTGACCCCACGCGCCCGTGTGGTTGGTATGGCGACAGCGGGTTTGGCCCCGCGCATCATGGGCTTTGGCCCCGCTCCCGCCGTGCGCAAAGTGCTGGCCCAAACCGGCCTGACGCTGGCGCAGATGGACGTGATTGAGCTGAACGAAGCCTTTGCCGCCCAAGCCTTGGCGGTGTTGCGTGACTTGGGCCTGCCCGACGATGCCGCCCATGTCAATCCCAACGGCGGGGCCATTGCAATAGGCCATCCGCTGGGTATGAGCGGTGCCCGTTTGGTCACAACCGCCAGTTACGAACTTGCCCGCCGCGGTGGCCGCTATGCCCTTTGCACCATGTGTATTGGTGTGGGCCAAGGCATTGCGATGGTGATCGAGCGCGTCTGAGAACAGAGACTTTTCGGTAAGACCTATTTAACAGGAGACAAAATGAAATTCCAACTCAAGCAAATTGCTGTCGGTGCCACGCTGGCCTTGGGCGCTTTGATGGCGCAGGCCGCCGACCCCATCAAAATTGGTGCGGTGCTGTCGGTCACTGGCCCGGCGGCTTTCTTGGGCGACCCCGAGCTGAAAACCCTGCAAATGTACGTTGAAGACCTGAACAAAAAGGGTGGCGTGCTGGGTCGTCAGTTGGAGTTGGTGCATTACGACGATGGCAGTGATGCCAACAAGGCCAACGGTTTTACCAAACGTCTCATCGACAACGACAAGGTGGACGTGGTGATTGGTGGCACCACCACCGGCGCCACCATGTCAATGGTGCCACTGGTGAGCAAGGCAGAGACGCCCTTTATCTCGTTGGCTGGTGCGGTAGTGGTAGTAG
Source organism: Giesbergeria giesbergeri (assembly GCF_054779375.1). Lineage (NCBI taxonomy): Bacteria > Pseudomonadati > Pseudomonadota > Betaproteobacteria > Burkholderiales > Comamonadaceae > Giesbergeria > Giesbergeria giesbergeri. The sequence goes on along the minus strand of NZ_BAAGYJ010000001.1, from coordinate 774,255 downwards.
AGCCAGTGAAAAAGTGGGTTTTCAAGACCCCCCACACCGACCGCATGGCCGCTGAGAAGGTGTTTGAAGACATGAAAAAGCGCGGCCTGACCAAGGTGGCGCTGCTGTCGGAAACTTCGGGTTTTGGCCAGTCGGGCAAAAAAGAAACCGAGGCCGTGGCTGCTAAGTATGGCATCACGTTGGTGGCCAACGAAACCTACGGCCCCAAAGATACCGACATGAGCCCCCAGCTCACCAAGATCAAGAACACTGCCGGTGTGCAAGCGGTGTTCGTCTTTGGTTTGGGCCAAGGCCCAGCCATCGTCACCAAAAACTACAAGCAGTTGGGCGTCAGTTTGCCGCTGTACCAATCGCATGGCGTGGCTTCGGACGAGTTCTTGAAGCTGGCTGGCCCAGCCGCAGAAGGCGTGCGTTTGCCCTCGCCTGCGCAGTTGATTCCTGAGCAATTGCCCGCCAACGACCCACAAAAAGCCGTCGTGACCGCTTACGACCTGGCCTACAAAACCCGCTACAAGTCGGAAGTGTCCACCTTTGGTGGCTATGCCTACGACGCGCTGATGCTGACCGTCGATGCCATGAAGCGTGCCAACAGTACCGACAAAGCCAAAGTGCGTGATGCCTTGGAAGCGACCAAGAATTTTGTCGCCACCAGCGGCACTTTCAACATGTCGGCTACCGACCACATGGGCCTGAACCTGTCGGCCTTCCGCCTGTTGGAAGTCAAAGACGGCAAATGGCACCTGCCGCAATAAATCCGAGCTACTGACTGCGAGCCACCTTCACCATGTACCAAACCCTGAGCATTGAGCGCCAAGAGCGCGTAGCCACGATCTGGATGGATCGTCCGGATGTGTTCAACGCCTTTGACGAACAACTGATTGCCGATTTGGGCGCAGCTTGCGCCGAACTCGATGCCGATGCCTCGGTGCGGGTCGTGGTGTTGGCTGGCCGTGGCAAGCATTTTTCTGCGGGTGCCGATCTGAACTGGATGAAGCGCGCTTCTGCCTTTACCGAGGAAGAAAACCGCGCTGATGCCCGCAAGTTTGCCCACATGTTGCGCGCTCTGTCGGGCATGTCCAAGCCCACGGTGGCCCGTGTGCAAGGGGCTGCCTTGGGCGGTGGCACAGGGTTGGCAGCGGCCTGTGATATGGCCGTGGCCAGCAGTGATGCCACCTTTGCCACTTCCGAAGTCAAGTTCGGCATCATCCCCGCCGTCATCAGCCCCTATGTGCTGCGTGCCATTGGGCCACGCCATGTACTGCGCTACTTCCAAAGTGGCGAGCGTTTCTCGGCCCAGCGGGCCTTGGCGATGGGTTTGGTGACGGAGGTGTGCGAGCGCGAGCAGTTGGACGCCACCATCGCCCAACTGATTGAGCCGCTGATTGTGGGCGCACCGCTGGCGCAAAAAGCCGCCAAAGATCTGATTGCCGCTGTGGATGGTCGCCCGATTGACGATGCCGTCAGCGAAGAAACCGCCCAGCGCATTGCCCGCCAGCGGGCCACCAGCGAAGCCAAGGATGGCATCAGTGCTTTCTTAGAAAAGCGCACGCCCGCTTGGTTGCTCTGATTTTCTCCCCCCACCGTATTGGCCTCAACCTCAAGGAGTAATCGCCATGTACACGCAATCGTTCAGTGTGCCGGATGACACCGGCCAAAAAATCAAAGCCGTGGCGGCTATTGAGCCTCCAGAATTGATGGCGAAGTTTGATGCCCGCATCGACGCCGATGGCCGCATTGAGCCGCAAGACTGGATGCCCGATGCCTACCGCAAAACGCTGGTGCGCCAAATCAGCCAGCACGCCCACAGCGAAATCGTGGGGATGCTGCCCGAGGGCAACTGGATCAGTCGCGCCCCCAGCCTCAAGCGCAAGGCCATCTTGATTGCCAAGGTGCAAGACGAAGGCGGCCACGGCCAATACCTGTACAGCGCCGCTGAGACCTTGGGTGTGAGCCGTGCCGACTTGCTCGATGCTCTGCATTCGGGCAAAGCCAAGTACAGCTCCATCTTCAACTACCCCACGCTCAACTGGGCCGATGTGGGCACGATTGGCTGGCTGGTCGATGGTGCCGCCATCATGAACCAAGTGCCGCTGTGCCGCTGCTCGTATGGCCCTTATGCCCGCGCCATGATCCGCGTGTGCAAGGAAGAATCCTTCCACCAGCGCCAAGGCTACGAGGCCCTGTTGGTGATGATGCGTGGCACCGAAGAGCAAAAAGCCATGGTGCAAGATTCCGTCAACCGTTGGTGGTGGAAGTGCCTGGCCATGTTTGGCCCCCCCGATGCCGACAGCCCGCACAGCGCCCAAGGGATGCGCTGGGGTATCAAGCGCGTGTCCAACGACGACCTGCGCCAAAAGTTTATCGACGCCACTGTGCCCCAGGCCAAGGTGTTGGGCATCACCCTGCCCGACCCCGACCTGAAGTGGAACGAAGAACGTGGTCACTACGACTACGGCCAAATCGATTGGGATGAGTTTTGGACCACGGTCAACGGCAACGGCCCGTGCAACAAAGAGCGTCTCTCGACCCGCGTGAAAGCGCACAACGACGGCCAATGGGTGCGTGATGCCGCCCTGGCCCACGCCCGCAAACAGCAACAACGCGCAATGAAGGAAGCAGCATGAGCACCCCCGCACTGAAAGATTGGCCCCTGTGGGAAGTTTTTGTTCGCAGCAAGCAAGGCTTGGATCACAAGCACTGCGGTAGCCTGCACGCCTCGGACGCGCAGCATGCGCTGCAAATGGCCCGCGACATGTACACCCGCCGCCAAGAAGGCGTGAGCATCTGGGTGATTCCTTCGGCCCAAATCACCGCCAGCAACCCCGACGACAAGGGCGAGCTGTTTGATCCAGCGGCTGACAAAATCTACCGCCATCCCACCTTCTACGAAATTCCCGAAGAAGTGGGGCACATGTAATCATGAGCGCAACCGCCAACTACCTGTTGCACTTGGCCGACAACGCCGTGGTGCTGGGCCAGCGCAACGCCGAATGGTGTGGCCACGGCCCCGTGATCGAAGAAGACATTGCACTGGCCAACGTCAGCCTCGACCTGATTGGTCAGGCGCGTCTGTTGTACCAGCAAGCGGCTGTGGTCTTGGGTGGCGATGCCACCGAAGACAAGCTGGCCTACTTTCGCGATGTGCCCGACTTCCGCAACTACACCTTGTTAGAGCTGCCGCACCGCAGCGCCTTGGTGGGTTATGCCAAGTCCGACATGGACTATGGCACCACCATCGTGCGCAACTTCCTCTACAGTGCCCTGATGGTGCTGGTGTGGGAAGCCTTGCAACAGTCCAAAGATGAGCAATTGGCGGCGATTGCTGCCAAATCGCTCAAAGAGGTGCGCTACCACCTGCGCCACTCGCGCGATTGGTTGATCCGTCTGGGCGATGGCACGGACGAATCGCATGCTCGGGTGCAAGCGGCGCTGGACCACTTGATGCCTTACACCGAGGAGTTCTGGACAAACAGCAGCATTGAAGACGCTGCTGTGGCCGCCGGTGTGGGTGTGAACGTGGCCGGTTTGCGCACACAGTGGGATGCCTTGGTGAACGATGCTTTGGCTGAGGCCACCTTGGTGCGCCCCCAATTTGAAGGCTACATCACCCAAGGCAAACACGGCCTGCATTCGGAGCATCTGGGCTTCTTGCTCACCGAGATGCAAAGTCTGGCCCGCGCCCATCCTAACGCTACCTGGTAAACACCATGAACACCGTTGTCGCTCCTGCGGATGCCATACAGGCGGCCTGGGCTGCCCTAGAAACCTTGGCTGACCCGGAAATTCCGGTGGTGTCGTTGCGTGAACTGGGCATTCTGCGCGATGTGCGCCAGGGCGCCAACGGGCTGGAGGTGGTCATTACCCCCACCTACAGCGGTTGTCCAGCGATGGGCCAGATTGAGGACGATGTGAATGCCACCCTGCAAGCCGCTGGCTTGCAGGCCAAGGTGATCACGCAACTTGCCCCCGCTTGGACGACCGACTGGATGACCGAGATTGCCAAAGAAAAGCTGCGCGCCTACGGTATCGCCCCTCCCGGCCAGCACTGCGCCAAAGGCCGCGAGGCAGGCGAGAGCGTGCTGCGCTTTGTGCGCGGCGCTGCCGAGCCCGAGCCAGCGGTGCCCTGTCCGCACTGTGGCTCCAGCCATACCGTTGAGTCTTCGCATTTTGGCTCTACGGCGTGCAAGGCGCTGTACAAATGCCTAGATTGCCAAGAACCCTTCGATTACTTTAAGCCGTATTAACGGCTTATCAACGCCATTACCGGAAACGCCAGCATGTCTGCTCCCCATTTCCATGAACTCAAGGTCAAGCGCGTCAGCCCGGAAGCGGCTGGTGCGGTGGCCATCACTTTTGACATCCCGGCCAATCTGCGCGAAACCTTCGCTTTTGAGCCGGGCCAATTTCTGACGCTGCGCGCCACCATCAACGGCCAAGATGTGCGCCGCAACTACTCCATCAGCAGCCCCCGCAGCCGCCTGACCCGCCAAGGCGAAATCGAAGTGGGTATCCGTGCAGTAGAAAACGGTCTGTTCTCTAATTGGGCCACCACTGAGGTCAAGGCCGGTGACGCACTGAGTGTGATGCCGCCGGATGGCCGTTTTGTGGTGAAAAAACAGCGTGCCCTGCACCGCGTGGGTTTTGCCGGTGGCTCGGGTATTACCCCGATTTTGTCGATTGCTGCCACCACGCTGGAAGAGCAGCCCGAGTCCAAGTTCACGCTGGTCTATGGCAACCGCAACATGGCCACCGTCATGTTTAACGAAGCCCTGCAAGATCTGAAAGATCGTTTTGCCGGTCGCTTCACCATGATCCACATTCTGTCCAGCCAAGCCCAAGAAGTGGACTTGCTGCAAGGCCTGATCGATGGTGATAAGGTGCGCGCCCTGATCGCTGCCTTCCTGCCCGTTAAGAGCATGGACGAAGTGTTCATCTGCGGCCCTGAGCCTATGATGGATGCGGTCGAAAAAACGTTGGTGGAAGCGGGTGTGCCTGCCAACCGGGTCTACAGCGAGCGTTTTAGTGCAGGTGCGCCAGCGGGCGCGCAGGTGGTGAGCATTGATGCCCCCAAGGCTTCGGCTGCGCGCACGGTGCAACTGACCATTGTGGTCGATGGCACAGAACACCACATGACCATGGCCTCGACTGAGCGGGTGCTGGATGTGGGGTTGGACGCCGGTCTGGATTTGTCGTTCTCGTGCAAAGCCGGCGTGTGCTGCACCTGCCGTGCCAAGGTGCTGTGTGGTTCGGTCACGATGGACAAAAACTACACCTTAGAAGCCGATGAAATCGCCCAAGGTTTTGTCTTGAGTTGCCAAGCACGCCCCACTAGCGAACAGGTGACGATTAGCTTTGACGAGCGTTAAGACCACCCCGTTGCAGTAGCATGCAAAAGAACCGGCTGGAGGCCGGTTTTTTCATTTTTGCACTGTGCGGCGACGGCAACGTTCCGAGCAGTATTTCACTTGCTGCCAATCGCGTGCCCACTTTTTGCGCCAAGTAAAAGGCAAGCCACAACACAGGCAGATTTTGTGTGGCAACTCAGATTTTTTTCGCATGCTCATGTGGAGGAGGTTGCTGTAGCCGGTGCCAAGGGGGGAGACATTCGGCCCGCCATTGCGCCAAGCGAGACAGGGGCTCTTCCAAGCCGGGGAGCACCCAATAATCTTGGTTGCTGCGCTGGTTGGCAACGCCATTACCCCCCACCCAGAGTTCTACGGTGGGGGGCAGTAGCTGCCGCAGCGTTTGGAGTGTATTGGTCAGTTGCCTTTTTGGAAAAGTGCTAGAGAACGACAGCGCCACGATGTCGGCTTGGTGGGCCTGCACTGCCCGGCTGATTTCGGCCAGAGGTGTTTGCGTGCCCAACGGAATACAAGTGGCCCCTTCCAAGGCCAATAGGCTCTCCACCATTAACAAGCCCAAGGCGTGTTGTTCTTCGGGCACTGTGGTCAACACAATGCGTGGGCGGCTGGTGGGCCTAGGTAAGTTGGCAATGGCTTGGCGTAGCAAACGTTGCGTCAACTCGGTAAATAGGTGCTCCTCAAAAATTGCCAAACACCCAGATGCCCAAGCCTCGCCCACCTCTTGGGCCAACGGAGCCACCGTGTGCTGGACAAAATGCATCAAACCTTGGCGGGCCAGCCGCTGCTGCATGGCGTGTTGGTAGCCTGCCACATCGTGTTGTTGGATGGGGCTGAGCAGTTCAGTGAGTGCATGGTGGGCCTCAGAGGACTGTGCATTTTCTGTGTACCGCAAGGGCTGCTTGAGCGCCCATTGAGCCAAGGTGTCATCCGAGGCAGCCATCAATTTGCCGGGCCGATGTCCTTGGTCTATCAGACGTTTTATCAGGCGCAGACGTTCGAGTTGCTGTGCAGGGTAGAGCCGTTCCCCGTTGGCATCGCGGTCGGGCACCGGAAAACCATAGCGGCGCTCCCAGATGCGCAGAACATCTTTTGACAGCCCCGTCTCGCGCTCGATGGTGGCGATGTTAAAGCTTGGGGTGTTCATTTTGTCTAGTACAAATATAGAAGAGTTGGTTGACGTAGTAAATTTTGCTGACTACATTATGAATAAATAATTTATTTGTCTAGGACAAATCATGAAAAATCTCAAAGTCGCTACCCGTTTGTCCTTCGGCTTTGGCCTCATCAGCCTGGTGTTGATAGTGATCATTGGTTACGGGTTGATGCAGCAAAAAGCGGCCAACGACGATTTTTCTTTCGTCATCAGTGATCGTTGGCCCAAGGTCTCTCAGTCGATTGACATCCTGAACGAAACCAACAACATTGCGATCGCCTTGCGCAATCTGTTGCTCAACGACGATGCAGCAGATCGTCAACGGCAGATAGACAGCGTTTATGCCTCGCGCAAGCTGATTGCCGCCAGTGTTGACCACTTGGAAAAAACGATTGTTTTGCCCAAAGGCAAAGAGCTTTTGCGGCAAGTGTTGGATGGTCGAGAGCAGTATGTGGCCGGGCAGGAAAACCTGATGGCTTTGGTCAAGGCGGGCAAAGACGATGAGGCCAAGGTCTATTTGGCTCACCAGTTGCGCCCCGTTCTGCTTCGCTATAAGGCCGCTGTGCAGCAGTTGATCCAATTTGAAGCAGAGTTGATGACAAGCGATGCTCAGAGGTCAGACGATGCTTTTCACACGACCAGAGTTGTGATGATCGGCTTGGGCTTGTTCTCTGTTTGGATGACGGTGGCAATTGCCCTGCTGATTATTCGCAATTTGACGAAGGAATTGGGAGGCGAGCCCCGAGAGGCCGCTGCATTGGCGCAGGCCATCGCTCAGGGTGATTTGGGGTATGACATTCGCCTCCAGCCGGGCGACCGTACCAGCCTGATGGCACAGATGAAGACGATGCAAGACAACCTGATTCGGGTGGTGTCCTCGGTGCGCCAAGGGGCCGATGCAGTGTCTAGCGCCAGTGCCGAAATTGCCAACGGCAACCACGATTTGTCTGTCCGTACTGAGTGCCAGGCCAGCGCATTGCAAGAGACCGCCGCTTCTATGGAGGAACTGGGCTCTACAGTCACACACAATGCTGACCATGCGCGACGGGCCAACGACTTGGCGCAAAACGCCTCTAGCGTCGCACTGCAAGGGGGGCAGGTGGTGGCACAGGTGGTCGATACCATGCGCGAGATTAACCACGGCAGCAAGAAAATTGCCGACATCATCAGTGTGATTGATGGCATTGCGTTCCAAACCAACATTCTGGCGCTCAATGCCGCAGTAGAAGCAGCACGGGCAGGTGACCAAGGGCGTGGCTTTGCAGTGGTGGCGGGCGAGGTGCGTTCTTTGGCTGGCCGTTCTGCACAAGCCGCCCGAGAGATCAAGGCGCTGATCACTGCCAGTGTGGCACAGGTGGAGCAGGGCACGGCGTTGGTCGATCAGGCGGGTGCCACCATGCAGGAGATCGTGGGTAGCATTCAGCGTGTGACGGACTTTGTCGGCCAGATCAGTGCGGCCAGCGTTGAGCAAAGCACTGGTGTGGCACAGGTAGGGCAAGCCGTCATCGAGATGGATCAGGCCACCCAGCAAAATGCAGCTCTGGTTGAGGAGATGGCCGCCGCCGCATCGGGTTTGAAGTTACAAGCGCAGGAGCTGGTGCAAACGGTGGCGGTATTCAAACTCCACCACAAGCCGGGGGGGAGTGCGGTTGTAAACCATCACCACACCACAGCGGCCCACTGGGCGCCGCTGCGGCCCGCCTTGGCTGCTGCTTGAAAAAGACCATCCCTAGTGCCGTCAACGACTGCGCTGCTCTGACGCAGAGCCCGGCTTGGTGGGCACTGGTGGCGGCAGTCGTGTGGTGCGTACGGCTTCGCCGGTGATGGGGTGCAGGTAGCTTTCTACCACGCCCCCTTGGGCATCGACTGCATAAAACTCGTGGCAGTTGCCACGGGAGACTTTGTATTTGACCAACACGTAGTCTTGTGCCCGAAAGCGTTCGCGCGCTTGCGCCTCTGAGATCCATTGCGCCCGTGGGGCATTGGTGCAGAACACTTTTTCTTGGGGGGCGCTGGCCTGTGCCGGTGCTGCTGCCAACATGGTGCAGCAGCACAGCGCCAGCAACAAGGCGTTGCGGCGTGGGTGTCTTGCCAGGGGATAGAACGAGGCCAAGAGATGGTGTTTCATGGCACCCACTGTAGGGTTGTTCACTGAATGCTGGCTTAAGACTGGGCTTAAAACGGCATCTTGGGCATCCCTCCCAAGCCGCCCATGCCCTTCATGCCGCCGAGCTTTTTCATCATCTTCATCAGGCCGCCGCCTTTCATCTTCTTCATCATGGCCTGCATTTGCTCAAACTCTTTGAGCAGACGGTTGACTTCTTGTACCTGCACTCCTGCGCCGTTGGCAATGCGTTTTTTGCGCGTAGCCTTGATAAGTTCGGGCTTGCGCCGCTCCATGGGCGTCATGCTTTGGATGATGCCTTCTTTGCGCTTGATTTCTTTTTCGGCCTTGTCCATATCCACAGCACCAGCCTGAGCGGTGAGCTGTGCGGGCAGCTTGTCCATCAGACTCGAGAGGCCGCCCATCTGCTTCATCTGTTGGAGCTGGCCCAAGAAGTCGTTCAGATCAAAACCGTCGCCACTTTTGACTTTGGCGGCCAGCTTTTGTGCGGCCTCCATATCCACCCCTGCAGCTACCTGTTCCACCAGTGCCACGATGTCGCCCATGCCCAACACACGCCCGGCGTGGCGCTCGGCATCAAATACTTCTAGGCCGTCAATTTTTTCACTGACACCGGCAAACTTGATGGGGGCTCCGGTGATTTGGCGCACTGACAGTGCCGCACCACCGCGCGAGTCACCATCGAGTTTGGTCAGCACAATGCCTGTGAGCGGCAATGCCTCTTTGAAGGCTTTGGCCGTATTGATCGCATCTTGGCCCTGCATGGCATCCACCACAAACAGGGTCTCAATTGGATGGAGTGCTGTGTGCAACTGCTGGATTTCTAGCATCAGTGCTTCGTCAATGGCCAAACGCCCAGCGGTATCCACCAACAGCACATCAAAGTAGTGCTTTTTGGCGTAGTCGAGCGCCGCGTGGGCGATGTCCAGCGGCTTTTGATCGGGAGAGCTTGGAAACCATTCGGCACCAGCCTGTTTGGTCACGGTTTTAAGCTGCTCAATCGCAGCGGGCCGGTACACGTCGCCCGAGACGGTCAGCACTTTTTTCTTGCGCTTTTCGATCAGGTGCTTGGCTAGTTTGGCGGTGGTGGTGGTTTTACCCGCCCCTTGCAAACCGGCCATCAAAATCACGGCAGGGGGTTGCGCATTGAGGTTGATGTCGGAGACACCCTCGCCCATCGTGGCGGCCAGCTCGCGGTTGACGATGCCCACCAAGGCTTGCCCCGGCTTGAGTGAGCCGAGCACTTCTTGGCCTAAGGCTTTTTCCTTGACGCGGGCGATAAAGTCGCGCACCACAGGCAGGGCCACATCGGCCTCTAGCAGGGCCATGCGCACTTCGCGCAGCATGTCTTGCACATTGGATTCGGTGATGCGGGCCTGACCGCGCATCTCCTTGACGAGGCGCGAGAGTTTGTCGGTAAGGGCGGAGGCCATAGAGCGGTATTCCGGGGATGAAGGAAGAAGCGCCCGGTGCCAGGACGGCGGCGGACGGTGGTGCCAGGGCTGCGGGCAGCGGGCGAAAGGTAAACTGTGACCCATGATTTTACCCAGCGTATCCCCGGCCTTGTGGCTGCTTGGATTGGTGGCCGCCGCAGCCTATGCGGTACCTGCGGCAGCGCCCGCGCGCTGGCAGGCGGCGGCAGCCCGTATGGCGTTGGCGTTGGCATGGTGTGCCCATGCTGCGGTGCTGGTCTGGGGCATGTTGGGGGCAGTGCCCCGCTTTGGCTTTGGCCCGGCCTTGTCTACAACGGGTTGGCTGGTGCTGACTGTCTATGCGGTCGAGCGCCAATGGTTTCCGCAGTTGCAGGCACGTTGGGCGCTGGCTTTGCTGGGGGCTCTGGCGGTGTTGCTGGCGCTGCTGTTTCCGGGCCAGCCTTTGCCCATGACGGCCTCCGCTTGGTTGCCTTTGCATTTGGCTTTGGGCATTGCGTGTTATGGGTTGTTGGCGGCTGCAGTCGTCCACGCCGCCTTGATGGTGCGGGCCGAGCGACAGATTCGTTTAGGGCTAGACGCCCATAGCGGCCTGCCACTGCTCACTTTGGAGCGGCTCACTTTCCGTTTTGTGGCGGCTGGCTTTGTGCTGCTCACGGCCACTTTGTTGGCCGGCGTGTTGTTTGCTGAGGCGCTGTATGGCCGTACCTGGCGTTGGGATCACAAAGCGGTGTTCTCGGTGCTGTCGTGGTTGACGTTGGCGGCCTTGTTGTTGGGCCGGGCGCGTTTTGGCTGGCGTGGACGCAGTGCCGTGCGTATGCTGTATGCCGGTACGTCTTTGTTGTTGCTGGCTTATGCGGGTTCGCGCTTTGTCCTGGAAGTGGTTTTGGGGCGTGGCGCATGAAATACTTGGTGCTGTTGATCGTGCTGGTGTTGGCCTATGGCTGGTGGCGTAGTGGGCGGCGGGCACAAATGCGCCAGGGCACGGCCCCCCGGCAGCCCCCCCAGACTGCGCAGCAGACGCCCGCTTCTGCCTTAGACATGGTGCCTTGTGCCCACTGTGGCTTGCATGTGCCGCGCAATGAGGCCTTGGCCCAAGGCACACGGTACTACTGCTGTCTTGAGCACCAGCAACACCATGCCCGCCCGTAGCATCATTCCCGATACCCGCCCTCCGTTTTCTCCTGCTCCTGAAGACCGCCCTTTTTTGCGTTTGTGGCATGGTTTTTTGACAGGACGGGTGATGGTGGCGCTGGCGTTGTTGCTGTTGCAGGCCATTGGGCAGGTGTTCAGTCAGCACGTTGATCCGTGGATGCTGGCGGTGCCACTGGTGTATTTGGTGGCTACTTTGCTGCTGCGGGTGCTAGCCCGCCATACACCGCCCGCGCCACAGGCAGGGCCACAGTGGTTGCCATCGATAGGGGTCGATTTGTTGGCAGTGGGGCTGTTGCAATGGCTGCACACTGGTGGCATGAACTTCACCGCACTGTTGGGGCTGCCCATTTTGATGGCGGCGGTGTTGGGCACCTTGATGTTGGCTTGGGGGACTACCGCAGCCGCCACCTTGCTGCTGTTGGGTTGGGCTTGGTGGTTGGGGGAGCAAAGTGGCAGCGACCCGGCCCCACGTTATTTGCAAGCGGCCCTGACGGGCACGGGCTATTTCATCGTGGCGTTTCTGGTGCATCAGCTCTCTACGCGTCTGGTGCGTGAAAGTCAGGTAGCGCAACACAACCGGCGTGCAGCACAAATGCAACGCCAAGTCAGTACGTTGGTGATCGAAAACCTCAACGATGGCGTCTTGGTGGTGGATGAGGACAACATTGTGCGCATGGCCAACCCGGCGGCACTGCGGCTGCTCAACCATGCACCGGCTCTGCTGCCCCCGTTCTCGTTGCTACAGGAGGCAGCTTGGCAGCCACTGTGCATGTTGGCCCAGCGCACGTTTGGCCAAGGGCTGGCCCAAACTGCCGATGCGACGCTGCTCTCACCGGGGCACAGTCCGGTGGGGTTGCATGTGCGCTGCTGGCTCACGCCCCTGCATTCGGCCAGCCAAGATTGGGAAGAGGAGCGCCTGTGTGTGATGTTTTTGCACGACCTGCGCGAACTCGAGGCCCGCCTGCGCACCGAAAAGCTGGCAGCAATGGGGCGCATGTCGGCAGCAGTCGCCCATGAAATTCGCAACCCCTTGGCGGCTATCGTGCAGGCCAATGCCCTGTTGGATGAGGAGTTGCACGATCCTGTGCAAAAGCGTTTGGCACAGATGGTGCAACAAAACGCCGAGCGTCTGGCCCGCATTGCCGAAGATGTGTTGGATATTGCCCGTGTGCAAAGCCAGATTGCCTATGCTCCGCCAGCCACGTTGGCGCTAGACGATGTGGTGGCCCAGATCTGGCGTGACTGGCAAGGGCACGACCCGGCGCGGCGTGTGGCGGTAGTGGCTTTGCAGGCCGATAACGCCCCCGTGGAGTTTGATGCCGAACACCTGCGCCGCGTGCTGGTTAATTTGTTGGACAATGCGCTGCGCTACATGAGTTTGGCACCCGATGCCCTACAACTGCTCACCCGCAGCAATACGGCAGGCCAAGTCAGTTTGCAAGTCTGGAGTGATGGGGTCAGACTGGATCAGTCGGTCGAGCGCCATTTGTTCGAGCCATTTTTCTCCTCTGAGAGCCGCTCTAGTGGCTTGGGTTTGTACATCTGCCGTGAGTTGTGCGAGCGCCACGGGGCGTCGATCAGCTACCAACGCTTGCAGCGCCCTACTGCGCGCGGCATGATCGAAGGCAACGCCTTCACGGTCAATTTTCGCAAGGCTGCCCGCAAAGAGCGGGCCATTTCCCTGCTGTTCGATAACTCACCTGTCGTTTGAAGGCTCCTACCACCATGAACGCTCCTGCTGCCTCCATTCTGGTTGTTGACGACGAGCCTGATCTGCGCACCCTGTACGAGCTGACGCTCCTGCGTGCAGGCTACCGCGTGGAAACGGCAGCCACCGTACAGGAGGCCCGGCAGCAGTTGCAGGCAGTGCGCTTTGATGTAGTGATTACTGATATGCGCTTGCCCGATGGCTTTGGCATGGAGCTATTGCAAGATCTGCGCGAACAGCAGCGGCGCGAACGCTGTGTCGTGATGACAGCCTATGGCTCGGCTGAAAACGCCGTAGAAGCTCTGCGTTGTGGTGCCTTTGACTACTTGACCAAACCAGTCGATCTCAAGCAGTTTCGTTCGGTGGTGGCTTCGGCGGTACAGGGCACTGGCGGTGTGCCGCCCCCGCGCAGCAGTCCAAAGGCGCTGGAGGGGCGTGCCAGCGGTGTGCCCGCATGGACGGAAGAAACCCACATGGCGTTGGAGCGGTTGGTAGGCGAGTCCGAAGCCATGCGCAACGTGAAGCAGCGGGTGCTCAAAGTCGCCCGCAGCATGGCGCCGGTATTGGTGCGTGGCGAGTCTGGCACCGGCAAAGAGTTGGTTGCTCAGGCTTTGCATGCCAGCAGCCAGCGTGCGGGTGGGCCGTTGGTGGCCGTCAATTGTGGTGCCATCCCCGAAAACCTGCTAGAAGCCGAATTCTTTGGCGCCCGCAAAGGCTCCTACACGGGGGCGACGCAAGATCGTCCTGGTTATTTTCAGGCGGCCCAAGGCGGTACGCTGTTTTTGGATGAGATTGGTGATTTGCCTTTGCCAATGCAGTCCAAGCTGTTGCGGGCCATTCAAGAGCGTAGTGTTCGTCCCTTGGGGTGTACTCAGGAGGAGACGGTCGATGTACGCATCGTCAGTGCCACACACCGTGACTTGGCTGCCGACGTGCAGGCAGGACGCTTTCGCCAAGATTTGTATTACCGGCTGAATGTGATCGAAATCGTCATTCCCCCGTTGCGTGAGCGCCGCGAAGACTTGCCTGCCCTGTGCCACACCTTGTTGGCGCGCATTGCGCAAGAGTCTGGGGTGGCGGTGCCCGCATTGACGCCCGAGGCGCTGGCTGCGCTGGCCCGGCATCCCCTGACGGGCAACGTCCGCGAGCTGGAAAACCTGTTGCACCGTGCTGTGGCACTGAGCGATGGTGAATGCCTACAAGTAGAAGAGGCATTAGAGATGGCCCCCACGGGTTCTGTGCCCACTGCTGCTTTGTGGGGCCAGGCCATGACCGCCGTTCCCAGCCTTCCGGTGTTGGGCAGCAGTTTGCCCAACGATCTGCAAGCGTGGCTAGACCAGCAGGAGCGTGATATTTTGGTGCGCGCCTTGCATGAAGTGCATTTCAATCGCACCGCTGCTGCCGCCCGGTTGGGAATCAGCCTGCGCCAGATCCGTTACCGTATTGCCCGCTTGAACATTACTGCACCACACGATGCCGAACCACCCGATGCCCTCTCCTGTGCCGACAGTACCCAGCCTTGATGGTGTGTGGCAGGGGGGCTGGCATCGGGGGGCCGTGCATCGGGCATCGCCCAACTTTGGCCCACGCCCAGCCGGGGCCGTGGTTGACTTGATTGTGGTGCACTCCATCAGTTTGCCGCCAGGCCAGTATGGTGGTGGTGCGGTGGCGGCTTTGTTTACCAATCAGCTGGATTGGGATGCACATCCCTACTATCAGAGCATTCGTGGGTTGGAAGTGTCGGCGCATTTTTTCATTCGGCGTGATGGTGCCCTGTGGCAGTTTGTAGATGTGGGCGCGCGGGCCTGGCATGCCGGGGTTTCGTGCTATCGGGGACGGTCGCAATGCAACGACGATTCGGTGGGCATTGAACTGGAAGGGCTGGAAGGCGATAGCTTTACCCCAGCGCAGTACGCCACGCTGGTGCAACTCTGTGCTGATCTGGCCCAGCACTATCCCACCATTGCCCATATTGCCGGCCATGAGCACATTGCACCGGGGCGCAAACGCGACCCTGGCCCGGGCTTTGACTGGGTGCAGTTGCAGCGGCAACTGGCGTGGGGTAGCGCCTGTTTTCCGCAGTCTGCCCAAGGCTGAAGCTACCCCGATAGCGGTAGGGGTGGTGGCGGTCGGATACACTATACCTAGTGCAAACGGATCGGCCCATACACCATAGGTAGTGGGTCTGGTGTTGCCGCACCTGTTCTTTTGCTTCTCTTTTTTGTGCATCGGGCGCCTCCCTTCCAGTGGCGCCCGATGCCTTTTATACCGTTCGAGTCAAGGACGCCATGCCCATCGATACCTCCACCTCTACCTCCACACCATCCGTTTTTGCTGGCCTGGACTTCTCCCGCTACCAAATTCAGCGGCGCAGTGGCGATGTGGTGCCTTTTGCCCCCGCCAAAATTGCGGTGGCTGTCACCAAGGCCTTTTTGGCTGTGGCGGGCACCCAAGGCGATGCTTCGGCAAGCCTGCGCGAGTTGGTGGCGACTTTGACGGAAAAAGTGGTTCATGCCTTGTTGCGCTCTCGTCCTGAGGGCGGCATATTCCATATCGACGATGTGCGCGATCAGGTGGAACTGCAATTGCTGCGCCTTGACCACCAAGAGGTGGCCCATGCCTATGTGCTCTACCGTGAGCGCCGGGCCCAAGAGCAGGCTGCCGCCGAGGCCCAAGCCGCCACGCACGCTGCACCCGCCCCATTGCAGGTATGGGAGGGTGGTGTGCTGGTGGATTTGGACATGGAGCGTTTGCATCGCCTGATCACCGGGGCATGTGCTGGCTTGGGGGCCGAGGTGCGGGCCGAACCCATCGTGCAAGAAACGCTACGCAATCTCTACGATGGCGTGCCTATTGACGAGGTTTATAAGGCGGGCATTTTGGCTGCCCGCACGTTGATCGAACAAAACCCCGATTACACCTATGCCACCGCCCGTTTGCTGTTGCACACCATTGCA
Source organism: Giesbergeria giesbergeri (assembly GCF_054779375.1). Classification (NCBI taxonomy): domain Bacteria; kingdom Pseudomonadati; phylum Pseudomonadota; class Betaproteobacteria; order Burkholderiales; family Comamonadaceae; genus Giesbergeria; species Giesbergeria giesbergeri. The sequence goes on along the minus strand of NZ_BAAGYJ010000001.1, from coordinate 758,364 downwards.
CGGGAGGTATTGGGCCGGGAAGTCGACCTTGCCGACATGGCATCGGCGTATGCAGATTATTTCCCGGGCTTTATCCAACAAGGCGTAGATCACCAGTTGCTCAACCCCGAGTTGCTCCAATTTGACCTGCCCCGGCTGGCGGCGGCCTTGCAACCAGCACGCGATTTGCAGTTTGACTATCTGGGCCTGCAAACCCTGTACGACCGCTACTTTTTGCATGTACGCAAACAACGCATTGAGCTGCCACAAGCCTTTTTTATGCGTGTAGCGATGGGCTTGGCCTTACAAGAAAGCGACCGCGAAGCCCGTGCCATCGAGTTCTACGAGGTGCTGTCGCGCTTTGACTTCATGAGCAGCACGCCCACGCTGTTCAACAGCGGCACACTGCGCTCGCAATTGTCCAGTTGCTACCTGACCACGGTGCCCGACGATTTGGGTGGTATCTATGAATCCATCAAAGAAAACGCCCTACTGAGCAAGTTTGCCGGTGGCTTAGGCAACGACTGGACGCGCGTGCGCGCGCTGGGCAGCCACATCCAAGGCACCAATGGAGAATCGCAGGGCGTAGTGCCGTTTTTGAAGGTGGTGAACGATACCGCCGTCGCGGTGAACCAGTGTTTTGCCCCCGATACCTTGGTCTATACCGCTACCGGGCCACGCCCGATCCGCGACATTCAGCGCGGCGACTTGGTGTTGGGCCACAGCGGCCAATACCGTGAAGTGACACAGCGCATGGTCTATAACCAGACCGACCCTATGGTGGCGATAGAGGTCAAACACGCTATCGAACCACTGGAAGTGACGGACGCCCATCCCTTTTGGGCCATTCAAGGCGTGCCCTTGGGGCAAGCCAACGCCCGTACCGAGGCTTGGCTGGACAAGGGAAAAGTGGCTGCTCGCTGGGTAGAGTCAGGCCAGTTGCAGACGGGGGATTACATTGGTTTTGCCATCCCCACCGAAGTGGTGGCCGTGCCCGGTTTGAGCGAAGACGATGCACGGTTGTATGGCATTTTGTTGGGCGATGGGCATCTGTCCAAACAGGGGCAGCAATGGAGCGTGTCGGGCAACCCCCAGCGCGATGCACATTTGGCCTTTGTGCGCAGTTATCTGGAGGCCCGTGGCTTCCATTACTGGGAAACGTCCCGTGGCAGCACCTATGTGCAAATCCACTGGGCAGCAGGCCAAGGCGCGTTGCGCGATGGCACCACTGGGCGCATCGTGGGGGCTGGCGCGCCCACCTTGCCGTTTGCCTATGACGATCTGTACGATGCCCAGCACCAAAAGCGCATTGCACCGCGCCTAAGCCATCTGCCCACCATCCAAACGCTGGCGCTGTTGCACGGCTTGTTGGAAACCGATGGCTGCGTTTCGCGTGGCAAAGAGTTGAGCTTTACCTCGGCTTCTGAGCCACTGGCCTACGGCGTGCGCTACCAGTTGCTGCGCTTGGGTGTGCCCGTTTCCGGCCAAAAGCGCACCCGCCAGCATAACCATACCGGCCAACGCTCCGATGGTTCGCAGGCGGTGTTTGCCGGTAGCAGCACCAGTATTGATTTGCGTATTCCGGCCATCCCGGCCTTGGCGCAGCGTTTAGGCTGCCAAGCCGTGGGCAAACGCAACTGGCTGGTGCGCGATGGCGTGCTGTTCTCGCGTGTGCGGGCCGTGCGCTCTATCACGCCCAAGCCGCTGGTGGTCGATTTGAAGGTGGAGGTGGACGCGTCTTACCAAACCGTGGCGGGCTTGGCACACAACGGGGGCAAGCGCAAAGGGGCCGTCTGCACTTATCTGGAAACTTGGCACCTCGACATCGAAGAGTTCTTGGAGCTGCGTAAAAACACCGGCGATGACCGCCGCCGCACGCACGACATGAACACCGCCAACTGGATTCCAGACCTGTTCATGAAACGGGTCATGGAAAAAGGCCGCTGGACGCTGTTCTCGCCCTCCGATGTGCCCGATCTACATGAGTTGTTTGGCGCTGATTTTGAGCGTGCCTATGTGGCCTATGAGGAAAAAGCCGACCGGGGCGAGATTCCGCACCACCGCGTGTTGCCAGCCACCGACCTGTGGCGCAAGATGCTGACCATGCTGTTCGAGACGGGGCACCCGTGGATTACTTTCAAGGATGCTTGCAATGTGCGCTCGCCACAGCAACATGCGGGGGTAGTGCATTCGTCTAACCTGTGTTGCATGACCGCAGACCAGCGCGTTGTGACCGACCGAGGACTGGTGACCGTGGGCGAGCTGTTCCGCCAAGGTGGCAAGAACAAGGTAGTAGGGTTAGATGGCGTGTACGACGCGTCCGAGATGCTCTTGCCTCGGCCCAATGCGCCGATTGTGCGCATTGAAACCAAAGAAGGCTACCAACACAAAGTCACGCCGGACCACAAAGTGTGGGTCAAAGACCGAGGTTGGGTCGAGGCCCAGCATTTGGTGGCGGGCGATCATCTGCTCATCCAGCAATTAGAAGGGCTGTGGGGTAAGCGCCATCAACCCCAATTGAGCTACTTGATGGGCCTGATTGCTGGTGATGGCACTTTTGGCGACCACAGCGTTTTTGTCGATGTTTGGGAGCAGGATTTCGACCTGTTGGAGCCCACCACCCAAGTGGTGCATGAGGTGCTCGAAGGCAATACGGTGCTACGCACCACCTCGGTGAATACGCCGGTGTTTCGCATCGACCCCAAGGTAGGCAAAGCGCGTTTGGCCTCTGCCCCGTTGCGCCGTGTGCTGGCCGAACATGGTTTTAGCGCGGAAACCAAAACCCGCGTGCCTGAATTGGTCTGGCAGGGCGACCGCGAAACGGTGGCCGCTTACCTGAAGGGCTTGTATCTGGCCGATGGCAACATCGTCAGCAGTGCAGATGTCACCACGCTGGCGCTGGCTTCGGTGGATTTGCAATTGATTCAAGAGCTGCAAATTCTGTGGGCTAATTTTGGTGTCAAATCGTCCATCAACCAGATGCGCGGCCATGAAGAGCATCTGTTGCCCGACGGTCAGGGGGGGCGTCAAGCCTATTGGAGCAAGCCGCTGTACCGCTTGCTGATTACATCGATTCAGGGCTGCCGTATTGCCGAGGCCGTTACTGGCTTGGCCGCGCACCGAGGCTCAGAGGCAGCCCAGCGTTATCTGGCCAATCTGGAAAAGCCCGGTTATGCCCAAAAGATGTATGCCACGTTTACCGGCTTGGTGCCTTTGCCCAACGAAGATGCCTATTGCTTGTCGGTAGATTCGGAGACCCATGCTTGGACAGTCAATGGCTTGATCACCAAGAACACCGAAATCACCCTGAACACCAGTGACACCGAAACCGCCGTCTGCAACCTTGGCTCGGTCAATTTGGCGCAGCACCTGAAAGATGGCCCGCACGGCAAAGAGCTAGACCACGACAAGCTCCAGCGCACCATCCGCACCGCTATGCGGATGCTGGACAACGTGATTGACATCAACTACTACGCCGTGCCCAAGGCGCGTGAGTCCAACTTGCGCCATCGTCCAGTGGGCTTGGGGCTCATGGGCTTCCAAGACGCACTGTATGCCTTGCGCCTGCCTTATGCGTCCGTACCAGCGGTGGAGTTTGCCGACCGCTCGATGGAAGCCATTTGCTATTACGCCTACTGGGCCTCGACCGAGTTGGCGGCCGAGCGTGGGCGCTATTCCAGTTACGATGGTTCTTTGTGGAGCCGGGGTATTTTGCCCAAAGATTCGATTGATTTGCTGGCACAAGCCCGTGGCGGTTATATCGAAGTAGACCGCTCGCAAACGCTGGACTGGGAAGCTCTGCGCGCCAAAATTGCCCGCGATGGCATGCGTAACTCCAATTGCGTTGCCATTGCACCTACGGCCACCATTTCCAACATCGTGGGTGTTGATGCCTCGATTGAGCCATCATTTGGCAATCTGTCGGTCAAGTCCAATTTGTCGGGTGAGTTCACCGTCATCAACCACTATTTGGTGCACGACCTGCAACGCTTGGGCCTGTGGGATGAGGCCATGGTGATTGACCTCAAATACTTCAAAGGCTCGCTGCACGCGATTGACCGGGTGCCAACAGATATCAAAGCCTTGTATGCCACCGCCTTTGAGATTGATCCGGGTTGGTTGGTCGAGGCGGCATCGCGCCGCCAAAAGTGGATTGACCAAGCCCAAAGCCTCAACATCTACATGGCGGGTGCTTCGGGTAAAAAGCTGGATGAGACCTACAAACTGGCCTGGCTGCGTGGTCTCAAAACCACTTACTACCTGCGCACGCAAAGTGCTACCCATGTGGAAATGAGCACCGTGCAGCGCCATCAGCTCAATGCGGTGGCTTCGGGGCAAGTGGCCCCCCCAGTGCAGGCTGCTTTTGTGGAGGCAGAGACACCGGCTACCGATATCCGCTTTTGTGCGATTGATGATCCGGGCTGCGAAGCCTGTCAATAAATTGGTCACAAACCTATAAAAACCCCGCAGTGCAGCGTTTCGGTGCTTTTCATTTGGAATCGCTGCTCTCATAATTCGAGCACTGGAAAATCTATGTTGACTTGGGACGAAGAAGTTACGCCCACACTGCAAAAAACACACGACAACGGTTTGCCTAAAAACCGCTGGGGTGCTTCAGCACATCCACAGTTTTCGCCCCTGAGCTTCCAGTCCGTGCCCACACCTGCCGTGCCTGTGGCTGCTGCGGCAGCGCCGGTGTTGGTGGGCAACCATCGCCGCGTTAGCGCAGCCGACAAGCGCATCATCAACGGCCAAACGGACGTCAACCAGTTGGTGCCGTTCAAGTACAAATGGGCTTGGGAAAAATACTTGGCCACCTGCGCCAACCACTGGATGCCGCAAGAAGTCAACATGACGCGCGACATCGCCCTCTGGAAAAGCCCCAATGGCCTGACCGAAGATGAGCGTCGCATCGTCAAGCGCAACTTGGGATTTTTTGTCACTGCCGATAGCCTCGCGGCCAACAACATCGTGCTGGGCACTTACCGCCACATCACTGCGCCCGAGTGCCGCCAGTTTTTGCTGCGCCAAGCGTTTGAAGAAGCCATCCATACCCACGCCTACCAATACATTGTGGAATCTCTGGGGCTGGATGAGGGCGAAATCTTCAATGCGTACCACGAAATTCCTTCCATCCGTGACAAAGATCAGTTCTTGATTCCGTTCATTGAGGCCATCATGGACCCTGCCTTCAAAACAGGCACGCCCGAAGCCGACCAGACGTTGCTCAAGAGTCTGATCGTGTTTGCTTGTCTGATGGAAGGGTTGTTCTTCTACGTTGGCTTTACGCAAATTTTGGCATTGGGCCGGCAAAACAAAATGACGGGTGCCGCCGAGCAGTACCAATACATTCTGCGTGATGAGTCTATGCACTGCAACTTTGGCATTGACCTCATCAACCAACTCAAATTAGAAAATCCGCATCTTTGGACGGCCAGCTTCCAGCAAGAAATTAAAGCATTGTTCTTGCACGCCGTCGAACTGGAATATGCCTACGCTGAAGACACCATGCCGCGTGGTGTGCTGGGCATGAATGCGGGTATGTTCAAAGGCTATTTGCGCTACATCGCCAACCGCCGGGCCACGCAAATCGGCTTGGAGGCATTGTTTCCGAACGAAGAAAATCCGTTTCCTTGGATGAGCGAAATGATCGATCTCAAAAAGGAACGCAATTTCTTTGAAACCCGCGTGATTGAATACCAGTCGGGCGGTGCCCTGTCCTGGGACTGAAACCCTGAGCACGGCACTTTCATGGCTTTTTTTCACCTGCCCCGCATCCGCTGCACCCTGATACCGTGCAGCTTGGCGGAGCGTTTTCATGTTCATGCTGGTGCAAGCGCGTCTTGCCTTGCCATGAACCTCTCCAGGCCTCTCACAGGCCGGGAGTGCTCTGTGCTCATCGTCCCAAGGAGAACATAATGGCACCTGCCAAGAAACCCGCCGCCCCTAAGGCGGCCACCCCCAAAAAAGCGGCCCCCGCCAAAAAGGCTGCTGCTGCCACTGCTGTCAAGGCAGAAGCCGTTGCTCCTGTGCCAGAGGCCGTGGTAGTTGCTGCGCCCGTCAAAAAGGCTGCTGTGGCTACCAAAAAGCCTGCTGCCCCAGCCAAGGCCGCCACCAAGAAGGTGGTTAAGGCTCCTGTGGCCGTTGCACCGGAAGTAGCCGCTCCTGCCCCTGCTGCCAAAAAATCTGCGGCCAAGAAGGCACCTGCAGTGGCTGAAACGGCACCTGCGGCCAAAAAGGCAGTAGCTAAAAAACCTGCAGCAGCCAAGAAGGCCGTAGCAGCTGCACCCGCTCCCAAGGCGGCACCTGCCGCTGTCAAAAAGGTGGCTGCCAAGAAGGCTGCTGCGGCACCAGCAGCCCCCGTCGTAGCCGCTCCAGAAGCGCCTGCTGCACCTGTTAAGAAGGCCGTAAAAGCGCCTGTGGCCAAGAAGGCCTCTACCAAGGCGGCGCCAGCTGCACCAGCCCCTGTAGAGGCTGCTGCACCCGCTAAGGCACCTGCAGTCAAAAAGGCCAGCAAGGCCACAACGGCCCCTGTCGTCAAGACCACGCTGAACGAAAAGGCAGTCTGGCCATTCCCACAAGGCACTAAGCCCTGAGTTGGGTTTGGTTTTTGAGCGGCCTTGGAGCTGATGCCTGTAACCCGGTGCTAACCCACCGGGTTTTTTGATGGATTGCGTTCAGGGGTAAAACGCCAGTACCCGGTATCCAGCCATAGGGGTATTGTTTGTAGCGATACGTACCAACAAGGTTGAGCTAAATTCTGCTTGGGGTGCCAAGGTGCTGCTGGCACCGAGTTCTTGCGGGGTAAACACGCGCCGCACCACGGCTTGTTCATTGGCATCGGTCAAGGTCAGTTCTACCGCAGGCATTTCCAGCATCAGGGCCGAGCGGTTCTTGAGCGTAACTGCAAAGTGATAAACACCGCCATCCACACGGTTGAAGGACGAGCTCTCCACCACCACTGCACCAATTTGCCGGTGCAGGCGCACTGTGCAATCCAGCGGCGCACACAACAGTTCCAACATGGGGCGCCAAGAGGGTTGTGAGGCTGCCAACCGGTGACGGTCGTGGATCAAGATCTGTCCCAGCAACCCTAGCAACAGCACGATAGCCAGTAGACCCAGACCGAGGCGCACAGCCGGTTTACGCCACAGTGCTTGACGCCGTGCGGCCCGTACAAAAGAAGGTTCATCGGGGCCAACCTCGGGCGGGGGCAGTTCTGTGCTGGGGCTGGCTGGGGGGGGCGATGTGCGTTTGCTTTGTGGCGGCTCTGTGGTGGGTGTGTGGGGGGCTGCATTGCTTGGCACCGCACTGGGCATGGCAGCGGCCATCGGCGTTGCAGACCGTGGTGCAGGGGGCTGTGTCTCTGTCCATTCCAACGGGCCGCTGGGTTCTATGCGTTCATCCGAAGCAGCAATAGGGGCGGTGGGCGTGCGAACAGCAAAGATGTCTTCTGGCGTGGGCAAAGGGGCCAACACAGGTGCCAGATCCAATTCTGGCATGACCGGGCTTGGGTTTGATTCAGCCTCTGCGGTGTTGGCGAGTTCTGCCTCTGCGGCACGATCAGCATCCACTTCCAGGGCTGGCTCGGGCCAATCGATATCGGTGGGAATGCTGGCCGCCGGAATGGGTGCAGGCACCTGTGGGGCCGGTGCAGGGGGCGCAGAGACCGGCGCCGGTGGTGGCGGAGTGATGGCCTCGGGCCAGTCCAGATCAATGTTGCTGGCGGCAGGCACCACGTTGGCTGTGGCTACTGGGGGCTGGGCGGGCGTTGTGTGGCCGGTGGTGGCCACGGGCACATCGAGTTCAAGATCCAGATCAGGGGCCGCAAAGTCCAGCGCCTCTTGGGGTGCTGTGGCAACCTCCTCGGGGCTGGGCGGTGCAGGTGGCGCAGGGAGTGGTATTTCCCAAGGGTCTTCTGGTGGTGGCGGTGGCTCGGGTGCTGGCGGTGGCGAGCGGGTGGCAGCCAACGTGGTGGAGGCACCGCTCTGTGTGGTGCTGTTGGTGGTCTCAGCGACCGCGCCAGCCACTGATGGGGGCGCTGACTGTAGATGCTGTGTGGCATCAAACACATGCCCACAATGACCGCAACGCACCCACCCTTCTGAAATGCGGAGTTGATCTGGAACGACCTTAAACAAAGTCGTGCAAGACGGGCAGCGGGTGATCTGGCTCATCGGCGGTGGCTTGTAGGCGGGCGTTGATGGGTGTCAGCGTTTTGCAGTCATCAGAATCCAGCCATCCTGGGTATCAGCCACTTGCAGCGACAAATAGGGGGCATAGGCTTCTTGGAGTTCCTCGGCTTGGCGCTCTAGGATACCGGCCAGCACCAGATGGCCGCCAGCGGCCACATGGCCACACAGCAACGGGGCCAATACCCGCAGTGGTGTAGCCAAAATGTTGGCCAGCACGGTGTGGTAGCTGCCTTGCGCCAACTCGGGCAGGCCCGAACGCACCTGCACGCCGTTGGCGTGGGCGTTTTGCTGGCTCGATTCCACAGCCGCTGGGTCGATGTCTACGGCGTCAATGTCTTGCGCGCCAAATTTGGCTGCACCAATGGCCAAGATGCCTGAACCACACCCATAGTCCAGCACCCGGCCCAAGCTGCCTTCTGGTTGGCGGGCAATCCAGCGCAAGCACATCCGGGTGGTGGGGTGGGTGCCGGTGCCAAAAGCCAAGCCTGGGTCGAGCCGAATGATGCGAGTGGCTTGTGCAGGTGGTTCATGCCATGTGGGCACAATCCAAAAATCGGGCGTGATATCCACTGGGGCAAATTGCGATTGTGTGAGCCGCACCCAGTCTTGGTCAGCGAGGGGGCTGATGCCGAGTATGGCGCAGCCCTCAAAAAACTCTTGGGCCTGCAACAAATCGCGGGCTTCTTGGGCCAAGGCTTCGGTAGCAAACAAGGCTACGATGCGGCTGCGTTGCCAACCGTCTTTGGGTGGTGGCATGCCCGGTTCGCCAAACAGAGCCTGTTCGGCATCGGTCTGTGCGTCGGCATCTTCTACGGAGACGCTCAGCGCATCGAGCGCATCGAGCGCATCGCTCAGGGATTCAACCCGGTCTTCCGGGCTCATCAGGCTTAATTCATACATGGCTGGGTGCCTTCTTCTGCACTGCAATGAAAAAACAGGCCCGCGCCTGGTGTTTGGCGCAGACCCTTGGTCAGAGCGGCAGGTTCAGCGTTGGCGCTGCGAGAGCCACTCTTCGAGGTAGTGGATATTGGTGCCACCTGCCATGAATTTGGCATCCACCATCAGTTCACGGTGCAGTGCGATATTGGTGTTGATGCCTTCAATCACTGTCTCGGCCAATGCGGTGCGCATTCGGGCCAAGGCTTGCTCGCGGGTGTCGCCATGCACAATGATTTTGCCGATCATCGAGTCATAGTTAGGCGGTACATAGTAGTTGGTGTAGACATGTGAATCCACACGTACCCCCGGCCCGCCCGGCGCATGCCAAGTGGTAATGCGCCCTGGCGATGGCGTGAACTTGTATGGGTCTTCGGCGTTGATACGGCACTCAATGGCATGGCCGCGCAGTTGGGCATTGATCTGGCGTTGGGTGAAGGGCAACTTCTCGCCTGCGGCCACCATGATTTGGGTGCGCACAATGTCCACGCCAGTGATCCACTCCGTGACCGGGTGTTCCACTTGGACGCGGGTGTTCATCTCGATAAAGTAAAACTCGCCGTTTTCGTACAAGAACTCAAAGGTGCCTGCGCCACGGTAGCCGATTTTCTTGCAGGCGGCCACGCAACGGTCGCCAATGCGATCGATCAGACGCCGCGAAATATCGGGGGCCGGAGCTTCCTCAATCACCTTTTGGTGGCGTCGTTGCATGGAGCAATCGCGTTCACCCAAATAGACAGCATTGCGGTGCTTGTCGGCCATGACCTGGATTTCGATATGGCGTGGGTTTTGCAGGAATTTTTCCATATAGACCGCTGGATTGCCAAAGGCAGCTCCAGCTTCGGCCTTGGTCATCTGCACCGCATTGACCAGCGCGGCCTCAGTATGCACAACCCGCATACCCCGGCCACCGCCACCGCCAGCGGCCTTGATGATGACCGGATAGCCGATGGCTTTGGCAATGCGCTTGATCTGTACGGGATCATCAGGCAACTCGCCCTCCGAGCCAGGCACGCAGGGCACGCCAGCACGGATCATGGCCTGCTTGGCCGACACCTTGTCGCCCATGATGCGGATGGACTCGGGCGTAGGGCCAATGAACTGAAAGCCGCTGCGCTCCACACGCTCGGCAAAGTCGGCGTTCTCGGACAAGAAGCCATAACCGGGGTGGATGGCCTCTGCATCGGTCACTTCAGCCGCCGAGATGATGGCTGGCATGTTGAGGTAACTCAGGGGCGAGGGCGCTGGGCCGATACAGACGGCCTCTTCGGCCAGCTTGACGTATTTGGCGTCACGGTCGGCTTCAGAGTACACCATTACCGCCTTGACGCCCAGCTCTTGGCAGGCGCGCTGAATGCGCAGGGCGATTTCGCCACGGTTGGCGATCAGAATCTTTTTGAACATGGGTGTTTTTGCAGCAGATGACTCGAAGGGGGAGAGCATCGGTGCTTTACTCGATCACAAACAGGGGTTGACCGTATTCGACCGCTTGGCCGTTTTCACCCAGAATGCGCGTGACCGTGCCCGATTTGTCGGCCTCTATCTCGTTCAGGATTTTCATGGCCTCTACGATGCAGACGGTTTCTCCTTCTTTGACCTGGCTGCCCAGTTCGACAAAAGGCTTGGCGCCGGGGCTGGAGGCGCGGTAGAACGTGCCCACCATGGGGGATTTGATGGTGTGGCCTGTGGGGGTGGCGGCAGGTGCGGGCAATTCGGCTACGGCCGCCGCAGCGGGCTGCACAGGGGCCATCGTGGCAGCCTGCATTGGGGCAGCTACAAATTGCTGCACAACGGCTCCACCGCCCTTGACGATGCGGACTTTGCCTTCGGCCTCGGTGATTTCCAGTTCCGACACGTTTGACTCGGAAACGAGGTCAATCAGGGTTTTGAGTTTGCGCAAATCCATGCAAGGCTCCAAGAGCTAAAAACTGAACAGGGCGCGAATTTACTCTAATTTCACGCTACTGCGGTCTTTTTGGTGTATTTGAAGGGAAGGAGAAGTATCTTCTAGGCAGACGCCGCAGCATCAGGCGTTAACGCAAAGCTGTCCAGCTTTGCAATAGCTGCGGTGTGACTTGGCCGATTTTACGTTGTCGGACTTGACCATTGACATCGAGCAGCACGGTAAAGGGCAGTCCCCCACCTAAGTTGCCCAGTGCGCGGGCCAGATCAGCGCCTTCCAGGGGGGCCAGCACCACGGGAAAATCTACAGGCTGGCGTGCCAAAAATTGGCGCACGGCTACCGGCTTGTCCACAGCAATGCCCAGCACTTGCCAGTCGTTGGCTTGTTGTTGCTGAAAGAAGTGGTTGAGCAGCGGCATTTCGGCCACACAGGGGGGGCACCAAGTGGCCCAGAAATTGAGCAGTAGAGGCCGGTGTTGAAAGGTGCGCAGGGCCAGCGAATGCCCCTCGAGCGGAGTGTCGAAGGTTTTCTCCCAGAATTGGGGGATTCCCTCTGGTGTGTCAGACGGGGGGCTGGAGCGTTGGCTTTGCCACCAGCCCCACCCAGCGCCAGCCACCGCTGTGGCCGCTACGGCACCGCTCAAGAGCAAACGACGGCGTTGATCAAGGGGGGGCTTGAGGGTCATGGTGGTGCAGTCACCGTGTCAGTGGCAGCCAGCAATTGGCGTACGGCAGCTATGTTGCCCCGTGGTGTACGCCCTTGGCTGTCGGGGCGCAGAGCACCACGCAGATCGTCCAGATCGTAGATCAGCAAATGTATGCCCACCACCGTATCCAATGCAGGCAGGGGGTGACCTATGGTGAGTGCTTCCACCGGCTGGCCGTGTAAGCCGTTGACCATCTGGGCGTCATAGTCTACCCCTCGGTTGATGAGCAGAATTTCTGCCGATTTGGGATCGTCGCAAAACAGCGATAAGTAAATGTCAGACAGGCGAGTGGCGGTGCCATGCCAAACCGCTCCGGCCAAGTGGGGCCGAAACTCGGCCAATCGCTCCATCCACAACAAGGCCAACTCGCGTAAGGCGCGCAACTCTGGTGGTTGGGTGTCTGCGCAAAAAATAGCAATGTGTTCAGCCAGCGCCGCTTCTAGCAGGTCGTTGTCGGGCAGGGCGGTGCGAGTGGGCAGGCCCAAATCCCGCACTGCCCGGCGTTTGGCGGGGCCATAGTCCAGCCCCTCATCCACCACCAGACGGGCGGCAGCTTGGGCAATTTCGGTGGCAAGGTGGGTGTTTTGCATGGTGCAGTTCTCAGGCTCCATTGTGGCGTGCAACCGTAGAATCTGCGCCCATGCACATACACATCCTAGGCATTTGTGGCACCTTCATGGGCGGCGTGGCCGCATTGGCCCGCGAGGCCGGACATCGCGTGACGGGCTGCGATGCCGGTGTTTATCCCCCCATGAGTGACCAACTGCGCTCTTTGGGTATTGAGCTGATCGAGGGTTTTGGCACTGAGCAACTGGCATTAAAGCCCGATGTCTTTGTGATTGGAAATGTGGTCAGCCGTGCCCATCTGCCCGATGGCAGTCCCAAGTTTCCACTGATGGAGGCCATCTTGGAGGCCGGTTTGCCCTACACCAGTGGGCCGCAGTGGTTGGCCGAACAGGTATTGCAAGGCCGCCATGTGTTGGCCGTGGCCGGTACGCATGGCAAAACCACCACCACCTCCATGCTGGCATGGGTGCTGGAATGCGCTGGTTTGCAACCGGGGTTTTTGGTCGGTGGTGTGCCCCTCAACTTTGGTGTCTCTGCCCGTTTGGGGGCCGCCATTCGGCCCAGCACTGGCCCCGGCCCGTTGGGCAGTGCGCCGCTGTTTGTGATTGAAGCCGACGAATACGACACGGCTTTCTTTGACAAGCGCAGCAAGTTTGTCCACTACCGCCCACGCACGGCCATTTTGAACAATCTAGAGTTCGATCATGCCGACATCTTTGACGATCTGGCTGCCATCGAGCGCCAATTTCACCACTTGGTGCGCACGGTGCCACCATCTGGGCAGGTGGTCGTTAATGGGTTGGAGGAAAGCCTGGCGCGGGTGTTGCATACCGGCTGCTGGAGTGGCACCAGCAGCTTTGGTGCCACTGTGAGCGATTTCACTACAGAAGGCCCACCCGATGCCTTTGATGTTTTGTACCGCGGCCAGTGTGTGGCGCGGGTAGAGTGGGCGCTCAGCGGCGTTCACAATCAATTGAACGCCTTGGCTGCGATGGCTGCCGCAGCGCATGTCGGGGTTGCACCCACCGTGGCAGCAGCGGCGCTGGGCAGTTTTCAGAATGTGCGCCGCCGTATGGAACAGTGCGGAGTGGTGCGTGGCATCGCTGTTTATGACGACTTCGCCCACCATCCCACTGCCATGCGTACCACCTTGGATGGTTTGCGCCAGCGTGTTGGCCGTCAGGCGCGCATTTTGGTTGCCTTTGAGCCGCGCAGCAACACCATGAAGCTGGGCACCATGAAAGCCCAATTGCCTTGGGCGCTAGAAAATGCCGACCAAGTGTTTTGCCACACGGCCGGACTAGACTGGGATGCTGCGGCCGCCTTGAGCCCCTTGGGGGGGAAGGCACACACAGCCGCCAATATTGCCACGCTGGTCACGCAAATCACCGCTGTTGCGCAGCCTGGCGATCACATCTTGTGCATGAGCAATGGTGCCTTTGGCGGCATCCACGGATTGTTGTTAAAGGCGCTCAGTAGCTGATGGTCATGGAGGGCACATCCACATGGATGATGGGCTTGACCAACACCGCATGGGTAGCACGGGCAAATGCAGTGAACCATGCTGCATCAGACAGCAGCGTCGTGCCTGCTGCTGACGCCACCGTCAGTACCTTGTCGGCCAGCAGCACTTTGCCGCTGGCGCGCAGGGGTTCGCACTCTAAGCGGGTGAATTCATCGTCCAACCAGCGGCGGGCTTCTTCATTGCTCATCGGCTCGGCGTGTTCGAGGTCGAAGCGAAACTCTGCGTTGTGTTCCAAGGTGACGGTAACTTCTCTGTGCATGGATCTATCTTTCTAATGGAGAGGACAAAGGGCAGTTGTCTCCGCTGCCCTGTAGCGCAATATTTGCAGCGCCAACGCTAGCTTACACTGGCGCAGCTTGCCTGTCAGCGGGCGCGGCGCGCTTGCACGGCAGCAGCCAGGTCGGCCAATGACTGCACCGAGTCATCCCAACCCAAGCAGGCATCGGTAATGCTCTTGCCGTATTCCAGTGCGCAGGGGTCGTCTTTGCCTGGTGTGAACTTTTGCGCGCCTGCGTGGATGTGGCTCTCAATCATCACCCCAAACACGCTGTGCGAGCCAGAACCAATTTGGCTGGCAATGTCGCGCACCACATCGCGTTGCTTTTCATGCTGTTTAGAGCTGTTGGCGTGGCTGCAATCGACCATCAAGGTGGCGGGCAGCTTGGCGTTTTCCAGGTCTTTGCAGGCTGCGGCAACGCTGGCCGTATCGTAATTGGGTGCCTTGCCACCGCGCAGGATGACGTGGCAGTCTGGGTTGCCTGTAGTGTCTACGATGGCTACTTGCCCATTTTTGTGTACCGACAAGAAGTGGTGGCTGCGGCTGGCCGACTGAATCGCATCGGTAGCAATACGGATGTTGCCATCGGTGCCATTCTTGAAGCCAATCGGGGCCGACAGGCCAGAGGCCAGCTCGCGGTGGACTTGGCTCTCGGTGGTGCGCGCGCCAATAGCCCCCCAGCTGATCAGGTCGCCAATGTATTGCGGCGAGATCACGTCCAAGAATTCGCTACCGGCAGGCACACCCAGACGGTTGATATCGATCAGCAGTTGGCGGGCCATACGCAGGCCTTCGTCAATGCGGTAGCTATCGTCCAAGTACGGATCGTTGATGAGCCCCTTCCAGCCGACGGTGGTGCGGGGTTTTTCAAAGTAGACGCGCATCACGATTTCCAGCGTGTCTGCGTATTGGGCGCGTACGGCTTGCAGACGGCGAGCGTAGTCCAGTGCTGCGGCAGGGTCGTGAATCGAGCATGGGCCAATGATGACCAACAGGCGGTCGTCTGTGCCTGCCATGATGTTGCGAATGCTCTGACGGGTTTGTGTGACCAGCGTTTCGATGCTGGTGCCCCGGATGGGGAAGAAGCGGATTAAATGTTCTGGAGGGGGCAGCACGGTGATGTCCTTGATGCGTTCGTCGTCGGTCTGGCTGGTCTTCTCGACGTGCTGATACCAGGGCTCAGTGACAGGGGTGGCTTGTGTGCTCATGCTTGTCTTCCTTTGGATGGATCAAAGTGGGGGGTTAAAACAAAAAACAACAAAAAACCGCCGGGCTTTGCAGCATCGGCGGTGTGTGAAAAGGGTTCAGGTGCTTGCGCGCTCGCCTCTCTCATCCGCCTGGGATAGAGAAATAGAACCAAAAATAAAAAGCGCGTGCAATCGACATGGGAAAGCAATGTAGCACAGTCTGGTGCATGGCATTGCAAGGTGGGCAGGGCGCCTCAGCGGTACCGTTGCTGCCACCAGTGTTGCCAGTGCCGCAATACACCCTGCCACCATGATGCGGGCGTGCTGGGTGCGGACAGAGGTGCTTCAGAGCTTCCTGCCAACAGCAAACCCAGACCCTGCTGGTACATGTCCAACAGCAGCAGACCCTCGCCCAAAGTGCGCCAGGCCAATTGCTCCATCTGGTCAAAGGCGATGCCCTCGCCACTACTGCGTTGTGCCAGAGCCTCACGCCAGCGTTGCACAGCCTGTGCCAGCTCGCGCAAGGCCCGCTGGTAGCTGCTCCATTCGTACATGGTCTTCCAAGCGGCCCCCAGGTGGCCCACAAACGCTTGGTGGTGACGCAGTTCTTGGGCCAAGGCAGCCGCACGGCGGGCGATGGCGGTGGATTCACGGCGCCGCCGCCGCGCACCCACAGCCACATCCAGCGCCTTGGCCAGTGCGCTGACGCTGTCACGCAACAGGCGCAACTCTTCATCGGCTACGCATTCGCGCAGCAGGTAACTGATGTCGGCAAACGATTGTGCCGTCTGCGAGGCTTCAGTCAGTGGCCCGGACATAGTGCAGTCCTGTGGGCAGTGCCAAGCCGTAGGCAAGGTCTGCGGCTCAGGCGGTGCCCCCTACTGTCAAGCCATCAATGCGCAAGGTGGGTTGCCCCACCCCTACGGGCACGCTTTGGCCTTCCTTGCCGCAGGTGCCCACTCCGCTGTCCAAGCGCATGTCGTTGCCAATCATGCGGATCTTTTTCAGGGACTCAGGGCCACTGCCAATGATGGTGGCGCCTTTGACCGGATACAAGATTTTGCCGTTCTCAACCCAATAGGCTTCGCTGGCGCTGAAGACAAACTTGCCCGAGGTGATGTCCACCTGTCCGCCACCAAAGTTGCTGGCGTACAGCCCCTTTTTGATGCTGGCGATGATTTCTTGCGGATCTTTGTCGCCACCGAGCATGTAGGTATTGGTCATGCGTGGCATGGGGATGTGGGCATAGCTTTCGCGGCGGCCATTGCCGGTGGGGGCCACACCCATCAAGCGCGCATTGAGGGCGTCTTGGATGTAGCCCTTGAGGATGCCGTCTTCGATCAGCACATTGCGCTGGCTGGCATGGCCCTCGTCATCCACATTGAGTGAGCCGCGCCGATCGGCCAGTGTGCCATCGTCAAGCACGGTCACGCCCTTGGCGGCTACGCGTTGACCAATGTGGCCACTGAAGGCGCTGGAGCCTTTGCGATTGAAATCGCCCTCCAGCCCGTGGCCTACGGCCTCGTGCAATAGCACGCCGGGCCAGCCGGGGCCAAGCACCACGGTCATTTCTCCTGCGGGCGCTGGGCGTGATTCCAAATTGACCAGTGCAGCATGCACGGCTTCGTCTACATACTGTGTGATCAGTGTTTCATCAAAATAGGCCAGACCAAAGCGGCCGCCGCCCCCGGCAGAGCCTACCTCGCGGCGTCCCCCCTGTTCGGCAATTACCGTGACCGACAAGCGCACCAGCGGGCGTACGTCGGCGGCGAGCGTACCATCGGCACGGGCCACCAGCACCACATCGTATTCGCTGGCCAAGCCCGCCATGACTTGGGCCACCCGGGGGTCTTTGGCACGGGCACGTTGCTCTACGCGTTCGAGCAAGGCCACTTTGGCCGTGCTGTCTAAGCTGGCGATGGGGTCGGTGCCGGGGTACAAGCTCCGGCTGGTGGCTACCTTTTGTGTGGGAACACGCACCTTGCCTGCCTGTGCGACGGCACCGATAGAGCGCACCGTGCGGGCCGCATCAAGCAGCGAGGCCGCCGAAATATCATCCGAGTAGGCAAAGGCGGTTTTCTCGCCGCTCACGGCCCGCACCCCCACGCCTTGGTCAATACTGAACGAGCCGGTCTTGACGATGCCTTCCTCCAGACTCCAACCTTCGCTGCGGGTGTACTGAAAATACAAGTCGGCATCATCGACCTGATGGGCACGGATTTCTGCCAAGGCTTGTGCCAGATGGCTTTCGTCCAGCCCAAAAGGGGTCAGTAGTAACTGGCGGGCAATGTCGATACGTTCAAGGGTAGGCGCGCGCCGCGGTGCGGCAGAAGTGGTACGGGAGGTCATGCGGTCATTTTAGGGTGCAGGCTCTGGCTGTGCAGGTGCTTCCCCCATCGGAATGCCTGTCACGTCTACAGGCTGGTTGTGTGTCACGGGCATGCGTTGCGCCCTGGCAATCGACATCAGAATGCCCAGTGCCAATCCCAGCGTCACCATGGCAGTGCCACCATAGCTGATAAAGGGCAGGGGCACCCCCACCACGGGCAGCATGCCGCTGACCATGCCCATATTCACAAAGGCATAGGTGAAGAAGATCATGGACACGGCGCCTGCCATGAGCCGCCCAAACAGGGTGTTGGCTCCCAACGCAATAGCCAGCCCCCGCCAAACCAGAAACAAGAAGCAGGCCACCAGCAGCAAATTGCCCAGCAAACCGAACTCCTCGGAGTAGGCCGCAAAGATGAAATCGGTGGTGCGCTCCGGAATGAACTCTAAGTGCGTTTGGGTGCCAGCCATGAAGCCCTTGCCCCAGACGCCGCCTGAGCCAATAGCAATCATTCCTTGGATGATGTGAAAGCCCTTGCCCAGCGGATCGCGGGTGGGGTCGAGCAAGGTGCACACCCGCTGTTGCTGGTAATCATGCAGCAAAGGCCAGCGCACGCCGGGGGCGCACAGGTCATCACCAAACCACACGATCAGGCCAATACCAATCAAGCCCAGCAGTACCGGCGGAATCACCAGCTTCCAGGGTAGGCCCGCAAAGAAGATGACGGACAAGCCCGCCGCCAGCACCAACAGCGAGGTGCCCAGGTCGGGCTGCTTCATGATCAGCCCCACCGGCATGGCCAGCAGAGCTGCTGCCACCAAAAAGTCCAGTGGTCGCAATTGCCCCTCACGCTTCTGGAACCACCAAGCCAGCATCAGCGGCATGGCAATCTTGAGCAGCTCGCTGGGCTGTATCACCACGCCCACGTTAATCCAGCGTTGTGAGCCCTTTTTGGTAATGCCAAACAGGGCCACAGCCACTAGCAAAATCACCCCCAGTGTGTATAGGGGCACGGCCAGCATCAGCAGCCGTTGGGGCGGCACTTGGGCCACAACAAACAGAATGCCTGCGGCCAACGCCATATTGCGACCGTGATCCATGAAGCGGGTGCCGTGGTCATAGCCCGATGAATACATAGCCAGTAGCCCCAGACTGGCTAGCAGCATCAATGCCAGTAGCAGCCAGCCATCAAAACCGCGAAAGAATGGCTGTAAACGCTGTAGCAGCGACGGCTGCTCAAAAGTGATTCCCATGGCGCAATTATCGGTGTGGACGGCAAAAATTGCGCTACAATAGCGGCTTGAATTTGCAAACGCTTCAAAAAAGCCCAGCAAACACTCAAATTTAAGACAATTTAAAAAGTCAAATTTTAGTGTTATAATTCAAAGCTTAGCGGCTGTAGCTCAGCTGGATAGAGTACTTGGCTACGAACCAAGGGGTCGTGGGTTCGATTCCTGCCAGCCGCACCAATAGGTAAGCCCTGAAGCCGCAAGGTTTCAGGGCTTTTTCCTTTAGGTGTTCTCTCGATGAGCAAGGCATTCACCAAAGAAACAGAAGCTGTCGATGAAGATGACGTCAGCTTGCCGCCACTGCCAGCAGGCAGCAAAAATTACATCACCCCGGTGGGCTATGGTCGTCTGAAGGCTGAGTTGTTGGCCTTGATCGATACCGAGCGCCCTCGCATTGTTGATATTGTCCATTGGGCTGCCAGCAATGGTGATCGCTCAGAAAATGGCGACTACCTCTACGGCAAAAAACGACTGCGTGAAATCGACCGGCGCATTCGCTTTCTGACCAAGCGCCTAGAGTTGGCAGAAGTGGTAGACCCGGCGGTACACATGGGCAATACCCAAGTCTTTTTTGGTGCTACGGTCACTTATGTCGATGATCTGGACTGTGAGCGCACCGTCACTATTTTGGGCATTGACGAGGCTGACAGTGCGCAAGGCCAGATCAGTTGGATCTCTCCCGTGGCACGGGCCTTATTGAAGGCCAGGCAGGGCGATCAGGTAGATTTGCCCACCCCTGCCGGAGTCCGTACCCTAGAGCTGTTGCAGGTGCAATACAGCGCGGTTTTTTCGGCGCTGTCGTCAGCGGCGTGAAGCGCGTAGTACTGCAGGCACCCGGCGCAGGTTGCGCAAAGCGGTTTCTAGGTGGGCTTGATCACGCACAGCCACAATAAACCGCAGGTCGATGGTGTCTAGCGCCACCTCGTCATCCATATCCACATGGATGATGTCGGCCTCGGCTTCGGCCAATTCGGATGCGACTCTGGCCAATACCCCTTTACCATTGCTGATGGTGACGACAACGCCGGCTTCAAACAAGCGGGAGGGCTCATCGGCCCAATCCACCGTGATAAAGCGTTCACTGTCTTTGTGTTGCAGCTTTTGTGCAGTGGCGCACTGTGCTGTATGAACCACCAAGCCCTCACCCCGACCGAGGTAGCCAATGATGTTGTCCCCCGGAATGGGGCGGCAGCAATGGGCATATTGCACCGAAGCATTTTCACTGCCATCCAACGTCAGGCCACCTTGAGATACTGTTTCGTGCGAGGTATAGCGTTCGCGTGTCATGAGCAGGGCATCAGGTCGGTAGCCGTGCTCGCTCATCAAGACGGTCAGTCGTTTGGCGACGATACTGGCAATGCGCTTGCCCAGACCGATGTCGGTCATGAGCTCATCACGGCTGCGGCTGCCAGTAAAGCGCAGCAGCTTGTCCCAGACCGCCTGTGTGTTGCCATCGGCGGGGGGCAGTTCCTCAATGCCTTCGGCACGCAAAGCCTGTGTGAGCAGTTTTTCTCCGAGACCTTCGGACTCTGAGTGGGCCAGGGTTTTGAGGTAATGTCGGATTTTGGAGCGTGCCCGACCTGTGCGGACAAAACCCAACCAAGCTGGGTTGGGGGTGGCATCGGCGGTGGTGATAATTTCCACCACATCACCGTTTTTCAGTTCGGTGCGCAGTGGTACCTGCTCGTTATTGATTTTGGCGGCTGAGGTGCGGTTGCCAATGTTGCTGTGGATGGCATAAGCAAAGTCCACCACGGTGGCCCCCTGTGGCATGGCCATGATCTGGCTCTTGGGGGTAAACACGTACACGGCGTCTGGAAACAGATCGACTTTGACATGATCCCAGAATTCGGCGGCATCACGCGTTTCGTTCTGGATGTCTAGTAGAGATTGCAGCCATTTGGTGCCCAGTCGGTCGGCGGCAGTGCCATCGTGTTCTTGGGCTTTGTAAAGCCAATGCGCAGCGACACCGGCCTCGGCAATGATGTGCATCTCCTCGGTGCGCAACTGGAATTCAATGTTGATGCCAGAAGGGCCGACCAAGGTGGTGTGTAGCGACTGATAGCCGTTGAGCTTGGCAATGGCGATATGGTCTTTGAACTTGCCCGGTACGGGTTTGTACATCTGGTGCAGCAGACCCAGGCCGGTATAGCAGTCGGTGATGGTGGGCACAATGACGCGAAAGCCGTAGAGGTCTGTGACCTGGGCAAAGCTCAAGTGCTTGAGCGTCATCTTTTGGTAAATGGCATACAGGGTTTTTTCGCGGCCCGCCAGACGTACCTTCATGCCATTTTTGCTGAACACCGCATCTACATCGGCCTGCACTTTTTGCACCAAGTCGCGGCGTCGGTTGCGTGCTTTGTTGATGGCTTTGTTCAGGGTGGCATAACGCCAAGGGTGCAGGTGACGGAAAGACAGGTCTTGTAATTCGCGAAAAGTTTGGTTTAGGCCCAAACGGTGCGCAATGGGGGCATAGATTTCTAAGGTTTCAGACGAAATGCGCTTCCATTTGCTGCGTGGCATATCTGACAGCGTGCGCATATTGTGTGTACGGTCGGCCAGCTTGATAAGAATGACACGCACATCGCGCGCCATAGCCAGCAGCATTTTGCGAAAAGACTCAGCCTGGTTTTCCTCACGGGTGTCAAATTGCAGTTTGTCGAGTTTGGTCAACCCATCGACCAGTTCGGCCACTGGGGCGCCAAAACGCTCAATCAGGTCGGCCTTGGTGATGCCGCAGTCTTCCATAGCATCGTGCAGCAAAGCTGCCATCAAGGCCTGTGCATCGAGTTTCCAGGTGGCACACTGTGCCGCCACAGCAATAGGATGTGTGATGTAGGGCTCACCGCTATTGCGTAATTGGCCCAAGTGGGCAGTATCTGCATAGCGATAGGCTTGGCGCACCAGCTCAATGCTGGCGGGGTCTAGATAGTCTAGGTTGTCGGTCAGGGCTGCAAAGCTGGCTGCTGCTGCATTGGCAGCCGCCGTAGCGTTCCCGCCAGCCGGGTGGTCACCCGCATTGGAGGAGCCAGGGGAGGAGGAAGATTTCAATGCCGCATTCATCCCTTAAATGTAGCGCCGCTGCGGGGGGTCGTAAAAGCTGGATAAAAGACCATAAAAAAAGCACCGTCATGAGCGGTGCTTTTGCCATGGCACACAGGCCAGTGGATCAGGTAGGAACCTTCTTGAGCATTTCCAGGCCGACCTTGCCAGCTGCAATTTCGCGCAGGGCCGTGACGCCGGGCTTGTTCTTGCTGTCGATGCGTGGAGCATGACCTTGGCTGAGCATACGGGCGCGGTAGGTGGCTGCCAGCACCAATTGGAAGCGATTAGGAATTTGCTCAAGGCAATCTTCTACAGTGATGCGGGCCATGATTTCTCCGGGGGAAAGGATAAGTGCTTCAGGGGATGTCGAGCGACGCGAAGGTGGCCGCTTTGGCGCGCCGCTGTGCGGCGTAGCGCAGGCGCTGGGCATGAACAATGGTGCTGAGATCTTGCACTGCCCGATCAAACAAGTCGTTGATTATAACGAAATCAAACTGGTGGGCTTGGGCCATTTCTTCGCGTGCGTTGTGCAACCGCAGGGCCATGACTTCGGGGCTGTCTTCGCCCCGGCCTTGTAGGCGGGCGCGCAACTCTTGCCAGCTGGGCGGCAAAATGAAGATCAGCACCGCAGCAGGAAAGGTTTGGCGCACTTGCAGCGCACCTTGGTAGTCAATTTCGAGCACCACATCCGCGCCGTCGGCCATACGGGCTTCGATGGCCTGTTTAGAGGTGCCATAGCGTTGCCCATGAACATGGGCCCATTCGACAAAAGCATCGGCGGCCACCATGGCATCAAATTCGGCGGCTGAGGCAAAGAAGTATTCGCGTCCGTGTTGCTCTTGCCCGCGTGGGGCACGGGTGGTGTGCGAGATCGACAACTGCAACTGCGAGTCTTGTGCCAGCAGTGCCTTGACCAAACTGGATTTGCCAGCCCCGCTGGGGGCGGCCACTACAAACAGATTTCCGGGGTAATCCATAAAAAACGATGTCGTTATTCGATGTTCTGTACCTGTTCGCGCATTTGCTCGATCAGCACTTTCATGTCCACGCTGATGCGGGTCAGCTCTAGCGCGGCGGATTTGGAACCAAGGGTATTGGCCTCGCGGTGCAGCTCTTGGATCAGAAAATCCAGCCGTTTGCCAATGTCACCACCTTGGTGCAGCAGACGTTCGATTTCGTCCAAGTGCGATTGCAGCCGCGTGACTTCTTCTGCGACATCGATACGGATGGCAAAAGCCGTGGCTTCGGACAGGGCGCGGTCTTGTGCGGCTTCGGGGGTGGCGCTGCCTTCGGCCAGACCCATAGCTTCTTTCCAGCGTTCCATAAAACGCTGGCGTTGTTGCTCTACCAGTCGGGGCACCAGAGGGACAGACTGTAAGGCCAGGGTGCGCAGTTGGCTGACCCGTTCATGCAGCATGGTGGCTAGGCGTGTGCCTTCTTGGGCGCGTGCTTGGAGCAGGGCATCCAGGCTCTGGTGTGCCAAGGCGGTGATAGGGCCGCTCCAGTCTTCGGGGGCTGCACTGGTGCCGGTGGAAAAGCGCAGCACTTCGGCTACAGACAGCGGGCGAGCCTGGGGCAGCCAAGCTTGCACCGTATCTTGTAGAGAGCTAAGACGCTGTACCAGCCGGGGATTGATATCGGGCAGGGCGCTGGCATCGGCTTGCTCTAGCCAAGCGCGGACTTCGACTTTGCCACGCTTGATTTTTTGTGTGACCAAGGTGCGCAGCACGGGCTCCAAGGCACGCAGTTCGTCAGGTAGGCGCAGTGATAGATCAAGAAAGCGGCTGTTGACCGAGCGGATTTCCAGACCCAGGCGACGGCTTGGCGATGCGACCGATTCGGTGGCAGTGTGGCCTTGGGGCGTACCCAGCTGGGCGCTGGCGTATCCGGTCATGCTGTAAACTGGCATCAGGCTTTTGGTGGGTTGCTTGCAATGCACGGGATTATCCGGCTTATGTACAGACTGGCCCGTTTTCTGCGAAAAATATGTCCAAAATCAAACCAGCGCCATTGCCACCCGATACCCCTCTGGGTGGATACCGTGTGATACGTCGGCTGGCTGCTGGTGGTTTCGGCGTGGTCTACTTGGCTATTGACGGTGATGGTCAAAAAGTGGCCATCAAGGAGTATCTGCCCTCGTCACTGGCCACGCGCGCACCGGGTGAGCTGACGCCCAAGGTGCCCCCTGAAAAGCTTTCGTTGTACCGGTTGGGGCTGAAGAGCTTTTTTGAAGAAGGGCGCGCACTGGCGCAAATCTCACACCCTTCGGTGGTGAGTGTGCTCAGCTTCTTCCGTGAAAACGAGACCGTTTACATGGTGATGAACTACCTAGAAGGCGCGTCCTTGCAGGATTTCATCGTCACGGCCCGTGATCTCAAACGCGAAAAGGTGTTTCGGGAGTCCACCATCCGCTCTTTATTTGACGAGGTGTTGCGCGGCTTGCGCATTGTGCATCAGCACAAGATGTTGCACTTGGACATCAAGCCTGCCAATGTTTTTGTGACCGATGACAATCGGGCCGTGTTGATTGATTTTGGTGCTGCGCGTGAGGTGTTGTCTAAAGAGGGCAATTTCATTCGGCCCATGTACACCCCCGGTTTTGCAGCCCCCGAGATGTACCGGCGTGATTCGTCAATGGGGCCGTGGACAGACATTTACGCCATTGGTGCCTGCATTTATGCTTGTATGCAGGGCTTTCCGCCCACCGAAGCACCGCAGCGCCAAGACAAAGACCGCCTGACGCTGGCGCTGGGCAAACTGCGTGGGGTCTACTCCGACAATCTGATTGAGGTGGTGGAGTGGTGCATGGCACTCGACCCGCTGTCACGTCCGCAGTCGGTATTTGCTTTGCAAAAAGAACTCAGCCGTGAGGGCGAGCGTCGCTATACCAAACTGACCGTGGCTGAAAAGATGCGAATGCAAATTGATTCGTTGGTGTCTGACACCCGCAAGAATGTGCAAAAAGTGGCTGCACCTGCTGCTGGTATCGGGGCCAAGCCGTCATGAAGTTTTCAGTCTTTCAGATCAGCCGACGGGGTGGCCGAGAAAAAAACGAAGACCGCATGGGGTACTGCTATACCCGTGAGGCCAGTTTGTTTGTGTTGGCCGATGGTATGGGGGGCCATCCAGAAGGGGAGGTGGCCGCTCAGATTGCGTTGCAAACTATTTCGGCCCAATTCCAACACCAGGCCAAGCCCACGGTGCCAGATGCGCAGGCATTCTTGACCTCTGCCTTGTTGGCTGCCCACCATCAAATTTTGCGTTACGCCAGTGACAAGGCCATGCTGGATTCACCACGCACCACATTGGTGGCAGCTGTATTGCAAAATGGCAGTGCCACTTGGATCCATTGTGGTGATTCGCGCCTGTACGTCGTGCGTGGCCGGGAGTTGCTGACGCGCACCCGCGACCATTCCTTTTTAGAGTTGGGGCGGGCTCCACCATCAGGGTCAGACCGCTTCAATCGCAATGTGTTGTTCACCTGTCTGGGTTCACCCACCAAGCCCATATACGACATGACCGGCCCGGTGCCGTTGGAGCAGGGAGATCGCATCTTGCTGTGCTCGGATGGTCTTTGGAGCAGTGTGGACGATGTGGAGATCACACGCCAGTTGGGCAGTTTGGCGGTGTCGCAGGCGGTGCCAGAACTGGTAGAGGCCGCCTTGCGCAAGGCAGGTGCCAGCAGCGACAACGTGACTGTGGTGGCGTTGGAGTGGGAGACGCCCGATACCTTTGAATCTACCCAAGGAATTTCTACCGACAGCATCGGGGATGGCATTTTTGCTTCTACCATCCAAGCTGGGCCATTGGATACCTTGGTCGATGATTTGGATGAGGAGGCCATTGAACGCTCCATCGCGGAGATCAATGAGGCCATTCGCCGTTCAGCGGCCCGCAAAGCGTAACTCTCTGTGTTTGTTGTTTCATGATGAAAATTGTTCTGGCCTCCAATAACCAAGGCAAGCTGGTCGAATTGCAAGCGATGTTGGCCCCCTTGGGGGTAGAACTGGTGCGTCAGGCCGATTTGGGGGTGGGTGAGGCGGATGAGCCCCACGGCACCTTTGTTGAAAATGCGTTGGCTAAGGCCCGTTTTGCCTCGGCCCATACAGGGTTGCCGGCGCTGGCTGACGATGCGGGCCTGTGTGTAGACGCTTTTGGTGGTTTGCCGGGGGTGGATACGGCTTACTATTGCACCCAGTTTGGCTACGAGAAAAGCGATGCCAACAACGTGCGCGCCTTGCTGGAGCAGTTGCAAGGGCAAAGCAACCGCCGTGCTGCGATGGTGAGCACACTGGTGGCTGTGCGCAGTCCCCAAGATCCCGAACCACTGATTGCGGTGGGCCGTGTAGTGGGCCAGATCACGCACCAGCCCCAAGGCAGCAATGGCTTTGGTTTTGATCCGGTGATGTGGATTCCAGAATTTGGCAAGACCTTTGCCGAGTTGCCAGTAGAAGTCAAAAATGCCCATAGCCACCGGGGTCGTGCCACGCAGCAGATGTTGGCTTTGTTGCGCGAACGCTGGTTGTAAGCGATGGCTGTGGTGATTCCTGTGGCTTCGGCCTCGCAGGCTGGGCCTGCTGCGCAACGCGACGTTCAACATTACATGCGCCCCGGCTTGCTGCAATTGAGCAGCTTGCCGCCTTTGTCGCTGTATGTGCACCTGCCTTGGTGTCTCAAAAAATGTCCTTATTGTGATTTCAATTCCCACGCTTGGGATGAAGGCCAGCAGGGTGTGCCAGAACAACGTTATATAGACGCGCTGGTACGGGATTTGGAGGCATCCTTGCCGTTGATTTGGGGACGGCAGGTTCATAGTATTTTCATTGGCGGAGGCACACCCAGCCTGTTTTCGCCTGAGGCCATCGACCGTTTGTTGGGTGACATCCGTGCTCGCCTGCCACTGGCACCTGGTTGCGAGATCACTTTGGAGGCCAATCCGGGCACCTTTGAGAAGCACCGATTTCGGGCCTTTCGGGCTGCCGGGGTCACACGTTTGTCGATAGGCGTACAAAGCTTTAACGACCGCCATTTGCAGGCTTTGGGTCGGGTGCATGACCGTGCCCAAGCCTTGGCTGCGGCAGAGGAGGCCGCCCATGCCTTTGAGACCTTCAACCTCGACCTGATGTACGCGTTGCCAGGCCAAAGCATGGCCGAGTTGGAGCAGGACGTGCGTACGGCGCTGGCTTTGGCCCCGCCCCACTTGTCCATTTACCACCTGACGGTTGAGCCCAACACCTGGTTTGCTAAACACCCACCTGCACTACCCGAGGAAGATGATGCTTATGCCATGCTCGATGGCATCACCGAATGGACGGGGCAGAGCGGTTTGGTGCGCTATGAGGTGTCGGCTTATGCCCGTGGCGACCATGCCTGTTTTCACAACACCAACTACTGGCAGTTTGGTGACTATCTGGGCATTGGGGCTGGCGCACACAGCAAACTGAGTTTTGCCCACCGCATTGTGCGTCAGGTGCGTTTTCGGGAGCCGCGTTTGTATATGGAGCACGCTTTGGCGGGCTGGGCTGTGACGCAAGACGACGATGTACGCCGTGCCGATTTGCCTTTTGAATATATGCTCAATGCCCTGCGCCTGCGCGAGGGCTTTGTATTGCAGGATTTTGTGGAACGCACAGGGCTGCCATTAACCGCCATTGCCCGTGGTTTGGATGAGGCTGAGCGCAAAGGCCTGATAGTGCGTGATCTGGTGCGCGTGCGCCCGACGGAGCGGGGTTTTGATTTTCTGAGCGATTTACAAGCGATTTTCTTGGATGGTGCTGCCTGAGCTATCCGCCAACCCCAGACGATAGAATCTGCCCCGCGCAGCGTGCGGTGGCACGTTTGGCGTCCGTGCAATGCGGCCTCCTTTCTGCCTTCCCCGTGACCCTGACCCCCTGCCTTCGGGCTTGATTCCTTATGAGTGTGAGCTATGCATCCCAGTGAGGCCACGTTGATTCCCTACCGCGTCTCGCCGGTGCCCGATGTGCGCAATGTGCTGGTTTTTGCACCACACCCCGACGATGAAGTGTTTGGCTGTGGGGGAGCCATCGCCCTGCATGTGCAAGCAGGCCATCAGGTGCGGGTGATTTTGCTCACCGCAGGAGACCACGGTGATCTGTCTGGCACCCAAGGCAGTTATGCACAGACCCGTTTGGCTGAAACGGCCGCTGCTGCACGGCTGCTGGGGCTGCCACCACCAGATTGTTGGCATCTGCCCGATCGTGGCGTGGTGTATGGTGAGTCGCTCGTCGGACAGATGCTCGAGGCCATGCAGACGTGGCAGGCCGAGGTGGTTTATGCCCCTTCTCCTTGGGAGTTGCACCCCGACCATGTCGCTACAGCGATGGCCGCAGTAGAAGCACTGCGCCGTTGGCAAGAGGGCGCTTGTACCCTGCGCTTATACGAAGTCAGTGCGCCCTTGCGCCCCAACACGCTGTTGGATATTTCGCCTGTCTGGGACACCAAGCAACAGGCCATGGCTGTCTTTGCCAGTCAGGAAGCAAAGCTGCCTTATGCCAGCTTTATTGCGGCGCTGAACCGTTTTCGTGCCCTGACGGTGCAGCCAGGGGTCGATGTGGTGGAAGCATTCGAAACCTATTCTGCCAGCGACTTGCGTGCGGGTGGGCCTCTGATGATCGGCTCTGAGCGTCAGCGCCTCCTCTCCAAGGCCATTGCGGTCACACCGCAGGATATGCCCTTGGTTTCGGTCATCATCCGTACTTTGGGGCGTAGCACCTTGGGTCAGGCGCTGCGCTCTGTCCAAGGGCAAACTTACAGCCACCTCGAAGTCCTGTTGGTGGATGCCGCTGGCACCGGCTTATCTGTGCTGCCGCCCGAAGCAGAAGGCTTGGGTGTGCGTGTGGTGTCTCAAGGACAACGCCTACAACGCACCCGTGCTGCCAATGTGGGTTTGCAGGCCGCTGCTGGTCAATACCTGCTCTTTCTGGACGATGACGATTGGATTTACCCCGACCATATCGCCAAGCTGGTGCTGTGCTTGCGCCAGAGCAGCACCGCCCAAGCGGCCCATACGGCGGTGGAATGCGTTAATGACCAAGGCCAGCCACTGGGTGAGGTGTTTGATTTTCCCTATGCGCCGCGTGAGCTGTGTTATGGCAACTTCATGCCCATCCATGCGGTACTTTTTGCACGGTCGTTGGTAGAGGCAGGTTGTTGGCTGGATGAAACCTTTGACCTGTATGAAGATTGGGATTTTTGGCTGCAAATCGAGTGCCACACCCCATTTGTCTTTGTACCGGGGGTTTCGGCAGCCTACCGTATCCATGCTGGAGCCGGGGCCGGGGTGCAGACCGACCAAGCAACAGCCCACACAGCCACGGCCCGTCTTTATGGCAAGTGGGGTGTATTGCAGTCAGCACAGACCTTTGAGGAGCTGATCACCCGCGCTTTGATGCGCCGCCAGCTCTACCGGCAACTGGCACACCAGACCCAAGTAGCCAGCGCACTGGGGGAGTCCTTGCATGTGCAGCAGCAGCAAGCCTTGATGGCCCAACAAGCCGCAGACCAAGCCCGTCAAGACGCACACCATTGGCGCCAGGCGCATGAACAAGCCTTGGCCCATCGCGATTTGTTGGAATGGTCGCATGACCAAGTGCAGCAGCAGCGTGAACACCTCCAGCAGCTTCATGATGAATTGGTGCAAGAGTGTGCGCGTCTACAGCAGCAGCACCACCAATTGGCCCAGCAACTCACCGAGACGGTGGCCCATACCGAGCAAGAGCGCGCCCAAGCCCAAGCCACCACCGGCCAGTTGGCACAAGAAATTGCCCGTTTGCAAACGGATCTGCAACTCACGCACAACCACGCAGCCCATTTGCAACGTTCCTTGGATGCCCGCAGCAACGAGGTGCAGGCGTTGGTGTCCAGTACCTCTTGGCGTGTTTCGCGGCCCGTACGTGTCGCAGGCAAGTTATTGCGGGATTTTCGTGGTGCTTGGGCTGCCTTGGATGTGGCCCGTCAGCGGGGCTGGGGTATCGGCCATTTGCTGCGCCGCAGTGCCGAGGTCTATCGCCATGAAGGCTTGGGTGGAGTACGCCAGCGCGCCCGGCGTTTATTGCAGACAACATACCCACCGGTGGTCTCCACCGATGCAGCAGGGGCGTCCGCTGCTTCTGTGGTGACTTCGCCTCCTGCGCCAGATCGCAGCTATGCCCACTGGGTGGCCCAATTTGACACCTTGGATGCTGCCGCTCTGGAGCGTCTGCGTCAGCGTGTGGCGCAATTGACCGCCACACCGTTGGTGTCGTTGGTGATGCCGGTCTATAACCCGGTGGCGCGTGATTTGCAGCGGGCCATTGCCTCAGTGCAAGCACAGCTTTATCCCCATTGGGAGTTGTGCATCTGTGACGATGCCTCTAGCAACGCCACTACGCGCGCTCTTTTAGAAGCTGTAGCGGCTGCCGAGCCACGCATTAAATTGGCGTTTCATGCCAACAACCAACATATCTCGCACGCTACCAACACCGCGATTGCTTTGGCTCAAGGCCAGTATGTGGGTTTCTTAGACCATGACGATGAACTGCGTCCCCATGCCCTGCTCTATGCGGTAGAAACCTTTGCCAGTCACCCACAAGCCAAGGTGCTGTACTCGGACGAAGACAAAATCGACGAAGCCGGTAACCGCTTTGATCCTTACTTCAAGCCCGACTTCAACTTGGGGCTGCTGCGCTCGCACAACTATATGTGCCACTTTGCTGTGTATGAGCGTGCCTTCCTGAACCAGATTGGTGGCCCCCGCCCCGGCTTTGAGGGCGCACAAGACTACGACCAAGCCTTGCGCGCGGTGGACAGTTTGCGCGATTGCCCAGGTGCCGTGGTGCATATTCCCACCATTTTGTACCACTGGCGCACAGCCGTAGGCAGCACCGCCTCAGGCCACAGCAACAAGTCCTATGCCTTCTTGGCGGGACAAAAGGCACTGACCGAACACCTTCAGCGCCGAGGCTTGCAAGGCACGGTAGAGGAAGCGCCCGAAGCCGCCGGTATGTACCGCATTTGCTGGCAACGCCCAGAGTCTTTGCCATTGGTCAGCATCATCATCCCGACACGCAACGGACAGGCGCTGGTGCGTCAGTGCCTAGATAGTTTGCGCCAAACCAGCTATCCGCGCTACGAAGTCATTTTGGTAGACAACGGCAGCGACGACCCCGAAGCCTTGGCCTTCTTTGCCGAGCGTGAGCGCAGCGGCCAAATCCGTGTTTTCCGTGATGACAGCCCGTTCAACTTTTCGGCTATCAACAACCACGGTATCCGTCAGGCCGCCCAAGGCGAGTTCATCTTGTTGATGAACAACGATATTGAAATCACCCACCCTGAATGGCTGGATGAAATGGTCGGCCCAGCCATGGAGCCGGGCGTTGGTTGTGTGGGTGCCCGGCTGTGGTACCCCGATGGCCGTTTGCAACATGGCGGTGTGGTGCTGGTGTGTGGTGTGGCTGGACACGCACACAAATACCTGCCCCGTGGCCGACATGGTTATATGGGGCGGGCTGTGCTGGCGCAAGAGTTTGTGGCTGTCACCGCAGCTTGTTTGCTGGTGCGGCGCAGCATCTACGAAGAAGTGGGGGGGTTGGACGAAACCTTGGCCGTTGCTTTTAACGATGTGGATTTCTGTCTGCGGGTGCATGAGGCGGGTTACCGCAATCACTGGACACCCTATGCCGAACTGATTCATCACGAATCCGTCTCGCGCGGTTATGAAGACACCCCAGAAAAGCAACAGCGTTTCAAACGCGAGATTGATACCTTGCAATCACGCTGGCCACACCTGCTGGCCCACGATCCCTGCTACAACCCCAATCTCACGATGG
The DNA here is from genome assembly GCF_054779375.1 of Giesbergeria giesbergeri. Lineage (NCBI taxonomy): Bacteria > Pseudomonadati > Pseudomonadota > Betaproteobacteria > Burkholderiales > Comamonadaceae > Giesbergeria > Giesbergeria giesbergeri. The sequence continues at coordinate 726,599 of NZ_BAAGYJ010000001.1, read as the reverse complement.
ATGCCGAAGACTTCTCGCTGGCCTGGCCTCCGCGTAGCTCGGCCCGTATCCACTGACCACCCCCATGACGACCGATACTGCACCTACCTCTTCCCCCTCTGGTCGCCTGACGCAGATCCTGCCCCTGCTGGCTTGTCCTCGTTGTAGTGGCGCACTCCACATGGCAGCCCAGACACTGCAATGTGGTGCTTGTGCCGCAGTTTATCCGGTGCGTGCTGGGGTGCCGGTGCTGTTGCCTGAGAGTATGCAGGAGCCGGGTGTGGGTACCGTATCGGCAGACGACCCCGTGTCGCGCCATCCCTATAGCCCGGCCGCATTGGAGATTATCGAGGCGCATCGCGATGGTTGGGTGCTGGACTTAGGGGCAGGGGGCAAGCATCAGCGTTGGGACAATGTCATTCAGATTGACATCTTTCGTTTTCCGATGACCGATGTGGTTTGTACCGCTGACCGACTGCCGTTCCGAGATAACGCCTTCAAGGCCGTCATCAGCCAGGCTGTGTTTGAGCACTTGCAATTCCCAGAATGGGCCGCCGCAGAAATCCGCCGCGTGCTCCAGCCCGGTGGCATTGCCAAAATCGATACCGCTTTTTTGCAACCCGAGCACGGCTACCCCCACCATTTTTACAACGCCACTGAAACCGGCCTGCGCCACTGGTTCCGTGACTTTGATATCCGCTGGAGTGGCGTGGAGGCCTACCAGCATCCCCAATGGTCTTTGAGTTGGTTTTTGGGGGTGTATCTGGATCGGGTGGCGCCTGCCCATCAGGCGTTGCTGCGTCAAACCACAGTCGGTGATTTGTTGAGCGCATTGGAGCGCAGGGGGCGTGGACAGACCAGCGAAGCCGACGCTGCGGTGTTGGCCGCCTTAGATGCTTTGCCTTTGCATGCGCAACGCATATTGGCCGCCGGTGTGTCTATCGACGCCATCAATCCGCCTAAATTGCCCACAGGCGTCTCGCCTGCATCACAGGCGGGCACTGACGCAATGACCGGACTGGAGGCCGTGCGCCAACTGTCTTTGGCTCGAGAAGAGCTGTCCTTGTTGCGCACCCAACTTGCATGGATGCAGGAGCAACACACTGTAGTTCAAGATCGGTCGCGTTATTTAGCGCAGTTTTATCCTAAAACCACCCGCGAGGTATTGCGTCGCATCTGGCCTCATATCAGTTGGCGTGCACGATTGCAGTTCAGTGCGGTGGCTTGGTTGCGCGCCTGTTTGTCGCACGATCAATGGCAGCGTTTGCGCAGTTGGGCTGGTGCATGGCGCTCTGTGGCCTCTGAGCAGTCTGCCCCTAGAGGTCAAGCCAGTCAGGAGCGTCCGTTTGCTACCATTATTTTGGAGCCGCGAGATGCCACCGCATTGGCTGACACCTTTTTCTCATTGGTGCGGCAAGATTATTCTGCTTGGGAACTGGTGTTGTTGCAAAGTGATCAACAAAACGTGGCGGTGCGTCAGGCCATGTCTGACTTCGCACGTTTGGATGCACGCGTTTGTATACAGAGCACCTCCGCCACAACGCAGGTTTTCAGTCAGCCCTTGGGGGCAGGTGTGTTTCGACTCTGGGTGCCAGAAGGGGCTACATTGGCCTTTCATGCTCTGCGCAGTTTTATGACACTGGTGCGCCAACACCCACAGGTTAATGCCCTGACTGCTGATCTAGAGTTGACACAGCATGAGGGGGAGACACCTCTGCGTTGCTACCATGAGGGGCTTGATTGGACGCACATCAGCACCATCTCTGCTCCGTGGTACGTGTTGCTGAAAAACGCTGGGAGTGCAACAGATGCAGATCCTAGCGCGCTGGCCTGTGGTCATATTCCAGAGGTTCTTTTTCATCGGCCTGCACCATTGATTTCTTCCACTGCCTCTGTGGCTACCGCACCCCAGTGCTAAGCCGTTGTAGTTCATCCTTTTTTCTTTCTACCATGCACACTGTTTTCCGCTCGCTGGTTTCATGGGCAGGTAGCCTTGCGCTGCTGGCTGGCTGTGCCACCAACTCCCCAATGCCGCCTCATACAGCACCGGTCGCTGTAGCGTCTGTCCCTGTGGTGGTGGCACCGATTGACTATGGTGCGGCAACAGCGCAACATCGCCAGAGTCTGGCGCAGGCCGGGTTGCTGCCAACTTTTGAGAATTACTGGAATACCCACGTAGCCAAAAATTGGCAACAGCTGTTCAACATGGAACATACCAAGAACCTGCCCAGTGCCGAGTTCTATATGGCCTACCACGCCAAGGCCTGGCCCGTGTTGGCGATTGAAGTAGTGGGGGTAGAGCTACAAGATCAACAGGCCACCTTGACCCTACAGATGCGTTTTCAGAACCCAGATAAGAAAGGGCGTGAACATGCCCTATACCGTAAGGATCAATGGACACGTACCGATGATGGGCGTTGGCTGCATGTCGTGACCGACCCCATGCTGGTGGGCGTACATCACTGAGGCAAGTCTGACGCATGTGTTGCAACCAGGCGACAGTTTGCTGCTAACAACCCTTGTTCTACGCCCATTTGCACTGGTGCCATTGTGGCTTGCAGGTGCTTTGGGTACTATCCGCTGACAGTCCGTGCTTCGTGCATCTGTGGTCCGGAACGGCTGGATTGTTTTCTGGTGTAGACTTGTTACCTTGTTAGCTATCTGACATCGGACTTTGTGTCGGTACTTCGTTTCAATCTGTTAGGAGAATAACGTGATGGTTAAAAAAACTCTTGCCGTGGCACTGGGTGCAATGCTCATGGCTGGCTCCGCTGCGGCGGTTGAGGTCAATCAAGGCGGCAAGGGCGACTTGCTGATTGCTCCTCTGTTCATGGTCAAGAATGGTTGGCAGTCTGAACTGAAGGTGATCAACACCAGCGTGACTGATTCTGCTGTTGCTAAGGTCGTGTTCCACGCTCCTGGCCGTAGCGATGAAGTGCTTGACTTCTTGATCTTCCTGAGCCCCGGCGACGTGTGGACTGGTTCCGTGGTTGAGAATGCTGATGGCTCGGTCGGTGTGACCAGTGCTGATGCATCCTCCATCACTGTGGCCAATGCTGGCGGTTGCCCAGCTGCTACCGGTACTTCCGGTTTCCGCCCCACTGAAGCCAAGTTCACCCTGCCCGTGTCTGCTGGCTACGTGAACATTTTCGAATCCCGCATGCTGCGTGGTTTGCCTGTCAACGCTGACGGCACTGTGAGCAAGAGCGCCATCCTGAGTGCTTACTCGGCTGCTTGCTTGGCTAACACCGCCATCGAAACCGACGACACAGACAACGTTCTGACCGGTTCCGTCACCATGTCTAACCCCCTGAACGGCAACAAGCTGACTCTGGGCATGACTGCTCTGGCTGACTACGACAACCTGGCATACTTGACCGTTGGTGGCCTGACTACCTTCGCTACCAACGCAGCCAATTCGTCTAAGCAACAAGTGGAAGACGCTCTGTGGGCTTCGAACTTCGCTGTGCCTTACAACGTGTCTGCTGGCAACATGAGCTTTGCCACTGTGACTTTCCCCACCAAGGAAACGTTCAACCTGAGCGCCGGTTCGCAGTACGCTCCTTTCTTCCCCGCCATCAACAATGTGGCAGCTGACGTTGGTACAGCCGTGCCCGTCGGTTACGACATCCGTGACGAAGAAGAACACAAGGTTGGCACTGTGGGTTGCGCATTCTCTCCTTGCACACCCGACAAGACTGTGTCTCTGCCCCGCGAAGTTAACATCATCCAGTTCATCGCTGGCGCTGGTGAAAGCAACGCTGGTCAAGTTTACACCAGCAGCTTCACTAAGGGTTGGGCTAACGTAGCTATCGCTACCGATGTGTCTGACACCCGTAGCACTGCAAACTACAACAACTTCGGTCAATCCGGCGCCCCCGCACTGACCACCTATATCCACTGGGACATGACCGGTGGTAGCCTGCAAGGTACATGGCAATATGCTGCCAAGACCTATGCTCCTGCTGCCAACTAATTGGGTATAGTCTTCTAACAGAAAATGCCACCAAGGTTCTTGGTGGCATTTTGTATTATGATGTTATATCAATAATGAGAGTTAGATTATGTTTTTAAATATCAAAAAATTATTTGGAAAAGTAAATATTGGATTTACTTTCCTGTTCGTTGCATCAGCAGCTTTGGCACAAACTGCAGACAGTTACACATCTTTGGTCGGTACTGGGTCTTATACTAATTTTAAGACAAGCTACAGTCCAGAGGCGCTTAATCTCAGTTCTGCTGCCAGTGTCGTGACGCTTCGTACCCGTCATAGTGGCTTGTCACAATCGCGCATCAAGGTATTTATTCCGCCAGGGGCTAAAACATTTCGCACCAGCATTATTACTTATGCTGTTAACGAGCCTGCTCGTGCTGCGGCACGTTTTTCCTTGCCGCCCGTCTCTTTGGTGACGGATGTGGTTCCTGATGTGAACGGTGGCACAGATACACGCAAAACATTAGAAAACTTGCAGAATGGGCAAGAGCTGCGGTTCTATTCGCCAGAGAAAAGTGGTGTTTTGATGGTGGCTACTGCAAATACGGGTAGCTCCTATCAGAGCAGTACGGGTGGTTATATTTACATAAACTTCTTTAACATTCCTGGTGGAAGTTTTATGAGTTTTGATACCCAGGTTGAAGTAGAGAAAACCTGTTATCAAAATTGGTATAACGGTGCAACGTGGAGTGCCTCGGGAAATCCCCGAGATGAAGATAACCATACTTGCACCGGCAGTGGTGGTGGCACTGGTAATGGTGGTGTAGTTGTGCCTACTACATTGACTGGTATTGCTTTGTCGGCCAGCAGTTGGAAAGCTGGTGCCGCCAGCAACACCATTACAGTAACCCCTGAGCCAGTGGGCGCTACATTGCCTGCCTGTAACAGTAACAACACCAGTTTGCTGGGTGTCACACAGGCTTCTAATGGCCAATCTGCGGTGTTTACTGTCAATGCCGATGCAGTCACAGACGTGGCCAATGTGACTGTGACTTGTGGCACCAAGTCGGCCACTGTCAACCTGCAACCTGCAGGTACAGTTGCAGTGGTTAATCCAGAAGATGTTGTGTTGAGCCGTGATGAAAATGGTAAAGCACAATTGGCTGTAACAGTCCATCACACAGATGCAGAAACAGCAGCCAAGGCTACCGTTGATTATTGGGTTGCCGCACTGATTCCCTCTGATCTTCCATTTTTTGGACAAGACGAATGGTTTTTCCTTTCTTCTTTGGCCGAGGGTGGATACCAGTGGAAGCAGTTGGAAAATTCGTTTGATGTAGGGTCTGTCAGCTTCCAACAGAACGGCACTATCTTCAATAAAATGAAGAAATTGACGATTCCTTTGGGCTTTGAAGCCACAGAGTTCAAGCGTATTGGTGCCAAAATCTATCTGGTGTATAGCCAAAAAGGTGGCGATTTCCGTGAGGTGGGTGTGATTTGGAATTCACGCGACTATGTTGAGAGCACCTCGACAACATCGTCCACCACCACCGACAGCACAGAGACAAGCACGACACCGTAAACGACCATTGTTTGGTCATGTCAAAAAGGGTTCTGCATGCAGAACCCTTTTTTCTGCCATCGTGCAAAAAACCCTTATTTCGCCCTCTGTTGTTGGGGCCGTCGTCGTCACCTATCAGCCCGATCTGACGGCATTGCACCGCTTGCTGCAAGCCTTGCCATCAGCCATTGTTGCCACAGTTGTGGTGCACAACGGAGGATGGGATGATGATGCCTGTTATCGGCGGTTTGTCAGCTGTGTGCAGCATCCACGGCGTCAATGGGTGCAGATGTCTGGCAATGCAGGGATTGCGGCTGCACTCAACCGGGGTATTGCCGAATTGACAACATTGGGTTGTACCCACGCTTGGACTTTTGATCAGGATAGTTGCCCTCGTCCAGAGACGTTGGACATCTTGTGGGCTGCATGGCAGGCCGCTGCGCGGCAGATGCCTGTGGCTGCGGTAGTGCCCGCCATACATGATCAGGGTACGGGCAATACCTTGCCTTTTTTGTTGGAGCATCCTTCTGGCGTATTGGAAGCCACACCTATCCACCAGACCCAGCCAGTAGCTGCGGCCATTACTTCGGGTATGTTGTTGGATGTGGCTGTATGGCAGACCTCTGGCGGAGCCAGAGAGGATTGGTTCATTGACCATGTAGACACCGAATGGTGTTTTCGTGTCCGAGCCCAAGGTTATGGCGTGGTGGCCGTACCCGCAGCGGTGTTGCAGCACGAGCTGGGCCATACCCGAACAGCCTTTTATCGTTCGAATCGGACAGTCAAGGTGCGTTCGGCGCTGCGTACCTATTACATGCTGCGCAATGGTTGGGCTTTGGCACGGCTGCCCCATGCTCCGCAAGGATGGCTGCCGTATTTTTGGCGCCAGGCATGGCGCATCATGTTGGTGGCTGTGGTTTACGGGCCAAACCGTTGGCAGCAACTCCGGGCCATGTATCGGGCATGGTGGCATGCGCAGAGAATGGATGTGTAGGTGGAGTGTTTATCCTGTCGGCCATTTCGTGCCGTTGTTTTGTTGTCGGCCTATGGGGCCAGTACATACTTGTCGGCCCAAGTTGCCAGCATTTCTGCCCAATTGACGCAGCAGGATTTATTGGTGTTGGTCGATGACGGTTCGCGTGCAGTGTGCTGGGAGACGCTACAGACCGTGCTACCGGCCAATTACCTGTGCTGGAGCCGTTTGCAGGGGCAGGGCTCTAGTGCCAGCTTTTTGCAGCTTTTACTATGTGATGCACCTGAGGGCCAGTACTATTTTTTGGCTGATCAGGATGATGTTTGGTTGCCGGGCAAGCTTGAGGGCCAATTGGCGTCTACGCCAGAGCATGGTATGACGGTGCATGGTTGGCAGGTCTGGAATCTGGTAGATCATCACAGTTCCGGGGCAGCAGCATTGCCAATGCTGGACGCCAAGCTTCAAGCGATGCCACTGCCCCAAGCCTCGGTGGCCCATTACTTTTTTGAAACCCCAGCACCTGGCATGACGATGTGTATGGGGCATGTGTGTCGGGTGCAGTTGCAGCGTTGGGTTGCTGAGTTGGTTTTGTGGGCAGCCACATTGCCCCATGATCGGATTTTGGCTGCTGCCACATCGACGATTGGGCCAGTGTGTGTACTGCCTACGCCCTGGGTGTTGTACCGCCAGCACGGATGCAATTTGATTGGTGCCCCCAAAGAGGGCGTTTGGGGCCGACTTGGGCAACGGTTATGGCGGCTACGCAGTATGTGGCGCAGCCTTCGTGCCGGGGCTGCCTTGTATCAAGCACTGCGGGCATTGGGGGCCGCGTTGCCTGCGGCTCCTTGGCGGCTCCGGTTGCGCTCGGGCTTGTGCGATGACCGGGTGGCCCGTGGCTTGGTGTGGTGTGCTTTTGTGGGCCGCCGCAGGAGTGAAAAGACAGGTTAGCGTTTTTGAGTGAATGGATTGACAAAGGGCTGCATGGGCTTTTGTGCTGCGTTGTTTCTGGCCGCAGCCAAAGCCGCAGCCAGACTGTTGGCAACATTGACTTCAGGGACTGGCGTGTTGTTGGCTGTTGTAGCGGCCGAACTGCCGTTGTTGCCCACAGTGATGTTGCCAGGTGCAGGGTTGGCGGCAGTCGTCGTGGCAGGTGCCGGGTTATCTGCACTGGTGGCCGCATTGGCCGAGGGGGGCGCTGTGGTGGGTGTTGCAGCCTCCCCTGCACTGGCACCCTGAACGGGAGGCGCTGACGCTGGGGCCGTTGCCGTGGTGCTCCGATCGGTCTTTTTGGTGAAATACACGAGTTGTTGCCCGCCCCGGGCCTTGAGCACCAGATGGGTGGGCTCAATCTTGGACAAGGTGAATTCTCCGACCGGCTGGCCTTCGCTGAGATTGGCAAAGGCACGGCCTTCTGGGGCCAGTTGGGCAAAACGTTTGCCCACTTTGACGGTAGCCCGTTTGATGGGGCCCGCAATCACCACCCCGTAGAGTTGTAAATCTTGGTCTGTGACTGGGGTGGGGGGCGGTGGTGGTGGGGGCGGCGGCGGTGGTGGTACCCGGTCTGGCCAGACCTTGCGTTGGGGATCAAAGGGGTTGTTGACCTGCAATGAAGGGGCCACCAAAGGCGCAGGGGCTGCCACGGGTGTGTTAGTGGGTGGAGGAGGGGTGGTGTTGGCCTGTGCCTGTACGCCAGTGGCGGCACAGGCCACGGAAATTGACACCAGAAGCCTGAACGTAGAGCTCAATTCGGATACCTTGCTTGCAATCGGGGTTAATGCGCTGCGTGGCCGGGCCAGCAAAACAACTGGCAGGCGCTGATGGGCGTGGTCATGCCACCGAGCCGTCCGTATACGGGGGCACCCTCAAAGCAGGACAGTATTTGGGGGCTGACAGTGGCACAAGCACCCGAGCCCACCATGCCGATGGCTGGTTGGAGCTGGGGGCTGGGGCTGAGTTCCAGCACCCAGCCTGTATGCCAGTCGGAAGGGACGGGCAGGGTGGGGCGGCCAGGTTGCCATGCCTGCACTGTATGTAACAACGGTTGGCTGCCCATCGCACGGGATTTGTGCAGCCAGCGTTCATCATTGGGGTAATGCTTATCGAAATAGATGCGAGCGCCTTCTGCCATCAGCACGGCTTTGTGTGGCAGGTTGCGCCAAGCGTGAATGGCTTGGGCCTGCGGCACTGTGGCCATTTTGGCGTTGTGCCGTCGTAGCCGCAGGCACAGGTCCGAGTCTTCAAAATACATGAAGAAGCGGGGGTCGAACAGGGGTTCATTGGTGGGCAGGGCGCTGCGCCGCAGCAGCATGATGCCGCCGGACAGTGCCCGTTGTCGAACGGGGGCGCTGGCGCTCCAGTAACGCAGGTTTTCGGCGCGTCCGGCCTTGGCCAGACGCAAGGCTGCTTGGGGATTGCGTTGGGCGCATTCGGTGGCCCAGGCCCGCAAGGCAGTGGGTAGCCAGGCGGGGGGCAATAGCCATTGACAGCCATCGTCCAAGAACTGGCGTGGAGCCACGGCGGCCAATGAAGGATCTTGGTCTAGTGCTTGGCGCAAGGCTTGTACACAACCCGAAAGCAGGCGCACATCAGGGTTGACGAGCAACAGGTGGGGGGCAGAGGTGGCTTGCGCTGCCAAATTACAACCGCGGCCAAAGCCGATATTGCCCGGTGCGCGTAATACCCGCACCTGTTCGGGCATCAGTTGCTTGAGCTGGTGGTGCTCGGTGGCATCATCACTGTTGTCCACCACCACAATGGAGAGTTGGGGTGCGTCAGCACGCACCGAGGCTACAGCGGCGGCAATCTCTGCAGCACCGAAGTAGTTGACCAAAATGGCACAGGTATCGTTCATGGGGTTGTGGAGGGTGCCACAGGGCGGGCACGAATCAGGAAAGCATAGGTGTTCCAGCTGGCGGTATTGACCTGCAAGCCTGGGGTTTGTGCCCAGTGTTGTTGCCATTGCGCTGGGCAAGGTACCAAAACCGCTTCACATTGTTCAATGGCATAGCCCGACTGGGCAAACAGTTCTTGTACGCCCTGTTCGGTAAAGAAGCGCAGGTGGGTGACACAGTGGATGCCCACCGGGCAGTAGTCCCAGCGGCCTTCTAGCAGGTCGGCGATGACCCCCCAGTGCCCCACATTGGGGATGGAGGCTACGATGGTGCCATCAGGGGCTAACAGGGTTTTGGCCCGTTGCAGCCATGTTTGTGGGTCTGGGGCGTGCTCCAGCACGTCCAGAAAGGTAATGCAATCAAAGGACGGTTGGCCTTGATGGGGCCATCCCAGAAAATCCTGGGTCAGAAAGTCTCCGGGCCAAACATGGTCTACATAAGGTCGGGCGGCATCGCAGGCGCTCACGGAGAATTCTGCCAAATGGGTTTCGCAGCCTCGTTGCAGGCGCAGTGCGTGCAGAAAATAGCCTTCACCCCCACCTACGTCCAAAACGCGCTTGGCTTGTGCAGGCACCCAAGGCACCATTTCGCTGCGGCCTTGGTGGCCTTGGTGGTAGGTAGAAAAATCGTGGGTAAAGCAACCGGGTTGCCATTGGGCACGGATGCTGCCTTGTGCGTGCAAAGTGCGCAATGCGCCCAAGCTGGTCAGGCAGGCCAGACTGTTGTGGGGCAATGTGGACAGTGTTTGTGCTGGCTCGGGGGGTAGTCGGGCCATGAGCTGTGTGTAACGCTCCAGCCCCCGCAGGGTGCAATAGTCGGGACTATGGGGGGCGGGCCAATGCTGGGGGCCAAAGCTCAGGGCCATGTCTAGCCCGTGGTGCAGTCCGGCGTGCAATTGCGCCAGTGTGCCATCGGCCATCAGCAATTGTGCGTGGGCCAGCAGCAGCACTTTGTCGTTGTCGGGGCGGCCTTGGCCTGCGGCTAGCGCGGTGCTCAGTAGGCTGGCGGCGTCAGAGTGGGGTGCCCAATGCCAATCTGCCAGTGGGCCAGTTTGGCGTTGTAGGCGTGAGAGTCCGTGGGCAAACTCGGTGGAGCTGTGGGGGTTGGCACCCGCACCGCAGATCACCAGTGCAATGGTCATGTTCAGTGTCCTTGTGCAGGTGGTGGCAGGCGGCGAGCTGCCTCCAAAAAGGCCAGGGTATCGCCCGGCTGGGCAATATCAAAGCAGGGGGTGGTGATGGGTAGGCGAGCGATCCACTTCTGTTCAAACGCTTGGGCACTGGTGCTGATGCGTTGCACCAAATGATCGGACACCTCGCCTTGGGAGGGGGTGCCAGACCAGTGCTCGCAATAGGCATCTACCACGGCGCATTGCAGCCCCATGGCTTGGGCCTGTAACACCAAGTCGGTGGCATAAAAGTCAAAACCCAGTGCGGGGTCTAGTCGCAGTCCGCAGTTGGTGCGCACGGCAAACAGCAGCTCATCCAAGCTATCCACAAGGCATGGCAGTGGGGCAGGTTCGTGCAGCAGTTGCCCACGGTCTAGTACATGCCCTGCACGTTGTGCCTGAGCACCCACACCACGCAGGCCATAGGCACCTACTACAGCCAGCGGCCCCAGTTGTGCCTCGGCGGCCGCTACGCCAGATATGAACTGTTGATCCCAACCAGCAGGCAGGCGTACATCTTGGTGCAGCCAGACTGCCCAGCGTTGGGGGGGCTGGCTATCGAGCACGCTGTTGAGCGCCTCGGCTGCTGAGCGGGCATTCCAGCGCATCACCAGCGGATGCCCCCCCGGTTGCAGGCAGGGCGAGGCCAACAAGCAATCCTGTGCCACTTGCCAATTGCTCAAACAACTCACAAACAAAAGTTCAGACACGGGCTACCTCGTTGTTTAACAGGATGGTGGGGTGGTATAGCCATTGGGTAAAGGGCGTGCCGGGTAATCGTTGAGCTGGTGCATAGCCCACCAGCGGCTGGGTTGTTGGCAGACCAACTGTTCCAGAAAAGCCATGATCTGCTGGTAGCGTGCATGGGCATCTTGGGTGGCGGGGAGCACAGGGGTGCAGTGCCAAGTGGCGCTTCCATCGGCTTCGTGGATGCAGGCCACACCCATCATGTCACTGTGGGTCTCAAGAGCCAGTCGCAAGCCTAATTCTTGCAGTTTGCGCTCCTGTCCGAGCCAAGGAACCCAGACACCTGCCCCTTCGGGGGTGGCTGGGGCATCTGCCACCACACAGACCACCTCGCCCCGGCGCAGGGCTTTGAGCAGTTGTCGCAGCCCGGACTCGATATAGGTGAAACGCCCACCACACATCAGTTTTCCTGCCGCCCGGTATTTGCGCAAGAAAAATTGGCGAATAGACCAGTCTATGCGCAAATCTTCGGTGATGCTGGAGACGGCCACATGGGTGGTTTCGCCACACAGGCCTATTCCAGTGACGCCAACCAAAGATTTGTCGAAGTGCAGTGTCAAGGCCACCAATCCCCGTTGGCGGTCGCGTTGTTGCAGGGCGGCTTTGAGTGCCTCCAGATGGGTGCTGAAGCCACGCCAACCGTGGCGGTCAAATCGATATACGTCCAGCTCCTCGCGGCCCACAGTGTGGTATCGCTCCTGCACAGCACTCTGGATATGCTCGGGTATGGGATAGCCATTGGCACGCAGGGCCATGCAGACTTGGGTGGCCCGTTCGCGTACATAGGGCTGACCAATGGTCAGCTCGGCCCAATCACGGCTGGTGGCATAGTGCCAGCGGCTGCGCCAGCGCCCAGCACGGTATGCCCAGGTGGTGGGCAGGCAGGCCAGAAAGGGCAGTAGCAGCTCGTAGTCGGCATACAGCAGCACCCGGTGCCACAGGCGCGTGGCCCGAGGAACTGCACTCTTGGCCAGTCGGCGTGACACTGCCACAGCCGGACGATCTACCCAGCGTTCAAACAGCGCAGCAGCCAAGAGGCACACCGCCAGATAGACGACCAGCACCAGCCATGCACCCCCGGCCCACGAGCGCACTACCAGCCCCAAAGCCAATGCGACAGACATCAACACGGCAAAATGCACCAGATACAAGGCAAAAGAGATTTGCCCCAGCCATTGCAATGGCCGCCAACACAGCCAGCGTTGCAGCACACCCCGGCGCACAGCATCTACCAACAGCAAAGCCCCAAGCAAATTGCACAGTTCTTTGGCCTGCCAGCCGTTGCCCCAATAGCTGCTCAAGGCATTGCTCCAGCCATACCAGGGGTTGTCGTATTGGAAGCCACCCAAGTAGACTGCCAAAACCAGCACGAGCCAGCGCCCCCTATGTGGACGGTGTACGCTTTGCGCACCGAGCGCCCCACCAAACAAGGCCAGTAAATAGGTGCTGCTCCCCCCCAGCCAAGCCATGGCAGCGCCACTGAACAACAGCACGATGCCGCGCCAAAGCCGGGGCCAACGGCCCCAGAGGGCCAATGTGACGAGCAAGGCCATTGAACCAATAAACTCCCAATGCAGGCTCCACAGGGGTGGATTGGTGTGTGACCAACCCAGCCATAGCACGCCAAAGGCGGCCTCGGCCAGCACATCCGTCCAGCCCAACGATTGGGCATAGTCGGGTAAAAAGCCAAACGTATGGTGCGGCATAGCACCCACTACCCACAGTGCATAGGTGCCCCCTACCCCTGCGGCCACGGGCAGGCCCAAGCGTGGCCAGCGGGCTATGGCCCGCCGCCAAAACACATGGCTGCCGGGCGCCGTGGCATCGGGTTGGGCCAGCACATGGCCCGAGAGAGCAAAAAACACCGCCACCGCAAAGGCACCGTTGAACCAGATGTTGACTATGGGCAGTTGCAGCAACCAGTCCCAGTGCGATGGGGCGGCGGCAGGGCCAAAGCTGTTGGGGTAGTTGCCATGTAGCACCGTGGGCCAAAATGCCGCCACAAAGTGCGCGATCACCACATTGAGTGCTGCCAAGCCCCGCAGGCCATCGGCCTCGGGTTGGCGTGCTGGGTGGCTGGGCCTGTGGATGGCGTGGATGCCCATGACTAGCGAAAATCGGTATCGCCGCCAGTCAGCCACCACGGCAATGGTGTCAGTGGGGGCAGGTGGGGGCATTGGCGAATCGTGACGCAGGCCGTACACGCAGGCTGCGTGGATGCATCTTGCAACCCGGGCTGTTGGCGTAGCAAGTCTGCGATGGGGCTGCTCAACCAGCTTTGCAGGGCGCTGCCTGCCTGTGCCGCAATAGCCCGTGCCGCTTGCACCATGATGGCCGTTTGCGGCACTGGGGCAATCCAGTCTAGCAACTCCCACGCTTGCCCGGTCTCTGTGCTGGGTTTGAGGGCCAATGCACCTATGGTGCGGCCTGTGAGGCGCTGGCGCAGCCAGAAGCAGCGGTAACGTCCCTCAGGGTGGTTGGCAAAGCGGTGTTGCCACCAGAGGGCATCGCGTTGCCCGATGACAAAGCCGGTGGTTTGGCTTTGCATAGCCTGCCAGAGTTGGTTCAACCTTTGGGTGGTGGCGGCCGTTGCAGCCCAATCTACAGGCACTATCTGCCAGCAAAGGCGCCACCACAGGCTAGGATGGGGCGCTTGGGGCCAGTGAAGTTCTTCTACCTGATTGGTGGCGGCATACAGGCCGAGTTTCTCTCCCAAGCGCACATGCCGGGCTCCTGGAAAGCCAAAGCCCAAGGCAAAGGGCCGGTCTGGCCCCACGTATTGTTGTAAAAAACCTTGGGTGGCTACAGCAAATGGCCCGTTGCGCGACAGAAAGCCCCGTGCGTCGGGGGCCACCATCACATCGCCCAACTGCACGGCCTGCTGCAATTGGCCTTGGACGAGCAGGGTGCGCGCCGTTCCGCCGTAGTGCGCCAACAGACGGCCATTGCGGTCGCGTGTGCCGGTGGCCAATCCGCGCTGGTTGGCGTACTTCCAGTGCCATAGCGCCTCAGACATAGGGCTGCCAAACACCTGTTGGAACAGGGTGCGTATTTCCTGGCTGTGTGCAGCATCCAAGCTCACCAGCCGCCAGGGGGTATCGCTCATGCGGGTGTCCTGTGGCCGGGGTGGCTGCTCCATTGATGCGGCAGCGTGACCAGCCCTTGCTCCAGACCTGTCTGCACCACCCGCAGGGTGACGGCACGCTCCACAATCTCGTAAGGATGCAAACCACGTTCACAGGCCAAAATCACTGTCACCAGATAGTCCCCTTGCAATAGGGGCAAGTGTGGCAGCGTCAGTGTGGCGCTGCCTGTGCCGTCTTCTGCGCGGGTCAGGGCTATGCTGTCATTGACGCTGCCTGCACTGGCTACCACCACGCCATTGGCATGGGCAATGGCCACAATGGCCGATGGGCAGGGCAAAGTGGGATCGCTGGCAAACCACATTTGCAATTCGACAGTGGTTTGGGCAGAGTGGATGGCCAGCTCTCGTCCTGCCACACCGTCGGCACGGGCCTCAATACCGGTGATGACGGCGGTGCCATCGGGTGCTTTGCGCACCGCCATGCCGTTGGCCTGGGCTTGGGCATCAAAGGCCGCTTCGGGTGTGGCCGCTTCTGGGGGCTGGGCATGGACAGTGGTGGGCAGTGCGTCAATGGCGGGTGCAGCATCCATCACCAGAGAGGTTTCGTAGGCGGTGGTCACTTTGGCGGCAGCGTCCCACATGCGCATCTTGCCACCTTCGAGCCACAGCGCCCGCGAGCACAACGCTTGTACGTGGTACATAGCGTGCGAGCAAAACAAAATAGTGGCCCCGTTTTCTTTGAGCGCCATGATGCGGTCGAAAGACTTGCGCGCAAAGGCACCATCGCCTACCGAAAGTGCTTCGTCAATCACCAGAATATCGGGCTCTACACTGGTGGCCACGGCAAAGGCCAGCCGCACAAACATGCCACTGGAGTAGGTTTTAACTGGTTGGTGGATAAACTGCCCAATATCAGCAAAGGCCAAAATGCTGTCGAGTCGCTCATCCACTTGGGCGCGGCTCAAGCCCAAAATGGCGGCGTTCATGTAGACATTTTCCAACCCGCTAAAGTCGGGGCTAAACCCAGCCCCTAGCTCCAGCAGCGCCGCTACCCGCCCGCGCACTGCCAAGGTGCCTGTGGTGGGGGTGAGGGTGCCGCAGACCATTTGCAGCAGGGTTGATTTGCCAGCACCGTTGCGTCCTACCAGCCCCACCACCTCGCCGCGCCGGATGTCAAAACTCACTTCTTGCAAGGCCCAAAAATCGCGGCTGTATTGTTTATAACGGCCCCACAGCAGCTGCTTGAGCCGGTCTTTGGGATGGTTAAACAGCGAAAACCGTTTGCCGAGGTTATGCGCCTCAATGGCTAAATCGCCCGTAGGGGCGGTGCGTTCAGACAACATCAGCAAACCCCGTGCGCACTTTGCGGAAAAACGCTGCCCCCAGCAAGGCCAGCAGTGTGCAGGCCACCCACAGCAGCCCCAGTGCCTGCCAGTCGGGCCATTTGCCTTGCAGCAGCACATCGCGGGTGCCCGTCATCACCCAAGCCAGCGGGTTGAGCAGCATCCAACCGCGCACCGATGCGGGCAAAGCCTCGACGGGAAAGAAAATAGGGCTTAAAAACATCAGTGCGCTCACAGCCATGCCCAGCAACTGGCCCACATCACGCACATAGGTGCCCACACCGCTGAGCAACCAGCCCAACCCCAACACCAGTGGCAGCAGTGGCAGCCACACCAGTGGCAAAGCCAAGGCGGTGATGGGCAACCCATTGCCCTGCACGGCGGCGCAAGCCAACAGCAACAAGCCAGACACTGCCAGCCCAGCCGCCGCGCTGGTGGCATTGACCCAAGGCAAAATCTCTAGTGGAAACACCACCTTCTTGACCAGATGGGGCTGCTCCAGCACCAGGCCTGGCGCTCGGTTGACGCACTCGGCAAAAAAGTTAAATACCGCTAGCCCAGCATAAATGCGCAGGGCAAAGGCCAGATTGCTCTCCTCCAGCCCATACCAGCGCACCCGCATGATGTGCCGAAACACCAAGGTATAGATGCCCAACATCAGTAAAGGTGTGAGCACCATCCACAACAAGCCCAGCCACGATTGGCGGTAGCGGGCATGGATTTCGCGCCCGGCCAGTTGTGCAATCAGGCTGCGGTGGCGCCAAGGCCAGACAGAAAGCAGCAGGAAATTCAAGCAATCACCATGTTAAAAAACCGCAGGCAGGGCAGGCTCACGCCTTGGGCGGATCGGCCCGGCCTTCGGCAATATCTTTAAGTAAAACCGGCTGCGTCAAGCGCAGGGCGTTGCCCTCGCGCACCAGCACCTTGTGTAAAAACAGCAGTTGAAACGCCCGCGTCACCGTCTCGCGGCTGGCGTTGATCATGATGGCCAACTCCTGGTGTGTGGGTGGCTGCTCGATCTCGGCCACCCCGTCTACCATGCGCTGAGGCAATTGTAAGATCAGCACGCACAGGCGTTGAAACGGGTTGGGCAGCCCCAGCAGTGTGCGCTGCGCCATCACGGTGCGCACCCGCTGCGCCAGTCGCACCATCACAGCTTGGGCCAAGGCGGGGTGGCCCAAAATCAGTTCTCGGGCCGCAGTGGCATCCAAAAATGCCACCGTAGACTTGACCGCCGCCACCACAAACTCCGAGGGGGGCTGTCCATCCACCAGCGACAACTCGCCAAAGTAGTCGCCGGGATCGACAAAGTACATGCCTACGCTGCGGCCATCCACCGTAAAGTCCACGCCTTGCAAGCGCCCGTCCACCAAAAACCCTAGCTCCTGCACTGGGCTGTCTTTGCTCATGACCATGCCCCGGCGGGCAAACTGGCGCAAATTCATGCGTGTAGACAAAGGCTCCAGTGCCTCGCGTGGCAAAGGCTGGAGCAATGTGAACTGCGACAACAACTGGAGTGAGACAGGCATGGGTTCTCAAACCATTCGGGAGTTATCGCACAGCAAACGTTGTAGCCCAGTAGACACACGCACACGCAGCGGAGCCTCAAACCACAAATAGGCTCCCACTGACAACACGATCAGGCCCAACATTCCCACCATCACTATGGGCAGAGAGGCTTGGCCCGGCCCCACCCAATGCAGTGCCATGCCCAGAGGCAGCCAGTGCAGCAAATACAGGGCATAACTGGCATTGCCCAGCAGTACCAGAGTAGGACTGCACAGCCACCGACCTATTGGGCCTTCATCTAGGGCAACGCTCACAATCAGCAGGGCAAACAGTGGTACATACATAAAATACGACACCAGCAATTGGGTTTGCAGCGGCAAAGGGGCATCTGTCCAGACGTTGGTTAGCCACGCAGTCCCCACCAGCAGCAGCCCCACCACCACCGTCCACCCGCTTTGATGGCGGTGCCAACTGTGATGACGGCGCAGCATTCTGCAACACAGCATGCCCACGACAAAAGGCAACAAGCCCAACAGGGGCAGGCGGCTGGCAAACGAGAGCATGAGTGTTTCCTCATGGCTCCACAGGGGCCATCCCACCAGATACAGCCCCACCAAGAAGCCAAAAAATACCAGCACCCCCGCAAACGACTGGGCAGACCCTGAGAGCCAGTGGCGCTGCAACAGCCACGGAAAACAGGCATAAAAAAAGAACTCGGCAGAAATGCTCCACCCTGGGGCATTCCAGAACTGCTGTACCGACTCATTGGGCACCCATGCCTGCAAGGCCAGCATATTCAAGGCCCAACCGACCACCCAGTCGGTCGTATGTTGGGGCGCTGGCCCCAAGGCAATGGCTGGGCTAAACAGCCAATAGGCCAGCCCAGTGAGGAGCAACGCCAGCCAATACAACGGTGCAATGCGTGCCACGCGGGTAATGGCAAACAAGGTGCCATCCAAGGGCTGTTGGGTAGGGCGTCCCGTAGGGGTGGGCGTGTCTTGGTGGGTGTCGTAGCGCCAAGTCAGGACAAAACCACTCAAAATAAAAAACAAAGTGACGCCATGCCCTCCCAGCTCAAACAGAAATTGTGGCCCCATCTGTGGTGCCAAGATATACCAATGGCACAGCAACACCCCCAGCGCAGCCAAAAACCGCAAACCGGTCAGTTGTTCGATACGGGAGGCACTCAACATGAAAACCAAGCCAATGGATAAAAAAACGGGAGTTAAAAAGGTATAGGGGGCGAGGCTAGCCTAGGACTGCAAACATTGCGTGTGATGCGGGTCACGCGCACATGTGGTGCTTTGCGTAAAAATTGGCAAACATGAAACACTACGCCCATTTCGCTCCTTTGTCTGTGCTGGTGCTCGGTCTGGGTGCCAGTGGGTGGGCTTGTGCCCAAGCCATTGTGGGAGAGGCCACGATGGTGATTGGTGTGGCCAGTGCGCTGGGCAGCGATGGTGCCCAACGGGCGCTCGAGCGCGGTGCGGTCATTCGGGTGGGAGATCGTATCCAAACCAGCGAGGGCGGTCATGTGCTGTTGCGTTTTGTCGATGGTGCCCGCCTGAGCGTGCGCCCAGCCAGTCGCCTGCACATCGAGAGCTACAGCCACTCTGCAGACCAGCCCCGGCAAGGGGCCATCAAGTTCCGCCTGGATGAAGGCGTGGTGCGCTCCATCACTGGCGCTTGGGGTGAGGCCGCCCGTGAGCGGTTTCGCCTCAACACCCCTGTGGCTGCCATTGGTGTCAAGGGTACAGACTTTATTGTCCGCTCCCATGCCGACACCACTGCCGCCACCGTCTATACCGGTGCCATCACCGTGGCCCCGCTGTTGGGCGACTGTAGCGCCAGTGTAGGCCCCTGCTTGAATGGCAGTGAAAAACTCCTCACTGCCGACATGAAAGGCCAAATGTTGGAGCTGGCCCGCAGCCAGAGCGCCCCTGTGCTGGTAGCCACAGGGCCATTGCCCCACCCACCCATGCGCCCTATGGCGCGGGCACTCCCCGAGGCAGGCGTAGCCACCACTACAGCCCATGCGGCAGATGTGGCCGCCTCCCCCGAGCCAGCCAGCGCCAAAAGCCTGGCCAACGAGAATTTGGGTGCCACCGTGGCCGCCTATGTGCCACCCCCGCCGCAGGCACCAGCGCCTGCGCCCGCACCGGTGCCAGTGCCCACACCAGCTCCGGCACCAGAGCCGGTGCCAGTGCCTCCCCAGATCTCCGAGCCTGTGCTGCCGCCAGTGGTGCTGCCGCCACAAGTCAACCAGTTGGCCTGGGTGCGCTATAGCTGGGTTAATAAACCCGACAGCGACACCTTTACCCACTCCCTGCAAGATGCGCTGGCCGCCGGGCTAGAAAAGGTGGCAAGCAGTGCTTCCTATGTGCTCTACCGCGCTCCCGGCGGCAACACTGCATTGGCAACCAACAATGCAAGCGAGCCAGTCGTCAATTTCCGGCTGGCCGATGCCACGGCGCATCTCTGGCGCGGCATTGGCCGGCCCGCAGAAGCTGTAGAGGTTGTCAATGGCAGCCTGACGGTAGACTTTAGCCGCAGCACCTTTGGCACCCAGTTGTATGTCAACAACGTCCGCATTGGCACCCAAAACGTCAATGCCAGCGGCACCGTCTTACCCAGTGGCCTGTTGCAGGCCACGGCGGGCAATGCCACCCTGGCGGGTGCCCTGACCCCTGATGGCCGCGAAGCAGGTTACGCCTTCCAAAAAGCCATAGGCTCCGACATGTTGCAGGGCGTCACCCTCTGGGGCCGTTAAGTGCGCTATTTCCGACAAATCCAGCGCCACGGGGTGTTTTTGGGGGGGCTGCTGCTGGCGAGTCTGAGCTGGCTGGCCCTGCAATTGCTGGCGGCTCCGTGGTTGCAAGCATTAGAAGAGCGCACAGGCGATTGGGCTTGGGCTTGGACGGCAGAACACACCCAAGAGCGCCGCTTGGTGGTGGTAGACATAGACGAGCGCAGCCTCTCTGAAATCGGCCCGTGGCCTTGGCCCCGTGCTACCCAAGCCCGCTTGGTGGAGCAACTGGCCCAACTGGGCGCCCGCCAGCAAATTTTGGATGTCGTTTTTACCACCCCCCGCCCTGACGATGCCGCGTTGGCCCAAGCCATTGCCCAGCACCAGCCGGTATTGGCGCAAGTGTTTGCACTGGAGCAGGGGGGAACCCCCTCGGTGGGCCAATTGGCAGGTGGGCTAGACTGGCCCACCTGCCCCGCGCCCTTTGGGCAGGCACAGGGTTATTTGGCTAATACAGCAGCCTTGTTGTCGCAGCCCCCCTTGGGCAGTGGCAGCCCTTCCACCACGCCTATGTCTGTAGGCCATATCACCCCACGCATTGCCCGTGATGGAATTTTGCGCCACCAGCCCGCCATCATTTGCATGGGCAGCCGGGCCTACCCGGCATTGGCACTGGCAGCACTGATGCACGCCGGTGCCGAACCCCGTCTGAGCCTGCAACGCGGCCACTGGTTGCAGGCACCTTGGCTGCTCACGGGCAATCCCGTGCTAGGCGCAGTGCCCTTGAACGAGCAAGGCGATGTGCGCATCCCGTGGCGTTTGCACCCCGACAGCTTTATCAGCTTCTCTGCGGCAGATGTGTTGGCAGGGCGCATTCCGCCGCCACTGGTCGCGGGTGCCTGGGTGCTGGTGGGCAGCAGCGCCTTTGGCCTCAACGACACCATTGCCACCCCCTTTGGGGGTGCAGTCTCTGGTTTGCAGGCCCATGCCCAATTGCTGATGGCCCTGATGGATGGGCGTGTGCCTGCCACCCCGCGTGCTGCCCCGCTGTTGCAAGCTTTGGCGGCACTGTGTGGTGTGGCACTGCTCTATGCCCTGATGCACCCGGCGGTTTTGCCACAGCATGGGCCCGTGTCGCACCGCATGGCCGCCCGCGCCCGCCGCGTGCCAATCTACTTGCTGCCCGTGGCTGGGGCAGGCATTGCTTTGCTGCTGTGGTTGTTGCACGGCGTCTTGCACACCGTGGGCGGCCTGTGGCTGGGTTGGACGGCTCCGGTGCTGTTGGTGCTGCTGGCGGGTATGTATTTGGGGGTGCTGGCCCATGCCCAAAGCCGCCTTGACCGTGACCGCCTCTATGCCCACCTCTCCAGCTACCTGCCCGCTCCAGTAGCGGCGGCACTGGCACTGCAACGCCCCTCTAGCGCCATTGAAGCCCAAACGCGCCAAGTCAGCGTATTGTTTGCCGACATCCGCAACTTTTCTGCTTATTGCGAGGCCCGCCCCCCTGAAGAAGCCGCCGCCGTGCTGCACGCCTTCTTTGCCGCGGCCACCCGTGTGGTACAGGGCCACGGTGGTGTCATCGAGGCCTTTCAGGGCGATGCCATCTTGGCCGTCTGGAACGGCGACCTGCGCCACGGCGACACCGCCAGCAGCACCAACCATGCCCGCCAAGCCTTGCAGGCTGCCATAGAGCTATTGCACACCGTGCAGGGCGTGCTGCCCGACCCAGCCCCTGCCGGGCTGGAGCCGTTGAGTTTGGGCGTGGGGGTAGAAACTGGCCCGGCCATGACTGGCTCTTTTGGGCTGGCCAGCCGCCGCACCCACATGGTAATGGGGCGCACCGTCACCATTGCCAGCCGCTTGGTAGAAATGACGGCGGATTTATCCCACCCCATCTTGGTGGGCGAAGGTCTGGCAGCCCAAGTGGGCGGCGCCGGGTTACAGTCTATGGGCACTTTTTTGTTGGATGGTATGCGCGTACCCCATCATATTTACGCCCACCCACTGGATGCCGAACTCCACGCCCATTAACGCCACCCGCTGCCCTGCCTTACCCCGCTGCGCCTATATGGGTGCGGCTTTGCTGTGGTGGGCCGCTGCGCAGGCGCAGGCACAAAGTGCGGCGGATCACACTCCACCCCCAGCCTCCCCCGCTTGCACCAGCCCTGCACTGCTCAGCACCCTAGATGCCGATGCGCTGGCCACCCACCTGCAACGCTGCTATATCCACCCGGTGTATCTGGCCCGTTTGGGCCACTTGTATAACCTGCAACAACGCTACACCGAGGCCGTAGACCCCTTGGAGCGTGCCCTGCTGTTTGAGCCAGACAACCCCGACACCCAGCTGGACTATGCGTTGGCTCTGGCGGGCCACGGTGACACGGCCTCGGCCCTGAACTTGGTGCTGGCCTTGCAGCAGCACCCCCAACTGCCCCCCACCTTGCGCCAAGGCCTGCAAAAAACCAGCCAACTTTGGGCCAGTGGCGCTGGCGCGGTGCCTGCACAAGGCACCCGTATCAGTGCGGGCGTGCGTTTAGGCCATGACAGCAATTTGCTGGGGGCACCCAACTTGGGCAGCATCACCCTGACCCTGCCCACAGAAAGCATTACCTTGCCAGTGGATGCCAACAGCCGCCCCCGCCCCGGCTGGTTTACCCGCACCGACCTGCGCCTGCACCATGTGCGCGTACAGGCTGATGGCAGCCGTTGGGAACTACAAGCGGCAGCCCTGCAACGCAACAGCCCCCGCCTTAACACGGCCAACAGCACCCAGGCCGAACTGCAACTGGAACACATCCGCCCCGCCACGGCTGCGCGCGCAGGTGTCTTGGCCCCTGCCACTTGGGGGCACTATGCCAGCGCCACCCTAGCCACCTTGCAAAGCCATGCAGGCACCCGCTACACCAGCCAAGGCATGAATGCTGGGGTAGAACTGCCCCCTGCCAGCACCATCACCGGCCACTGCGCCCTGCGCTTGGGGTTGGAGTGGCAAAACCGCCAATTGCACAGCAATGCGGTGCTCTCGGGCCACTACGCTGGCATCAGCAGCCAATGGGGTTGCACCCTGCCCAGTGGTGGCTTGTATTGGCAGCTGACGGCCCGAGCTGGGCAAGACCGCCCCCACGACACCACCCGCCCCGGAGGCGCGCAAGACCAATACAGCCTGCGCGCCCATGCCAGCGTTGCCAGCAGTGCTGCTACCACTTGGCTGCTGGATGCCGAAGCCAGCCACAGCCGTGATGCCACCGGATACAGCCCCCTGCTGCTGAACTACCGCCGCCGCACCACCAGCCGCCTTACGCTGCGGGCCGAGGTGCAACATGCCCTGACCCCCCATGTGGCGGCACTGGTGGGTTTGGAGGCCGTAGCACAAAGCGCCAGCCTGCCACTGTTTGCCCTGCACAGCCGGGGTGGGTATGCTGGGTTGCGGGTGCAGTGGTAGGCTAGGCTGCCTCTGGTCGCTCCCATCTTTTCTGCCTTGTCGCCACTGCCGCGCACAACCTGTGATCCCGGTCACGCATCTGGGCGTGGTGCCCGCGCTACACTGCCCCCCAAGTTGGCTAAACCCGCGTTGTTCAGGTGCATTGCTTTCCGGCACTGCGTGTGATAATGCCTTGGCAAACTTGGTAAGGTGGGGTTTTGCTGTGGCTGGTGTACCAGCCCCCCAAGGCAGGCCCTCTTTAGCAACTTGTTTTCATCCGAAACTTCGCAAAGGAAGACCATGTCTCAAACCGTATTCGGCGCAGAAGCCGTCGTTACTTTCCTGAACCGCGCGTTCAACAACACTGCTCCCGGCAACCTGATCTTCCAAAACCAGGTGGCTGCTGCTGGCACTTCTTCTGCTGGTCAATACGCTTTTGCTGCGCAGTTCGGCCAAAGCTTCTCTAGCCTGAGCGATGCCGATCTGGCCACCAAGGTGCTGGGCAACATGGGCGTGTTGCCCAATGCCGACTTGGTCACTGCCCTGACCGACTACTTCGCCTCCGTGGGCAACGATGCCCGTGGCATCGTAGTGCTGCAACTGGGCCAAATCTTGGCCAACTTGGAAGGCGCTACTGGCGATCTGGCTATCTTCGCTCCCGCCGCTACTGCCTGGAACAATGAAGTTACCCTGTCGTTTGAATATTCGACCAACCCCGCCAATACTGCTACGGTAGATCCGCTGCTGGACATGGTCAAGCCTGTGGCTACAGCCCCCACAGCCACCGTCAATTACAACGAAAACCAAGTAGCCGACGCCGTGCTGGCCACCGTCACTGCCAGCGATAACGTCAGTGTCACTGGCTTTGAAATTTCCGAAGGCAACGATGCTGGCTTCTTTGCCATCAGCGCCGACGGCAAAATCACCCTGACCACCGCTGGCCTGGCCTCCACCGCCAACGATGCAGACGACACCGGTGCCGCTGCCGCCAACACCTTCACCCTCAAGGTCAAGGCTGTGGACGCTGCAGGCAACAAGTCCGACGCCGTTGAAGTCAAGCTCGAAGTCAAGGATGTGGATGACACTGCCCCCACCCTGACTTCTGCTGTGATCGTGGGCACCACTGCCACCCTGACTTTCAATGAAGACCTGCAAGGTAGCCCTGCCGTGGCCGACTTCAAGGTCAAGATCGCTGGCGGCGCTGGTGAAGTGACCATCAATAAGGTGGAAGTGCAAGGCAAGTCACTCGTTCTGACCCTGGCTTCAGCCCCCTCCGCTGGCCAAAGCTACACCGTTGACTACACCGGCACCAGCCTGACCGACAAGGCCGCCACCCCCAATGCCCTGGCCGCCATCGCTGCCGCCGCCTTGGTGACCGACGTGACTGCTCCCACCTTTGCTGCGGGCCAAACCATCTCCTACAAGGAAGGTTTTGCCGATGACGCCGCAGATGTGCTGGGCACTGTGGTGGCTACCGATGCCACAGGCGTGTCTACTTTCAGCATTGTGTCGGGCAACACCGAAGGCTTCTTTGCCATCAGCAATGAAGGCAAGCTGACCCTGACCGCCGCTGGCTTGGCAGGTGCTGCCAACGACTTTGAAACCCTGCCCAATAGCTTCACACTGGGTATCAAAGCCACCGACGGTGCAGGCAATGCCACGACGCAAAATGTGTCCGTGACCGTGACCAACAACACGGCCGACGACGCTGCTGCACCGCTGGAACTGGCCCTGACCAACCAAACGGATGCCAAGGCTGGCGAAAGCGGCGATGACACCTTCATTGGTGACAACGCCTCGGTGCAAGCGGCTGATGTGATCGATGGCAACGGCGGCAAAGACACCGCCCGCCTGACCTTTGCTGCCGGTGCCGATGCCACTTATATTCTGACCTCGCGCGAAGTTGAAACCTTCAAGGTGCAGAACGCTAACACAGCTAACGAAGTGGTGTTTAACGCCATCAACGTAACTGAGTTGGAAAACCTGACCAACAACAACAGCACCTCCACGCTGACTGTGACCAACGTGGGTGCTAATGCGGCTATCGGTGTGGTCGGTGGCAATACAGCAGCCCCTGCTGACTTGAAGGTGACTTACCAATCTGGCAAGAACACTGGCACTGCCAAGATCAACTTGGAAGCAGCCCGTCTGGACGTGTTGGATATCACTGATGGTTTCTCGGCCTACGAAGTCTCCACGACTGGCACCGGTGCTAGCACCATCAATGACTTCCAAGTGCTGACCGATGGCAATGCGGATGGTGATTACGATGATGGTGGCGAACAAGCCAACTTGGCCAACCTGCGCACCATTACTTTCAAGGGTGACAAGCAACTGACCATCACCAATGAAATCGAAGGCGTTACTACCTTCACCGCCACTGACAACTCCGGCGGCGTGCGCGTGGTGCTTGACGATGGTGCAGGTATCAATGTGACTTTTGCTGGCGGTTCGGGCAATGACCGTGTGGATGTGCAAGGTGCGAACCTGACCGCCAATGACAAGCTCGATGGCGGTACTGGCACTGATACCCTGCGCATTTCAGAGGCTGTCACAGGTGCCTCTACTCTGTTGACGACCACCAACGCCGCGAATGTTAAGGGTTTTGAGGTGTTGGAAGTGCGTGCGACGGTGAATAACAGCCCCATCTATGATGTGGATAGCATCATCGCCAACAATGCTCTGACAGGTTTGACGATTTCGGGTGGTGAGACTACTGCTGGTAACACTTTCACAGTCAATAACCTGAATGCAGGTGCCTTGGCTAACATCAAGCTGGAATTGACTGACGAAACCGACCACATTACGCTGACTGGAAAGTCGTTCTTGGCTGGTGGTGTTTCCGATACTGCCACCATTGAACTGAACAATAACAGCGGTGTAGTAGGTACGGGTGTAGATGCCGATGGTATCGATGTCGGAACTCTGACTTTCGCTAATTTGGACGTGCTTAACCTCAAGTCCACCAGCGATGGCACTCCAACCAAAACCATTGGTGGTGCAGAGCAAAACAGCATCACTTCCTTGGCTGCTTCCGATTTGGAAAAAATTGCTATCACTGGCGACGAAGCGATTTCTCTCGCCACTGCTGCAGGCACTCTGCCGACTGAAATTGATGCATCTGGCCTGAACGGTGCTGCGTTCTCTGTTGACACAAGTGCGTCTGCTATCGTCTCGTTGTTGGTTAAGGGTACTGCCCAAGACGACACTATCAAACTCGACAATGCTGCGACCCTGACTTCTACTCTGTATTTGGGTGGTGGTACTGACACTGTGACTGTTCAGGGTGGTGGTACTGCGGCGCATACGCTGAAGTTTGATGCTACTGCCCTGAATGCCGGTGATGTCAAGGCCGGTAATGCCAGCACCGTTACCCTGACAGGTGTTGCGGCTGGTGATACCGTGACCTTGGACTTCTCGGCGACTCTCGAAGGTTTGCTCAAGAGCGGTGGCGTGGTTCTGGGTGCATCGGCTGGTAACGTCAACATCCATGGCACAACCCTGAGCGCCACGACTAACGTTGCTGCCGCACAAGCTGGTGGCAATATGGTCGTACAAATTGACCTGAACGGTGACGGTGCTTATACCGCCAGTGCTGACTACCAAATCACTTTGGTGGGTACGGGTACGAACGATACCTTGGTGTACAACGCTGCTACCGATGTGTTCACCTTCACTGTCGTGGCTTAATCTTTCTCGTAAGTTGGGTTGCGTGTAACCCAACATTGCGCGGTAATCAAGCCACACACCACCGGGTTTCATAACTCGGTTTGTGTCTGCCGCCTTATCCCTTCGGGGGTAAGGCGGTTTTTTCATGTAGGCATTGATGTGGATTGAATGGGATAGGGTAGACGTGTAACCTAGCCTATGCGGTAGGGGTGAGGTTTGGGCGGAGGTGTTCCCCAGCAACACTCACAAAGCTTGTATCTTCCAAGCCACGACAACGGTATCGCCGTGAGTGTAGACAAGGACATTGTGCAAGGTGCCATGTGATAATGGTCAAGCAAGCCAGGTGGGTGTTTTGCCAGTGGATGTTGTCATAGTCCGCATAGGCAATCCCTGTGGATCAACTTGTTTTTACCCGAAACTTCGCAAAGAGAGACTCATGTCCCAAACCGTATTCGGCGCTGCCGCCGTTGTTACTTTCCTGAACCGTGCGTTCAACGATACTACCCCCGGCAATTTGGTTTTCAAGAACCAAGTCAAGGCGGCAGGTGCTACTCCAGCCAGTCAGTACGCCTTTGCTGCACAGTTCGGTCAAAGCTTTTCTAGCCTGAGCGATGCCGATTTGGCTACCAAGGTGCTGGGCAACATGGGCGTGTTGCCCAATGCCGACTTGGTCACTGCCCTGACCGACTACTTCGCCTCCGTAGGCAACGATGCCCGTGGCGTCGTGGTGCTGCAACTGGGCCAAATCTTGGCTAACTTGGAAGGTGCGACCGGCGATCTGGCCATTTTCTCCGCTGCGGCTGCTGCTTGGAATACTGAAGTAACCGAGTCCTATACCTACTCGATCAACCCTGCCAATACAGCCACTACCGATCCACAGAGTGATACAGTCAAGCCTGTGGCTACAGCCCCCACAGCCACCGTCAATTACAACGAAAACCAAGTAGCCGATGCCGTGCTGGCCACCGTCACCGCCAGTGATAACAAGGCCGTGACTGGCTTTGAAATTTCCGAAGGCAACGATGCTGGCTTCTTTGCCATCAGCGCCGACGGCAAAATCACCCTGACCACCGCTGGCCTGGCCTCCACCGCCAACGATGCAGACGACACCGGCACCGCTGCCGCCAACACCTTCACCCTCAAGGTCAAGGCCGTGGACGCTGCAGGCAACAAGTCCGACGCCGTTGAAGTCAAGCTCGAAGTCAAGGATGTGGATGACACTGCCCCCACCCTGACTTCTGCTGTGATCGTGGGCACCACTGCCACCCTGACTTTCAATGAAGACCTGCAAGGTAGCCCTGCCGTGGCCGACTTCAAGGTCAAGATCGCTGGCGGCGCTGGTGAAGTGACCATCAATAAGGTGGAAGTGCAAGGCAAGTCGGTCGTTCTGACCCTGGCTTCGGCCCCCTCCGCTGGCCAAAGCTACACCGTTGACTACACCGGCACCAGCCTGACCGACAAGGCCGCCACCCCCAATGCCCTGGCCGCCATCGCTGCCGCCGCCTTGGTGACCGACGTGACTGCTCCCACCTTTGCTGCGGGCCAAACCATCTCCTACAAGGAAGGTTTTGCCGATGACGCCGCAGATGTGCTGGGCACTGTGGTGGCTACCGATGCCACAGGCGTGTCTACTTTCAGCATTGTGTCGGGCAACACCGAAGGCTTCTTTGCCATCAGCAATGAAGGCAAGCTGACCCTGACCGCCGCTGGCTTGGCAGGTGCTGCCAACGACTTTGAAACCCTGCCCAATAGCTTCACACTGGGTATCAAAGCCACCGACGGTGCAGGCAATGCCACGACGCAAAATGTGTCCGTGACCGTGACCAACAACACGGCCGACGACGCTGCTGCACCGCTGGAACTGGCCCTGACCAACCAAACGGATGCCAAGGCTGGCGAAAGCGGCGATGACACCTTCATTGGTGACAACGCCTCGGTGCAAGCGGCTGATGTGATCGATGGCAACGGCGGCAAAGACACCGCCCGCCTGACCTTTGCTGCCGGTGCCGATGCCACTTATATTCTGACCTCGCGCGAAGTTGAAACCTTCAAGGTGCAGAACGCTAACACAGCTAACGAAGTGGTGTTTAACGCCATCAACGTAACTGAGTTGGAAAACCTGACCAACAACAACAGCACCTCCACGCTGACTGTGACCAACGTGGGTGCTAATGCGGCTATCGGTGTGGTCGGTGGCAATACAGCAGCCCCTGCTGACTTGAAGGTGACTTACCAATCTGGCAAGAACACTGGCACTGCCAAGATCAACTTGGAAGCAGCCCGTCTGGACGTGTTGGATATCACTGATGGTTTCTCGGCCTACGAAGTCTCCACGACTGGCACCGGTGCTAGCACCATCAATGACTTCCAAGTGCTGACCGATGGCAATGCGGATGGTGATTACGATGATGGTGGCGAACAAGCCAACTTGGCCAACCTGCGCACCATTACTTTCAAGGGTGACAAGCAACTGACCATCACCAATGAAATCGAAGGCGTTACTACCTTCACCGCCACTGACAACTCCGGCGGCGTGCGCGTGGTGCTTGACGATGGTGCAGGTATCAATGTGACTTTTGCTGGCGGTTCGGGCAATGACCGTGTGGATGTGCAAGGTGCGAACCTGACCGCCAATGACAAGCTCGATGGCGGTACTGGCACTGATACCCTGCGCATTTCAGAGGCTGTCACAGGTGCCTCTACTCTGTTGACGACCACCAACGCCGCGAATGTTAAGGGTTTTGAGGTGTTGGAAGTGCGTGCGACGGTGAATAACAGCCCCATCTATGATGTGGATAGCATCATCGCCAACAATGCTCTGACAGGTTTGACGATTTCGGGTGGTGAGACTACTGCTGGTAACACTTTCACAGTCAATAACCTGAATGCAGGTGCCTTGGCTAATACCAAGCTGGAATTGACTGACGAAACCGACCATATTACGCTGACTGGAAAGTCGTTCTTGGCTGGTGGTGTTTCCGATACTGCCACCATTGAACTGAACAATAACAGCGGTGTAGTAGGTACGGGTGTAGATGCCGATGGTATCGATGTCGGAACTCTGACTTTCGTTAATGTGGACGTGCTTAACCTCAAGTCCACCAGCGATGGTACTGCTGCTGCAACCGAGCAGAATTCGATTGCGACATTGGTTGCGACTGATTTGGAAAAGCTGGTGATCACTGGTGATAATGCTATTGCGATCACCACCGATGCCACGACCACTGGCCTGACGGAAGTGGATGCCAGCGGTTTGGTTAACAGCAGCAGTGACATTGGTGCCACGGTCAACCTGAGCGCAGACGTTACTGGCGGTGGCGCGCTGCTGATCGGTTCGGCGCAAAACGACTCGTTGACTGGTACCGGCAATGGCACTACCTCTGGCGATACCTTCCGTGCAGGCAAGGGTAGTGACACCATTGTGGTTGATGCAGGTGCAACGGCACAGCGTGATGTGTTTGTGTATACAGCAACAGCTTTGGGTACAGGTGATCTGAGTGCAGGCGATGTGGACACCATTTATGGTGTCCAAGGCGTGGGTGCTTCTTTGGGTGCAACTAGCGATGTCATCACACTTGACACAGCAGTGTTGAACGCTTTGAAAGTGACTGGTACGGTGCTGGGTAGTGCAGGAGCCAATGTAGCGATTGGTTCTACTTTGAGTGCCACTACTAACATTGCTGCGGTAACTAATGGTGCGGATCTTGAGTTGCGTTTTGATCTGAATGGCAATGGTGCCTACGATACCTCCAGTGACTTTGCTATTAAATTGATGGGTCATGCTACCAATAGCGTGACCTATGATGCTGCGACCAAGCTGTTGTATGTGAGTTCTTTTGCGACTGGAGCCACGCTCGGCAATGACACACTGGTTGGTGATGCAAGTGCCAATCGTATTGATGGTTTGGCTGGTAACGATACGATCAGTGCAGCTGCAGGTAACGACACCTTGATTGGTAGTGCAGGAAATGACTCCATGACTGGTGGTGCGGATGCTGACACTTTTGATATCACTACGACGGCAGCAGATACTGATGAAATTACCGATTGGGGTGTGGGTGCAGACGTGCTGTCAGGTACTGCATTTGCAGGTCAGACGCTGAAAGTCACAATTGATAATGCTTCTACCCTTGCTTTTGATGCTTCAACGGCCTTTGCAACCAACGGTATGGTAAGTGTCACTGGTGGTAATGCTAACGATACCATCACGGGTGGTGCAAACAGCGATACCTTGAGTGGTGGTGCTGGTACCGATAGTTTGGTGGGTGGTGCTGGTACCGATAGTTTGGTGGGTGGTGCCGGTAATGACACTATCACTGGTGGTACTGGTAACGATACCATGACTGGTGGTGCTGATAATGACACTTTTATCATTACTACTACAGCAGCAGATACTGATGAAATTACCGATTGGGGTGTGGGTACTGACGTGTTGTCAGGCACTGCATTTGCAGGTCAGACGCTGAAGGTCACAATTGATAATGCTTCTACCCTTGCTTTTGATGCTTCAACGGCCTTTGCAACCAATGGTACGGTAAGTGTCACTGGTGGTAATGCTAACGATACCATCACGGGTGGTGCAAACAGCGATACCTTGAGTGGTGGTGCTGGTACCGACAGTTTGGTGGGTGGTGCTGGTGTTGATGTTATCACTGGTGGTGCCGGTGCCGATACCGTCACAGGCGGTACAGGTAATGACATCTTTGTGTACGAGACTGTGGCTGATTGGAGCGTGACTGAAACTATTACCGACTACGGTACTGCTGCTCAAAACACGACTGCTCTTGACAATGCACCAATCGCTGGTCTCAATGGTGATGTGTTGCGTTTTGACTATAGCAATATTGCTGCGATCACCGGTTTTGTCGGTGTGGCTGGTAATTTGGTCACTACCATTCCATTGACAACAAACGGTTCTACCTTGCTTGCTGGTGCGCTTGTTCAAGGTGCTGGTGCACAGGTTGCAACCGCAGCCTTTGCACAGTTCTTGTACAACAGCACAACAGGTCTTTTGTCTATCGACGTTGACGGTACAGCAGGTGCCACAGCAGTGGTTGACATTGCTTTGATTGGTACTGGTTTGACCTTGACCGGAACTGACATTCTGTTTGTGGCTTAATTTTCTTCGTCAACATTTCTCATCATTTTGAGGGGTGTTGATAAGAAATAGTCTGGCCTCTGCCATCTTGTAGATGGCAGAGGCCTTTTAATTGGATCGTGAATCCGACCATTAGAAGGAAATTGAAAGTGCCAATTTTTTTACATGTTGGTTGTGGTCAAAAACGTAAAAATCAAACCACCCCAGGATTTTATAAATCTAATTGGCATGAACTGCGTTTTGACATCGATGAATCTGTTCAGCCTGATCTATTAGGTACCATGACCGACATGACAGCGGTGGCTGATATTTCTGTCGATGCTGTTTATTCAAGCCATAATATAGAGCACTTGTATCCCCATGAGGTGCCCGTTGCGCTCAAAGAATTTTTGCGGGTGCTCAAGCCAGATGGTTTTGCTATTATTACTTGCCCCGATTTAAAAAGTGTGTGTGCCTTAGTAGCAGAGGGGAAATTGTTGGAGGCAGCTTATACATCCCCAGCTGGCCCGATTGCCCCCATAGATATTCTGTACGGTTATCGTCACTCTATGGCTCAGGGTAATCTCTATATGGCCCACCGCTGCGGTTTTACGCAAAATGTGCTGGATGGTACCCTGCGTGCCTGCGGTTTTCAAACGGTTGCCAGTATGGCCCGTGGTCGGGCACCGTTTTTTGATTTATTTGCGGTGGCCAGCAAATCTGCCCGTACCGAGGCCGAGATGCGAGCACTGGCCCAAGCGCATTTTCCGCTGACTTCTCCTAAGAGCTGACCACTCGCAATGAAGATTCTTTTTATCCACCAAAACTTCCCAGGCCAATTCAAGCATTTGGCTCCTGCCTTGGTGCAGCAGGGCCATGTCGTGCTGGCGATGACTATGCAAAAGGTGCAAGCCAGCTATTGGCAGGGGGTGCAGTTGGTGCCCTATACGGCCAGCCGGGGTAGCACGCCGCAGGTGCATCCGTGGGTAGTGGACTTTGAGACCAAAACCATTCGGGCCGAGGCTTGTTTTCGGGCTGCCTTGCAACTCAAGGCCCAAGGCTTTATGCCCGATGTCATCATTGCCCACCCCGGTTGGGGTGAGAGTTTGTTCCTGAAAGAGGTTTGGCCCCAAGCCAGGTTAGGAATTTACTGCGAGTTTTTTTACCATCCGCAAGGGGCGGATGTGGGCTTCGATCCAGAGTTTCCGGCCACCGATACCGGTGATGCCTGTCGCCTGCGCTTGAAAAACCTGAACAATCTGCTCCATTTTGAAGTGGCCGATGCGGGTATCAGCCCTACCCAGTGGCAGGCCAGCACTTTTCCGCAGCCGTTTCGCAGCAAAATCACCGTCGTCCATGATGGCATTGATACGGTAACCATTGCCCCCAACCCACAGGTAGCCCTCACGCTCAATACGGCTGCTGGAGTCATTACCCTCACACGCCAAGATGAGGTAGTCACTTTTGTCAACCGCAACCTAGAGCCGTATCGGGGCTATCACACCTTCATGCGCGCATTGCCTGAACTGTTGCAACGTCGCCCACAGGCACGTGTGTTGATGGTGGGGGGGGATGATGTGAGCTATGGGGCCAAACCTGACCCACAGCGTTACGGTGCTGCCAAATGGAAAGATATTTTTGCTGCCGAGGTACGCCCGCGTATCAGTGATGCCGATTGGAGCCGAGTGCATTTTTTGGGCCATGTCCCGTACCAGCATTTCATTCCGCTGTTGCAACTCAGCACGGTACATGTGTACCTTACCTACCCATTTGTGCTCAGTTGGAGCCTGCTAGAAGCCATGAGCACCGGTTGTGCCATCGTTGCCAGCAACACCCAGCCCCTGCATGAGGCCATCATGCAAAATCAAACAGGCCGTTTGGTTGATTTCTTTGACCCAGCCGCTCTAGCCAACGAGGTGTGCAGCTTGCTGACCGACCCTATCACCCGCCAGCACCTAGGTGCCAATGCCCGCTCATTTGCCCAGCAGCATTACGATTTACAAACTGTGTGC
Organism: Giesbergeria giesbergeri; assembly: GCF_054779375.1. Classification (NCBI taxonomy): domain Bacteria; kingdom Pseudomonadati; phylum Pseudomonadota; class Betaproteobacteria; order Burkholderiales; family Comamonadaceae; genus Giesbergeria; species Giesbergeria giesbergeri. Next base: position 692,484 of record NZ_BAAGYJ010000001.1, on the reverse strand, counting down.
TTGCCTAGGCAGTTAGATTGGGTACAGAGTTTGGTTTTGAAAAAATAGAGGTTTGCCATCGCAGATGGGGTTGCGTGCCACCCAACGTTGCCCAGCATGTAACCTTGTTGAGTCCTTGTCTTAAATTTAATTATAATGATATCTATTCTCATTTGTGTTAAGTTTCAATAAGTGAAGGAAGTTCATGTCTCAAACCGTGTTTGGTGCCGCAGCCGTTGTCACGTTCCTCAACCGTGCGTTCCACAACACCACGCCTGGTCATCTGATCTTCCAAAACCAAGTCAAGGCCGCTGGCAGCACAGCAGCGAGCCAAACCGCGTTTGCGGCCCAGTTTGGTGCCAGCTTTGCCACTTTGAGCGATGCTGCCTTGGCCCACAAGGTATTGGGCAACATGGGAGTGTTGCCCAATGCGGATCTGGAGGCCGCTTTGGTTGAACGCTTTGCTGCTGTGGGCACCGATGGCCGTGGCTTGCTGGTCTGGCAGTTGGGCCAAATCTTGGTGGGCTTAGAGGGGGCTGGGGGCAGTCTGGCCGCTTATGCCCCTGCGGCAGCTGCTTGGAACCATGCCATCACGCAGTCTTATTTGTATTCGGTAGACCCCACCAATACCGTAGCAATCGATCCGCTGGCCGACATGACGGCCCCTGTGGTCAGCAGTGCCACTTTTTCTTATGCCGAAAACCAAGCCGCTGGCTATGGGGTGGGTACGGTGGCAGCCACCGACGGGGTGGGTGTGACGGCCTTTGAAATCGCCACCGGCAACAGCAGTGGCTACTTTGCCATAGATGCTGCAGGCAACATTACCCTGACCGAAGCCGGTGCGGCGGCCACTGCTGCTAACGATTATGAAACCGCCCCCAATGCCTTTGCCCTTGGCGTGGTGGCCAAAGATGCGGCTGGCAACACCTCGGCGGTAGCCAATATGGCTATCCAAGTGACCGATGTAGACGATGTAGCTCCCAAGTTGCTGGCCGCTGCGGCGGTTGGCACCACCGTCAAGCTCAACTTTAATGAAGCGTTCAAGGCCGGTGCAATCGTGTATGCAACGGCGTTTAATGTGGTGGATGCGGCCAATACTTCTATTGGCGTCGGGTCGGTCACAGTGAGTGGCTCTCAGGTGATTCTGACCTTGGCGGCGCTGCCTTCTGGTGCAGTCAAGGTGAGCTATGCTGCACCCGCCATAGCAGAGGCGTTGCAAGATGCGGCAGGCAACAAAGTGGCAGACATTGTGGGTCAGCTGGCCGTGGCCGACATCACAGCCCCTACCTTGCTAAGTTCCAATCCGGCCGATGATTCCAGCACCTTGGCCGCCGCCAGCAATTTGGCCCTGACGTTTTCTGAAAACGTGGTGTTAGGGGCTGGCTTCATCACCCTGGTCAACACGATAGAGGCCAGCGATACCCGCACCATTGCAATAACCGATGCTGCCCAGGTGTCTGTGGCAGGTGCAGTGCTCACCATCAACCCAACCGCCAATTTGAAGGTGGGGGCGTCTTACTACGTGAATGTCCCAGCCACAGCAGTGTTTGATGCTGCAGGCAACCCCTATGCTGGCATCAGCAACGTCACCGGGTTGAATTTCACAGTGTTGGTGCCTCCCGTGCCGGGCGAAACCTTGATTTTCACTACGGCCATTGACCTACTCACTGGCACAGCAGGGGATGACACCATTATTGGCGTGTTTTCTACATCGCCGCCCGGCACTTTGAGTGTTGTAGATCGCATTCGTGCAGGGGCAGGCATGGATACCCTCAAAATGTATGGCACCTATGATGTCAGCCAAATGCCTGACACCATCACTGGTGTAGAGGTGCTGCAATTGGTCATTGCGGCCAACGCGGCCTTGGATTTGTCGTCTTCCTTGTACAGCAAGGCTGTGTCTGGCATAGAGAAAGTGATCATTGACGATGCAGTGGCTATCAATGGCCAAACCATCACTACTACCACCGGCCAATCGTTGAGTTTGGCCACGGGCACCACCGGGGCCGGTACTGCGGGGGCTGTAACTTGGTCTGCCAGTTCTACCGATGCGGTGCTGAATTTGGCCCTCAATGGTTACCAGAGCAGTGCCTCGGCGGGTGCTGTGCAAAGCCTGACCGTGAGCAACACCGCCGCCAGCACCGTGCAACTGGCCTCAACGGGGGCCGCCAACAAGGTTTCTACCTTGACCTTGGGGGCACAAACCAGCAAGCTCGTCATTACCGGCGACAAGGCATTGACGGTGAGCACCAATTTTGTGTCGTCTGGTGGGGCTGGTGTGCTCAAGGTGGTAGATGCGTCTGCCAGCACGGGCAGTGTAGGCATCACCGTAGCTGCAGGCACAACGGCTGCTTTTGCCTTTGCGGGTGGCGCTGCGAACGACAGCCTAACCTTGGCAGCCGCCCCTGATGCTGCTTTTGCGTTCTCTGGGGGTGCCGGTAACGATAACCTCAAGCTGGCCGACAATGGTTTGCAGGCGCTGGCCTCGGGGGCGCAACTGGATGGTGGTGCAGGCAGCACTGACAAAATCAGCTTAAACGATGGGGCGCTGCTTGCCAACGAATACACAGCCCTCAATGCGGCTAAGAATTTTGAAGTGCTGGGGTTAATTGCTGCAGTAACGGTGGATGCGAGCCAATTGGCTGGTTACAAAATTTATTCATTGGATGGTAATGCGGCCCAAGTGATCAATCAGGTGGCTACTGGCACTACCGTTAATTTAACCACCAGCCATGCCACCGATATTACGGTGGCTGCCGCTGTGGGGGTCAATGATCTGGCTTTTAATATAGGTGCCAGTACCGTGGGTGGCAATTTAACACTGTCTGGATTTAGTTTGGTGGCCTTGGGCAGCAACAGCAATAGCACCATCAACCACCTGATTTTGCGTGATAACGCCGTAGTGACTATCACGGGGTCTAAAGACCTGACCATCACGGCGGTGGCAGATGCCACTACCACGGGCCACAAAATAGATGGCACAGCCCTGACGGGTAAGCTCAACGTCACGGCCAACCAAGCAGCTTATGCTGCCAATTCTATGTTGGGCGATATTCTCATAGGCGGCAGCAACACCGACACCCTCAAAGCGGGCTTGAACAGCACCAAGCTCACGGGTAATGCAGGTAACGACATTTTTGATGTTTCGTTGGCCGTGGCGGGTGCCACGGCCCATGCCAATATCACCACAATTACCGATTTGGCCAAGGGCGATGCCATTAAGTTTGGCAGCACGGCGGGAGCCTTCACGGCCACCAAGGTGGATTTGAGCGGTGCAGTCTCTGAGCAAGCGGCGCTTGATGCGCTGTTGGTGGGCAATGACAGTGATGTGAAATGGGGGGTGTATAACGGCAATACCTATATCGTTGATGATGTGGGGGCAGGCAACACGATGGAGGCTGCCGATACCATCGTCAAGTTGGCTGGCGTATTGAATTTGAGTGCCAGTACCTTTGCCAGCCAAGTGCTCCTCTTGGCCTGAGGGCATCAGGCAAGCACCCACCCCTGTGGTGGGCGGTGCCCTTTATTGGGCGCGAATCATGGTGCCGTGGGCTTGGCCGCTAAGCACTTCGAGCAGCATGGTGTGCGGGGCGCGGCCATCAATGATGTGAACGGCATTGACGCCCGCCTTGGCCGCATCAAGCGCCCCGGCAATTTTGGGCAACATGCCACCGCTGATGGTGCCATCGGCCACCAAGGCATCAATACGCTGGGGGGTCAGTTCGGTCAGCAGTTGGCCTTGTTTGTCCAACACGCCAGGAATATTGCTGAGCATCAGCAGTTTTTCTGCTTGCAGGGCCACGGCCAAGCCTGCGGCCACCACATCGGCATTGATGTTGTAGCTCTCGTTGTGTGCGCCAAAACCCACCGGGCTGACCACCGGAACCAATCCTGCACTTTGCAGGGTGAGGATGATGCTGGTGTCGATGGCCGTGATGTCGCCTACTTGGCCCACATCGTGGGTGAGGGTGGCATCATTTTGATCAACCAGACGCAGCTTTTGTGCGCGAATCAGGCCGCCATCACGCCCAGTCAGGCCTACAGCCCGGCCACCGGCTTGTTGGATACGGCCCACAATGTCGGCCTGCACTTCACCAGCCAGTACCCATTGCACGATTTGCATGGTTTCAGCATCGGTGACGCGCATACCTTGGATAAATTGGCCTTGTTTGCCTACGCGCTGAAGGGCCGACTCGATTTGCGGGCCGCCGCCGTGTACCACCACAGGTTGTATGCCTGCCAGTTGCAGCAGCACAATGTCTTCAGCAAAGGCTTGTTGCAGTGCTGGATCGGTCATGGCGTTGCCGCCGTATTTGACCACCATAGTTTTGCCCCGAAATTGGCGCAGCGCGGGCAGCATCTGTGCCAGCAGTTGGGCGTGGTCGCGGGGGGCGATGGTGCAAGGGGTGTCGGTCATGAGGGCATCAATCCAAAAAGAAGCAAGGAATGCAAATTGTGCCGCAGCTTAATGACGCAACCATTCTGGCACCTTGAAGCGCACAATGGCCAAATAGGCGGCCACATAACTGACAATGAACAGCAGGCAAAAGCCGATCAGCACCCAGGTACGGTTCCAAAACAATACGGCAGGCACCACCGTGAGCAAGGTAAAGCCCCACAGGTAGGGGGAGGTGCGGTTGTTGCGCATCAACATGCGGCGTGATTCATCGTCGTGGAATACGCTGCGCACAATGCGCCGGTAAATCAGTTGGTGAAAATGCAGTGCATCGGCCACCCCCGGTGAGATACCACGGGCCAGTTTGCGATAAATAGAAAACACGGTTTCCCACACGGGGTAGATCAGCAACAGCATGGGAAACCACGGTGACACATCGGCATTGCGTTGCACCAAGGCCAAGCTGGCCAGCGCAATCACCACCCCCCAGATGTAGGCACCGCCATCGCCAGCAAACAGCATACCGCGCGGGTAGTTCCATACCAGAAACCCTCCGGTGGCTGCTGCCGTGACCACCAGCAGGGTGGCCAGTGCCCGGTCACCTACCTGCAATGCTACATGGGCCAGTGCCAAACAGACGATCAGGGCGACCATGCCTGCCAAGCCGTTGTAGCCGTCAATGATGTTGAAGGCATGGGGCAGGCCTGCTACAGCCAGCAGGGCAATAGCGCAACCCAGCCAAGGGGCCATCTGTAGCAAGGTATCGAGCCAAGGCAGGCCCAGCCGGGCCACGGTGATGTCTAGCAGCACCACTGCCAGCAGGCCCGACAAGGCGGTAAAGGCCAACCGAAACCGCACGGGCAGGCGTTGGGTCATGTCTTCGGCAATGCCACCAATGGCCGCGGGCAGCAGTGTAATGAGCCACAGGGCCGTCCATGGGCCTAGGCCCAAGTTGCCTGGGTCGCGCCAGGCCATTTGTGCCAGCCCAAGCAGCCAGCCCAAGCCAGTGCCTGCCAGCAGGGCCACGCCACCCAACCGGGGCACATGACCAAAATGGAATCGTTGGGGCATTTCATGCCCATACAGTGCAGCATGGCCCCGCAACCAGCGCACGACCAAACCGGCCACGATAACCGCCACCAGAAACGCCACCAAAGACAACCACATCATAGGGGCGCGATCGTACCTGTATTAGGGGCATCTGGGTTGCGGCGTATGGCCTTGTAACTGCTAGAAGACCACAAACGCAACAAACTGCACACATGCCACAGGGTGTGGCGCCAATGCCGTTGGCTGGCCCGTTGCCCAGTATGGATGACCGATACGGGTGCCCGCACCAGAGACAACCCGGCCAGGCGCAGGCGCAGGCACAGATCCACATCCTCGCAGTATATGAAATAGCGGTTGTCAAAGCCCCCCAGTTGGTGCCATACCGCTGTGGGCAAGACCATGCAGGCACCATTGACCCAATCTGTGCGCTGCTCCCGCTGGCCTAAGATGCGCCGCTGCCACAGGGCCGTAGGGGTGGGGAGGGCGCGTTCGCTGTCTTGCACTTGGCCTTGGGCGTCCACTTGCATTGGGTAGGCGCAGCCGGTGCCGGGTTGTGCAGCCGTGTGAACCAGCACGGCAAAGGGGTCTGGTGGGTGCAGTGCAACGTCGGGGTTGAGAATGCAGACAAAAGGTTCGGACACTGTCTGCAAGGCTCGGTTGTGGTTGTTGCCAAAACCGGCGGGCTGGGTGTTGCGCAAAATGTGCAGGGCGAAAGGCCAGCCTTTGGGGGGTGGAGCAGGCTCGGGCTCTGGAATGTTGAGGGTGAGCACCACCCGTGCCACGGTGGCATGGCTATGTTGGGCCAGTTGCCACAACAGCGACTGCACCAGCGGGCCATGCCCGTGGCTGACTACTGAGACGGCCAGCACGGCATCAGGCTGGGACAAACGCTAGCCCCTGGGCACTCAGGCCAGCCAAACCGATATTGGCGGCATTGGTGTCACTGGCGGCTGCCCAAGCCACCAGTTCTGCCGGGGTGTACTGTTGGGCGTCCAGTGCGGCGCTCAAGGCTTGCAGGGTGCTGGTGCTGGGCGTGCTGTGGTACAGCTGGTAGTACAGATGCGTGACAATTTGGGCATGGCTGGGGTGGGGGCCAAGCACGGCTTGCAATGCCAGGAGGTTCAGTGGTGTGCCAGACAGCCCAGAGTCCACGGCATGGAGCACTGCACCCACCCAGTTGGCATGTTCTAGTCCCTCCGCTCCCAGCATCGCGCCTATCAGGCGGGCGGTGGTGCCCGCGGCACCATCCAGGTCAAGTGCCAAGGAGGTGTCGGTAAACTGTAGCCGTTCAATCTGTTGGAGGGTGTCGGTGCCGTCGCGCCCCAGGGTGCTGTCTTGCAGTGTCCAACCAGTGCCCTGGCGGGTGAGGGTGTAGTCGGCCCGCACACCATCGAGCACTACGGTGTCGGTGCCTTGCAAGCCGTCAAAGGCCTCGTTGGCCGAGCTGCTGACCAAGCGATCGTTTTGCAGGGTGCCGGGCTGGCTCAGTGTGCTGTTGGGCAGGCTCAGGGTGGAGCCGTGGGTGGAGTTTTGGCCCCAGGTGCCACCCAGGCCATCACGGCCATAGAGCCAGTCCAAGGTGATCACATCGTATGCTTGGAACACGGATTTGTAGCTGCCACGCCAGGTGTAGGACATGACCGTGTTATCGGTATGGTCTTCTGCGGTTGGCAAGGCATATTCGGTATCGAATGGATGGCCCAAGCCCAGCATGTGACCAATCTCGTGTAGCAACACCTCGTAGCCAATGGAGCCAGCCACAGGCTGTTGGTTGATGCTGGCCTGCTCTACATTGTCGAGATAGACCAAGGTTTCGGCATTCAGTTCGGTCAGGACGTTATTCCAGTCGCTGCGGTAACGGTAGTACGCGGAGGTAAGACCGGCGATGTTGGCCCCTTGCAGGTTGGTGGCTGCAAAATGCACATCGGCCAAGGCGCTGCTGCTGACTTCATTGAAAACAATGCCCGTCAGCAGACTGGCGTGTTGCAAGATTTGGCGTGTGGCTTGCTGTTGGGTGCTGTTGAAAGCGGTAACAGGCTCGGCGGTTTCTCCGTCCATGATGCTGCCGGGGCTGGCATCGAAGGTGTAGTAGAGAGTGTTGCGGCTATCGGGTCAGAAGTTCCAGACCGCCGGAAAGCCGAGCAGGGAGTCCACCCGGTAGTCACCGGAGTAGACAATGGTTTCCAGATCGGTGACGGTCGCAGTCATTGGCTAGTCGTAGGTGGCAGCACTGGCCAGTGCTTGGCCTTGGCTGTCTTTGGCGGACAACAGGGGGCTCATACCAATATCGGGCCAAGTGATAGCCAGATCGGGGTCGTCCCAGGCAATGCAACGCTCGTGTGCTGGGGCGTAGTAATCGGTGGTTTTGTACAAAAACTCGGCACTGTCGCTCAGTACCAAGAAGCCGTGGGCAAAACCCGGCGGCACCCACAGCTGGCGGTGGTTGTCGGCGCTGAGTTCGGCCCCTACCCATTGACCAAAGGTGGGTGAGCTTTTGCGGATATCGACGGCCACATCAAACACGGCCCCTTGCACCACACGCACCAATTTGCCTTGGGCTTGCTCGATTTGGTAATGCAGGCCACGCAGCACACCCTTGGCGCTGCGGCTGTGGTTGTCTTGCACAAAGGCGTGGTCGGTGCCGGTGGCCTCGTTGAAGGCGCGCTGGTTGAAGCTTTCGTAAAAAAAGCCGCGTGCATCGCCAAACACTTTGGGTTCAATGAGCACAACTTCGGGGATACGCAGACGGGTGGCTTGCATGGCGTGGAACCTTAATAAACTTTTTCTTGCAACAGGCGCAGCAAATACTGGCCGTAGCCATTTTTGCGCAGCGGCTGTGCCAGTTGTTCTAGTTGGGCGGCGTCAATCCAGCCGTGGCGCCAAGCGATTTCTTCGGGGCAGGCGATTTTGAGGCCTTGGCGGCGCTCCAGCGTGGCAATGAATTGGCCTGCATCGAGCAAGCTATCGTGCGTGCCAGTGTCTAGCCAAGCATAGCCCCGGCCCATGATCTCGACGCTGAGCTGGCTTTGTTCGAGGTACAGGCGGTTGAGGTCGGTGATCTCTAACTCGCCGCGTGGCGAGGGTTGCAGGTGCTTGGCCAGCTCGACCACTTGGTTGTCGTAAAAATACAGGCCCGTGACGGCGTAGTTGGATTTGGGGGCTGTGGGCTTTTCTTCCAACGACAGCACCTTGCCGCTGGCATCAAACTCGGCCACACCATAACGCTCAGGGTCGTGTACATGGTAGGCAAACACGCTTGCGCCCTCGGTGCGGGCATGGGCGCGTGCCAGCAGGTGGTGGAAGTCGTGGCCGTAAAAAATGTTGTCGCCCAGCACCAAGGCGCTGGGGCTGTTGCCCACAAATTGCTCACCAATGATGAAGGCTTGGGCCAGCCCATCGGGGCTGGGTTGCACGGCGTATTGCAGGTTGACACCCCATTGGCTGCCATCGCCCAACAGTTGCTCAAAGCGTGGGGTGTCTTGTGGCGTGCTGATGAGCAGGATGTCACGAATGCCCGCCAGCATCAGGGTGCTGAGGGGGTAGTAAACCATGGGTTTGTCGTACACCGGCAGCAGTTGTTTGCTGATGGACAGGGTAGCGGGGTGCAGCCGGGTGCCGGAGCCTCCGGCGAGGATGATGCCTTTGCGTGCGGTCATGGTGTGGGGCTTGGTTTAGAGGATTTCGGCCAACATGCGGGCTACGCCTTGTTGCCAGTGCGGCAAGTGCAGACCAAAGGTGTCTTGGAGCTTGCGGGTGCTCAGGCGCGAGTTGTGCGGGCGCGTGGCTGGGGTGGGGAAGGCGCTGGTGGGCACGGGGGCCACTTCGGTGGTTTGGATGGGCAATGCGGGGGCCAATTGCCGCGCCTGTTCAATGACAAATTGGGCGTATTGGTTCCAATTGGTCTCTCCAGCGGCCACGCAGTGGTACAGGCCACCATCTTGGGGGCGCTGTTGCAAGTGGCGGATGGCATGGGCCGTGACATCGGCCAGCAGGTCAGCCCCCGTGGGTGCGCCCCATTGGTCGTTAATCACGGTCAGACGGTCGCGCTCTTGCGCTAAACGCAGCATGGTTTTGGCAAAGTTGCCGCCACGGGCGGCATAGACCCAACTGGTGCGCAAAATCAGATGCTGGCAACCCGATTGTTGGATGAGCTGTTCGCCTTCGAGTTTGGTGCGGCCATACACGCTCAAGGGGCCAGTGGCATCTTGCTCTGTCCACGGGCGGTTGCCACTGCCATCAAAGACGTAATCGGTGCTGTAGTGAATCAGCCATGCCCCCAGTTGTGCGGCCTCTTGGGCCAGCACGCCGGGGGTGGTGGCGTTGAGCAGCCGGGCCAGTTCGGGTTCGCTCTCGGCCTTATCGACGGCGGTATGGGCTGCTGCATTGACGATGACATCCGGGCGCAGTGCGCGCACGGTGTCGGCAATACCCGCTGGGTGGCTAAAGTTGCCGCAGTGTTCGGTGCTGTCGTGGTCTAGGGCCGTGACTTGGCCCAATACCGACAGGCTGCGTTGCAGCTCCCAGCCCACTTGGCCGCCTTTGCCCAGAAGAAGAATGTTCATACGGCGTCCTGGCTCGTGTATTGCTTGCTCACCCAGTCGCGGTAAGCGCCGGTTTGCACGTTGGCCACCCAGTCAGCATTGTCCAAGTACCAGGCCACGGTTTTGCGGATGCCGGTGTCGAAGGTTTCGGCGGGCTTCCAACCCAGTTCACGTTCGATTTTGCGCGCATCAATGGCGTAGCGCCGGTCGTGGCCGGGGCGGTCTTGCACGTAGGTGATTTGGCTGGCGTAGCTTTGACCATCGGCGCGTGGGCGCAGCTCGTCCAGCAGCGCGCAAACGGTGTTGACAATCTCGATGTTGGGCTTTTCGTTCCAGCCGCCCACGTTGTAGGTTTGGCCCAGTTGCCCGGCCTCTAGCACGCGGCGGATGGCGCTGCAATGGTCTTTGACATACAGCCAGTCGCGCACTTGCATTCCGTCGCCATACACCGGCAGGTTCTTGCCCGCCAGCGCATTGACGATCATCAGCGGAATCAGTTTTTCGGGGAAATGGTAGGGGCCGTAGTTGTTGGAGCAGTTGGTGGTGAGCACCGGTAGGCCGTAGGTGTGGTGCCAGGCGCGCACCAAGTGGTCGCTGGCGGCTTTGCTGGCCGAATACGGGCTATTGGGCTCGTAAGTGTGCTCTTCGGTAAAGGGGGGGGCGTCTTTGCTCAGGGTGCCATAGACTTCGTCGGTACTCACATGCAAAAAGCGGAACGCCGCTTTGCTGTCGGTGGGCAGTGCCTGCCAGTAGTGGCGCACAGCCTCTAGCAGCCTGAAGGTGCCCACCATGTTGGTTTGGATAAAGTCTTCGGGGCCGTGGATGGAGCGGTCTACATGGCTTTCGGCCGCAAAGTTGACCACCGCACGCGGCTGGTATTGCGCCAGCAGTTGCGCCAGCAAGGCACTATCGCCAATATCACCCTGTACGAAGATGTGCCGTGCATCGCCTTGCAGGCTGGACAGGTTGTTGAGGTTGCCCGCGTAGGTGAGCTTGTCGAGGTTGACCACAGGCTCGTTGCTGCCCGCCAGCCAATCGAGGACGAAGTTGGCGCCAATAAAGCCTGCGCCGCCGGTGACAAGAATCATGGTGTAAATCGAATTGGTAAATGCCAAACGGCGAAGCCGGGGATTATCGTATTTTCAGGGCTTTGAGGCACGACAGACCCAGAGCGCGCTAGTGGGCCGTTTGTAAGCCCGCATGATCTTCGGTAAAGCAAGAAACGCGGTTGCGGCCCTGAGATTTAGCCAGATACATGGCCTGATCAGCCTGCTGCTGGATGGCCAACATGGTCTGGGCGTTGTGCTGATTGCGGGCCACGCCAATGCTGGCGGTGATGCGGATGTGCTGCTCGGCGCCAATAGCGGGCATCAGGTTTTGGATGGTTTGGCGCAGGGTTTCGGCCAATCGGCTGGCGCTGTCCAGGTCGGTATGGGGCAGAAAAATGGAAAACTCTTCGCCGCCAATGCGCCCCAGTGCATCGCTGGCCCGTATGCCTTGTTGCAGGGCAGAGGCCACAGCTTGCAGCACCAGGTCTCCGGCAGCATGGCCATAGGTGTCGTTGATGGATTTAAAGTGATCCAGATCGACAAACAGCACGGTATACGGGGTGCCTTGGCGTTTGGCCAGCTCGATCAGTTGGTCGCAAGTGGCATAGTAGGCGCGGGCATTGAGCACGCCAGTCAGGGGGTCGTGGGTGGCCATGTGTAGCACCCGTTCGTAGGATTGGCGCATGCGTACAAAGTACGAGATAGAGCGGGCGCCATAGAAGTGGAAAAAAACGCCCGTATAGGCAATGCAATGCTGGTCAGCAAGGTGGCTAAGGCGTTGGGAGAGTAAGGCACGGCCAGATAGCTGTTGCCCCAGGCCAGCCCAACCAGCGTTAACCCAGTGATGAAGGTACCGGCCCGCTGTCCGAGCAGAATGTAGACGCCGGGAATGTTGGTCATGAACCACAGCACGCGCAGTTCATCTTCTGACACAAAGACCAATGCCGAGACGTATTCCAGCAGGCAGATGGTCTCGTACGCCACGGCCACGGGCAAGAATCTTTCTTTGTGGCTGCGCAGCAACCACCACAGCACCAACGAGAACAGGGTAAACAGCAACATCGAGCGCACATGCAGTGGGGCAATGCGGTTGATGCTGGATTGATCGCCCACGATGAGCAAGCCTGTGCAGATGGCCCCAGACAGCAACACGATGATCAGGAAACGGAAGCGGAATTCGTCAAATTCTTCACTGTCCTGAAAGCTGACCTGTCCAAAAATCCAGTGTTGCAGTAAAGCTCCCACGGCGCTTCTCCTTGGTGTTGGGTCTTTTGGTGCCAATCACAGGAGCTTACAGCTTGTTACGTCTCGTGGGTGATTTCCCAGTGTTGCTTTGGGTTTTGGCACGCGGCGGGGTTAGTCGCGGGTGACGCGCAGTACCTCTTCGCGGGTGGTGGTGCCTGCGGCAATCAGGCGTTCGCCATCGTCGCGCATCAAGGCCATGCCGCTGGCGATGGCTGCAGCGCGAATATCGGCCTCGGCGGCACGTTGGTGGATTTGGGCACGAATGGTCTCGGTGGTGGTGAGCAATTCAAATACCCCCGTACGGCCTTGGTAGCCAGTATGGCCGCAGGCGTCGCAGCCCTTGCCCGTGCAATGCGTGCACAGTTTGCGCACCAACCGTTGTGCCAGTACCCCCAACAAGGAGGAACTGAGCAAAAACGGCTCTACGCCCATATCAGTGAGGCGGGTCACAGCACTGGCTGCATCGTTGGTGTGCAAAGTAGCCAACACCAAATGCCCGGTGAGCGAGGCTTGGATGGCGATTTGTGCGGTTTCAAAATCGCGAATCTCGCCAATCATGATGACATCGGGGTCTTGGCGCAAGATGGCGCGCAAGGCTTTGGCAAAGGTCAGGTCGATTTTGCTATTGACCTGGGTTTGGCCGATGCCGGGCAATTCGTACTCGATGGGGTCTTCCACCGTCATGATGTTGCTTTGGCTGGCATCGAGCCGCGACAACGCCGCATACAGGGTGGTGGTCTTGCCCGAGCCGGTGGGGCCAGTGACCAAAATAATGCCGTGCGGTTGGGCAATGAGCTGCTCAAAGCGGGCCAGCACCTCGCCTTGCATTCCTACGGCTTCTAGGCTGATTTTTTCGCTGGTTTTGTCTAGCAGGCGCAGCACGGCACGCTCGCCGTGGGCGCTGGGCAGGGTAGAGACGCGCACATCAATGGCCCGCGTGCCCAAACGCAGGCTGATGCGGCCATCTTGCGGCAGGCGTTTTTCTGAAATATCCAGATCGGCCATGATTTTTAGGCGCGAAATCAGGGCGGCGTGCAGGGCGCGATTGGGTTGCACCACTTCGCGCAGCGTGCCATCGACACGAAAGCGCACACTGCTGTGGCGTTCATAAGGCTCAATGTGGATGTCGCTGGCCCCATCGCGGGCGGCTTGGGTGAGCAGGGCATTGAGCATCCGAATGATGGGGGCATCATCGGCGGTCTCGAGCAAGTCCTCCACCGCAGGCAACTCTTGCATCATGCGCGACAGGTCGGCATCGCTTTCTACTTCACTGACCACAGTAGCGGCACTGGACTCGCTTTGGGCATAGGCGCTGCTGATACGTTGGGCCAGTATCGAGGCATCTACGGCTTGCAGTTGTACGGCGGGGTATTTGCGGAGCACTTCAGACAGGGCTGACACATCCGGGGTTGGGCTGTGGCAGAGCAGCAGTTGCTGGCCGTCATCTTGCAGCAGCAGCTGCACGGTGCGGGCAAAGGCATAGGGCAGAGGGTAGCGCATGGCCATGTTTTACAGGGCGCCTGCGGGGCGGGGCGTGGCATTGCCACGGCTGGGGGCCGGGGCTGGGGGCGTCAGTGCGGGCAGCACAGGGGCTTCAGAGACTGAGCGCAGGACAGCATTGGGGCTAGGCTGTGTGGCCTGTTGTAGCGCGCGAATGGCTTCGTAGCGGTCTACCATCAGGGCGTCGCTGGCCGCTGCATCCCGGATGACCTGTGGGCGCAAAAACACCATCAGGTTGGTTTTTTTGCGTGAGCGGTTCTCGCTGCGAAAGAAGTGTCCCACCATAGGCAGGTCGCCCAGCAGGGGGACTTTGTCTTCGGCTTGGGCATAGCTGTCTTCGAGCAAGCCGCCAATGACGATGATGCTGCCGTCTTCCACCAGCACGTTGGACTCAATCGAACGTTTGCTGGTGGTAGGGCCGTTGGTGTCTTTCAGGGTGGCGGTGTCGATTTTTGACACTTCTTGGTAGATGGACAGCTTGACGGTGCCGTTTTCGTTGATTTGTGGGCGCACCCGCAGCATCAGGCCCACGTCTTTGCGCTCTACGGTGGTGAAAGGGTTGACGGTGCTGGTGCCGGTGGTGTTGGCATAGGAGCCGGTGACAAAGGGCACGTTGTTGCCAATGACGATACGGGCCTCCTCGTTGTCCAGCGTCATCAGGTTGGGGGTGGACAGCACGTTGGCATCGCCACTGTTTTGCAGAAAATTAGCCAAGGCACCGAGGTAATACTGACCATTGGTACGTGGCGCCAAGGCCAAGTTCAGCCCCTTGCCCAGCGATGACAAGGCGGTGGCGTCGCCATTGGCGATGCCAGCGGTCATGCTCAAGATGTTGGCACCGGCATTGCCTGAGTTGGTGCCAATCACGCCCACGGTGCCATCGCCGCTCTTGCCCAGTACGCCTTGCCACTGGATGCCAAATTCGGCCATTTTGTTGGCGGCTACTTCCACGATCAGGCTCTCCACCAGCACTTGCGCTCGGCGGCCATCGAGCTGGTCGATGACGGTGCGCAACTGGCGGTACAGAGGCTCTGGTGCCGTGATGACCAACGAGTTGGTGGTGGGGTCGGCCTGAATGATGCCTCCGGTGGAGGGCTGGTTGCTGTTGGCGTTGTTGCCCAGGTTGGCACTGGTGCTCAAGCCGCTGCCACTGAGGCCGGTGTTGCTGCCCAAACCGGTGCTTGGCAGGCTGGCATTGTTGCTACTGCTGGGGGCAGATGTGGGTGCGCCGCTGCCCAAAGTGGCGGCCAGTGCGGCGCGCAGAGTCACGGCCAGTTTGCTGGCATCGGCGTTTTTCAGGTAAACGACATGGATATTGCCTGAGGCGGCGCTGCTGCCCGGCAGTGCAGGCTGGTCGAGCTTGGCTACCAGCGCCCGCACCTGGGTAACACGGGCGGGGTTGGCCGCGCGCAAAATCAAGGCATTGCTGCGTGGCTCAGGCAGGACGGTGGTTTTGAAGGCGGTATCGCTCACGCCGGCTGTTGTGGCATTGGCACCACCGCTGCTTTGGCCTGAATCTATCAATCGGGTTACCAAGGGGGCCAAATCGGTGGCTACGGCATGGCGTAAGGGAATGATTTCTACATCGCTGGCGTTGGACACATCCATCGCGGCAATGATTTTGGCCAAGCGTTGCAGGTTGTCGGCGTAGTCGGTGATGATGAGGGAGTTGCTGCCTGGATTGATGTTGATGGTGTTGTTCGGGCTGATCAGTGGGCGCAACACGGGCACCAGGTTGTTGGCACTTTCGTAGTGGAGACGGAAAATTTGCGTCATGATTTGCCCGCCCGCCGGGCTGGAGCGTCCGTCACGCGCCACACTCACTTGGCCGCCTTGTAACTTGGCATCGGCCTCGGGCACGATTTTGTACAACCCGGCAGCTTCCACCACGGTGTAGCCTTGCAGCCGCAGCGCAGCCAAAAATTGCTCAAAGGCGGCTGCTGGGCTGACTGGGCGTTCGGTGACCAGATTGATCTGCCCTTTCACGCGCGGATCAACCACTACGTTGCGCCCGGTAATGGTGGCCAGGGTGCGGGCCACGGCTTCGATATCGGCCCCAGCAAAGTTGAACGTGACTGGCTCGCCGGGGCGCACGCTGGTGGTGCTGGGGCTGAGGCTGTTTTGCGCATGGACGGGGCTGCCTGAATGCAGCAATAAGGCGCTGGCCAGTAGGGCTTGAATGGCAGTCCGCAGGGGGGGATGGGCGAGGGAGTGCATACAGTATTCGGAATCAACCCAGAGTGATGAGGGCGCTTGCGCCACGGCGGCGCCCCAGAAGGTTCAGGAGGTTGGACAGCGCCGCTTCACGGCCAGGGCTGGCGCTGGCTTGTCCGCTAAAGCGCAGGCGCTCACCCACCCATTGGCCGTTGCCACTGAGTTGCAGCTCGCCTTGCAGGGTGCGCACGGTCAGGTGGGGGGTGCCCTCCTGAGCTTGGAGGGTCATGCGGTAGCTGCCCAAGGGATGCAACGTAGACAGCCGTGAGGACAGGGCCAGTGCATCTAACTGTGCCTGACCTTGTAACCGCAGGCGTCCAGCCGTCCATTGGGCTTGCAGGCCTTGGGTGCTTAGTGCCAGTTGACCTTCCAGTTGCACGGTGTTCCAAGGGGTGCCCAGCCCTGCCAACACTGCGGTGGGCCATTGGCTGTGGCTATCGGCCAGTGCAATGCTGGCGCCTTGGTGGTTGGGTTGCACATGCACCGCCAGCGGGGCCGTAGTGCAGCATGAAGCATGGATGTTGGCATGCAGACCGTCCCAGCGCAGATGCCATTGCCAGTGCAGCCGCCCCGGCAGGCTGGCGCGGTCTTGGCTGGCAGCACCGCCAGTCACGACCAATTGTGCCGAGCCATCCCAGATGGTACCGCGTGTTTGGAGCAGCTGCACCCGTTGTGCGCTGGCCTGTGCTACCCCCCAGGCCAGCCAGTGTGCCGGTGCAAAGGCCAGCACGGCCACACTGGCACCCAGCACTACGCCAGACACCGCCCAGCCCCAAGGGGGGCGGGGCAGGGGGGGGGTAGAGCGGTGGTGGAGGGCAGAGCGCAAAGAGGTTCTCACAGCAGCAGATGCAAAAAGGGGCGTACCTTGTCAACGCACAGGCAGAGCCAGCACCAGTGTGCCATCCCAGCGGAGACTGCCGTGGCTGGTGTTGCGCACCAACCGGGCTTCTTGGGTGGTGGCATGGGCATTGGCACGGGCCTGTGCTAGCCACGGGGCCAGAGCTGTGGCGGGTGTGCCTTGCAAAGTGAGGGTGGCACGGTCGCCCGTGATCTGGAGGCGGGCGCTGCTGCCCAGATGTTCGGCCACCGAGGCATGCAGTGCGCGGGCAGCAGCATCCGGGGGTAAGCGCGGGGCATTTTGCAGTTGGTGGGCCTCGGCCTGCCATGCTTGCATGGCCTGCCACTGGGTGTCCAGTCGGGCATGGCGGTCTGGAGCGGTGCGCAGTGTTTCTAGGGCAGGTGCCAAGGCCAGCCACCACAGCAAGGCCAGTGCGACCAAGGCAGCGGCAGCACGCAGTAAATGCTGCTCACGCGGGGCCAGTGCTTGCCAGCGGGCCTGCCATGCACCAGAGGGGGGGGATGATGATGGGGCGCTCATGGGGTGTTGACTGTGCGTACCACCAGGGTGTCACCCTCGGTGTCGAGGCGGTGACCACTGGCACGCAATGTTTGCATGGCTTGGGCTTGTTCGGCGGGGCTGAGCGCGCCACCTTGCAAGCGCAACTGACCAGGACTGTAGTCGATGCTGCGCGCTTGCCAGTGGGGGGGCAAAGCGTTGGCACTGTGGGCCAGCAGGGGTTCCAAGTCGCGGGAAGACAAGCTGCCCGTAGCTTGGCGTAGCAGCGCCAATTCCCGTTCCATTTGGACGGGGGCATCTACCACCACCTGCACCCGTGGAAAGGTTTGTGTGAGTACAGCCCGCACTTGGGCTTGTTTGGCGGCCAGTGTTTGGCGCTCTTGCCAAGCCCAGGCGTTCAGGCCCACCAGATGCACTGCTGCCAGCAACCCCAGTGCCCAGCGTGCTGCCCGCCATTGGGGTGCCCCTGACCAAGCCCCCAGCACGGCGGCCGCTTTGCGCAGCAGACGGGTACGGCCTGTGCTGGCCAGATCAAACTGTGCCAGGTTCCAACCATTGCCCAAAGCATTGAGCGCCCGCGCACTGGCCGTTTGGAGTTGCACGGGTTGGCCCAGAGCCTGTTCTGCCAGCGCGGCTACCGCAGGTTCTGCATAGATGACTGGGGCGCTGGGGTTGTCTGTGGGTGCAGGGTGAGGCATCAACGCCAAGGCCGATGCACACAGTGGCAATAGCAAGACACTGTGGTCAGGGCCGCAGCGCGGCAGCAGCAGGCGAACGTCTTCGGGGGTGCCCAAGACTTGCACGGCGGTGGGGGTGGCATCGGTGCCAGGGGCGCATTCTGGTACAACCCGTGCAGCGGGTAGACCCGCATTTTCTAGGGTTTGCAGGTGAGCGCGTAGCCAAGCACGGTCACAAATGGCCACCCAGACGGCAGTGCCGACACGGGTTTCTGGCGCTAGGGCAAAGTGCAGGTGTGCTGGCTCGTCCAGTAGGCGTTCTTCTAGCAGTCCTTCAAGAATTGCCCGCAGGCGAGGGGTTGCAAGGCCCACTCCTTGGGGCAGGACAACCCGTTGCCACGACAGCGCCTGCGCAGGCACCAAGGCCACAGTTTCACCCGTGGCCCGTTTAGGGCGGGGCAGCAAGGCCAAGGCGGCGCTGGCATGGCTGCTGACGCTGTGCCCGTCGCTGCTCAGTGTGTAGCGGTATTCGGTGGCAGGTCCTGGCGGGGCCAGTGGCAGGTGGAGGATCAGGGTGCTCATGGATGGGTCTGGCGGGCCATTGTAGGGGTGTAGGCTAGCGGGCTGGCAACTGAGGCGTGCTGGGAGGTGGGGGCGTCAAGGCACCCCGTTCGCGCCACAGGGTACGCACATCGCGGCCTTGGCGGTAGACGATGGAACGCTCCTGCACTGTCACATCGCCCAAGCGCAGGCGGCCATACACTTCAAAATACTGCGAGCGCACATCGTGCAGCGACTCTTTGATTTGCACGTTTTGGCCCAGCAGGGCGCGGGCATCTTCCAAGCTGCGCAGGTGCTGGGTTTGACGGGCAGCCAGCAGCCGGTTGGCACCGGCTTGGTCTAATCCTTCTATGCTGGCCAACAGCACTTCGGCGCTGGCAGTGTTGAGGTTGACTTTGCTGCGCTGGGGCAACAGCGTGGTGTAGGGCGACAACAGGGCCACTGTGGCTGGCGCAAGCCCCAGCCAGCCCAACTGGGCGGACGTGGGTGGGCGCAAGGGGGCATTGGCGCCATCGGGGTGGTGGGCTTGCAGCAGGGCTTGGGCCATGGTTTCGAGTTCAGCCTGCGGCAGACCTAAACGGGTAAACAGCCGTTCAAATTGGGCTTGGGCTTCTGGTTGTAGGCGAACGCCATCGAGCAGATTGCTCAGGTTGAGGCGGGCTTGCAAGTCCAGAATCTGGCCCGACAAAAACGCATCGGTGGTATCAATGCTGGCATCCTCGAGCTGCGAAACATTCTTTTCTGCGGCCAAAAAGGTGCTCAGTCGTGCTTCTTGCAGCGGCACCGCCCAAGGTTCGGCCAAGTGGTCAACACCGCTGGCAGCGTTGTAGTCTTCTATCAGTATCAGGCGCGACCAGTCCAGCGCGCCTACCAGTATCCAGGCCGATTGCACCCGCGCACGTTCGGCGGTTTCAATCTCGATGCTGCGCCATTGCTGCCACATGGCGGCTGCAGCAAAGGTGGCTACCAGCGTCACGGTCAGCATGGCCGCCAACAGAGCAGCGCCATGCTGGCGACAGCAGCAAAATCCTGGGCCCCTCAACTTTTACCTCCACCTTGCAGGGGTTGCACCCAGTCGCGGGTAATGGGCCCGGCCAGCCCTTGACCGGGAGGCAGTTCCAGTTGCAAGCGGATACCGTCGGGCACGGTGACGCTGGCGGTGCTTGCACCTTCGGCAGGGCTGCCGCTGCTAGAGAGGGGGTTGCTCCAGGTGTCGCCCCGGTAATAGAACAGTTGCCAGCCCGCCAGAGGCAACAGCACTGTCTCGTGGCGGCGCTCTGCCTCGCCGGGGGTACGCGCCCACATGGCAGCCTGTTGCCAGGTTTGCTGCCACTGTGCGCGTGTGCGCACGGGGTTGGATTGCCAGCGCAACCATTGATCACTGCCCTGCACATTGCGCCGTGCCCAGGCCACGACCAATGCGCCTTGGTCTGGTGTGGTGTTGCTGCGGCGCGTGAGGCGCAAAACCTGACCATCCCAGTCCAGCGGTGTGGTGTAGGGCAGGGTGACCAGCGCATCCAGATCGGCCCCCCACTGAGCCAGGGCGGTTTGCAACACCAGCAATTGCTCACTGCGTTCATGGGTGTGTTGCTGCGTTCGCACCATGCCGTCTATGCCGCGCCAACTCATGATCGCCAGCAAGGCCATCATGGCCAGAGCCACCAGCAATTCCACCAGCGTAAAGCCATGCGCCAACGCGCGGGTGGTTGTGGGCACAGAGGTGTAGGGAGGGAGCATCAGCATCAACGACGGCCCACAATGGTGCTCAGACGCAGCACAGGGGTGCTGCCATCCAGCACTTGGGCATCCACGCGGCGGAAGGTGGGGTTGGGCGTGGGCCGTACCGCAACAGCCACAGTCAACGTGCGTCCGGCTTGCTCACACGATTGGGTGCTGTCGCCAATGGCGGGCATTTGGCGCGACAGCCGGGTTTTGACCAGTTCATTTTCTGCACACAACTGGGCCAGCAGAATGTCAGATTGGCGCTGTGCATTGCGTGTGAGCGCCGAGCTGGCCTGTAGCCCAGCCATCAGGGCAACGGCCACAATAGCCAGAGCCACCAACACTTCCACGAGTGTGAAGCCAGATGCGTGGGCCAACTGTGCTGGCATGGTGTGCTGCCTCATGGGGTGGTGGTCTGTACGGCAAAGGGGCGCAGGCCATCGGTAGCGATGCGCAGGGCGCTTTGTGGTGCCTCTGTATTGACCAAGGTGATGCCCTGTGGGGCAATGAGTGGTTCTGGCCCCAGCAGCAGCTGGTCATCCCCGCGCACATGGGTGCTGGCCGACAGCCATTGGCTGGGCAGTTGGTTCTCGGGCAGTCCTTCAAACCGAAAGCCTCCAGCCATGCTTTGCCAGCGCACTGGCACCCCGCTGGCGCGCGACTGCGCCCGGCCTGCTTCCAACAGTGCGGCCAGACGGGCACCCTCGCGCTCCAGTGTGGCATTGGCGTTGTCGCGCAGGGCCAGCGAGGCACCTGCCGTAGCTACCGCAATGATGCTGATCACCACCAACAACTCCAGCAGCGAGAACCCGTGGTGGCGTTGGCGCAGTGTGCGGTCTACAGGCAACACAGGCATGGCGGGCGGATTATTGCCAGCTGCCGATATCTGCATCCTTGCCTTCACCACCCGATTGACCATCTGCACCAAAAGACATCACATCGATCTCACCTTTGATTCCGGGGTTGAGGTATTGGTACGGGCGGCCCCAGGGGTCGTTGGGGAGCTTTTCCAGATAGGGCTTCCAGTTGGGGGGCTGTGGCCCCGCCGTGGGTTTGGTGACCAAGGCTTGCAAGCCCTGTTCGGCGGTGGGGTAGCGCAGGTTATCGAGCTTATAGAGCTTCAGCGCCTGTACGACGTTGGTGACATCGGTGCGGGCGGCGGTGGTGCGCGCATCGTCTGCACGGTCTAGCACATTGGGCACGATCAGTGCTGCCAGCACACCGATGATCACTAGCACGACCATCAGTTCAATCAGGGTGAAGCCACGATGGCGGTGGCTGCGTGCAGTACGGGCAAAGTCAAGGAGGTGCATCGTTATCCAGAAGAAAGACGGTCGCTGAAGCGGCTGAATGATAATCCTGCGATGGTGACAACTACAGACACCGGTTGGGGCGTGCGCCTGACCACTTTGGCACTTTGGGCCTTGGCAGCGGCCAGTGTGGCCTATTGGGGGCTGCGCCTGTCGGCACCGTTGGGGGGGGGCGTGCCTGCGGTGACAGCCACCCCACCTTCCGCGCCCGATACAGCCGCTATCTCCCGCTTACTTGGTGGAGGTGCAGTCTCGGCAGCTGTTCCACAGACGCCACAGACCCCCGCCCCCACCACAGGGCGGCTGGCGCTGGTGGGCGTGTTG
The DNA here is from genome assembly GCF_054779375.1 of Giesbergeria giesbergeri. Classification (NCBI taxonomy): domain Bacteria; kingdom Pseudomonadati; phylum Pseudomonadota; class Betaproteobacteria; order Burkholderiales; family Comamonadaceae; genus Giesbergeria; species Giesbergeria giesbergeri. The sequence goes on along the minus strand of NZ_BAAGYJ010000001.1, from coordinate 670,559 downwards.
GCCGGGCATAGCAGTGGTTCAGGGGCTGCACTGATTGCGGTGGATGGGCAGTCGGCCAAGCCCTTTCGTGTGGGTGTGCAGGTGGCCGATGGCTTGGTGTTGCAGGCATTAGAGCCGCGCCAAGCACGCTTGGGAGCCACCGCCACCGGGCCGACTACCTTGACGCTGGATATGCCACTGCGCCGCTGAGTGCGCTCAGTCCAGTGGCCAGTGAGTCCAGTCGCCCAGTGCTGGGGCAGCTATTGGCCACTGGTCTGCGTTTGGAAGGGTGTGGGCTGGCGCTTGCAGTAGCCACTGCACACAGCGAGCCACCCCCGCGTGCGTGAGCCAGAGGATGTCGCTTTGCTCTTGCCGTGCGGTGCGGTGGGCCTGTTGCAAGGCGGCAGCTACCCGCATCAGCATACCTTGCAGGTGCTCACCCCCGCCGGGGCGGTGGGTGGCAAAAGAGGCCACCCACAGGTCGATATCTGCACGGGCAATGTGTTCCCAAGCGCGGCCTTCCCAGGCACCAAAATCCATCTCTTGCAGGCGTGCATCAGGCTGGCTGTGCAGGTCGGGCCGCCACATTTGCAGGGCATCTGCCAGTTGGGCACAGCGTTGCAGTGGTGAGTGCCATACCCTGAGGCGTATGGGCAGGGCGTGGGCCAGCCGTTGTGCGGCTTGTGCGGTGGCCTGCGTATCGGCAGGCATATCCAGCACACCGTAGCAATGGCCGGGGGCCACCAAGGGTTGCGCATGGCGGGCAATCCATAAGCGTTGGTGGCTTGTCACCACCGGCTTCCTTGGGCCAGTGGCCCCAAGGCCAAGGCGGCCCCCAGATAGAACCCTGCCTCGCCCAGCTGCTGCACGGCCCCTAGGCCGTCACCCGTAAAACCTTGTAGGCGCTGGGCCAGGCGGCGGGCCATGTGTCCAGCGGCCAGGGCACTGCACAGCACCGCCATCGCCACAAAGAGCACAGACTGCATTTGCCACACCAAGCCCAGCGGAGCCAAGCACCAAAGGCCTGCCGCTGCCAAGGCGGCATTGCTGATTTGGTCGGCCAACGGCTTGCTTTTTGATTGGGCTGTATCTCCCACATGGGGCAAGCAGCGTACCAGCCACAGCGGCCACCAGCGTGACAGCACATGCCCACCCACCAATGCTGCCACGGCAGCCCCCAAACTGTGCGTCCCCAACAGTGCCAACAAGCAGCACTTGGCCAGCAAACCCAGCACCAAAGCCATCGCGCCAAAGGCGCCAATGCGCGAGTCCTTCATGATGTCCAGCGCGCGTTCACGGTCGTAGCTGCCGCCCAAGCCATCGGCCACATCGGCCAAGCCATCTTCGTGAAAGCCACCTGTGAGCAACACGGTGGCAATCGTGCAGCCCACCGCTGCTACGGCAGCGCCAAAAGGATGGGCACCTAGCCCAAGGTGCAGTGCTGCATAGGTGAGGGCGGCCACAGTAGCTACCAGCCAGCCCACACCAGGAAAATGCGCACTGCTGGCGCGCAGCATGGTTGGGCTAAACCCTACCCAATCGGCCAGCCGCCCAGTGACAGGAATACGCGTAAAAAACTGCACGGCCAGCAAATAGTGGCGAATGGCTTGCATAAGAGGGAGCAACTTTAAAGATGGATGGTGTTGCGGCCCGATTGCTTGGCGCGGTACATCGCGTCATCGGCTTGCTTGAGGATTTCTGTCTGGCGTTGGGCATCTTGTCCGGTAAACAGGGTCAAACCCATGCTGCATGAACAATGGTGTTCAATTGTGGTTGCAGGGGTGCCTTGCTCGGGAGCCACTGTCAGTAGATAAGGCAAGGCTAGCGCAGTGCGTATTTTTTCTGCCACGGCCAAGGCTTGGGCCAATGCCACTGGGGCATCAGCGTCCAAATCACCAATCACCACCACAAACTCATCCCCGCCCAGACGCGCTACCGTATCTACTTCGCGGATGCTGGCATTGAGTCGTCGGGCCACTTCGATCAATAGCAGATCGCCGGTGGCATGGCCGTGGGTGTCGTTCAGGGGCTTGAAATTGTCCAAATCCAACAGCATCAGGGCGCCGTGCAATCCGGTGCGGCGGCTACTGGTCAAGGCCAGTGCCAGCCTATCGTCCAACAGGCGTCGGTTGGGCAGTCGCGTCAGGCTGTCCCGATAGGCCAGATTGCGAATTTGCTCTTCAGCCATCGTTTTTTCGATCGAGATGCTGGCCAGCCGTGCGGCTTGTTCGATCAGGGTAATGTCGGCATCACTGGGGTGGTATTTGTGGCGGTGGTAAATGCCGAAGGCACCCAAAATTTGGTGCGAGCCAGAGCGAATGGGCTGTGACCAACAGGCACCCAGCCCCGCCTGAGCGGCCAACACCTTGAAGGGTGCCCAGTAGGGATGGGTGGCAATATCTTCTACCACCACCCGTTCCCCAGTAAATGCTGCCGTGCCGCACGAGCCCATACCCATCCCCACAGCCAGTCCATGCAGGGCCGTGTTGTAAAAGTCGGGCAAGCTAGGGGCAATGCAACGGGCCACACGTTTGCCCGTGTCATCGAGCAGCAAGATGCTGCACACCTTGTCTGGATGCAAGGCCTCAATGCCCAAGACAATCGCTTGCAAAATGGGATCTAGCTTCGTGCCACCTGCCAACATTTCCAAAATGCGGCCATGAAAATGCCGGTAGTCATCGCGTTCTTTGCGCTCTGAAATGTCGCGGGTGATGCCCAGCAGCCCCAAAAACTCGCCATCGGCGTTTTGTACTCCGTTGGTCGTCACCTCAGTCCAAACCGTGCTGCCATCTTTACAGGGTTGTTCCAACTCTGCACGCAACTCTGGAATGGGCAACCCCGCCTTGGCGGCTGCTTGGCTTTTGTGCAGGGCGTCCAGTACCACGGGCACCCCCTCGGGCATCAATGCCTCCTGCAAGGATTGCTGCATCACTTCGGCACTGGTATAGCCCCGCAATTTGGCCACCGAAGGGCTGACATAGGTGAAGTGCCCTTGCGCATCCAACGTCCAGATCACATCGTGGGCGTTCTCGGCTAGCAGCCGGTATTGCGCTTCGCGCACCTTCAGTGCTTCTTCTATCTGCTTGCGCTGTGAAATGTCGACGATGAGCCCCAGCATCCCGCCATCTTGCCCTGGCACCAGATCGAAGGTGCATCGTTGGTACAACACCGTACGCATGACCCCATCGCAGAAGGCCAGGTCAATTTCTTCGGTGGTTTGCCCGCCTTGGGCCATCAATGCTCGGTCGGCCGCTTGAAAGGCTTCACGGGTTGCTGGTGGTAGAAAGTCCAGATCTAGCACCGTTTTGCCAATAAAGTCTGCGCGTGCAATACCAAATGCTTCTTCGTAGGCACGGTTGCAGGCCGTGAAGACGGTGTGGGTGTCTTTGATGAAAATCGGGTTGGGCAGTGCATCAATGAATGCTGAGAACAGCCGCAACTGCTTTTCCAGATCGGACTTTTGCTGCGCTATCCCGCTCAGTAGGTGGTTAAAACTTTGAATCAACAAACCAATTTCATCATGGCGCTCCACCGGCAAGGGTTGGGGCGTTTGGGCCAGTGATGACATGTGGGCCAACGTTTGGGCCGTGTCAGACAATCGAGACAACTCCCGCCGCAGCAACCACCAAGTCAGAGCACCGGCCAGCACAGTCAACAACAGTGCCGCCATGACCATACGGTGTTGCATGGCAAGAATAGGCGCAAAGGCCTCTGCCGCAGAGATAGAGGCAGAAATGCCCCAGTCCACCGCGGTCAGGCGCTTGACGGAATTGAGCACCTCCACCCCTGCGGGGTTGATATAAACCTGAGAGCCTTCAAAACCATTGACAAAACGGTCAATGGCCGGAATTTGACCTTGTGGTCGCAGCGGTTGCAAGATGCGCTCGGTTTTGGTGGATGCAATGATCAGCCGTTCTTGCCGATCGACCAGAAAATAACTTCCGGTCTTGCCATAGGCGCTCTGGGTCAGCTCATCAAGGAACCCGGTCTTGCGCAGCGCAATCACCCCCGCCAGAGTGCCAAGATTGCGTCCTGTGGCATCCCGAATGGGCGCCGCAATACCAATCACTGGCACGGCCAGCCGTTTGTCCAGGACGGGGGTGCCAATTTGGGTATGCCCCTCCTGCAAGGCGACGGCCACCGCTTTGCGATCCATAAAATTGACGCCAATGCGCCCCAAAGAGGGCGGCACTTCTGCAATTGCGGTGCCACGGCTGTCGGTAATGAGCACGCCACCACTGAACAAGGTTTGCAACAGGGGACGACTATTGAGCAGGTGCTGCAATGCGGCGGGCTGCTCCATTGCCTGGGGGTCTATGCTGTTGGCAATCGTCTCTAATGCCTTGATGCGCTCATTCAGGTGGGCATCAATGGCCCTTGCAATAAAAGACACCACCGAAAATTGCTGGTCACTCAATTGACGTTGCATATCTTCGCGCAGCATGTGGCTAGCGTAGAACGTCAGCGACCACAGACTGGTCATAAAAATCACCAGCGTGAACAAAGTGATGCGGGTCTTGAGCGAACCGGCGGGTCGGATTTTGGACGGCATGTGCTGTGGTAGCTACCAGCGCATGCAGTCCAAGCGCCGGTGGGGAGTGGTGGCCTTCTTCTTCAATCGGCAGCCGGGGCTTGCAGAAACAAGCGGTAAGCTGGATTGTCTGTCTCTTCCACATAAGGGTAGCCTAAGGTGGACAGGAAGGCTGCAAAAGCCTCGCTATCCCCTGGGGGCACTTGGATGCCTACCAAGATACGGCCATAGTCTGCCCCCTGATTGCGGTAATGGAACAGAGAAATATTCCAGCTCGGCTGCATCAGGCTCAAAAATTTGAGCAAGGCACCGGGCCGCTCTGGAAACACAAAGCGCAGCAGCCGCTCATCTTGTGCCAAGGCAGAATGGCCGCCCACTAAATGGCGCAGGTGCTCCTTGGCCAGATCATCATGTGTCAGATCCAGCGCCCCAAACCCGTGTTGACTAAACGCCTGCGCCAGTTGGGCCGACTCGCCTTTGCCATGCGTGGTCACGCCCACAAACACATGGGCACGGGCAGCATCGCTGATACGGTAGTTGAATTCAGTCACATTGCGCTGCCCACCGGGCAAGCTGCCAATAATTTCGCAAAAGCGTCTGAAGCTGCCACGTTCTTCCGGAATACTCACGGCCAGCAGGGCTTCTCGCTCTTCGCCTACCTCGGCCCGCTCGGCCACAAAGCGCAGGCGGTCAAAATTCATGTTGGCACCACACAAAATAGCGGCGTAAGTCTCGCCCTCGGTGTGGTGGGTAGCGACATACTGCTTGACAGCCGCTACAGCCAAGGCACCCGCAGGCTCCACAATGCTGCGTGTGTCGACAAAAATATCCTTGATAGCTGCGCACACAGCATCCGTATCGACCGTGATGAACTCATCCACCAAGCCTTGTGTGATGCGGAAGGTCTCTTCGCCCACCAGCTTCACGGCGGTGCCATCAGAGAACAAACCCACGTCGGGCAATGTGACCCGGCTGCCCGTGGCTACCGATTGCACCATGGCGTTGGAGTCGTTCATTTGCACGCCGATCACCTTGATCTCAGGGCGCAAAGCCTTGATGTAGTTGGCTACACCTGCAATCAGGCCGCCGCCGCCAATGGCGACAAACACCGCGTCGAGGCGGTTGCTGCCCAGCTTTTGCAATTGGCGCAAAATCTCCATAGCGATGGTGCCCTGTCCGGCAATCACATCGGGGTCGTCAAAAGGATGGACAAAGGTCAGACCTTGTTCCTTTTCCAGTTTCACCGAATGGGCATAGGCATCGGAATAGCTCTCGCCAGCCAATACCACCTCGCCGCCCAGGGCTTGTACAGCGTCAATCTTGAGCTGTGGCGTGGTGGTGGGCATCACAATCACCGCCCGTGCGCCCAGTTTGCGTGCGCTCATGGCGACCCCTTGGGCATGGTTGCCTGCCGAAGCGCAAATCACCCCTCGTTCCAATTGGCCTGGAGTCAGGTGGGCCATTTTGTTGTAGGCCCCGCGCAGCTTGAAGCTGAACACGGGCTGTTGGTCTTCGCGCTTGAGCAGCACCTTATTGCCTAGGCGTTGGCTCAGGGTGCGGGCCACTTGCAGATCGGTTTCAACCGCCACGTCATAAACACGGGCAGTCAAGATTTTTTTCAGATAGTCCAGGGGAGAAAGTGGGTCGGTCATGGTGGAGTGCAAAAAAGACACGGCCTGCCTGAAAGTGGCAAGCAGTCACAGAGACATTGACGACACATCATAGGCGTCTGACCGGGCTTGGGGTACGCACCGACAGAGCAAAAAAAAAGCCCCAAACCAAAGGTTTGGGGCTGAATCCATCCTTTGAGGAGATGGAGGAGACAATTGGTGCAATGCTTGGGGTTAGTACCAGCTATAAGCATCGCGTGTTTTGAATTATAAGCCATCCGATCGGTTTATGCTGCATAGCAACAAAATCCACGACAATATTGTGGTGAAAAAACAACCATCAAGGAAGCAATCATGGAATGCACAGTGAGTTGGACTGGCGCTGCAGGCGCGCGCTCGGCAATGGGCTTTGTGGCTGAAACCGGTAGCGGTCATACGCTGGTGATGGATGGTGCACCCGATGCGGCACGGCCCGAGAATGGGGGGCAGAACCTTGCACCGCGCCCTATGGAAACCGTGTTGGCGGGCACCGGTGGCTGCACCGCCTACGATGTGGTGCTGATTCTGAAGCGGGGCCGTCACGATGTGCGCGGCTGCAGTGTCAAGCTCACCAGTGAGCGTGCCGACAGCGATCCCAAGGTCTTTACCAAAATCCACATGCATTTCACCGTCACGGGCAAAGACATCCCACCCGGTGCCGTGGAGCGGGCCATTGCCATGAGCCACGACAAATATTGTTCGGCCAGCATCATGCTGGGCAAAACAGCAGACATCACCACCAGCTTTGACCTGTTGTCCGCTTGAGAGGCGCACTATGCCACCCTGTGACCCCTCCATGCGCTAGATGTAGTGGGCTGTGGTAGTCATGACTTTGGCCGCCACTTGCATGAGCGCCTTGGCTGGAGCAGGAAGCTCCAAGGCTCCAGCCGCCAGCGCGTTGGCAGCGTGACGCTCCTCGTCGTCTTTCATGCGGGCCACGATGGCGCGAGAGGCCTCGTCCTCCTGCGGCAAACGTTCCAAGTGACTTTGCAAATGTGCTGACACTTGGTTTTCGGTCTCGACCACAAAGCCCAGGCTGACCGCATCGCTGATTTTGGAGGCCACCACGCCAATGGCAAAGGCGCCCGCATACCACAGCGGATTGAGCAGGCTGGGCCGGTCGCCCAGTTCTTCCAGGCGCTCGCGGGTCCACGCCAGGTGGTCGCCTTCTTCGCGTGCCGCTTGCAATAGGTGGGCGCGCAGTTGTTCATCGCGCGTCACTGTAGCTTGGGCCGTGTAGAGTGCCTGAGCGCATATTTCGCCCACATGGTTGACGCGCATCAAGGCACCAGAAAGGCGCTGCTGGCTAGGCTCCATCTCAGGCTTGGGGCAATCGCGTGCCGGTGAGGCTTCTTGGGCACGGTGGGGTGCAAACAGGGTGCGCAGGGCTGCATCGGCGGCAGTCAGCAAGGTATCCATCAAGGTTCTCCAGGCGATGGCGGCAGACAGCCAGGTGCTTTGGTCACCTCGGTGCCAGCCGCCGCTATGTTGCGGCAGTGCAACGGATTTTGCGTTTGACGCCCATTGTGGGGGAATTCCTTTGCGAAACTGGCGCGCGTCTGGTGCAATAGGAGCAACTTCCCCACCAGGAGGTTGGCCCGGGGAACCGGCGGGACTGCGTAGGCTCTGCAACCAAGCCCCCCGTACCGGCGCCCTCTGTTTAACCTTGGAGTACTCGCAATGAAAAAATCCCTGATTGCCCTGGCCGTGCTGGCTGCTTCCGGCGCCGCCATGGCCCAATCTTCTGTCACCCTGTACGGCGTGATGGATCTGAGCTTGGTCAAGTCCAATGGCATTTCGGCTCAGTTGAGCGGCAGCGGCCTGATGAACAACGGCAACAGCCGTATCGGTCTGCGTGGCGTGGAAGACCTGGGTGGCGGCCTGAAGGCTTCCTTCAACCTGGAACAAGGTATCAACCCTGAGTCTGGCGCCCTGACCGGTGGTGCTGCTGGTGCTTGGAACCGTGCTGCCTTCCTGGAACTGTCGGGTGGTTTCGGTGGCGTGCGTCTGGGCCGTTCTTTGACTCCTAGCTACTACGGTCTGGCCGCTTGGGAACTGACTGGCGCTGCCAACTACTCTGCCGTGGCTAACCAATTCGGCTTCGTGGCCGCTGGTGCTCGTAACGACAGCCAAATCGCTTACACCACCCCCAACTTCGGTGGCGTGACTGCTAGCCTGGCCGTGGTTCTGAAGCCCGACACCCCCGCTGCTGTGGGCGACAACGCCAAGTATGACCTGAACGTCATCTACGCAAACGGCCCCATCGCTGCTGCCCTGTCTTACAACAAGGTGCAAGAGCACAAGGGTAACTTGGCTATCGGCGGTTCTTACGACCTGGGCGTGGCCAAGGTTGCTGCTTCGTTCCAAGACGGCTATGCCGGTGGCGTAGCTCCTTCCAACACCACAGCACAAAAGCAACGTGGTTTCACCATCGGCGCCACTGTGCCCGTGGGTGCTTTCTCGGTGACTCTGGACATCGCACGTGACACCAAGGCCAAGGACACCGACGTGGTCATCGAAGGCAAGTACGCCCTGTCCAAGCGCACCTTCGCCTACGCTGCTTACTACAACGATGGCAAGCAAGACGGCGCTGCTGTGTACAAGACTGGTGCCAAGAACCACCTGGGTCTGGGCATTCGCCACAACTTCTAATCACCCGCTGGCCTGAGCCAGTTGTGATTTAGACAAAAAGCCACCAGCCTGCCGGTTGGTGGCTTTTGCTTTTTGGACGGATACTTGCCCCCTGTGCTTTTTGAGGAGCCTGTTTTGAAAAGAACCACTGTATCCGCAGAACATCCCTTTGATCAGGCGGTGGCTTTGGCCCCGGTGGCCATTACCGCCCACGAACATGGCCGCGAAGCGGCACGCCATTGGCAGGGTCAGACCCACCCTGATTACATGAATATGGTGGGGCCATTTGGCGGCGTAATCGCGGCCCAGGCCATGAACGCCATATTGCAGCACCCCGAATTGTTGGGGGAGCCCGTGTCGTTCACCGCGAATTTTGCGGCCGCTGTGCAAGCAGGTGGTTTTCGTGCGCAAGCACGGCCAGTGCGCACCAACCGCTCTACTCAGCATTGGCAAGTCACGCTGTCGCAAACCAACAGTGAAGGCGTAGATTCGGTAGTGCTGACGGCCACCGCCGTCACTGCCAAGCGCCGCCAAACTTGGAGTGCGGTGGATGCCGTGATGCCCGATGTGCCGCGCCCCGCCACGGTAGCGCGGGCCGTTCAACCCAAGCACATGGCTTGGGTGCGCCGTTATGACACACGCCCTTGTGCTGGTGAAGTGCCTACCGAGTGGAATGGCACCGAGGCCGACAGCGTGACCCAATTGTGGATGCGGGATGATCCCCCCCGCCCGTTGGATTTTTGTAGCCTGACTGCGTTGGCGGATGTGTTTTATCCGCGCGTTTGGCGCCGTCGGGCTTTCATGACGCCGGTAGGTACCGTGTCGATGACGGTCTACTTCCATGCCAGTGCGGCCGAACTGGCTGCCACAGGCACCGATTACCTGTTGGGGCAGGCCAGAGCGCAATCGTTCTTTAATGGGTTTTTTGACCAAAGCGCCGAGCTATGGAACGAGTCAGGCCACTTGCTGGCCACCACGCACCAAATTGTTTATTTCAAAGAGTGACGCCCATGAGTACCCCGAATACCGACATCTTGGTGCATACTGAGGCGGGTATCAGCACTATCACCTTCAATCGGGTGGATAAGAAGAACTCCATTACCACCACGATGTATGCCACCTTGGCAGACTTGTTTGAGGCTGCAGCCACCGATTCTGCTGTTCGGGTGGTGGTCTTGCAAGGTGATGTGGCCGTGTTCAGTGCAGGCAACGATATTGGTGATTTTCTAGCCAATCCGCCCAGCACACTCGATGCACCCGTGTTTCGCTTGCTGCGTGCCGTAGCCACCTTCCCCAAGCCTTTATTGGCGGCTGTGTGCGGGCCTGCGGTGGGTATTGGTACCACACTGCTGTTCCATTGTGATCTGGTCTATGCGGGTGACAATGCCGCGTTTTCTATGCCTTTTGTCAATCTGGGCTTGTGCCCCGAGGCGGGCTCCAGTTTGCTTGTGCCGCAGATGTTGGGCTACCACCGTGCCGCCGAGGCTTTGTTGTTGGGTGAGCCGTTCTTTGCCGAGGCCGCCTTGGAAGTGGGGCTGGTCAACCGTGTGGTGCCGCCCACCGAATGCAATGCCGTGGCACAAGCGCAGGCCCGTAAGTTGGCTGCCAAGCCCCTGTCTGCATTGGTAGAGACCAAACGTTTGCTCAAGCTGGGTCTAACCTCTGCTGTATTGGAGCGTATGGCCCAAGAAGGACAGAGCTTTGTTCGCATGCTGTCGGAGCCAGCGGCCCGCGAAGCCTTTAGTGCCTTTATGGAAAAGCGGCGTCCAGATTTTCAGGCGTTCTGAAACTATCGGTTGCCAGCGGGTCAAGTGTGCCCGCTACACTCTAAAAAACCCTGGTTGGTTCTTCTCACCACCTACCCCACCTTGGGTGGGTGTTGGTGCTGCCTTCAGGCATCTGTATTCCTCACCGAAAGTGTTGCTTCCATGTCTCTCATCCCTGTCACTATCCTCACGGGTTTTTTGGGCTCGGGCAAAACCACATTGCTCAAGCGTGTACTTAGCGAAGCCCACGGCCAAAAAATTGCCGTGATTGAGAACGAGTTTGGCGAAGAAAACATCGACAACGATATTTTGGTAACCGATGCCAAAGAGCAGATCATCCAAATGAGCAATGGCTGCATTTGTTGCACCATCCGCGAAGATCTGCGCGAAACGCTGCAACTGCTGGCCGCCAAGAAGCGCAAAGGGTTGCTGGATTTTGAGCGGGTGGTGATTGAGACCACGGGTCTGGCCGACCCCGGCCCGGTGGCCCAGACCTTCTTCATGGATGAAGAAATTGCCGAAACCTACCTGATCGACTCCATTATCACGTTGGTAGATGCCAAACACGCCGCCCAGCAACTCAACGACCGCCAAGAAGCACGCCGTCAGGTGGGCTTTGCCGATCAGATCTTTTTGTCCAAGACCGATTTGGTCAGTGGTGAAGAGGTGGATGCCCTGACGCACCGCCTCAAGCACATGAACCCGCGTGCGCCCATCAAGGCGGTGCATTTTGGTGAGGTGCCCCTCAAGGAAGTGCTGGATCTGCGGGGCTTTAATCTCAATACCAAACTGGATATTGATCCTGATTTCCTTCAAGAGGAAGATGCACACCATGACCATGACCATGACCATGACCACAGCCATTGCGGTCATGATCACACGCACGACCACGGTGAGCATTGCCACCACCCCTCGCACCAGCACAGCCACGGCCACCACCATCACCACGACGATGATGTGAAAAGCTTTGTGTATCGCTCAGAGCGTCCATTTGATCCGGCCAAGTTAGAAGACTTCTTGGGGGCCATTGTCAACATCTATGGGCCGCGCATGTTGCGTTACAAAGGGGTGCTCAACATGGTGGGTACAGAGCGCAAAGTGATTTTCCAAGGCGTACACCAGCTCATGGGCAGCGACTTAGGGCCGCAGTGGGCGCAGGGTGAGCAGCGCATCAGCAAGATGGTATTCATTGGCATTGACCTGCCGCAAGACATCCTGCTCCAAGGTTTGGAACAGTGCTTGGTGTAAATGCTATCGCTATCCAGTATGCTTCAGGTTACGACTATGGCACCATGTTGCATCTGGAGGGAGTGGCTGCCGATACAATCGCGCCCCGGTAAGCACACGGGTTGATTACCACCCTATCGCCTCCTGGCGCGCCGTCGGCGCAGCCACAGGCCCGCCGTACTGTGAGGAGACAGGAAGTGATGACAGCCAAAACCAGTCAATCCAAGGCCCCTGCGGCCACCACCGCTTCTGCCAAAACGCCAGCCAAGTCTGCTGCGAAAACCACACCCAAGGCGGCCAGTACGCGTACGGTGGCTGCCCCTGTTGGGGCAGCACAAGACCCTGTGCGTAGCACGCGGCCTTCTTCGCGCTTGGCCTCATTGACCGTTCCATCCATGGCGCAGGCAGTGGCTTCCACTGCTGCCAAAGCCAGCTACACCAACACCATGCCCTCTACTATGCAAGTGTCGCCCACAGCCGGCTCTATCAAGAAAGATGCCAAACTCGCCAACAACTGGAAAACCAAGTCCGTGGAAGAGCTGACCGATGCCGATGTGCTGGCGATGCCTGACAGCGAGTACATGAACGACACGCAGATGGCTTTTTTCCGCCTCAAGTTGGTCAACCTCAAACGCGACATGCACAACAATGCTGGAGAGACTACCGAGCATTTGCGTGAAGACACCGTGGTGGTGCCCGATCCTGCCGATCGGGCCACTATCGAGGAAGAGCATGCACTGGAGTTGCGCACCCGTGACCGCGAACGCAAACTGCTCAAGAAGATTGAGCAGTCTATTGCCCGTATTGATGCAGGCGACTACGGTTACTGCGATGAAACCGGCGAACCTATCGGTGTAGGGCGTTTGCTGGCCCGCCCCACAGCCACGCTGTCGCTAGAAGCGCAGCAACGTCGTGAACTCAAGCAGAAAATGTTTGGCGATTGATGCCATCAGGCACTGCCTGATCCGCTGTAGCACCCCACGGTCTGTACTGCCATGAGCAAAGAAGAATCTTCCCCTGGTGGCCTGTTGTCCAAGGTGGTGCGCTTTGTGCGCAACCCGACCGTCAATTGGACTGACCTCGATACCATCGAGACTGACCGCGAAAGCCAGTACAGCAAGCAGGTGCTCAAAGAAATGCTCGAGCGCAAGCGGCGCAATGATTTTGTCCGCAAGCGCGAGTTTGACTATTTGCGCAAGCTGCGTCAGCGCGATGCGTTGGCAGGGCACCGGGTAGAAGACCCAGCGGTGCGGCCTTCATTCTTCCAAAGTAGCCTGACGCCACCCGACGACCGGGCCGGTACCATCAAGAAAATTGATGAGATCGAAGCCCAGATGTCAATGCAGTGGTGGAAAGGTAAGTCTGCCACAGAGACTGCTGTGGTGGCCCGCCCCACAGCCACTGCACCTACCAGGCTTCCGGTGCAGTCTGAGGCCTCAGAGACGCGCCCACCACAACATTTGGCCCCCGGCCTGTTTCCCCAACCTCTTTTGCGTGGGGGCGATACCAGTCCGGCCAGTTTGAGTGGATCTTTTGCCTCTACGGTGCCAGTATCACTGCCTGTAGGTTTGGAGCCTCAGGCGGGGGCAGAACCCCTGTTTGCCCACGACAGCATGCCCATTGCCGATTTTGGTGGTGCCTCTGCGCAATGGCTGTCTTCGACCCCGGATGCCCCGCCTGATTTCTTTCCCTTGCCTGCGGTGGTGCCACCTGTCCCTATGGAGCCTTTCGTGCACGACCCCGATTTGGAAGAAGCCGCCATTTTGTTTGCCAATGCCGACTATGCGGGAGCGGGTGCCTGCCTGCTTGATGTGGTGGCCCAGCATCCTGCCGAGGCCAGTGCGCAGTTGCAAGAAATTTGGATGACCCTGTTTGATTTGTATCGGGCTACCGGACAGCAGGAGGCGTTTGACCATCTGGCGATTGATTTTGCTGCACAGTTTGGTCGTTCGGCACCGTTGTGGTTTTCTATGCCTGAACAATTGGGATTGGTCTCGGCCACCCAGGCCAGTGCTGCGGCGCCTGCACGCCGCGACTTTAGCTGGAACGCGCCTAGCAGCCTGACGGTGCAATCGGTGGCGGCATTGCAAGCCTCGTTGGGCCGCGCTGCGCCGCCTTGGACCATGATTTGGAGTCGGGTAGCCAGCATTGACGAAGCGGCGCTGCCAGCATTGACGCAAGAGTTCAACCGCTGGGGTGACCAGAAAGCGCAATTGGTTTTTGTGGGGGCTGAGCGTTTGCAGGCACTGTTGCAAGCCCACACGCAGTCGGGAGACCGTAGCAGCAACCCAGAATGGTGGCGCCTGCGCATGGCTGCATTGCGTTTCATGGGGCAACCTGAAGAGTTTGAACTGGTGGCATTGGATTACTGCGTGACCTATGAGGTCTCGCCACCTTCTTGGGTAGACCCGCGCTGTAGCTACGTGGATGCTGCCGAAGGCGACGGTGCTAGCCATGATTTGCTGGCCCCCAGTGCGCCCGCAGGCGCAGGAGACGCCGTGGCGCCGGTAGGTTTGTCTGGGCACATCGAGGGGGATGCTACCGAAGCCTTGCAGGCGCTCGAAGTGTTGGTGCGCCCCGGTGAGCCGCTGGTCGTGCCCTGCGATCGGCTGATTCGGGTCGATTTTTCTGCGGCGGGGGCGGTGTTGAACTGGGCCGCAGAACAGCAAGCGCAAAAACGCGAAGTCCATTTCAAGAACCTGCATCGCCTGGTGGCCGTGTTGTTCAATGTGGTGGGTATCAATGAGCACGCTTGGGTGATTCCACGCAAGAATTGATGTTTGAAGCTGGCTTGTAAATCGGGCCATTGCTCCCAATTGGGGTTTTATGCAATCCAACAGCGAACAGGCCGTGTTTCACGGCACTACCATTTTGAGCGTGCGCCGCCAAACCCCCGAAGGCATCCAAGTGGCTATTGGTGGTGATGGTCAAGTCACTCTGGGCCATATCGTGGTCAAGGGCACAGCGCGCAAGGTGCGCAAGCTCTACCACGGCAAAGTGCTGGCCGGTTTTGCCGGGGCCACGGCCGATGCCTTTACCTTGTTTGAACGCTTTGAAGCCAAACTAGAAAAGCACCAAGGCCACCTGACCCGTGCCGCCATTGAGCTCACCAAAGACTGGCGCACCGACCGGGTGTTGCGCCGCCTAGAGGCCATGCTGGCCGTGGCCGACCACAGTGCTAGCCTGATCATTACCGGCAATGGCGATGTATTGGAGCCTGAGCAAGGCATCGTAGCCATTGGCAGTGGTGGCGCTTATGCCCATTCTGCCGCCAAGGCGCTGCTCAACAACACCGATTTGCCTGCCGTCGATATTGTGAAAAAGTCGCTCGAAATTGCGGGCGAGTTGTGCATTTACACCAATATGCACCACACCATCGAGACGCTCTAAATTGCCGCCCAAAGGTTTGCCATGTCTCACATGACCCCCCAAGAAATTGTCAGCGCACTAGACCAGCACATCATTGGCCAACCCGCTGCCAAGCGTGCCGTGGCGATTGCCCTGCGTAACCGTTGGCGCCGCCAGCAGGTGGCCGAGCCACTGCGCCACGAAATCACACCCAAAAACATCCTGATGATTGGCCCCACTGGTGTGGGCAAAACCGAAATTGCCCGGCGTTTGGCCCGGCTGGCCGATGCGCCTTTTATCAAGGTAGAGGCCACCAAGTTCACCGAAGTGGGCTATGTGGGCAAAGATGTAGATGCCATCATCCGCGATTTGGCCGAAATTGCTGTCAAGCAAGAGCGCCAAGCCCAGGTGCAAAAAATGCGCGAACGGGCTGAAGACGCGGCAGAAGAACGTATTTTGGATGTGTTGATTCCTTCGGCGCGCACCGGCGAGCCGCCCTCCGACAGCACGGCACGCCAAGTGTTTCGTAAAAAACTGCGCGAAGGCCAATTGGACGAGAAAGAAATCGACATTGATTTGGCCGATACCCACCCCCAAGTTGAAATCATGGGGCCGCAGGGCATGGAAGAAATGGCCGAGCAACTGCGTAGCGTGTTCAGCCAAATGGGCCAAGACAAGCGGCGCACGCGCAAGCTCAAAATTGCCGAGGCGCGTAAGCTGTTGATTGAAGAAGAAGCCGGCAAACTTGTCAATGAAGAAGAAATCAAAACCCGCGCCTTACACAACGCCGAGCAAAACGGCATCGTCTTTATCGACGAGATTGACAAAGTAGCCGCTCGCCAAGAAACCAGCGGCGCCGATGTCTCGCGCCAAGGCGTGCAACGCGACTTGCTGCCCTTGGTAGAGGGCACCACCGTCTCGACCAAATACGGTATGGTCAAAACCGACCATATTTTGTTTGTGGCCTCGGGGGCGTTTCACCTGAGCAAGCCCAGCGATTTGATTCCAGAATTGCAGGGGCGTTTTCCAATTCGGGTCGAGTTGGATTCTTTGTCAGTCCAAGACTTTGAAGGCATCCTGAACCAAACCAACGCCTCGCTGGTCAAGCAATACCAGGCGCTGTTGGCTACCGAGGGGGTGCAACTCGAATTTACCCCCGAAGGCATTACCCGTTTGGCACGCATTGCCTTTGAAGTGAATGAGCGCACCGAAAACATCGGCGCTCGGCGCCTCTCCACCGTGATGGAGCGCCTGCTGGATGAAGTCAGTTTTGATGCAACACAGCGCAGCGGCCAGAGCGTGTTGGTGGATGCGGCTTATGTGGATGAACGTTTGCAAGCCTTGAGCAAAGACGAAGACTTGTCACGCTATATTCTTTGACGTTCTAGCTTCTCAGGAGAGTGGCGCCCCAGCCGGTTAAATTGGGACAGCGCCTTGGGGGGGAATGCCAATTCCTGCTACAGTGCAAAGAGTTTGCGCTATGGTCGGAAAAAGCGCATTTTTCCCCGGTTTTTCGGGGCAAGTCAACGAAAAAACTAGCTGGGGTGTCTGTGTTCCAAGGGCGTTGTTCGCGGGGTCGGAGTGCGAAGGGGGGGCTGTTGCTGCGCGCCCCTAAAAAAATGTCACGGTTCTGGGCCTGTTATTGGGAGCAACCATGACCACGCCTATGCTGCAACACACAACCGTGTTATTGGATGAGGCCGTGGATGCCCTGCTGGGAAACGCCACGGACATGGGGCCAGACAGCCTTTGGGTGGATGCCACTTTTGGTCGTGGTGGGCACTCTAGGCATATTTTGTCTCGATTACCGCCAGTCGGGCGCTTGCTGGCGTTCGACAAAGACCCAGAGGCCATTTCCGAAGCAGCGCGCATCCACGATGCGCGTTTTTCGATTCGCCATGAGGGGTTTTGCCACTTGGCCGATCTGCCAACGGGCAGTGTGGCGGGGGTGTTGATGGATTTGGGCATCAGCTCGCCGCAAATTGACAGCCCGGAGCGCGGCTTTAGTTTCCGCTTTGATGGCCCCTTGGATATGCGCATGGACACCACGCGCGGTCAAGGCGTGGCCGATTGGTTGGCGCAGGCCGATGCAGCGCAGATTGCCCAAGTGGTGCGTGACTATGGCGAGGAGCGTTTTGCTGGGCCTATTGGGCGTGCCATTGTGGCGCGGCGCCAAGAGCGTGGCCCCTTGAGTACAACCGCCGAACTGGCCGATTTGGTAGCCACCGTGGTGAAAACCCGCGAAGGTGGTCAGCACCCGGCCACACGCACCTTTCAGGCGTTGCGCATTTTTATCAATGCTGAACTCGATGAGTTGCAACAGGCGCTACAGGCGAGCCTGGATGTGCTGCGCCCCGGTGGGCGGCTGGTGGTGATCAGCTTTCACTCGCTGGAAGATCGCATCGTCAAGCAGTTTATTGCCCAGCATGCCAAAGAAGTCTACGACCGCCGTATGCCCTTTGCGCCACCGCAAGCCATGCGCTTGCAGGCACTGGAGCGCATCAAGCCGGGGGCGGCTGAAGTGGCTGCAAACCCACGGGCCCGCAGTGCCGTGATGCGGGTGGCCCAGCGCACAGAGGTGGCAGCATGAGCCAGTGGTGGGGCGGTGGTTGGGGTACAGCAGGGGACGCGCGGGCATGATGCGCTTGAATCTGGTGTTGCTGGTGCTGGTGGTGCTCAGCGCCATGTATGTGGTGCGCACGCAGTACGAGGCGCGCGTGTTGTACACGGCGCTAGACCGGGCGGTGGCCGAGGCGCGGCGGTTAGAGACCGAGCACGAGCGTTTGCAGGTAGAGAAGCGGGCGCAGGCAACGCCACTGCGGGTCGAGACCATGGCCCGTGACCAGCTGCACATGCGTACGGCCACACCCCCCATCACGCAGTATGTGGCTGCGCCCACCAAGGAGCAGCCATGAGCCGCAGCGTGCTCTACACCTCCAGTCCGTTGTTGGCGAGCAAGACGCCTGTTTGGCGCAGCCGTTTTATTGTGGGCATGATTGCGCTGGGCTTTGTAGGGTTAGGCGCGCGTGCGGCCTATGTGCAAGTGGTAGGAAATGACTTCTTTCTGCGTCAAGGTGAGGTGCGTTTTGCCCGCACGCTAGAGCTGCCTGCTAATCGGGGCAAGATTCTGGATCGCAATGGCTTGATCTTGGCCTCCAGTGTGCCTGCGGCCAGTATTTGGGCCATTCCCGAAGATGTGGAGATGCAAGCCCCAGAGGTGCGGGCCAAACTGCCCGAACTGGCCAAGCTGTTGGAGATGCCCTTGGCCGAGTTGCAGGCCAAACTGGCCGATGAAGACAAAACGTTTGTCTGGATCAAGCGCCAATTGGATTGGGAAACAGGGCAAAAGATTGCCGCCCTCGATATCAAGGGTATTTATCAACGCAAAGAATACCGGCGCCAATATCCAGAAGGCGAGTCCGCGGCCCACGTAGTGGGCTTTACCAACGTGGAGGACAAGGGCCAAGAAGGCATGGAATTGGCCTTTGACAAACTGTTGGCAGGCAAGGCCGGTTCGCGTCGGGTGATCAAAGACCGGCTGGGTCGGGTGGTCGATGGGGTGGGTGAGGAGGTGCCGCCACAAGATGGACGCGACATGCAGTTGTCCATCGACAGCAAGGTGCAGTTCTTTGCCTACCAGAAGCTGCGCGATCAAGTAGAAGCGCACAAGGCCAAGGCGGGCAGTGTGGTGGTGCTCGATGCCAATACGGGGGAGGTGTTGGCGCTGGCTAACTACCCGAGCTACGTGCCAGACAAGCGCAAAAACCTGACCGGAGAGCAGCTGCGCAACCGTGCTATTACCGATACCTTCGAGCCGGGCTCTACCATGAAGCCCTTTACCGTGGGCATTGCGCTAGAGACCAAACGTGTGCGCCCCGAGACAGTGATTGATACCAACCCTGGGCGCATCACTATCACTGGCTCCACCATTTCGGATACGCACAACTACGGCGCGCTGACGGTGGAGGGGGTGATCCAAAAGTCCAGCAACGTTGGCACTACCAAGTTGGCTATGCAAATGCCCGCTAAGGAGATGTGGGAAACCTTTTCTGCTGCGGGCTTTGGTCAGAAACCACAAATTGCCTTCCCTGGGGCGGTGAGTGGCCGTTTGCGGCCCTACAAAACCTGGCGCCCAGTGGAGCAGGCCACGATGTCGTATGGCTATGGCCTCTCGGCCAGCCTGTTCCAAATGGCCCGCTCTTACACCGTGTTTGCCCACGATGGCCGCATCATTCCTGCCACCATGCTCAAGAGCAGTGAATCGGCGGTGGGGGTGCCAGTGTTTTCGTCCAAAACCGCCAGCCAAGTGCGCAAGATGCTGGAGATGGCCGCTGGCCCCGGTGGCACCGGCCAACGTGCCCAAACCTTGGGCTACTCGGTGGGGGGGAAGTCGGGTACTGCGCGCAAACAAATTGGCAAAAGCTATGCCGCAGGCAAGTACCGCGCTTGGTTTACAGGTATGGCTCCCATCGATAAGCCACGCATCATTGTGGCTGTGATGGTGGATGAGCCTAGCAACGGGCAGGTTTATGGGGGGCTGGTGGCTGCACCCGTGTTCAGCGAGGTGGTGCAGCAGACCTTGCGCATGATGGGTGTGCAGCCCGATATTGATGTCAAGCCGCAGATTGTGGCCAACCCTGTGGAGGAGTCCCTGTGATCGTTCATCTCTCTTCGTTTCAGGAAGCCATGCAGTGGCTGCGTGCCCGTGTCACAGGCACTTTGCAGACCGACAGTCGCCAAGTGCAGCCCGGTGATGGTTTCATTGCTTGGCCAGGGGCCAGCACCGATGGGCGCTCCCATGTGCAGGATGCCCGTGCCCGTGGGGCGGTGGCCTGTTTGGTGGAACAGGCTGGCGTGGAGTCCTTCGCATTGGACGGTGAGGATGTGGCGGTGTACACCGGCCTGAAGATCGCCACTGGATTGATCGCTGCTGAGTGGTTTGGCTCACCCAGCAAGGCGGTGGACGTGGTGGCCTTTACAGGCACCAATGGCAAAACCAGCAGTGCGTGGTGGCTGGCTAGCGCCTTGAGTGGGCTGATTCGTGAGCCAGTGCATGATGAGCCCATTCCCTGTGCCTTGGTGGGCACCTTAGGGATGGGGGTATTGCCCCGACTGACCATGACGGGGCTAACAACCCCAGACCCCGTGCGTTTGCAGCGGGCCTTGCGCCAGTTTGCTGATGCCGGGGTGCGTACCTGTGCCATAGAGGCTTCCTCTATTGGGTTGGCCGAGCACCGTCTGGCAGGCACCCGCATTCGGGTGGGGGTGTTCACCAACTTCACCCAAGACCACCTCGATTACCACGGCAGTATGGAGGCTTATTGGCAGGCCAAGTCGGCACTGTTTGATTGGCCAGGCATGGAGGCTGCGATCATCAATATCGATGACCCTCAAGGGATGCTGCTGCACGCCTCACTGGCGGGCCGTGGGCTGGATTTGTGGAGCGTGTCTATGCGCCAAGAGGCCCGCTTGCAGGCGCAAGATCTGGATTTGGGTGGCGATGGTCTGCGTTTCGTCGTGGTAGAGGGCGAGGAGCAGTACCTTTTGCAGACGGCCCTGATTGGTGATTACAACGTCTCTAACCTACTGGGCGTGATTGCTGCGTTGCGCACCTTGGGCATCCCTTTACAAGCGGCTGTGCAGGCTTGCGAGCAGTTAGAGCCCGTGCCGGGCCGCATGCAGCGCATCATAGCCCCTGGCCAGCCCTTGGTGGCAGTGGACTATGCCCATACCCCTGATGCCTTGGCCCAGGCACTGCGCGCATTGCGTCCGGTGGCACAGGCCCGTGGTGGTCAGCTGTGGTGCATTTTTGGCTGTGGTGGCGAACGCGACAGCAGCAAGCGTCCCTTGATGGGGGCTGTGGCCCAGCAAGGGGCCGATTGGGTGGTAGTGACCAGTGACAACCCACGCAGCGAGCCGCCCGAGCACATCATCCACCAAATTTTGCAGGGCACGATTGCAGGCACTACCTTGCTGGTGGAGCCAGATCGCGCTGCGGCCATTTCTGAAACGCTGGCCGAAGTCGATGCCGCTGATGTGGTGCTGATTGCGGGCAAAGGCCATGAAGACTACCAAGAAACCGCGGCGGGACGCCGCCCCTTTTCTGATATGGCCCAAGCGCAAGTAGCTCTGCAACGCAGGGGAGGCGGTGCGTTATGAACAGTATGATGAAGCTGGCCCATGCGCTGGGCTGGATAGGCCAATGGCAGCCACAAGCGTGCCTGGTGGGACATGCGGGCGTGTCTATTGCCAGGGTGCATACCGATAGCCGTACCTTGCAGCCGGGCGATTTGTTTGTGGCTCTCAAGGGAGAGCGTTTTGACGCCCACGACTTTCTGGCCCAAGCGCGTGCGGTCGGGGCGGTAGCCGCCATTGCCCATACGGGGCGGCTGGCAGAAGTAGGTTTGCCCGGCATTGAGGTGCCCGATACGCTGGTGGCTTTGGGGGCATTGGCAGCTGGTTGGCGTAGCCAATTTGCTTTGCCATTGGTGGCCGTGACGGGCAGCAATGGCAAAACCACGGTCACGCAAATGGTGGCCTCTATTTTGCGCGCCTATGCAGGCGAGGCCGCATTGTTTACCCAAGGCAACCTGAACAACGCCATTGGTGTGCCGCAAACCTTGTTGCGCCTGACGGCAGCGTACCGCATCGGTGTGGTCGAGTTGGGCATGAACCACCCCGGCGAGATTGCCGAGTTGGCCCGCATGGCCCAACCGACCGTAGCGTTGGTGAACAACGCCCAACGTGAACACCTGGAGTTCATGGGCACGGTACAAGCCGTGGCCGAAGAAAACGGCTCTGTGCTCACCGCACTGCCTGCCGATGGCGTGGCGGTGTTTCCCGCCGATGAACCCTATACCCCGCTTTGGCGCGGTTTGGCGGGGGCGCGCCGTTGCCTCACTTTTGGCGGCGCAGGTGCTGATGTGCAGGCGCTGGCTGCCCACTGGTGTGATGGCGCTTGGCAGGTGCAAATCACTACTGCGCAAGGGCAATTTGCTACTGCTTTGCACATTGCAGGCCGCCATAACGTGCGCAACGCGCTGGCGGCCACCGCCTGCGCGCTGGCAGCAGGGGTGCCTCTGGCAGCAATTGCCCAAGGGCTGGGCGCTTTTACGCCAGTCAAGGGGCGTTCGCGGGCGTTGGCGGTGGTGCTGGCTGGGCGCAGCGTTACGGTGGTGGATGACACCTACAACGCCAATCCCGACTCGGTACGCGCTGCCATCGACGTGTTGACGGATTTGCCAGGCCCGCGCTTGCTGGTGCTGGGCGATATGGGCGAGGTGGGCGATGAGGGGCCACAGTTTCATGCCGAGGCTGGGCGTTATGCCTCAGCCTGCGGCATAGAGCAACTGCTGGTGTTGGGGACACAAACCAGGCACGCTGTGGCCGCTTTTGGCCCCAACGCACAGCATTTTGACAACATGGCGCAACTGCAAGAAGCAGTGCGCGCAGCCCTGCCCACTGTGGGCAGTGTGCTGATCAAGGGATCACGCTTCATGAAGATGGAACAGGTGCTGGAGGTGCTCACGGCACCCGCACAGACACATACCGCAGTGACCACTGCTGGTGCA
This sequence comes from Giesbergeria giesbergeri, assembly GCF_054779375.1. Classification (NCBI taxonomy): domain Bacteria; kingdom Pseudomonadati; phylum Pseudomonadota; class Betaproteobacteria; order Burkholderiales; family Comamonadaceae; genus Giesbergeria; species Giesbergeria giesbergeri. The sequence goes on along the minus strand of NZ_BAAGYJ010000001.1, from coordinate 647,857 downwards.
TCTGCCGCTATGGGGGCTGCATGCTGATTTGGTTGGCGCAGTGGTTGCAGGGCTTGTCGCCCGATTTTGGTTTCTTTCGGGTGTTTCAGTATTTGACGTTCCGTGCCGTGATGGCCGCCCTGACGGCGCTGCTGATTGGTTTGGTGGCTGGCCCAGCCGTCATTCGCCGTCTGACGGCCTTGAAGATTGGTCAACCGATTCGCACCAACGGCATGGAAACCCACCATGTCAAGAGTGGCACACCCACCATGGGGGGGGTGTTGATTTTGATGTCGATTGCTGTCTCTACCCTGCTGTGGTTTGACTGGGCCAATCGTTTTGTCTGGATTGTGCTCATCGTCACGCTGGGCTTTGGGGCCATTGGTTGGGCCGATGATTGGCGCAAAGTGGTCAATAAAGACCCCGAGGGGATGCCCTCGCGTGAAAAATATATGTGGCAGTCGATCATTGGGCTGCTGGCGGCGTTGTATTTGGTGTTCAGCATTTCTGAGAGCAACAACTACAAGGTGTTCGAGTTGTTCATGTCTTGGGTGCGCTCGGGCTTTGATGTCAACTTGCCAGCGCAAGCGGGGTTGCTGCTGCCCTTTTTCAAGGAAGTGAGCTATCCGTTGGGTGTGTTGGGCTTTGTCATCATGACTTATTTGGTGATTGTGGGGGCCAGCAATGCGGTCAATCTCACCGATGGCCTGGACGGTTTGGCCATCATGCCGGTGGTGATGGTGGGTTCTGCCCTGGGGGTGTTTGCTTATGTGACGGGCAATGTGTTCTATGCCAAATACTTGTTTTTGCCACACATCGCTGGTTCTGGGGAGCTGCTGATTTTTTGCGCTGCAATGGCGGGGGCTGGACTGGCCTTTTTATGGTTCAACACCCACCCAGCACAGGTTTTTATGGGTGATGTTGGGGCGCTGGCGCTGGGCGGAGCATTGGGCACGATTGCCGTCATCGTGCGCCAAGAGATTGTGCTAGCCATCATGGGTGGCATTTTTGTGGTGGAGGCGCTGTCGGTGATGGCGCAGGTGACTTGGTTCAAGTTCACCAAAAAGCGTTATGGCGAAGGGCGTCGTTTGCTCAAGATGGCTCCACTGCACCACCATTTTGAGAAAAGTGGCTGGAAAGAGACCCAGGTGGTGGTGCGCTTTTGGATCATTACCATGCTGTTGTGCTTGGTCGGTTTGTCCACCCTGAAACTGCGGTAACTGCCATGTCGTTGCAAGACCAGCATATTTTGATTCTGGGCCTAGGGGCTTCGGGTTTGGCGATGGCACGTTGGTGTGCGCGTGCAGGTGCCCATGTCACCGTGGCTGATACCCGTGCCCAGCCACCCCAGTTAGAAACCTTGCAGGCCGAGTGGCCTCAGGTGGCGTTTGTAGCGGGCCCGTTCAGTGCCGATCTGGTGCAAGGGCAGCCAGTGCAAGCGGTGTACCGCTCGCCCGGCCTCAGCCCCGATGCAGTGGCTCCGGTGTTGGTGGCTGCCAGTGCCAGCGGTATTGTCACTGGGGGAGAGTTGAGCCTGTTCTTTCTGGCCTTGCAGGACTTGCAGGTCCGCCAAGGTTACGCCCCCGCAGTGCTGGCGATCACGGGCACCAATGGCAAGACAACTGTTACCTCACTCACCGGGCAATTGGTTGAGCGTGCAGGCAAAACGGTGGCGGTGGCAGGCAACATTGGCCCCACGCTGCTCGATACGCTGGCAGCACGGTTAGAGGCCTCTGCGTTGCCCGATGTGTGGGTGTTGGAGCTGTCGAGCTTTCAGTTAGACAGCGTCACTGGCTTTGAGCCCACCGCTGCCGCTGTGTTGAACGTTACACAAGACCACCTCGATTGGCATGGCAGCATGGAGGCCTACGCCAATGCCAAGGCGCGCATTTTTGGAGCCAATGCGCTGATGGTGCTCAATCGCGAAGATGCAGCCGTCATGGCTATGTTGCCTGCGCCAGTACGTACCAAGCTGCAAAAAACCGCGCAGCGGGCCCATGTCACTTTTGGTGGCGATCTGCCCCGGCGCCCTGGCGACTTTGGTATCGAAACGGTTGGTGGCATGGCTTGGCTTGTGCGGGCAGCACTGGCTGACGAGACACGCCAGCGCAGCCGTACGGCCCAAGAGCCAGAGGAGCTGCATATCCAACGCTTGATGCCTGCCGATGCCTTGCGCATCCGCGGGCGGCACAACGCCATCAATGCGCTGGCGGCTCTGGCCTTGGCCCAGTCGGCAGGTTGTGCGCTGGCCCCGATGCTGTATGGCTTGCGTGAATACCAGGGTGAGCCGCACCGTGTGGAGTCGGTAGGGCTGGTCAATGGAATTGAATACTTTGACGACAGCAAGGGCACCAATGTGGGGGCCACTGTAGCGGCACTCACAGGTTTGGGGGCCGACCGGCGCTTGGTCGTCATTTTGGGGGGCGATGGCAAGGGCCAAGACTTTGCCCCATTGGCCGTGCCCGTGGCCCGCCATGTGCGTGCGGTGGTGCTGATAGGGCGTGATGCACCGCAGATTCAGGCTGCCCTGCAAGAGACGGGCGTCCCCTTGTTGCGGGCAGCCACCCTGCCCGAGGCCGTGCAGCAGGCCACACAGCAAGCACTTGCAGGGGATGCAGTGCTCATGTCGCCTGCCTGCGCCAGTCTGGATATGTTCAAAGACTACGCGCACCGCGCCCAGGTGTTTTGCGAAGCCGTGCAAACTTTGGCCGATGAATGTGGTCAGACGCTGGGAGGCGGGCTGTGATGGACGAGCGCATCGGTCTGCACCACCGTATTCGGGGCTGGTTTCAGCCTGCCCAGGCGCAGGCTGCCGATGGCCTGCCTGTGCGGGTCGGTGGCATGGAGTACCGTCAGACCTCCACCACACCGGCCAGTGTGTTGGGGTTTGATCAGGCGTTGCTGTGGGTGGTCGTGGCGTTGCTGGCCTGGGGGCTGGTGATGGTCTATTCGGCCTCCATTGCCCTGCCAGACAACCCCCGTTTTGGCAAGATTGCACCTACCCATTTTTTGGTGCGCCATATCTTTGCCTTGGTGATGGCGTTTGTTGCCGGGCTGATGGCTTTTCAAGTCCCGATGGTGGTTTGGGAGCGCCATGCACGCAGCCTCTTTTTGTTGGCTTTGTTCATGTTGGTGCTGGTGCTCATTCCCCATGTGGGCACGGTAGTCAATGGAGCCCGGCGCTGGTTGTCGTTGGGAGTGATGAATTTTCAGCCGTCAGAGTTGGCCAAGTTCGCGGTGCTGATCTATGCCGCCGACTACATGGTGCGCAAGATGGAAGTCAAGGAGCGATTCTTCCGTGCTGTGCTGCCGATGGGCGCTGCGGTGGCGATTGTGGGCGCATTGTTGCTGGCCGAGCCAGACATGGGCGCTTTTATGGTGATTGCCGTGATCGCAATGGGCATCCTCTTTTTGGGAGGGGTCAATGCGCGCATGTTCTTCATGATTGCGGCTATTTTGGTGCTGGCCTTTGCCGCTATGGTGTGGTTCTCTGATTGGCGACGCGAGCGTATTTTTGCGTACCTCGATCCGTGGAGCGAGAAGCATGCGCTGGGCAAAGGCTACCAGTTGTCGCACTCCCTCATCGCCATTGGTCGGGGCGAGATTTTTGGGGTAGGACTCGGTGGCAGCGTTGAAAAGCTGCACTGGCTGCCCGAAGCGCATACCGACTTTTTACTGGCAGTGATTGGCGAGGAATTTGGTCTGATTGGGGTGTTGGTGCTCATCACCCTGTTCTTCTGGCTCACCCGGCGCATCATGCACATTGGTCGCCAAGCGATTGCGCTGGATCGGGTGTTTTCTGGTTTGGTTGCACAAGGGGTGGCGATGTGGATGGGTTTTCAGGCATTCATCAATATGGGGGTGAATCTTGGAGCCCTGCCTACCAAGGGCTTGACCTTGCCGTTGATGAGCTTTGGTGGATCGGCCATCTTGATGAATTTGGTGGCATTGGCCGTGGTTTTTCGTGTGGACTACGAAAATAAATTACTCATGCGCGGAGGTCACGCATGAAGCAGAAAACGGCACTTGTCATGGCCGGTGGCACGGGCGGGCACATCTTTCCAGGGTTGGCGGTGGCACAGGCACTGCGTGAGCGTGGTTGGCAGGTGCATTGGTTGGGTGCGCCCGCCAGCATGGAGGCCCGCTTGGTGCCCCCGCAAGGTTTTGTGCTCGAGACCATAGATTTTTCTGGTGTGCGCGGCAAAGGCCTCAAAACCTTGGCTCTGTTGCCTTGGCGCTTGCTGACGGCAGTGGGGCAGGCGCTGGCTGTGGTGCGCCGGGTGCAGCCCGACGTAGTGGTCGGTCTGGGGGGCTACATCAGCTTTCCGGGGGGCGTGGCGGCACGGCTATCAGGCAAGCCCTTGGTGCTGCATGAGCAAAACTCCGTCGCTGGCATGGCCAATAAGCTGTTGGCCCGTGTGGCCGACCAAGTGTTCACGGCCTTTCCGGGCGTGTTTGCCCAAGGACACTGGGTGGGTAATCCTTTGCGGGCTGCTTTTTTGCAGCACGCCGCTCCTGCAGAGCGTTTTCTAGGGCGCAGCGGGCCGTTGCGCCTGTTGGTGGTGGGGGGCAGCTTGGGGGCCAAGGCACTGAACGAGGTAGTGCCTCAGGCGCTGGCCTTGTTGCCTGCGGGGCAGCGGCCCGTGGTCACACACCAAAGTGGTGCGGCGCAAATTGACGCCCTGCGTGCCCACTATGCTGCTGCGGGCGTTGAAGCCACCCTCACACCATTCATTGAGGATACGGCCCAAGCTTTTGCTGATGCCGATGTGATCGTCTGTCGTGCGGGCGCCAGCACAGTGACGGAGATCGCCGCCATTGGCGCGGCGGCCATTTTTGTCCCCTTCCCGGCAGCCGTAGACGACCACCAAACTGCCAATGCGCGCTTTTTGGTGGATGCAGGTGCGGGTTGGTTGGTGCCACAGCCCGAGTTGTCAGCGCAGATGCTGGCCAAAATGTTACAAACCCTAGAGCGCCCAACCCTGTTGCAGCGCGCAATCAAGGCCAAAGAAATGCAAAAAACAGAAGCCACACTGGTGGTGGTCAGTGCGTGTGAGGCGTTGCTGGCATGAAACACGCGGTTCAACATATCCATTTTGTCGGCATGGGTGGCTCGGGCATGAGCGGCATTGCCGAAGTGCTGCACAACTTGGGCTACACCATCTCTGGTTCCGATTTGGCCGACAGCGCCACCCTGCGCCGTTTGCAAGGGCTGGGTATCAGCACCTATCTAGGCCATGATGCTGCCCATATTGCCGGTGCCGATGCTGTAGTGACGTCCACCGCTGTGCAATCCGACAATCCTGAAGTGCAGGCAGCCCGGGCCAAAAAAATCCCGGTGGTGCCCCGTGCCCTGATGCTGGCCGAGCTGATGCGCATGAAGCAAGGTATTGCTATTGCTGGAGCCCACGGCAAAACCACCACCACCAGCCTGGTGACCAGTGTGCTGGCCGAAGGTGGCCTAGACCCCACTTTTGTGATCGGTGGGCGCCTCAACAGTGCGGGAGCCAATGCCAAACTGGGCAGTGGAGAATACATTGTGGTGGAGGCCGACGAGTCCGATGCCTCGTTCCTGAACCTGCTGCCCGTGATGGCAGTCGTTACCAACATCGATGCCGACCACATGGAAACCTACGGCCACGACTTTGGCCGGCTGAAAAAAGCATTTGTTGATTTTCTGCACCGGATGCCCTTCTATGGCACGGCCATTTTGTGCATTGACAGCCCTGCGGTGCGTGACATCCTGCCCGAAGTCACCTGCCCCATCACCAGCTATGGCTTTGCCGAAGATGCCCAAGTCCGTGCCGTCAATGTGCGAGCCCAAGCTGGGCAGATGCACTTTACCGTGCAACGGCGCAATGGCGTCACCTTGCCCGATTTGGACGTCGTGCTCAACTTGGCAGGAGAGCACAATGTGCTCAATGCCTTGGCTGCGGTGGCGGTGGCGGTAGAGTTGAACATTTCTGATGAGGCACTGCTGCGGGCATTGGCAGGGTTTCGGGGGGTGGGACGGCGTTTTCAGCGGTATGGCGACTGGCCTGCACCTGCCGGTGGCGGTGTTTTTACCCTGATAGACGATTACGGCCACCACCCGGTCGAGATGGCCGCCACACTGGCGGCAGCGCGTGGTGCCTTTCCGGGGCGCCGTTTGGTGCTGGCTTTCCAACCCCACCGTTATACCCGTACCCGCGACTGTTTTGAGGACTTCGTCAAGGTCATTGGCAGTGCCGATGCCGTGCTGCTCACAGAGGTTTATGCCGCTGGTGAAGCGCCTTTGGTGGCTGCTGATGGCCGCGCTTTGGCCCGTGCTTTGCGTGTGGCCGGGCGCATTGAGCCCGTGTTTGTTGACAATGTGACAGATTTGCCACAAACCATTGTCGATCAGGTGCAGCCGGGCGATGTGGTGCTGTGTATGGGGGCTGGCACCATCGGTGCCGTGGCCGCAAAAGTGGTGGATTTGCTACAGAATCAAGAGCTGCTGATCGCAGCATCGGAGTAAAGGAATGAGTCTCCTGGATGTCAATATCGATGTGGCGGCACTGGGCAAAGTGGCCGTCTTGATGGGGGGCAGTTCCGCCGAGCGCGACGTCTCGCTCATGTCGGGCAGTGGCGTTTTGCAGGCATTGCGTGCGCGGGGTGTGGATGCCCACCTGTTTGACCCGGCCTACAACGACTTGGGCGACCTGAAACGCCAAGGCTACAGCCGCTGTTTTATTGCCCTGCATGGCCGCCACGGCGAAGATGGCACGGTGCAAGGTGCGCTTGAGCTACTGGGCATTCCCTACACTGGCTCAGGCGTGCTGGCCTCCAGCATTGCCATGGACAAGATCATGACCAAACGCCTGTGGCGGGCCGAGGGTTTGCCTACCCCTGATTGGCGTTTGGTAGCCAACGCCACAGAGACCGAACAGGCTTTGCAAGCACTGGGTGCGCCCATGATCGTCAAGCCTGCCCGCGAAGGTTCCACCATCGGCCTGACCAAAGTGACCGATGTGGCGCAGTGCGCCCAAGCCTATCAGCTTGCTTCGCGCTATGACCCCGAAGTGCTGTGCGAGCAATTTATTGCCGGTGATGAGACCACCTGCCCGATTCTGGGCGAAGCCGCCAGCGCCCAAGCCTTGCCCGTGATTCGTATCGTGGCCCCCCAAGGCAACTATGACTACGAGCACAAATACTTTACCGACGACACCCAATACCACTGCCCCAGTGGTCTGCCCGCAGTCGAGGAGCAAGCCATCCAAGAACTGGTGGTGCAGGCTTTTCGTACCTTGGGCTGCCGGGGGTGGGCCAGAGCCGACATCATGATCCGTGCTACCGATCGCCAGCCGTTTCTGCTGGAGATCAACACTTCGCCGGGCATGACCGGGCATTCTTTGGTGCCGATGTCGGCCCGTGCGGCGGGCATCAGTTATGAAGACCTGTGCTTGCGCCTGCTGGCCCAAGCGACCCTCGACACACCACTGCAAGACCGTCACACCGCCACTGTGCGGTCTGGAGACGCTGCATGACAGACACACTGCCCGCACCGCTGGACGTCCGGCTCATGAACCTGGCCGCCTCGGTCTTGTTTTTGGGCTGCGTCGTGCTGGTGCTGGCAGCCGGGGCTTGGTGGGCGCTGCGTCACCCGGCATTTGCCATTGGGCGGATTGTGGTACAGGGTGAACTGGTGCATAACAATGCCGTCACCTTGCGTGCCAACGTGGCGCCCCAGCTTACTGGCAACTTTTTTACCGTGGATCTTCAAGCGGCCCGCAAAGCTTTTGAACAGGTGCCTTGGGTGCGCAAGGCCCAGATTCGTCGCCAGTATCCGCGCACTCTGGAAGTGGTGCTGCAAGAGCACCATGCCGTGGCGCACTGGGGCCGGGAGTCGGGCGAAGAAATGGTCAACAGCCAGGGCGAGGTGTTCGAGGCCAATGGTGACGAGGCTGACCTGGATGATCTGCCCCGTCTGCATGGCCCGCAAGACCAATCGACGCAAGTCTGGCAGATGTACCAACGTTTACAGACCCTGCTGGGGGCACCTATCAAGACGTTAGAGCTCTCGGGGCGTGGCGGCTGGAAGGTCACCTTCCAAGGCGGCGCCGTGGTGGAATTGGGGGGGGGGAGCGCCCAAGAGGTGGAGCAGCGTGCTCAACGCTTTGTCAGCACCCTGGCGCAGGTGGCAGCGCACTATGGGCGCAAGCCCGATGCATTGGAGTCGGCAGACTTGCGCCACAGTGGTGGTTACGCCGTGCGTTTGCGTGGTGTAACCACAGTGGCACCGGGCACTGCATCAACAGCGCGCAAATAAGGCGGCACAGGACAACAAAAGGCAGACACGGATATGGCAAGAGAATACAAAGATGTGGTGGTCGGGCTGGACATCGGTACGGCCAAGATCATGGCGGTGGTGGCTGAAGTGTTGCCCAGTGGTGCCCTCAAGTTGGTGGGTTTGGGCGTGGCCCCCAGTAACGGCCTCAAGCGTGGAGTGGTTGTCAATATCGATGCCACCGTGCAAAGCATCCAGCTGGCCCTCAAAGAGGCCGAGTTGATGGCCGACTGCAAGATCCAGCGGGTCTACACAGGCATCACGGGCAGTCATATTCGGGGCTTGAATTCCAGTGGAATGGTGGCTGTCAAAGACAAGGAAGTCACAGCTGCCGACGTAGCCCGTGTGGTCGAGACTGCCAAGGCCATCAACATCTCCAGCGATCAGCGCCTGCTGTTGGTGGAGCCGCAAGAGTTTGTGATTGACGGCCAAGACGTCAAAGAGCCCATTGGCATGAGCGGTATTCGTCTCGAAGCCAAAATCCACATTGTGACTGGGGCACAAAGTGCCGCCGAAAACATCATCAAGTGTGTGCGCCGCTGCGGCCTGGAAGTGGAGCAACTGCTGCTGAACCCACTGGCTTCCAGCCAAGCAGTGCTCACCGACGACGAGCGCGAGCTGGGTGTGGCGGTGGTGGATATCGGTGCTGGCACGACCGATGTTGCCATCTTCACGGGGGGGGCCATTCGACACACAGCCGTCATTCCGGCTGCGGGCGATCTGATTACCAGCGATATTGCGATGGCGTTGCGCACCCCCACCAAGGATGCCGAAGACATCAAGGTAGAAAGTGGCTATGCCAAGCAGATGCTGGCCGACCCTGAAGCCCAAGTAGAAGTCCCCGGTCTGGGTGACCGGGGCCCACGCATGTTGAGCCGCCAGGTACTGGCTGGCGTGGTGGAGCCGCGCGTAGAAGAAATATTCTCGCTGGTGCAACAGGTGATTCGCGAGTCTGGCTATGAAGAAGTGCTGTCTTCGGGTATCGTACTGACTGGCGGCAGTTCCGTCATGCCGGGCATGGTGGAGTTGGGCGAGGACATTTTCCTGAAGCCAGTACGCCGGGGCATTCCTAAATATTCCAGCGCCCGGGCCGACATGGTGGCCCAACCGCGTGCTGCCACCGTAATGGGGCTGCTCGAAGAAGCGCGTTTGGCGCGCATGCGTGGTTTCAAGGTGGCACAGAAAACCGGCACGGTACAGACCGTCTTTGGCCGGTTCAAAGAATTCATCGTAGGAAATTTCTGATCGTGAAGCGCGCGAGGACGTACACTGCGCGGCAAAAAAACACGGTCTTTACCTTTTATTTACTTTTGCCAGCGCATACCATTCAGGGTCAGGAGCACCAACAACATGCCAATTGAAATCATCGATGTGGAAGAATTCAACCAAGGCACGCAGATCAAGGTCATTGGTGTCGGTGGTGGTGGTAGCAATGCGGTAGAACACATGATTGCACGCCATGTGCAAGGTGTCGAGTTTGTCAGTGCCAACACCGACGCACAGGCACTCAACCGCAGTTCTGCCCACCGCATTATTCAACTGGGCCAAAACGGCTTGGGTGCGGGCAGCCGCCCCGAGAGAGGCCGTGAGGCCGCCGAAGCCGCCATTGACGATATCCGTGCTGCTATTCAGGGCGCGCACATGCTGTTTATTACCGCAGGCATGGGCGGCGGCACCGGCACTGGCGCTGCGCCGGTGATTGCACGGGTGGCCAAAGAGATGGGCATTCTCACCGTGGGCGTGGTTACCAAGCCCTTCGATTGGGAAGGCAATCGCCGGATGCAAAATGCCGACAATGGTTTGGCCGAGCTGGAGTCAAACGTCGATTCGCTGATCGTTGTGCTCAACGAAAAGCTGCTTGACGTGCTGGGCGACGAGGTCACCCAAGACGAAGCCTTTGCCCATGCCAATGATGTGCTGCGCAACGCCGTGGGTGGTATTGCCGAAATCATCAACGAGTACGGCCAAGTCAATGTCGACTTTGAAGACGTGCGTACCGTGATGGGTGAGCCGGGCAAGGCCATGATGGGAACGGCTACTGCCAGCGGTCCCGACCGTGCCCGTATTGCCGCCGAGCAAGCCATTGCGTGCCCGCTGCTGGAAGGCATTGATCTGTCTGGTGCCAAGGGCGTATTGGTGTTGGTAACCGCCAGCAAGGGCAGCCTCAAGCTGTCTGAGTCGCGCTTGGCCATGAACACCATCAATGCCTATGCCTCGCAAGATGCCCACGTCATCTTCGGTGCGGCTTACGACGAAACTTTGGGCGATGCCATCCGCGTCACAGTGGTTGCCACCGGCCTGTCGCGCCAAAATGCCCGCCGCCAAAACATTCAGGTGGTGCAAGGCGGTTTGCGCACTGGCACTGACAACGTAGCCTACCAAGTGGCGGGCTTGGGTGGCAGCATGGGGGGAGGCTCTGGCTTGGGCGCTGGCAGTGCAGCGGGAGCCGACTACCACGGTATGGCTGTGCCCAGCGTTTGGCGTACCAACCGCAATCAGGCTGCAGCCAGGGTCGACGCGCTGTCCTCCGGTGGCATGGACGATCTGGAGATTCCAGCGTTCCTGCGCAAACAGGCCGACTGATCTTGTAGAGCGCGTGGGCTGCGCGCGGGGTATTTATCGTTGCCATAGTCAAGGTTTTGGGGGCAAAGCCTGTGCGTTGTTGTCCCCAAAAACTAAAATCGGCCTATGCTCCAGCAACGTACTCTCAAAACGCTGACCCGTGCTGTCGGCGTGGGTCTTCATAGTGGTCAACGGGTAGAGCTCACCCTGCGACCAGCCCAGCCCGACACCGGCATCGTCTTTCGCCGCATCGACTTGCCAGAGCCCGTCGATATTCCGATTTCGGCCACCGCCGTGACAGACACACGCATGGCCTCCACGATTTCTGCGGGCCATGCCAAGGTGCATACGGTGGAACATTTGATGTCGGCTTGTGCAGGTTTGGGTATTGATAACCTGTATGTGGACATCACTGCGGAAGAAGTTCCCATCTTGGATGGATCTTCAGCCTCTTTTGTGTTTTTGTTGCAAAGTGCGGGCATCGCCTTACAAAATGCGCCCAAGCGTTTTATTCGGGTCACGCGCCCGGTGCAGGTGTCTCAGGGCGAGGGCGTACAAGCCAAATGGGCGCGGTTGGAGCCCTACCACGGCTTCAAACTGCGCTTTGAGATCGATTTTGCCCATCCGGCCGTGGATTCCACGGGCCAGTGCGTAGAGTTTGACTTGGGCAGTGGCAACTACAGCCGCGATATTGCCCGCGCCCGCACCTTTGGTTTTACCAAAGATGTAGAAATGATGCGCGCCAACGGCTTGGCGCTGGGGGGCGGACTGGACAACGCCATCGTCATGGATGACTACAAGGTGCTCAATGCCGATGGCTTGCGCTATGACGATGAGTTTGCCAAGCACAAGATTTTGGATGCCATGGGGGATTTGTACCTGATTGGCAAACCCCTGCTGGCGGCTTACAGTGCCTTTCGCTCCGGCCATGCGCTCAACAACCTGTTACTGCGCGAGTTGCAGGCCCAGCCCGATGCTTGGGAATGGGTGAGCTTTGACAGCGAGCGTCAGGCACCCAAGGGTTTTGCCCTGCCTGCGCGTGCTTGGTAAGGTGGTGCGATGCTGCTGTTTCGCTGGCTGGTGATCTTGCTGTTGATCGTGGCAGCAGTGTGTTTTGCTTTTTATGTGGGAACAGGCCGGGCCTACTACAAGCGATTAGGCTTTATTGTGCTGAAGTGGACGTCGATTGCCGCTACGTTGTTCTTTGCGGTATTGATTGCAGAACGGGTGTTTTAAGCGAGGGGCTGTGTCGGAAATCCGATGGCTTGTAGTGTTGCATTGCCGGAAATCCGAGATGGTCGGGTGTTGCGTCTAAATTTTATCTATTGAAATCAATAGGTTAGATGGTTAATGTGGGCGGCACACACTGGCACAGTGTTTGCGAAACAAAGAGCGTGAAGCCGGCAGTCGGCTTTTTCCTGTTTTGGAGACAAACCCATGAAAAACATTGCCCTCATCGCTACTGTGCTTGCTGCTACCTTGGCTTCTGGTGTTCAGGCGCAGGAGTCGCCGACCCTCAAGAAGATCAAAGACAGTGGCACCATCACGCTTGGTCATCGGGAATCCTCCATTCCCTTTTCTTACTACGATGACAAGCAGCAAGTCATTGGGTATTCGCACGAGCTGATGCTCAAGGTGGTTGAGGGCGTGAAGGCTGAACTCAAACTGGCCAAGCTCGATACCCGGTTGATGCCAGTGACTTCGGCCAACCGCATTACGTTGGTTCAAAACGGCACGGTAGACATTGAATGCGGCTCCACTACCAACAACAGTGAGCGGCAAAAGCAGGTAGCGTTCTCTAACAGCATCTTTGTGGTTGGCACCCGTCTGATGGCAAAGAAGACATCGGGTGTTCAAGACTTTCCAGACTTGGCAGGCAAAAATGTGGTCTCTACGGCGGGTACCACGTCTGAGCGTCTGATTCGCAAGATGAACGAGGATAAGAAGATGCGCATGAACATCATCTCGGCCAAAGACCACGGTGAATCTTTCTTGACACTGGAGAGTGGTCGTGCAGTGGCCTTCATGATGGATGATGCCCTGCTTTATGGCGAAATGGCCAAGGCGCGTAAACCCGATGACTGGATGGTCACCGGCACTGCACAGTCCAAAGAAGCCTATGGCTGCATGTTGCGCAAGGACGACCCCGGCTTTAAGCGCGTGGTAGACACGGCCCTGGCCAAGGCCATGACTTCTGGTGAGGCTACCAAGATTTACGCCAAGTGGTTTACCAGCCCTATCCCCCCCAAGGGACTCAATCTCAATATGCCCATGTCTGAAGACATGAAGGCGCTGCTCAAGGCTCCTAACGATAAGTTCTTCGATTAACAGCGGACTGGGTCGCTCGCAGCCCTGGGGGGCTGCGGGTGCCTGGGCAAGGAGATCGCATGAGCTATCAATGGAATTGGACGGTCTTCCTGCAGCCCAGTGCCAGCGGGGATGACACCTATCTGGGCTGGATGTTGGCGGGTCTGCAAATGACGGTCTCGCTGTCACTGGCAGGCTGGCTGCTGGCGCTATTGCTGGGGGCCGTGGTGGGGGTGCTGCGCACAGCGCCCAATCGGGTGTTGGCAGGTTTGGCGGGTGCCTATGTGGAGTTGTTCCGCAACGTGCCGCTGCTGGTGCAATTGTTTGGCTGGTACTTTATCTTGCCCGAATTGTTGCCGCCTGCCTTGGGTGATGCCTATAAGCAATCGAACCCGGTGCTGCAGCAGTTTTTGGCTTCCATGATTTGTTTGGGCTTGTTCACCAGCGCGCGCGTGGCTGAGCAGGTGCGGGCTGGTATTGAGTCGTTGCCGCGCGGCCAGCGCAATGCAGGGCTGGCACTGGGCCTGACGTTGCCCCAAACCTACCGCTTCGTGATTTTGCCCATGGCCTTTCGGGTCGTGGTGCCGCCACTGACGTCGGAGTTTCTCAATATCTTCAAAAACTCGGCGGTGTGCTCCACCATCGGCTTGTTGGAGTTGGCGGCCCAAGGGCGCCAGTTGGTCGATTACACAGCGCAACCCTATGAGTCCTTCATTGCGGTCACGTTGGCTTACCTGTTGCTGAATGTGACGGTGATGGCTGCGATGAAAAAAGTCGAGAGCCGCATTCGGGTGCCCGGCTACTTGGGAGGAAAGTGACATGCATGAATTCGATTGGTCTTCCATTCCCGGAGCACTGCCCTTCCTTTGGGAGGGTATGCAGACCTCGCTCAAGATCACGTTCATCGCGATGGTGGTGGGCATTGTTTGGGGTACTTTGCTGGCGATGATGCGCTTGTCGTCGGTGCGCTGGCTGTCGGTTTTTGCGGCGGGCTATGTCAACCTGTTCCGTGCCATTCCGCTGGTCATGGTGCTGCTGTGGTTCTTCTTGATCGTGCCGCGCTTTACTGAGGAGCTGTTTGGCTTGCCACCTGGCACCGATTTGCGTCTGGCCTCGGCGATGGCTGGGTTTGCCCTGTTTGAGTCTGCGTATTACTCAGAAATCATCCGTGCTGGTATTCAGAGTGTGCCCAAGGGGCAATTGAGTGCCTGCTATGCGTTGGGCATGAACTACCCACAAGCGATGCGCTTTGTCATTTTGCCGCAGGCGTTTCGCAACATGGTGCCGTTGCTGCTGACCCAAGGCGTGATCTTGTTCCAAGATACCTCGCTGGTCTACGTTTCGGCGCTGGCCGACTTCTTTGGCGCGGCCTACAAGGTGGGCGACCGCGATGGCCGTCTGATTGAGCTGCTGTTGTTTGCGGGGCTGGTCTACTTTGTCATCTGCTTTGCGATTTCCATGCTGGTCAAGCAGCTACAGAAAAAACACCGTCCGGCCTGAGCGCCGTACCTTAGGAGACTTTCATGATCCAGATTTCTAATGTGGGCAAGCACTACGGGGCTTTTCAGGTGCTCAAAAATTGCACCACCACGATCAATAAAGGCGAAGTGGTCGTGGTGTGCGGCCCTTCGGGCTCGGGCAAATCGACACTCATCAAATGTGTGAATGGCTTGGAGCCGTTCCAGTCGGGTGAGATTGTGGTCAATGGCACCTCGGTGGGCGCTGCGGGCACCAACCTGTCCAAACTGCGGGCGCATGTGGGCATGGTGTTTCAGCATTTCGAGCTGTTTCCCCACATGAGCATCACCGACAACCTGAGTCTGGCCCAAGTCAAGGTCTTGGGCCGCTCTGAAGACGAAGCACGGGAGAAGGGCTTGAAGCTGCTCGACCGTGTGGGCTTGAAAGCCCATGCACATAAATTTCCGGGCCAGCTTTCGGGAGGCCAGCAGCAACGTGTAGCTATTGCCCGGGCGCTGGCGATGGACCCGATTTGCATGTTGTTTGATGAGCCGACCTCGGCACTCGACCCCGAGATGGTCAACGAGGTGCTGGACGTGATGACTGAATTGGCCCAAGAGGGCATGACCATGATGTGCGTGACCCACGAAATGGGCTTTGCCAAGCGGGTGGCCAACCGGGTGATCTTCATGGATCAAGGCAGCATTATTGAAGACGACCAGAAAGAAGCCTTCTTCAGCAATCCGCAGTCGGAGCGGGCGCGCCAGTTCCTTGCAAAAATCTTGCAACACTGAGCCGCAAGACGACAAAAAATAACCACAGGAGACAAAAATGAACCAGATCACTACCAACCACCAGCGCACAGACAGCCTGTCCTTTCTTGACCCGGCCGCACCTGAACCGTGGGCCAGCTTTATCGAGCAGATTGACCGTGTAGCCCCCCACTTAGGCTCATTGGCCAAGTGGATCGATACCCTCAAGCACCCCAAACGTATCTTGATTGTGGATGTGCCCATCGTGCGTGACGATGGCACTGTGGCCCATTACGAAGGCTACCGCGTGCAGCACAACATGTCGCGTGGGCCGGGCAAGGGCGGTGTGCGTTACCACCCAGCCGTCACGCTCAACGAGGTCATGGCCCTGTCGGGCTGGATGACCGTCAAGAACGCGGCCCTGAACCTGCCCTACGGCGGGGCCAAGGGGGGCATCCGGTTGGACCCTCGCGCGCATTCACGCGATGAGTTGCAGCGCATTACCCGCCGCTATACCTCAGAGATTGGCGTCATCATCGGGCCAGAAAAAGATATTCCGGCACCGGATGTGGGCACCAACGAGCAGACGATGGCTTGGATGATGGACACCTATTCTATGAATGTTGGTGGCACGGCCACCGGCGTTGTGACAGGCAAGCCGGTGTCATTGGGGGGCTCATTGGGCCGCCACGAGGCCACTGGGCGCGGTGTTTTTATTGCAGCGCGTGAGGCAGGCCAGCGCATGGGCGTGGCCATTGCTGGGGCGCGGGTGGTGGTGCAGGGGTTTGGCAATGTGGGGGGAATTGCTGCGCGCATGTTCCATGAGGCGGGTGCGAAAGTGGTGGCCTTGCAAGACCACTCTGCCACGCTGGCCAACGAGGCGGGTATGGATGTGCCCGCTGCGTTGGCTTATGCCCAGGCCCACGGTGGGTTGGCGGGCTTTGGTGGTGCGTCCCCGATTTCGTCGGAAGACTTCTGGCTGCTCGAGAGCGACTTCTTGGTTCCTGCGGCGCTGGAGGGCCAGATCGTGCCAGAGCGCGCCCAAAAGTTGCGCACCAAAATCATTGTGGAAGGTGCCAATGGCCCAACCACTCCAGCGGCAGACGATATTCTGCGTGAGCGCGGGATTTTGGTGGTGCCTGACGTATTAGCCAATGCTGGGGGCGTCACGGTGTCTTATTTTGAGTGGGTGCAGGATTTCTCTAGCTTCTTTTGGAGCGAAGAAGAAATCAACAGCCGCTTGGAACGCATCATGGTGGGGGCGTTTGATGGCATCTGGAAAATGGCCACCGAGCGCGGGGTCTCGTTGCGCACGGCCACCTTCATCATTGCCTGCCACCGGGTGCTGGCGGCCCGTGAGCAACGTGGGCTGTATCCCTGAGCAAGCAGCACGGCTCTGGATGTGTTCACGCACTAAGATGTTGTTGCCGTAGCCATGCCAGATGTTCACCACGCTCACCCGTCTTCTTTGCCACCGGGGCGGCGGCGGGCAGCGTGGCTGTTGTTGGCTACAGTGCTTCTGGTGGGTGTGAGTTGGCTGGTTTTTAAGTACTCCGAGCGCGTAGGCGTAGAGCGTATGCGGGCGGTGGCCAGCCAGGATCTGAATGTACGGGCTGCGGCTATTGACGGGGTGGTCACCCGCCATGTCGCCATTCCGGCAGCCATTCAGTTGCACCACGGTGTGTTGGAGCTGTTGCGCACCTCCGCACCGCAGCAAACGGCGCTGGCGCAGGAGGTCAGCCTTTTTTTGCAGCAACTGAACGACCATTTGGGCGGGCCAGCCATTTTTGTGCTGGATGTCCATGGTCGGGTGGTGGCTTCTAGCGATTGGATTTTTTCGGACAACCTGTTGGGGGCAGACCTGTCGTATATGCCTTTTTTCCGCAGTGCGATCAGTGGGATGCCTGCCCGCCACTATGGCATTGACCATGTCCGGCCCGAACCGGGCTACTATTTTGCCCAGCCTATTCGCGACGATAAACAGGGCTGGCGTGTGATGGGGGTGGCGGTGGTCAAGTCCAGCATCCGCGAGTTGGAGCGGCGCTGGCTACAGCAAGAAGCCCCAGCCGTGATTGTGGACAACAATGGCATTGTGCTGCTGTCGTCGCCCCCCGAATGGCGCTATGCCAGTTTGCAGCCCTTGCCCGGCGAGGCTTTTGCCGATATCGATCCGCGCCATTTTTCGGGGCAAGAGGTGGGGCGGCACAGCTTGAACATCACCATTGACGGTGCGGACGAAGGGGTAGTGGTGCGTTTGCCCAAGGATTTGCGTGATGATGTGCGCCAGTTCTCTGGCATTGGCCCCTATTTGGCGCTATCGCGCAATCTGCCTGAAACAGCGTGGAAAATCGTTGTCTTTGCCGATTTGCGGCCCGTGGCTTTGCTGGCCGCCACCCATGCGGCACTGGCAGTGGCGGCATTGGGGTGTATGTTGTTAGGGGCTTTGTATTGGGGCCAGCGCCGCCGTTTGGCCTTGAGCCGAGAGCAGGCCCGTGTGCTGATGGAGCGTTCGCACCAACAATTGGAGCGCATGGTGCAAGAGCGCACCGCCGACCTGAGCCATGCCATTACCTCGTTGCAGCACGAGGTGCTGGAGCGCCAACGGGCAGAGCGCGCCTTGCGCGCGGCACAAGATGAATTGGTGCAGGCCGCCAAGCTGGCGGTATTGGGGCAAATGGCCGCAGGCATTACGCACGAGCTGTCGCAGCCGCTGGGAGCCATCCGTATCTTGTCAGAAAATGCCGCAGAGTTTATGCGCCGGGGTGATCAGGCCACGGCTGAGCGCAACCTGGCCACGGTGGGGCAGTTGGCAGGCCAGATGGGCAACATCATCAATCCGCTCAAAACCTTTGCCCGCAAGTCACCAGCGGTGTCTTCTGCGGTAGATTTGGCCCATGCCACCGATGCGGCACTCTTTTTGTTTGACCAACGGCTGCAAAAATTGCAGGTGCTTGTGCAGCGCAATCTGGAGCCGGGCGTCTGGCTGGCTTATTGCGACCCAAACCGCTTGCAGCAGGTGCTGGTCAATCTGATTGGCAATGCCTTGGATGCGATGGCCCAAGCACCGCAGCGGCAATTGGGTTTGCAGGCGGAGCGCCAAGGGGCACAAATTGTTCTGCGGGTGTCGGATACCGGCTGTGGGTTGAGCCAAGAGGCTCGCCAGCGTTTGTTTGAGCCGTTTTTTACCACCAAGCAACCCGGCGAGGGGCTGGGCTTGGGGCTGACGATTTCGCGCGATATTTTGCGTGATTTTGGTGGCGACTTGCAGGCCGAAGTTTCTCCCAACGGTGGCGTATGCTTCGTTATCACCCTGCCCAGCATCCCCTCTGCACAAGAAGATCCCCCCCATGCTTAAAGTCCTGTTGGTCGAAGACGATCCCCATGCACGGTTGGGCTGTGAACAGGCGCTGCAATTGGATGGTATTCCGGTTTTGGCGGTGGGTTCGGTAGAGGAGGCCGAGCGGGCGTTGTTGGTCGAAGACTTTGGCACCGTGGTCACTGATATGCGCCTGCCCGGTGCCAGTGGCATGGACTTGCTGCGCCGTGTGGTGGAGCGCGACCCCGGCTTGCCCGTCATCATCATCACCGGTCACGGTGATGTTACGCTGGCGGTGGAGGCCATGCGCCACGGCGCGTATGACTTTATGCAAAAGCCCTTTTCTACCGCTGATTTGGTGGATGTGGTGCGCCGGGCGCTAGAAAAGCGTGGGCTGGTGTTGGAAGTGGAAACCCTGCGCCGCCGTCTAGACCACCGTGATGTGTTGGAGACCCGGTTGATTGGCCGCTCACCCCAAATGAGCCGGGTGCGCCAGCGTATTCTGGATGTGGCCGATGCTGCCGTAGACATTCTCATCGTCGGTGAGACTGGCACCGGCAAAGAAATGGTGGCCCGCTGTCTGCACGACCTCTCGCACGGTAGTCAAGAAAATTATGTGGCCCTCAACTGCGGGGGCATGACCGATACCTTGCTCGACAGCGAACTGTTTGGGCACGAACCCGGCGCTTTTACGGGCGCACAAAAGCGCCGTATCGGCAAGATTGAATATGCCCGTGGTGGCACATTGTTTTTGGATGAAGTCGAATCCATGCCCATGCCCATGCAGATCAAATTGCTGCGGGTGTTGCAAGAGCGGGTGATTGAGCGGCTAGGGGCCAACCAGCAAATTCCGGTGTCGTGCCGGGTGGTGGCGGCCAGCAAAGCAGACCTCAAGGTGCAGGCCGAGCAGGGGCGCTTTCGTGCCGACTTGTACTACCGCCTCAATGTGGTACCGATTGAGTTGCCACCGCTGCGCGAGCGGCGCGAAGATATTCCAGAGCTGTACAACGAGTTTTTGTTGCAAGCGGCCAAGCGTTACAACCGGCCTCCGCCCACGTTGACCCCCGAAGCACTGCGCCGCCTGATGGCCCAAGACTGGCCGGGCAATATCCGTGAGCTGCGCAATGTGGCCGACTGCCATGCGCTGGGCATCAACCGCAGCACAGCCAGCGCCAAAGAGTTGCCTGTGCAGTCCTTGACCGAGGCGGTAGAAAGCTATGAGCGCCTGCTGATTGCCGATGAATATGGCCGCCAATCGTGCAACATCAGCCGCACTGCAGAGGCGTTGAAAGTGGCACGCACCACCTTGCACGACAAATTGAAAAAGTACGGACTGCTCTGACGGTCAATCTGGCCCATCAGGCCAGGTGGTCTTGTGGACAACGCTGTGCTGTGGTGGGGGCTGCGCCCTATACTTGGGCCTGCTCCGGGGTGTGCGTTGCACTGAGATGGGGGTGGCCAAACCAACGGCACACCCGCGAACCCGACGAACTTGATCCGGTTCATGCCGGCGGAAGAAGAGCCGATGCCCCCCTGCCCGCTTTGGCGTTTGGGCCAGGGCAACGATCTACACCGGAGCGCAACCCCGCCACAGCCTCCGGAGATCACCCGATGAATGCCCCCGACACCCTTGCCCGCGAAAAGTTTGCCGACCTGCTCGCACTGACGCGTGAGCCTTTTCCTGCTTCGCGCAAAGCCTATATCCCCGGCCAATTGCACCCCGAACTGCGCGTGCCGGTGCGCGACATCCAACTCACCAATGGCGAAACAGTGAGTGTCTATGACACCTCTGGCCCTTACACCGACCCCACCGCCGTGATTGACGTGCGCAAGGGTTTGCAAACTGTGCGCAGCACTTGGATTGAAGGTCGTGGCGATGTCGAACGTTACCAAGGCCGCCCGCCAGTGGCACTGGACGACGGCCAAAAGAGCGACGATGCTGCTCGTTTGGCCGCCCTGCGCGCCGAAGCCGCTGCCCTGCAACGCCAGCCCCTGCGTGCCAAAAGCGGTGCCAACGTCACGCAGATGCACTATGCCAAAAAGGGCATCATCACGCCTGAGATGGAGTTTGTGGCGATCCGCGAAAACGGCAAGCGCGAATGGATGGCGCAGTACCAGCAAGATGCCGCCCGCGAGCAGCGCCTGATGGGCAACCCGCTGGGCGCCAGCATCCCCAAAATCATCACCCCAGAATTTGTGCGCGATGAAGTGGCCCGTGGCCGCGCCATCATCCCGGCCAATATCAACCACCCCGAAGTGGAGCCGATGGCGATTGGCCGCAACTTCTTGGTCAAAATCAATGCCAACATCGGCAATTCTGCCGTCACTTCCAGCATTGAAGAGGAAGTCGAAAAGCTGGTGTGGTCTATCCGTTGGGGTGCAGACAACGTGATGGATTTGTCCACCGGCAAAAATATCCACACCACCCGCGACTGGATTGTGCGCAATAGCCCCGTGCCCATTGGCACGGTGCCGATCTACCAAGCCTTGGAAAAAGTGGGCGGCATTGCCGAAGACCTGACCTGGGAAATCTTCCGCGACACGCTGATCGAGCAGGCCGAACAGGGGGTGGATTACTTCACCATCCATGCCGGTATCCGTTTGGCTTATATCCACCTCACGGCCAACCGCCGCACTGGCATTGTGTCGCGTGGTGGCTCCATCATGGCCAAGTGGTGTATGGCCCACCACCGCGAGAGCTTCTTGTACGAGCACTTTGAAGACATCTGCGACATCATGAAGCAGTATGACGTCAGCTTCAGCTTGGGCGATGGCCTGCGCCCCGGCTGTGCCTCGGATGCCAATGATGAGGCCCAGTTTGCCGAGCTGCACACCTTGGGCGAATTGACGCAAGTGGCTTGGAAGCACGACGTGCAAACCATGATTGAAGGCCCCGGCCATGTGCCCATGCACATGATCCAAGCCAACATGACCGAGCAGCTCAAGACCTGCCATGAAGCACCGTTTTACACCCTTGGCCCGCTGACCATCGACATTGCCCCCGGCTACGACCACATTGCCAGTGCGATTGGTGCTGCGATGATTGGCTGGATGGGCACGGCCATGCTGTGCTACGTTACCCCCAAGGAGCATTTGGGCCTGCCCGACCGCGATGACGTTAAACAAGGCATCATTGCCTACAAAATTGCCGCGCACGCTGCCGATGTGGCTAAGGGCCACCCCGGTGCCCGCGCCCGCGATGACGCGCTGAGCCAAGCGCGCTTTGATTTCCGTTGGCAAGACCAGTTTAATCTGGGCCTCGACCCCGAAACCGCTAAGGAGTACCACGACGAGACCTTGCCCAAGGACTCGGCCAAGGTGGCGCATTTCTGCTCGATGTGCGGCCCCAAGTTCTGCTCGATGAAGATCACCCAAGAAGTGCGCGACTTTGCCGCGCAAAAAGGCTTGGCTGAAGCGCAGGCACTGGAGCAAGGTCTGCACGCCAAAGCCGAGGAGTTCCAACAGGGCGGCGGCAGCCTGTACGTGCCGATCCAGCGCGTGGACTGAGCGTGGCGGTTTCCCCTTTGATCAGTTTTTGTGGAACGGGTCGAAGGGGGGCCATGTTGTTACGCGCTAGTCAAAATACTTGACAAGCTCATCCAGCTCACGGGCGGTATGTTCCAGCCGCTGCGAGGCGGCCCAAGCGCCTTGAACATCTTCGCGGTTTTGCACCACCAACCGCGCCACTTGGTGCAGTTGGCTAGACACTTCTTCTACGGCCAAGGCTTGGCTGCGGGCTGCGCTGGCTACGGTTTGCACCTGTTGGCCCCATTCGGTAGGGGCGGCAGGGGGCAGGGTAGGGGTTGCTCTGGGTGGTGGAGCCACTGGTGCTGCGCTAGGTTCTGGGGCGGGGGCGGCTGTTGACAGGCTGTCGCCAAACACCGCCATGAGTTCTGCGGGCATCAACTCAAAAGCAGGCATGGGGGGCTCGGTTTGGCCGGGTGCCTGCAAGGTGGCGGCGCTGTCGTTGTCTCCGGCATGAACGGCCTCTAGCAAGGTGTCCATGTGCCCAGCGATGGCGGTCATGGCTGTGCGTGAGGACTTAACGGCCTCCACAGTTTGGTAGATGCGCTCTTGTTGTTCGTCCGAGTGCTCGGCCAAGTCCATCATCACTTGGTTGAGTTGGTTGCACTGTTGGTGGATAGATCCGGCAGATTGCCGAATCTCGTGCAGCATCACCTTCAGGTGCATTTGTGTCACCATCACAGCGGTCATCACCCGCCCCGGTTCGCCATAACCCGAGGGGTCTACATTGTCCGAGAGCTTGCCTTCGGCAATGTTTTCTAGGGCCAGCACGGCTTTTTCGAGTGGGTGGGCTGTGATACGGAAGAAAAAGACCCCTGCCACGATCAGCACCAAGCAGCTCAGAGCAATGCCCGCTACGGCCATCTTGAAAATCAACTCACCGCGCTTGGTGGTGTCTACCAGCTTGCTGTGGGCGCGCTCGGACAGGTAGCTCAAGAGGGTAGAGGCGTGGGCATTGGCCGTGTCGTACAGGGGATTGACTTGGTTAAAAAACACCCGCTGCGCTTGCAGGTAGTCTTCGGCCTCAATAGCTTGGTTGGCTTGTAAAAGCCCTTCGTTGACATAGCGATTGCGGGCTTGGATGTAGGCATTGGCCAGTTGCTGTTCTTTGCTATCACGGACTTGGCCGATATAGTGGGCCCAGAGCTGGTCAATTTCTTGCCGGTTGGTGGCAATCACCTGCACATGGTGGTTGCCTGCACCATGATTGAGCACCACGTCCGAGTGGGCACCAAACTTAAAGTTGAGGGCCAGTGCCAGTTGGGAGCGGTTGTCGGCCATCAAGAATTTCATGCGCTGAATGGCTTGCACCGGCACCATTTCTTGGTGGTAGAGGGCTTGGATGTCGGCCTTAGACAGGTTCAGGCCCGTGATACCTAAAATGCCTCCCCCAATCATCAGCAGGGTGACAAACGCAATCCACAGCGGGATGCCGTTCTTGATCGAGAGGTGCTTTTTCCAGCCCGGCGACACATCCTCTTTCAGCGTGTCGGGCCTGTTCTTGGCGCTTTCGTAAGCCGCTTCAGCGCCAGCCACATCCTCGCGCGAGGGGCAACTGCGCACCGACATATAGCCGGTGATCTCGCCGTTTTTCTTGATGGGTACGATGCGGGCATCGACCCAATAGTGGTCGCCGTTTTTGCAACGGTTCTTGACGATGCCGCGCCAAGGCAGGCCACGCTTCAAGGTTTTCCACATGATCTCAAAGGCCACCGGCGGCATATCTGGGTGTCGGATCAGATTGTGGTTTTTGCCGATCAGCTCTTCCTCAGAAAAGCCACTGACCTCAACAAAATCTTGGTTCGCAAAGGTGATGATGCCCTTGGTATTGGTCTTGGTGACCATGTTTTTGTCGGCAGAGAACCGTTGTTCCTGTCCGGTGACCGGTAGATTCATTTTCATGGCGATTCTCTTCGGGCTTCAATGGCGTAGATGTGGGCCAACTTCATTCGGCCCAGACTTGCCGGATGCAGACAGCGGCTGTCTGGCAGTGGGAAAACGGCACCAAACCAACGATTTCACACCCCGGCTGGGACGTGTCGCGGCGGGCGGGGGTAGACAAAATCATGCCGGTCTTGCCATAGACGCTGTAAACAATGGTGGCATCGGATTTGACGGTGGGGCTTTTGACCACCGCCACTTCCCCCGACTTGAGTTTGACGAGGGTGCCCGGTGATAACAGGCCTACCTTTGAGATCAGGATGCGGGCGATTTCTTCATCGACCTCCGAATCCTTTTTGAGATAAATCTCTTTCAGGGCATTTTGTGGAAAGTGGGCCTGGGCCCGGTAAGGCCGCATTTTGGTCATGGCGCTATAGCGATCAGACACTGCCAGTATTCTGGCGCCCAGGCTGATCTCATCGCCCTGAAGACCCGCCGGGTAGCCTTTGCCGTCCAGGTATTCGTGGTGGTTGCGCACCGTGGCGAGCCAGAGTGGATCGCTAACGCCTGCTTGTTCGAGCAGCTGGGCGCTTTGCTGGGGATGCTGGCGCATCTGCATTAGCAGATCGTCGGGCAGATAGCCCGCATGTTTATCCAGTTCTGCCTGCAACGGTATTTGTCCCAGATCGCGGGTCAGGGCAGCACACACCAACGACAGCCGTTGTGTGGCGTCCAATCCCTTGCCCTGCGCGATCAATTCGGTCAGGACGGCCCCCATCATCTGGTGAACCACGATATACGGGGTATGTGTATCTACAGAGGGGGCGGCCAGCGCGCTGTCAATGCTCTTGCGGCAGATGTTTTGTACGGCTTGGGCAATTTTGCCAATGCGTGCGCTCACATCTATTTGCTCGGGGCTTTTGAGCGTGGTGCCCAACACATGCTTGAGGTTGAGTAGCAGTCCGCTCAGGTGCTCAAAGGGCGGGGGGTCTTCGTGGACTGGCGCTGGCTGTGGCTCATTGGGGGCGTAGGGCCGCAGGTCGGTTTCTGTCTCGTCGTATTGGGCGCCACGCACCAGCAAACGCGATATTTGGTCGGGCATGTGAATGACCGAGCCACGGCGAAAAAGCAAAGTACCGCCATCGCTGTAAATGGAGAACCCAATAGGTTTGCCAAGAACGATATCGCTATGCACTATCTTTTTCACCGCTGCGCCTTTGCTTCCTCAACCCAACACAGCCTTGCTGTGGCAAAAAAAATCGCTGGCGCACGGAGCGTCTGCGATCAATAGATCGCAGCGTGCATCAAAAAATGGGCTGGTGTGGCCTGGGGCAGTGTCCCCCTTTGATGTTGGTCAAAATTTTGACAAATGTTAGGCCGTGTTTGCCCAGACTGTAGGCGGTGCCTTGCAGGGGGACGCACCACGGTGGCCCAGTCTGTAGCGTGCTCATTATCGTGAGAGAAGCACCACCCACCCCAAAATACCGGCCAATGCCTGCTGACTGGGCAGGCACGCTCCTTGCATGCTGCCAGCGTCTAGCCGATGGAGTCACCATGCACGCCCTGACCTTGCCCCCTGTGGGCCATTACGATGAGATGCTGTTGCCCAGCGGTGCTATCCGTGCGCACTACCAAACCTTTGCCCATTGGCTCCATGCACAGACACCCCAAGCACTGGGCAAAAAGCGTGTGGAGGCCGATTTGCTGTTCCACCGCGTGGGCATCACTTTTGCGGTGCATGGTGATGAGGCTGGGGCCGAACGTCTGATTCCGTTTGACACCGTGCCACACATCGTACCTGTGGATGAATGGCAGATGTTGGAGGCGGGGTTGCGTCAGCGGGTGACGGCGCTCAATCGCTTTTTGTCGGACATCTACCACAACCACGACATTGTGCGTGCTGGGTTGATTCCGGCCGAGCAGGTGTTTGCCAATGCGCAGTACCAGCCTGCTATGCAGGGGGTGGATCTGCCCAATGGCATTTATGCCCATGTCAGTGGGATAGACCTGATTCGCCATGCCGATGGGCACTATTACGTTCTTGAAGACAACCTGCGCGTACCCAGTGGCGTGAGCTACATGCTGGAAAACCGCAAGATGATGATGCGGCTGTTTCCGGAGTTGTTTGCCCACTATGCGGTAGCGCCGGTGGCCCACTATCCGGCCCTGTTGCTCGATACCTTGCACCAAGCCACCACGCAGGCCCAGCCCACGGTGGTGGTGCTAACGCCAGGGGTGGGCAATTCCGCCTATTTTGAGCATGTTTTTCTGGCCCAGCAAATGGGGGTGGAACTGGTGGAGGGACAAGACCTGTTCGTGAAAAACGATTACCTCTACATGCACACCACGGTGGGCCCCCAGCGGGTAGATGTGATCTATCGCCGCATGGACGATGTGTTTTTGGATCCGTTGGCTTTCAAGGCCGATTCAGTGCTGGGGGTGCCGGGGCTGCTGTCGGTGTACAAGCAGGGCAATGTGGTTCTGGCCAACGCGATTGGCACCGGGGTAGCGGACGACAAGTCTATCTATCCCTATGTGCCAGAGATGATTCGCTTTTATTTGGGTGAGGAACCGATTTTGCACAACGTGCCTACTTGGCAGTGCCGCAAGAGTGACGATCTGGCCTATGTGCTGGACCATCTGGCCGAGCTGGTGGTCAAGGAGGTGCATGGTGCCGGGGGGTATGGAATGCTGATCGGGCCAGCTTCCACGGTGGCCGAGGTGGCAGATTTTCGCCAGCGCGTGATGGCCCATCCGGGCAACTACATCGCCCAGCCCACCCTGTGCCTGTCCAGTTGTCCTACGTTTGTTGATAGCGGCATTGCACCACGCCACATAGATTTGCGCCCCTTTGTGCTCAGTGGCCGGGAGGTACGCATGGTCGCTGGTGGCCTGACGCGCGTGGCTTTAAAACAAGGCTCGCTGGTAGTCAATTCGTCCCAGGGTGGTGGCACCAAGGACACCTGGATTCTGGAGGCCTGAGATGCTCTCGCGTACCGCTGCCCAATTGTTCTGGATGAGCCGCTACTTGGAGCGTGCCGAAAACCTGGTGCGTATGCTGGATGTTACCCATTCGCTGTCGCTGCTGCCCCAGTCGCGTGGTGCCATGACCGAGTTTGCGGCGCCGCTGGCCGTGACGGGCACGTTGGAGCCTTATATTGCCCAGCGGCGCCAGTTTGAGGCGCAAGACTTGTTCAGCTTTATGGCCTTGGAGTTGGACAACCCCGCCTCGGTGCTGTCGTGTCTGAAGCAGGCCCGTGAGAATGCCTATGCAGTGCGGGGCCGTATCACCTCGGAAATGTGGGAGGCCATCAATGCCAGCTGGCTCGAAGCGCGTGACATGTCGCAGCGTGGCATTACGGACGTATCGGCCTTTTTTGACTGGGTTAAAGAGCGTTCGCACCTGTTTCGCGGGGCTACCTATGGCACCTTGCAACGCAACGATGCCTATTGCTTTATCCGTTTGGGCACGTTCATCGAGCGGGCCGACAACACGGCCCGTTTGTTGGATGTGAAATCCCAGCTCATTGAGCCTGCAGTGGCCGATTTGGCCCCGGTGGCTATGCCGCAAGAGAGTGCGCCCGACTTTTATTCGTGGAGCGCCTTGCTGCGCTCGCTATCAGCCTTTGAGGCCTACCACGAGGTTTACCGGGGTGCCTTGGATGGACGCTGCGTGACGGAGTTGCTGATCTTGCGCCCCGATGTGCCGCGCAGCCTGCGAGCCTGTTGTGATGAGATTCGCACCATCTTGCCCCAGATTGAGTGCTTGCCCGGCGCAGGCGATGCGGGGCGTGGTGTCAAGTTGTTGGCTGGGCGCTTGGCCTTGCAGTTGGAGTATGGCACTGTGGATGAGATTTTGGAGTTGGGTGCCCACCGCTGGCTGACAGAGTTTCTGGCGCAGTCTGCCCGGTTGGGCAAGGCCATTACCCGCGCCTATTTGCAAGCCCATTGATGCGCTTGGGTTGTGAATTTTCTGGATGCTCCAAGGAGACACCATGCACCTGCTGATCACCCATGAGACTGTGTACCGTTATGACCGTTTGGTGGAGCGTAGCACCCAGTACCTGCGCCTGACGCCGCGCTCTGAACACGGCCTGAAGGTGCTGTCTTGGCAGTTGACGCTGCCCGTCTTGGCCTCCTGCTGCCAAGATGCCTATGGCAACACCACGCATGTGCTGACACTGGATAAACCCGTGCAGGAAATCCGCCTCTTGGTCAGTGGTGAAGTGCAAACCCCTGACAGCCCTCCAGCGCCTTGTCTGGAGGACAGGCTCCCTCCAGAGGTGTTTTTGCGCAGTTCCACGCTCACCAACGCCGATACTGCTTTGCGTGACTTTGCCTTGGGCTATGCCCTTGCATTGCGCGCCGATCCCTTGGATGGTTTGTGGCAGCTGATGCGGGCCTTGGGGCGGGCCATGCACTACATGCCCGGCAGCACCGAGGTGGCTGTGCCCGTTGCACAGGCTTTTGCCCAAGGTTTAGGGGGATGTCAGAACCACGCGCAGGTGTTGAGCAGCTGTGTGCGGCTATTGGGCTTGCCTGCCCGTTATGTCAGTGGTTATTTGGTGGGGGATGCCACCCAGGTGGCCAGTCATGCTTGGGCGGAGGTGCGTTTACCCCAAGGTTGGCTGGGCTTTGACGTCTCCAACCAGTGTTTGGTGGATGGGCGCTACGTACGTTTGGCTATTGGGGTGGACTATGCCGATGCCTGCCCTGTGCGCGGTATGCGCGTGGGCGGTGGGCAGGAGCAACTCCATGCGGCAGTACAAATCAATGTGTGTGATGGGCCATTGGCCGACCAGCCGTTTGCGCAACAGCAGTAACCACCCAGGTTTTTGCCCTGATTTTTTGTTACTTCGTAGATCACTTTTACTTTTTGTCGGATACCTATGACTTACTGTGTTGCCATGCGACTCGATGCTGGTTTGTTGTTTGCTTCGGATTCACGCACCAATGCGGGCGTGGATCACATCGCTACTTTCCGCAAGATGACGATTTTTGAAGTGCCCGGTGAGCGGTTGATCACGTTGCTGAGTGCCGGTAATTTAGCCACCACCCAAAGCGTGGTGAGTTTGTTGCGCCAACGCCTAGAACACAAAGCTGTGGAGGAGGGCGCGCACCTGTTCAATCGTCAGTCTATGTACGATGTGGCCGAGTTGGTGGGCCGCACCGTCAAAGAGATTGTGGCGCGCGATGCCAATGCCCAGACGGTAAGCCAAGGCATTGATTTTGGCGGCAATTTTCTGGTGGGGGGACAGATTCGGGGGGAGGAGCCACGCCTGTTTCATGTGTATCCACAGGGCAACTTTATTGAGGCTGGAGAAGACACACCATACTTCCAGATTGGTGAGTCCAAGTATGGCAAACCCATCATTGACCGGGTGGTGCGCCACAACACCTCACTCAAAGAGGCGGCCAAATGTACGCTCATCTCCTTTGACTCCACCATCCGCAGCAACCTGTCGGTCGGTTTGCCCATCGATATGTTGCTGTATCGCACAGACTCTTTTGCGCCGGCAGTGCCGCACCGCATCACGGCCGACGATCCCTACTTCACCAAGCTGAGCCGGGGCTGGGGTGGGGGGCTGCGCCGCACCTTTGCCCGCCTGCCAGATGAGGATTGGTTTCGCTGACGCAGCCCGTGGTTTGCTTGTCGCTCACCGCTGGTGCTGCCAGAATGGGTGCCTCTATAGGCAACAGGATCTACTGTCATGACACCATCGTGGCGCAATGCCCTCCCATTGGCTAGCTTTTGCATGGTGCTGGCAGGCACAGCACAGGCGCAAAATTTACAACCCGGCCTGTGGGAGATGAACACCCGTGCCGCTCCAGGGGATGCGGGCATGGGCCAAGCGTTGGCCCAGATGCAGCAGCAAATGGCCCAGATGCCGCCAGAGCAGCGCAAGCAAATGCAGGCCATGTTGGCCCAACAGGGTATGGCCGTGGATGTGGGCAGTGGGGGTATTCGGAGCCAAATTTGTATTACCCCTGCAATGGCCCGTGATGACCATGTGGTGCCCCCGCAGCAGGGTGACTGCAAGACTTCCACGCCACAGCGTGCTGGCAACACTGTCACTGTGCGTTATGAGTGCCGTCAGCCAGTCATGAAGGGCCAAAGCACCATCACCATCAGCAGCAGCAAAGCCTACAGCGTGCATTCTGAGAACGTGGTGCAGCAAGGGGGCAAACACATCTCCACGGCGATGGACGTTGATGCACGCTGGCTGGCCAGCGATTGTGGTGGCTTGGGGGCCATCCCTGCCACTCCCAAAGCCACGCGCTGATAAGGGATGTGCGGGACGTGCTGCGGCATCAGGCTGCCGGGTAATGCCGCTCGCCAAAAATGCCGCTGCCCACACGCACCAAGGTGCTACCGGCCAGAATGGCTGCTTCCAGATCGGCGGTCATGCCCAGAGACAGTGTGTCCCATTGTTCCAAACCCGTGCTACCGCTGGCCTTGATCTGATCAAACAGCTCTCTGACGGCCATGTGAATGGCGTACTGTGCATGAAAATCGGGGGCCGGTTCGGGAATGGCCATCAGGCCGCGCAGTTGCAGCCGGGGCAGCGTGGCTATGGCTTGTGCCAAGGCCAGAGCTTCTGTGGGGGCCACACCAGATTTGCTGCTGCTGCCATCAATATTTACCTGAATGCAAACCTGCAACGGCGGTAGGTGGGCGGGCCGTTGCTCAGACAGGCGTTGGGCAATTTTGAGTCGGTCTACTGTGTGCATCCAGTCAAAGTATTCGGCTACCAGCCGGGTTTTGTTGCTTTGCACTGGGCCGATGCAATGCCATTGCAGCGGTGGTTCCCACGAGGCAGGGGTGCGCAGCAGAGCTATTTTCTCTACCGCCTCTTGCAAGTAGTTTTCGCCAAAGGCGCGTTGCCCAGTTTGAGCGGCTTCGCGCACGGCTTCTGGGCCAAAGGTTTTGGAAACAGCCAGTAACGCGACGCTGTGTGTATCGCGGCCAGCGGCAGCACAAGCCCGTGCAATGCGCGCATGAAGCTGTTGGAGGTTGTTGGCAATCGTGGTCATAATGGCCGACAAGCGTACCAAACGACAGAGGGATTTGTGGATATCACCCAGTTGCTGGCATTCAGCGTCAAGAACAAGGCTTCCGATTTGCACCTGTCCGCAGGGCTGCCACCGATGATTCGGGTGCATGGTGATGTGCGCCGCATCAATGTGGATGCCTTAGACCACAAGACTGTGCATGCCATGGTGTACGACATCATGAGTGATGCCCAGCGCAAAGCCTACGAAGAGTTTTTGGAGGTGGACTTTTCGTTTGAGATTGAAGGATTGGCCCGCTTTCGGGTCAATGCCTTTAACCAAAACCGGGGTGCAGCAGCGGTATTTCGTACCATTCCGAGCAAAATCCTGACGCTGGAGCAGCTCAATGCCCCCAAGATTTTTGCCGATCTGGCACTCAAGCCACGTGGTTTAGTGTTGGTGACTGGGCCTACAGGCTCGGGCAAGTCCACCACGCTGGCGGCGATGGTCAATTTTCTGAACGAGAACGAATACGGCCACATCCTGACGGTAGAAGACCCGATTGAGTTTGTCCACGAGTCCAAAAAATGCCTGGTCAACCAGCGCGAAGTAGGGCCGATGACGCTGTCGTTTGCTGCGGCGCTCAAGTCGGCGTTGCGCGAAGACCCGGACGCCATTTTGGTGGGCGAAATGCGCGATTTAGAAACCATCCGTTTGGCCATGACGGCGGCAGAGACGGGGCACTTGGTGTTTGGCACGCTGCACACCTCCAGCGCCGCCAAGACCATCGACCGGATCATTGACGTGTTTCCGGCAGAAGAAAAAGAAATGGTGCGTGCCATGTTGTCCGAGTCCTTGCAGGCGGTGATCTCGCAGTCACTGTGCAAGCTCAAAGACGGCTCGGGCCGCGTGGCCGCGCATGAGATCATGATTGGCACCAGTGCCATTCGCAATCTGATTCGCGAGGCCAAGGTGGCGCAAATGTATTCCACCATCCAGACCAGTAGCAGCGTGGGCATGCAGACGCTGGACCAGAACTTGGCGGACTTGGTGCGGCGCAACATCATCAGTCCGGCAGAAGCCCGCAGCAAAGCGAAGATTCCCGAGAACTTCCCGGGCTGATTTGTCATCTGATGAGACAGGCCACCGTTGTTGGGTGGCAACAGGAGTTTTCCCATGAAGGGTATTTTGAATATGTGGCGACCTTCGGCACATGCCGAAAGTGATGCGTCGCACGCGGCTGACTCTCAAGACTCGGTGTTTTTTTCCACGGCATTTTCTGAGCATGGTGGAGAAGAAGTGCCGATGGTGCCTTGGGAGGCCAGGGCCGTGGAGGTGGGGGCCAAGCGCATGCCGGCGGGGCATGGCAGCAAGTTGTTGCAGGAGTTGTGCGCCAAGAACAAATACATGGCGCAGTTGCCACCCGAACTGATGGCACGGATGGGCGAATTCTTTGATTTTGCCCAGGTGCCCTCTGACCGCGATGTGGTGCGCCAAGATGAATATGGCAACTTCATGTTCTTCTTGCTCTCGGGCACGATGGCCGTCAACCGTGTCCAGCCTTGGGGGGAGAAGCTGCTATTGGCGCAAACCCGCCCCGGTGATCTGATCGGCGAGATGTCGTTGCTCGATAGCGGCATTCGCTTCTCAGCTTGCACCACCATGACCGAGTGCGAAATCGCAGTGCTCAGTGCGCAGGCGTTGGACGAAATGATGGTGAGAGATCCCCATCTGGCCGCCGCCTTGGTGGCCGTGTTGGCGCGCAAGCTCTGCGTGCGTTTGCGAGCGGTCAGTGCCCATCTGGGCGACAACCAAAAATAAGATCAATGTGGATGACTGGCCCGGTAGTGCCAGTATGAGGGAGCCCCCCCGATGGAACGCGATCAGGCCAGTAAATTCATCAATGATCTGCTGCGGCTCATGGTCAGCCGCCACGGTAGCGATCTGTTCATTACGGCAGAGTTTCCGCCCGCGATCAAGGTCGATGGGGTGGTTACCAAGGTGTCACCCCAACCGTTGTCGCCTGGCCATACGCTGACGCTGGCGCGCGCCATCATGAGCGATAAGCAAGCGGCGGAGTTTGAGCGCACCAAAGAGTGTAATTTCGCCATTTCACCTGCCGGTATTGGCCGTTTTCGGGTAAATGCTTTTGTGCAGCAGGGCCGGGTTGGCATGGTGTTGCGGACGATTCCGCTGAATCTGCCCACCATTGATGGTTTGGGTATGCCACAGGTGCTCAAAGAAGTGACGATGACCAAGCGGGGCTTGTGCATTTTGGTCGGGGCTACTGGTTCGGGCAAATCGACCACGCTGGCAGCCATGGTGGATTGGCGCAATGAAAACTCTTTTGGTCACATCATCACGATTGAAGACCCGGTGGAGTTTGTTCATCCACACAAAAACTGTGTAGTGACCCAACGCGAAGTGGGGCTGGATACAGACAGTTGGGAGGCCGCGCTCAAAAACACTTTGCGTCAGGCACCTGATGTGATTTTGATGGGTGAAATCCGCGACCGCGAGACGATGGAGCATGCGATTGCTTTCTCGGAAACGGGCCACCTGTGTATGCCCACTTTGCACGCCAACAGTGCCAATCAGGCGCTTGATCGGGTGATCAACTTCTTTCCTGAAGAGCGCCGTGCCCAGTTGCTGATGGATTTGTCACTCAACCTGCGTGCCATGATTTCTCAGCGCCTGCTGCCCAAGCAAGATGGCAAGGGCCGGGCGGCGGCGGTGGAGGTGATGCTCAACACACCCTTGATTGCAGACCTGATCTTCAAGGGGGAGGTCTCAGAGATCAAGGAGATCATGAAAAAGAGCCGCAATCTGGGCATGCAAACCTTTGATCAAGCCCTGTTTGATCTGTTTGAGTCCAATATCATCACTTACGAGGATGCCTTGCGCAATGCCGATTCGGTCAATGACTTGCGCTTGCAAATCAAGCTGGGCAGCCAGCGTGCGCGCAGCACCGATTTGGCTTCGGGCACTGAGGACTTTGCCATTGTCTGAGGCGTAGTTCGCAGCACGGTGGGTCGTTTTTGTTGCGGTCTGCTTTGGCGAGCAGGCCGTTTTCTGTATTCAACGCATTTCAACGGATTTTTTTCATGGCTGGCACCAATTCCCGCTCTTACGATGCTGTTCCTTCCCGCAAAGTCGCTTTTATCGGCTTGGGGGTCATGGGCTACCCGATGGCTGCCCATTTGGCACTGGCCGGGCACCAAGTGACGGTGTACAACCGCAACACGGCCAAGGCTTTGGCGTGGTGCGAGGAGTACGCCTCCGCAGGATCTGTGCGCCATGCACTTACCCCGCGTTTGGCCGCGCAGGGGGCCGATATGGTGTTTTGCTGCGTGGGCAACGATGATGATTTGCGCTCGGTGGTGTTGGGCGCTGATGGCGCTTTTGCGGGCATGGAGCCGGGGGGGATTTTTGTTGATCACACCACGGCTTCAGCGGAAGTGGCACGCGAGTTGTATGGTGCTGGGCGTACGCTGGGGCTGCATTTCATCGATGCCCCGGTGTCGGGCGGCCAAGCTGGGGCGCAAAATGGCCTGCTCACGGTGATGTGTGGTGGCGATCAGGCACCGTTTGATGCTGTGCAGCCCGTGGCCATGGCGTTTTCGCGGGCCTTTACCCGTCTGGGAGACTCTGGGGCGGGGCAGCTTACCAAGATGGTGAACCAAATTTGCATTGCCGGACTGGTGCAGGGCTTGGCCGAGGCCGTGGCTTTTGGTCAGCGTGCCGGGCTGGACATGAACCAAGTGTTGGATGTGATTGGCAAGGGGGCCGCGCAAAGTTGGCAGTTGGACAACCGGGGCAAAACCATGGTGGCGCGGGAGTTTGACTTTGGCTTTGCGGTGGACTGGATGCGCAAGGATTTGGGGTTGGTGCTGGCCGAAGCACGGCGCAATGGCGCCCGCTTGCCCGTCACGGCGCTGGTGGATCAGTTTTATGGCGATGTGCAGGGCATGGGCGGCCAGCGTTGGGACACCTCCAGCCTGATTCAGCGGCTGGATTGAACGTCAACGCAGCTCAACGTGGGCTGCTGTTGCCGCTGCCGGTGGTGTCTGGGCGGGTGATGCTCATGCGCGACAGCTCATCTTCGCTCAGGTATTCAAACATCCGCACTACTTTCACCACACCAGTGACGCCGCTGGCCAGGGCGGCGGCCCGTTGGGCCTCGCGTTGGGTAACACGCCCAAGCAGGTAGACCACGCCGCGCTCTGTCACGACTTTAAAGGCGTTGGCCGTGAGGTCTTTGGCATCTACCAAACTGGCGCGCACCTTGCCCGTGATGAAGGTGTCATTGGAACGCTGGGCCAAAGTTGTGGAAGGCATGGCCGCCACCTCATTGACGACCGAGCGCACGTTTTCCAGACTGCGAATCAGTTCTTGCACCCGTTGGCGATCGGCGGCGGTGGGCACCTCGCCAGTCAGCAGCACCTGACGGTTGTAGCTGGTGATATTGACATGAATGCGGTCACCGTATTGGCCGTGCAGCAGATTGACGGCATGCAGCTCAATGCCTTCGTCCTCGACTTGGGTGCCTGTGGTGCGGCGGTCTGCGGCCACAATGCCACCCAGGGCTACGCCACCCAACACCACTGGAGCACATCCCACCAAGGCCGTGCCCAAAGTGCTGGCCGCTAGCACCAGGGGCAAAACACGGTGGATAGAAAATTTTTGCATCAGCTTTCTTCCTGTTCACCAAACAATTGCGCATCTACCCCATCGCACAGGCAATGGATGATGAGGGTGTGGACTTCCAGCACCCGTGCTGCGCGGTCATGGGGTACGCACAAGAGCACATCGGTCTCGCGCAACACCGAGGCCAAGCGTCCTGCGCTGCGGCCACTCAGGGCCACGATGCTCATATCACGTTCATGGGCGGCTTCTACGGCGGCCAATACCCCGGCATCGTTGCCATCTACACACAAGGCCAGCAGCAGGTCTCCGGCTTGTCCCAACGCCCGTACTTGGCGAGCAAAGGGTTGCTGCGTGGTGCCAAGCAAGGCGCTGTCAGAAGAGAGTGCGAGTGCGGCAAATTCGGGGCGCTCGCGTTCAAAACCAGCCAGACAAAATGCCACGAACTGCAAGGCGTGGCCTACCGAAGGGCCACTGCCACAGGCCAGAATTTTGCCGCCTCCTGTGATGCAGGCAA
The DNA here is from genome assembly GCF_054779375.1 of Giesbergeria giesbergeri. NCBI lineage: Bacteria > Pseudomonadati > Pseudomonadota > Betaproteobacteria > Burkholderiales > Comamonadaceae > Giesbergeria > Giesbergeria giesbergeri. Next base: position 611,615 of record NZ_BAAGYJ010000001.1, on the reverse strand, counting down.
GCATAGCCTGTACAGCATCGGCAATCGGCTTGCCCAGGTCTTGTGCGGTCTGGTATTGCAAATCGGCACTGTCGATGAAGTGCTGTTGGATGCGTTGCTCTAGCATGGCGGCGATGATACCTGTATCGTGTTATCGATTTGCTAGCAAATGCAGAAGGCTGCACGGGTATTGGGGCTTACTGGGCATCAAATGCGGCTTGTAGCCACTCTAGGGTGTCGCCTTCTATCAGTACAGCATCAAAGCGGCATGCAGGCGGTGTTGGCAAGCGCATCAGGTAATGGCGTGCCGCAAAAATGATGCGCCGCTGCTTGGCAGCATGGATACTGGCCCCGGCACTGCCAAAATCGCTGCGGCTGCGGCTGCGCACCTCCACAAAGACAACGGTACCGTCTTGGTCACGCACAATCAGGTCAATCTCACCACCACCACGTCCGGGCGTTCGATAATTGCGTACCAACAGACGCAAGCCTGCCGCTTGCAAATGTGCCAAGGCCCGCTCTTCAGCGGCTTGGCCTTTTTGCTGTGTGGTGGCAGATGCCGCAGAGGCACTGGCTGCTTTTTTACCGAGGAATTCCATTGAGCGCATCTTTTGCTTCAGCCCTGGGAGCCGCCCGCGATGCGGCGGCTGCGCAGCATTATCCCCAAGGCGCCTTGTATGTGGTGGCTACGCCGATTGGCAACTTGGCTGACATCACCTTGCGCGCTTTGCATGTGTTGCAGTTGGCCGATACCTTGGCCTGTGAAGACACACGCCACACCCACGGTCTGCTACGGGCCTATGGGATTGACAAGAGCGGCGCACAAATGTTGGCTTTGCACCAGCACAACGAGGCAGAGGCAGCGCAGACGGTATTGGCCCGTTTGCAGGCAGGGCAACGGGTGGCCTATGTCAGTGATGCGGGCACGCCGGGGGTCAGTGATCCGGGTGCCCGTCTGGTGGCTACCGTGCGGGCTGCGGGACTGCGGGCCATGCCCTTGCCGGGGGCTAGCAGCGTGACGTCTGCATTGAGCGTGGCGGGGGCGGTAGCCCCTGCTGGGGTCGATACTGGCTTTGTTTTTGCCGGTTTTTTGCCTGTCAAAAATGCCGAGCGTGCCGCCTGCGTGCAGCGTTTGGCATCAGAGACACGCTGCGTGGTGTTGCTCGAAGCGCCCCACCGCATTACCGATCTGGCCCAGGCGTTGGCCGTGTTGGGCGAGCGTCCCGTCACGTTGGCGCGTGAAATCAGTAAGCAGTTTGAAGAAATCACCACACAGCCCGCACAGCAACTGCTGGCTTGGTTGCAAGGAGATACACAACGTGCCAAGGGCGAGTTTGTGGTGCTACTGCATCCGGTGTGGGTGGTGGACGGGGCAGATGAGAGCCAGCGCGTGCTTGAGCTGCTGCTGCCCGAGTTGCCACTCAAAACCGCAGTGCGTTTGGCGGCCCAAATCACGGGTGCCCCGCGCAATGCCCTGTATGACCGCGCCCTGGCATTGCGCCAGTCCGAGCAAGAGTGAGCGCCTTCACCATGAATCCAAACGCCCCGATTGACAACCTTTCTTGGACAGCCTCTTGTCCCCTGTGTGGACGTCCTAACCAATGCGCCGTGGCATTGGGGAAGCCGCCACAAACCTGCTGGTGCATGACCACCCCCATGAGCCTACTGGCATTGGCCGTATTGCCAGAGCAAGAGCGTGGTCAGCGTTGCATTTGCCCTGCCTGCGCACAAGGCACAGATATCCCCCGCCCATGAGTGGCCCGGACTCGGTTGCCGCACTCAAAGCCCGGTACGGCGAGAATTACCGCTGGTTGCTGCTGTTGTCGGTGATGGTGGGCACGATGGCTTCCATCATGTCCTCTACGGTGGTCAATGTAGCCATCCCTGGCATGAGTCAGCACTTTGCCTTGGGGCAAGAGAGGGCACAGTGGGTGTCTTCGGGGTTCATGATGGCTACGGCCGTGGCCATGCTCACCACCCCTTGGTTGCTGACCCGCTACGGCTATCGCACCACCTATGCTGGAGCCATGTTGCTGTTGCTGATCGGTGGGCTTGTGGGAGGAAGCACCCACCAGTTCGATTGGGTCTTGTTGGCCCGTGTGGCCGAGGGGTTGGCTGCGGGCGTTGTGCAACCTATTCCAGCCGTCATCATTCTTCATGCCTTCCAGCCCCATGAGCAGGGGCGAGCCAGTGGCATCTTTGGTATGGGCGTTGTCTTGGCACCGGCATTGGGGCCGAGCGTGGGTGGCCTGTTGGTGGATTGGTGGGGCTGGCGCTCCATTTTTTTCATGGTGGTACCGTTGTGTGTGGCATCGTTGTGGCTGGCCTACCGCTTTGTGCCGGTGACCGGCCCTGGCGGCACACAGGCCGGGCGTCACACGGCAGCTCTGGACTGGCGGGGATTGTTGCTGGGGGCTATTGGCACGCTCTGCCTGCTCAATGGATTGGTGACGCTGCACAGCGGCCCCGCTGCCCAATCTGCCATCCTGTTGGGGGCGGCCTTGGTGGCAGTGCTGGCCTTTGTTTGGTGGCAGCAACGCCAGACCGCCAGCGGCGCGCAACCCTTGATGGATCTACGCATCTTTGCGTACCGCCCATTTGCGATGGGCAGCGTAGTCGCTTTTATCTATGGCACGGCATTATTTGGCTCCACCTATCTGCTGCCGGTATTCATGCAGGTGGGTTTGGGCCTATCGGCCTCCCATGTGGGCACTATCATGCTGCCCGCCGGGCTGGTGTTGGCTATCACTATTCCCGTGGTGGGGCGCATGGCCGATCGCCAGCCTACCCACCGCTTGGTGATGATCGGTCTGGCCCTGATGGCCGTATCCTTTATCTTGATGGTCTGGGTGCGCCAAGATGCCACGCTCTGGGTCTTGGTGCTCTTTACCATCGTCGGACGCATTGGGCTGGGCTTTGTGCTGCCCTCGCTCAACTTGGGTGCGATGCGACCACTAGACAAAACCTTGATCTCGCAAGGCTCTAGCGCCATCAGCTTTTTGCGCACTCTGGGGGGTGCGGCAGGTGTGGGCTTGTGTGGCATTGTGCTGGAGTGGAGGTTGGCCGCCCACGGCACCTCACTGCATGCCCCAGTCGCAGGTGCCCAACGCATGGCAGCTTTTGGCGAGGCCTTTCTGATGTTGGGTGCTCTGTGCCTGTTGGCCTTGGTGGCCGCTTGGCAGTTGCGCGTGCCACACTCTGCGCCTGTGACGCCGCCTGCTCCCTGAAACCCCCTCCTGTCCCATCGCGAAAGCCTAGCCATGTGTCAATTGCTTGGAATGAACAGCAACACCCCTACCGATGTCACCTTCAGCTTTACTGGCTTTGCCCAGCGGGCTGGACACACGGGGGATCATTGCGATGGGTGGGGCATTGCCTTTTTTGAAGACAAGGGCGTGCGCCATTTTGTGGACCACCAACGGGCAGTTGACTCACCCATTGCCGACTTGATTCGCCGCTATCCCATTCAGAGCCGTAACGTCATTGCCCATATCCGCAAGGCCACTCAAGGCGTGGTGAGCTTAGAAAATTGCCATCCCTTTGTGCGTGAACTGTGGGGGCGCTATTGGGTCTTTGCACACAACGGCGATTTGAAAGACTTTCGTCCCCGCTTGCACAGCCATTTTCATCCCGTAGGTGCCACCGACAGCGAACATGCTTTTTGCTGGATCATGCAGGAGCTGGCCAAATCCCATGCCGATGTGCCCAGTGTGGCCGAACTGACCCTCACCCTGCGTGAGCTGGCCGCACGCATTGCTCCGCATGGCACCTTCAATTTTTTGCTCTCCAACGGTCAGGCACTGTGGGCCCATGCGTCTACCCAGCTCTACTACATTGAACGCCAGCACCCATTTGCCGAGGCGCAATTGGCCGATGAAGACATGCGCGTGGACTTCTCTACCCAGACCGCCCCAACCGACCGGGTGGCCGTGATCGTGACGGCACCATTGACCAACAACGAAATTTGGCACCCTTTTCGTTCTGGAGAATTGAAGGTCTTTGTCAACGGCCAAGTGTGCGCCTGACCGCAGTGCTGCGGTGGGTGGATGTTGCATTGCAGCGTGCAATTGCTCGGTTAGCTCGATAGAGTGAGGGTGACTGCATTTCTTGCCCCAGTTTTGTGACTCTCTACGCCTGCGCCCCTATTGATCCTACCGTGTCTTGCACAGGAGATTCGCCCATGGCGAGATGGACTCTCTTTCCTTACCCCCACCGCTATCAGTACGATAGTGCGGGTTTGGCTGCCCAGTGGCTGAATCTCCACCGTGGGGATGCAGAGCCGCTGCCATCAGACGCCCCAGTGCTGGCAGCTTGGGTACTGTTTCACAACGGTCACTTTCAGCAGGCCATGGAGGCAGGACTGGCCGCCGGTACTTTTGCGGGTATCACGGTGGCTAACCTGTCCACCATCATCCACGCCCGTTACCTAGAAAAGCGCGAGCGTACCCGCCAAGAGCTGTTTTTGGAAGTGGCTGAACGCGCCCAAATACAGATACAAAGCCAGCCCGACAACCCCAATGCTTGGTACTGTCACGGCTACGCACTGCAACACTACAGCCAAGGCATCAGTGTGGCCAAGGCGCTGGCCCAAGGAGTGGGCAACAAGGTCAAACACTCATTGGAGCGGGCCATTGCATTGGCACCTGCACACGCCGATGCCCGCATGGTTCTAGGCGTTTTCCATGCTGAAGTCATCGACAAGGTGGGGCCATTAATTGGTGGCATGACTTATGGTGCCAAAAAAGACGTGGCTTTGCGCCTGTTCCAAGAAACCTTGCAGTTGCAACCAGAATCGGCCTTGGCCCGAACCGAGTATGCCGATGCCCTGATCATGCTGGAGGGTAGCGCCCGCATGGCCGAGGCCACTGCCCTTTATGAGCAGGCCGCGCGCAGCACGCCGTTGGATGCGGCGCAATATCTCGCCACCGAAATGGCCCAAACAGAATTGGCTACCGAAGAGTATGGCGATTGGGTAGCGATGGCAAGCAAGTCTTGAGTCAGAAGAGCGCGAGGCCACTCTCACCACGGACAAAGCGGCGGGTGGCTATTTCCAGCAAGCCATCAAAGATCAGGTTATCGACCAGTTCAAACGGGCGGCCCATGCTGGGGGCCATCTTCCAGCCCGCTCCCCCGGTCATCATGCAGGCCGGTTCTGCCCCACAGTGCTGAATCACATGCTGCACCATCCGCTCCACCGCCCCGGCAATGGCAAAAGTGCCGCCACTGGTCAGGGCATCACTGGTATTGGTAGGAAACATGCACACTTCACCTGTGGGCACATGCAGCCCTGCTGTGCCCGACTCTAGCGCCCGCAGCATGATGCCGTGTCCTGGCAGGATGAACCCCCCCAAAAAATGCCCTTCGGCATCAATGGCCTCCACCGTCACGGCAGTGCCCACCATCACCACCACCAATGGGCGTTTGGGGCCGTGGGCCAGCAGCCGCTGGCGCGCGCCAATCATGGCAATCCAACGATCACAGCCTAAACGTGCAGGATGATCGTAGCCGTTGATGAGTCCAGCCTCTTGTGCGGAGGCTACCACCCACTGGGCCGATACGTCCCATATCTCCATCTGCTCTTCAACACGGCGCTTGATGGCGTCGCCGGCCACCACACAGCCCAACATGCGTGTGGGGGCTGGCAATTGTGCCCACCCGCCTTCGGCCAATCGGTCTACATGGTCAAGAAACTCTGCACCTTGCGCTAACAGCGCCGCCCCTGGGCAGGGAGCCTCGTACAGCGCCCATTTGAGGCGGGTATTGCCGATGTCAATGGCCAGGAAAGTCATGCGGCGCATTATCCCGAGTTTTGTTGACACATCTTTTTACTGTGCCGAAGGCGCTGGTTTGGCGCTACAGTGCAAGCTTCTGATCCAGCCACCACAGGAGAGAGCACATGGGCCTTTTCAGTTTTATCCAAGATGCCGGCGAAAAGCTGTTTGGCGGCAAGGAGGCAGCAGCAGCCACACCGTCCTCCCAAGAAGAGCGCAATGCCAAGGCAGCGCAAGCGATTACTGCTTATATCGCTACGCAAAACTTGGGCGTGACCGATGTGCAGGTGAGCTACGATGGTGTGCAAGGTCTTGTCACCGTGCAAGGGCAGGCACCTACCCAAGCAGCCAAAGAGAAAGTCACCTTGTGCTGCGGCAATGTCTCTAGCGTTACCCAGGTTGAGAACCTGATGAACGTGGCTAGCCCAGAGGCCCAAGCCCAGTTCCATGATGTGGTGCGTGGCGATACCTTGTCGGCTATTGCCAAAAAGTTTTATGGCGATGCCAACAAGTACCCCAAAATTTTTGAAGCCAACCAGCCCATGCTTAGCCACCCAGACAAAATTTATCCGGGCCAGAAGCTGCGCATTCCGCCACTGTGATGGGGCGTGGGCTGTGATGGCTGCTCAGCCTTGGCGCCAAGGCAGGCCATGAAAGCGCCAGCCCCCCTTGAGGCCGCGGTGGGCATGCTGGTCTGGATCGCCTTCAAAACCCTCCAGAATGTTGTAGGCCACCAGCCCCAGTTCAGTGGCCCGCCGCGCTGCAGCCACTGAGCGCACACCGCTGCGGCATAGCAGTAGCACCTTCTGGCCCGCAGGCACAGCAGCGTGTAGCTGGGCATCAAAATCGGGGTTCATGGTCATGCCGGGCCATTGCTTCCAAGCCACAGCTGCTGCGCCGGGCACTTCGCCCACCCAGGCGCGTTCGGCATCGGTGCGCACGTCCACCAGCACAGCCTCTCCCTCTTGCATCCACTGCCAAGCCAGCAAGGGGGAGATGTCACCGGCATAGCCATCGGCGGCCAGTGGCGCTTGCCCTGTCGCAGGGTGAGCATCGTGGCGCAACCCCGATTGCAAATTGGCAGGCACGGCCTCGTCCATGCGCTGGGGGCGAGGCAAGTGCAGCGTATGCATCAAGGCCACAAAATCGGCCTCGCTGCGCCCTGCTAGGCGGACATTGTTCTTTTTCTCGGCACCGATACTGGAATGGCTGCGCCCTTGGTAATCGTGACCAGGCCAAACGGTGGTGTCATCGGGCAGGCAAAACAGCTGCTGGGTAATGCTGTGGTAGAGCGCATGTGCATCGCCGGACTGAAAGTCGGTGCGCCCGCAGCCGTTGATCAGCAAGGTGTCGCCGGTAAAGACATGGTCGTGCCACTGATAAGACATGCTGCCTGCGGTGTGACCAGGCGTGTGCAAGGCATGCAGCACTTCATTGCCAAAGTGGAGGTTGTCATGGTGCTGCAACTGCACCATTGCTGTGCCAATGCCGCAAGCGGCCGGTGTTGCAGTGCGTGCGCCAGTGTGCTCAGCCAGCAGTCGGGCACTGGTGATATGGTCAGCATGGGCATGGGTTTCCACAATCCAGCGTAGCGTTAAGCCATAAGTTTGCAGCACATCCAGATCGCGTTGCAGTTGCGTATCCACTGGGTCAATAATCAGCGCCTCACGCGTGGCCGGGTCGTGCAACACATAGGTGTAGGTGCTGGAGGCAGGATCAAACAATTGCAAGGGGATCATGGTTGGGATGGTCTGTGTGGAGGTGATCGTCTTCAACGGCTGGTGCATTGCGCTGGCAGACATGGTAGCCATTCCTAGGCACCAACAAAAAACCCGCCAACTGGTCTGAGTTGGCGGGTCTTGTTTTATTTGGTGGTCGGGGTGAGAGGATTCGAACCTCCGGCCTCTACGTCCCGAACGTAGCGCTCTACCAGGCTAAGCTACACCCCGATGTTTTGCTGCTTGCATGGCACCATCGCGCTGAAAAGTCAGGCCCGGCGCTCCAAAAGCTGAGCCGCCAATTGTAGCAAACAGGCCGAATAATCATTGGTTGGCAGCTGTGTCAAGGCCGTCATCGCCCGTTGCGCTTCGGCTGCGGCCGCATCGCGGGCAGCCAACAAAGCACCGGTTTCTCGCACGATGGTCACAATCTGCTCTAGCCTATCGGCACTGCCATTTTCAATGGCGTGGCGCACGATGGCCGCCTGCTCTGGCGTGCCTTGTTGCATGGCAATAATCAGCGGTAGTGTGGCCTTGCCTTCGCGCAGGTCATCACCCAGATTTTTGCCCAATTCGGCGGGGTCACCATCGTAGTCCAGCACATCGTCAATGATTTGGAAAGCCGTGCCCAGTGCCTGACCATAGGTGGCACAGGCCTGTTCTACCTCTGCAGAGCTACCCGCCAGCACGGCTGCCAAGCGTGCACTGGCCTCAAACAGCTTGGCCGTTTTAGAGCGGATCACCAGCAGATAGCCCTCGGCACTGAGCGAGGCATCGTGCATGTTCATCAGTTGCAGCACCTCCCCTTCGGAGATGATGTTGGTGGCCTCAGCCAAAATCTCCATGATGCGCATCTGGCCCACTTCCACCATCATCTGGAAGGCGCGGGAATACAGAAAGTCGCCCACCAACACACTGGCCGGGTTGCCAAAAGTTTCGTTGGCCGTGGGGCGACCCCGGCGCAGGGTGGAGTCGTCCACCACATCGTCGTGTAGCAAAGTGGCTGTATGGATGAATTCCACTACCGCTGCCAGCGAGAAGCGGTGCGCCTGCGCGTAACCCAGGGCACCACTGACCATCAGCAGCAGAGCAGGGCGCAGGCGCTTGCCACCCGCAGCAATGATGTAATGTGAAATCTGGCCCACTAGAGGGACGCCAGAGGCGAGACGGTCGGCAATGACCTGATCGACCGCACGCATGTCATCCTGAATGAGAGCAAGCGGAGAGGCGGTGGTGCCAGAGGGTGGGGGGGCTGAAGCTGTCAAGGTAATGGTCGCTAACGGTGGGCGAAATTATAGGAAGCTGTGCCGATCTGGTGGCAGCCGACGGGGACTATGCAACGATATGACCGGGCTGATAGAATCATGGGTTCCGTGAAGATTCTTTCATGGAAACTCACAATCCAAGAGGTTCACATGTACGCGGTCATAAAAACCGGCGGCAAGCAGTATCGCGTTGCTTCCGGCGAAAAAATCAAAGTAGAACAGATTGCTGCGGACGTAGGCCAGGAAATCGTGATCGACCAAGTTTTGGCTGTTGGCAACGGCGCTGAAATCAAGGTTGGCACACCCCTGGTGTCCGGCGCAACCGTGAAGGCAACGGTAGTTGCCCACGGCAAGCACGACAAAGTGCACATCTTCAAGATGCGCCGTCGCAAGCACTATCAAAAACGCCAAGGTCACCGTCAGCAGTTCACCGAACTGCAAATCGGCGATATTGCTGCTTAAGCAAGGAGCTAAGTCATGGCACAGAAAAAAGGCGGCGGCTCTACGCGAAACGGGCGCGATTCCAAGCCCAAAATGCTCGGCGTGAAGGCTTTCGGCGGTGAATTGATCAGCGCCGGCTCGATCATCGTTCGCCAACGTGGCACCAAGTTCCATCCCGGCCCCAATGTCGGTTTGGGCAAAGACCACACACTGTTTGCACTGGTGGATGGCCATGTGTCGTTTTCGACCAAGGGCGCACTGTCCAAGCACACAGTCACTGTGACTGCAGCAGCCTGAGGCCTCGCGCTCTCACTGCACACCAAGCCCCGACTGGTCGGGGCTTTGCTTTTTCAGGCGCGCAGTGCCGCTAGCGTCACTGCATGCCAAGCGCCCCGCCCGCCGGGGCTTTATGCTTTCTGGCTGACAGGGGTCGCCGGACAAGCCGCTGTTTTGTACACTGGAATCCTGATGAAATTCGTTGACGAAGCCTACATAGACATTGCCGCCGGTGATGGTGGCAATGGTTGCGTGTCGTTCCGGCACGAAAAATACAAGGAATTCGGTGGCCCCAATGGTGGCGACGGTGGTCGGGGGGGGCATGTGTTTGCGGTGGCTGATCCCAACCTCAACACGCTGGTGGATTTTCGCTATTCGCGCCGCTACGAAGCCAAGCGCGGTGAGCACGGCATGGGCTCCGACATGTTTGGTTCTGCGGGCGACGATATCACGCTCAAAATGCCCGTCGGTACCATCATCACCGATGCCGACACCGGCGAAGTGCTGTACGAGTTGCTGAACCCCGGCGAAGTCATCACCATTGCCAAAGGAGGCGATGGTGGTTTTGGCAACCTGCGCTTCAAGAGCGCCATCAACCGGGCACCCCGGCAAAAAACACCGGGCTGGCCTGGTGAGCGCAAAGCACTCAAGTTAGAACTGAAAGTGCTGGCCGATGTGGGGCTGTTGGGGATGCCCAATGCTGGCAAATCCACATTTATCGCCGCGGTCTCCAATGCCCGGCCCAAGATTGCCGATTACCCTTTCACCACATTGCACCCCAATCTGGGGGTGGTGCGCGTGGGGCCAGAGCAGAGTTTTGTGATTGCCGATATTCCGGGGCTGATTGAAGGTGCTTCTGAGGGGGCTGGGCTGGGGCATCAATTCCTGCGCCATCTGCAACGCACCCGGTTGTTGTTGCATATCATTGACATGGCCCCGTTTGATGACAATGTGGATCCGGTGGCCCAAGCCAAGGCGATTGTGGGTGAGCTGAAAAAGTACGATAAAGCCCTCTACGACAAGCCGCGCTGGCTGGTGCTCAACAAGCTGGACATGGTGCCGCAGGAGGAGCGCGCGGCCAAAGTGGCTGATTTTGTCAAGCGATTCAAGTGGAAAGGGCCGGTGTTTGAGATTTCGGCGCTGACCCGCGAGGGCTGTGAAGCCCTGATCCATGCCATTTATCGCCATGTCAAAGCGCAACAAGTGGCCGAGCAAGCCCCAGTGGTGGAAGTTGATCCGCGGTTTGCCGAGGTCGATCCCCGCTTTGCGGGTACTGAACCTGGCTGAGCTGTCCCCCTCGTACTGCGCACACAGGGTAGATGTCTGTAGCGCAGTGTCCCGTTTGCTGTTGATCCATTGCTGCTTGCGCCTACCGCGCAACAGTGACAGTCCATGATGAACCAAAATCAAGTTTCGGATGTGTTGCACCGTGCGCACCGCCTGGTGGTCAAGGTAGGCTCCAGTCTGGTCACCAACGAAGGTCGGGGGCTGGATGAAGTGGCTATTGGTGAATGGAGCCGCCAATTGGCGGCGTTGGTGCGTGGCGGCGCAGATGGTGTGCCGCGCGAAGTCATCATGGTCTCTAGCGGTGCCATTGCCGAAGGCATGAAGCGCCTAGGCTGGACAACCCGCCCCAAAGAAATCCATGAGCTGCAGGCCGCTGCAGCCGTTGGTCAAATGGGGCTGGCGCAGATGTATGAGACCAAACTGCGCGAGAACGGCATTGGCAGCGCACAGGTGCTGCTCACCCATGCTGATCTGGCCGACCGCGAACGCTACCTCAACGCCCGCTCCACCTTGCTCACTCTGTTGGGCTTGGGTGTAGTGCCGGTCATCAACGAAAACGATACCGTGGTCAACGATGAGATCAAGTTTGGCGACAACGATACTTTGGGTGCCTTGGTCGCTAATCTGGTGGAAGCCGATGCCTTGGTCATTCTGACCGATCAAAAAGGGCTTTATACCGCTGATCCGCGCCGTGACCCTGCGGCACAGTTCGTTCACGAAGCCCAAGCGGGCGATCCGGCACTCGAAGCGATGGCCGGTGGCGCGGGCTCTAGCATCGGCAAGGGGGGCATGATCACCAAAATTCTGGCGGCCAAACGGGCGGCGGGCTCTGGTGCCTCGACCGTCATTGCTTGGGGCCGTGAGCCGGATGTATTGCTGCGCCTGACCCAAGGTGAAAGCATAGGCACGCTGTTGGTGGCGCAGACCGCCAAGACCCAGGCCCGCAAGCAATGGATGGCCGACCATCTGCAATTGCGTGGTGCGGTGGTGGTAGATGAGGGCGCTGCTGCCAAGTTGCGCCATGAGGGCAAAAGCCTGCTACCCATTGGCATGACGGCGGTAGAGGGCGAGTTTGCCCGAGGCGATGTCATTGCCATTCGTGATGCCTCCGGCATAGAAATCGCCCGTGGCCTGACCAACTATGCCAGCGCCGAAGCACGTTTGCTGTGCCGTAAGCCCTCGCCAGAGTTTGAACAGCTGCTCGGTTATGCCGCAGAACCCGAAATGGTGCACCGCGACAACTTGGTGCTGGCAGGCAGCTGAACCCACCTCACTTCATGGTCGCCGGAGCCTGGGTGGACTGCTGCGGCTCGGCCACAAAGTTGGTGCCAGGGTCGGGGTCGAACGTGGCACCCGGTGGCAACTCCATATCACGGTGCAACAGCAAATGGCCGTGGCGCAACAACATGCCCCCGTTGCCCTGCTCGGGGTCGCGGGCACGAAAGCTACCACGCAAATAGCGATTGCGTTGTTCGTGGCGGGGCAAAAAGCGTGCCAACTCTGTGAGCGCCATTTTGTAGACGCCCCTTTTAAACTCCACTACCACGTCTAGCGGCACCCAATAATCGTTCCAACGCCAGGCATCAAATTCCGGATGGTTGGTGGCCCGCAAATTCAGATCGGAGTCGTAGCCGATCAGTTGCAGCAAGTACCAAATTTGTTTTTGGCCTCTGTAGTGGCCGCGTGCATCGCGGCGGACGTACCTATCAGGCACCTCGTAGCGCAACCAGTCCCGGGTGCGGGCAACCACGCGCACATGATTGGGCTGCAAGCCCACCTCTTCGTGGAGTTCCCGAAACATGGCTTGTTCGGGTGTCTCACCCCGATCAATGCCACCTTGCGGAAACTGCCAGCTATGGGTACGTATGCGTTTGCCCCAGAACACCTGGTTTCTCTGGTTGAGCAGGATGATGCCGACGTTGGGCCGAAAGCCGTCCCGGTCAAGCATAATCAAACCCCAAATTTTTAAACTGAGCCCATTATGCACGGCCCCCTGCACGCCACAAGGGGAGCTTCTCCTATGGGCCAGCCGCATTGCGATGAAAGCCTCCCAGTTCCTGATTTCTACCCTCAAAGAAGCCCCTGCCGATGCTGAAGTAGTCAGCCACCAGCTCATGACCCGTGCGGGCATGATCAAAAAGCTGGGTGCTGGCATTTACAACTACATGCCTATGGGCCTGCGCGTGGTGCGCAAAGTTGAAGCCATTGTGCGTGAAGAAATGAACCGCGCTGGAGCCATAGAGCTGACCATGCCGGTGGTGCAACCCGCCGAGTTGTGGCAAGAAACGGGCCGCTTTGACAAGATGGGGCCAGAGATGATGCGCATTCGCGACCGGCATGGCCGCGACTTCGTTATTCAGCCCACCAGCGAAGAGGTGGTTACCGACATCGCTCGCCAAGAGCTGCGCAGCTACAAGCAGTTGCCCAAAAACCTGTACCAAATCCAAACCAAGTTCCGTGACGAACGTCGCCCCCGCTTTGGTTTGATGCGCGGGCGCGAGTTTGTCATGAAGGATGCCTACAGCTTTGACCGTGACCAAGCCAGCGCCAAAGCCAGCTACCAAGTCATGGCCGCCGCCTACCGGCGCATTTTTGACCGTTTTGGCCTGACCTACCGTGCCGTGGCTGCCGACAGCGGTGCCATTGGTGGTGACTTGAGTGAAGAATTTCAGGTGATTGCCGCCACTGGCGAAGACGCCATTGTCTATTGCCCAAACAGTGACTACGCCGCCAACATCGAAAAGGCCGAGGCGCTGCCACCCAGCCAACCCCGCCCTGCCGCCAGCCAGCCGCTCACCCAAGTGCCCACCCCCGGCAAAACCACCTGTGCCGATGTGGCCGCCTTGCTGGGCGTGCCGTTGCAACAGACCGTCAAATCCATGGTTTTGGCTACGGATCAGCTCAATGAGCAGGGCGAGATCGTGAAAAGCCAAGTTTGGCTGCTGCTGCTGCGCGGCGACCACGAGATGAACGAAATCAAAGTGGCTAAGGTGCCCGGTCTAGACCAAGGCTTCCGTTTTGCCTCCACCACCGAGATCCTCGAACATTTTGGTTGCGAGCCGGGCTATCTGGGGCCACTGAAGCTGCAAAAGCCAGTGCAACTGGTAGTAGACCGTGAAGTGGCGGTATTGGCCGATTGGATTTGCGGTGCCAATGTGGTTGATTTTCACACCAGCGGTGTCAACTGGGGCCGCGACCTGCCAGAGCCTGCACTGGTCATGGACTTGCGCAATGTGGTGGCTGGAGACCCATCGCCCGATGGTCAAGGTGCATTGGCGATTGAACGCGGCATTGAAGTGGGCCATGTGTTTTATTTGGGCACCAAATACTCCAAGGCCATGAACGCGAGCTTTCTGGCCGAAGATGGTAAGCCCGCTTTCTTCGAGATGGGCTGCTATGGCATTGGCATCACCCGCTTGCCTGCTGCGGCCATTGAGCAAAACCACGATGAGCGCGGCATTATTTGGCCCGATGCCATCGCGCCATTTACTGTGGTGCTGTGCCCTATTACCCCAGAGCGTTTTCCAGCCGTCAAAGAAGCCGCAGAAACCCTGTATGCGCAACTGCTGGCCGAAGGCATTGACGTGATTTTGGACGACCGTGGCGAGCGCCCAGGTGCCATGTTTGCCGACTGGGAGCTGATTGGTGTGCCGCACCGCGTCACGATTGGTGACCGGGGTCTGAAAGAAGGGTTGGTGGAGTATCAGCATCGCCGCGATGCTGCGGCCACCAAAATTGCCACCGCCGATGTTTTGGCCCACCTCAAGGGCCGACTGGCCGTATGAGCGCCCGATGCAATGCTGGTGCCGGGGTTTCGCGCCGCGCCAGCTTCGTATCGTTGGGGGCATGGATGGCGGCGCCCGGCTTATGGCTAGGGGCCGCCCCTTTAGCCCATGCTGGGGGCCAATTGGAAGAGCCTTTGATGGATTCCGTGCGCACGGCATTGAGTTCTGCCGTGCTCCAGCAGGCACCACCAGAGCCCGAGTTTGCCTCCACAGAGGCCCGTTTGGGCTACCTGCATTGGATGACGGCCATGAGTGAGCGCCTGCGCAAGCGCAAACCCGACTTGGAGGTGCGCCGCGACTTTTTGCAAACGGTTTGGTACGAAAGCAAACGGGCCGGATTGGATGTATCGCTGGTGTTGGGGCTCATTCAGGTAGAGAGCGCCTTTCGCAAATTTGCTATCTCTAGCGTGGGGGCGCGCGGCTATATGCAGGTGATGCCCTTTTGGACGCGGGTCATTGGCGATGGCGACCCCGGAAAATTGTTCCACATGCAAACCAACTTGCGTTTTGGTTGTGTGATTTTGCGCCATTATCTGGAGCGTGAACGGGGCGATCTGTTTTTGGCGCTGGGCCGCTATAACGGCAGCCGAGGCCGTGACCCCTACCCCAACGCCGTGTTTGCGGCGCAGCGCCATTGGATCTACAACGGTGCGGGCAGTACCGGGGCTTGAAAAACGGCCCCGCCACCGCTGAAAAAAGCCTACAACTTTTGTAATTTGTAGCAGAATCACACAGGTAGTTGCTACCAGTACATTCAGCTACAACTTCAGCAGCAATGCAACAAAAGGAGAGTGGGAGATGCACAAAAATATCATAGCGATGGCAGTAGCCACGGGTGGCTTTTTGATGGCGGGTGGGGCCGCAGCCACATGTGCCAACATCATAGACGTGATGACAGAGCGGCCTTATACGCTCAACATCAATGATTCCACGGTGGGGCGCTGTGCATCTGTGAATGAGTCCACTGCGCAGGGCTTTATTGACGCCCTCAAGACCACGCGCCTGACGGGTTTGTTTCCTGGTGCCAATAGCAACACGGATGGAATTTCGGCCCAAGCCAGTTTCAATAGCTTGCTGGTTAATCTCCATTTTCAGCCATCCAGCCCACAGTTGAGCTTTGTCATTCCTGAGTTGGGCATCAACGAGGCCTTCAATGGCAGAACGCGCGATGAAAGCCTAGACAAACTGGAAGACTACCTGAAGAACAACAATGTGATTGGCCGAATCATGAACTATCAGGCCAAGCATTCGCCGTTCAGCCCCATTACCGGACAAGGTGGGTTGATTCCCACCACCGTGGCGTCAGACTTTGGCAGCAGCTTTCTGGATGTAGCCACCAATGTAGCGGCCCCAGCGGCGCTGGCCAAGGAGGCCAGCCAAGATGGCAAGGCGGGCAATTTGCTTCAGGTGGGGTTGAACTACGGCTCAGGAAAAATCAACAGCACCAATACCAAGTTTCTCAGTATTCCGCTGTCTTACACCTTCCGTAATGATATTGATCCTCGGCGCCAACTGGTATTGCAATTGCCTATCACTTACAGTGATATTGGTGGTGCCAAGAGCATTCAAGCCGGGTTTGGTCTGGCTTATCGTATTCCCATGTCTGACCGTTGGACGCTCACGCCGGGCATTAAATATTCGTTTGTCGGCTCTGAGGATTTGGCAACCGTGGCGGGGCTGTATTCGGCCACGATTGGTAGTGCATACATTATTCCCATGACGGGGTTTGACATTGCCATTGGCAACATGCTGGGTATTTACAAAACCGGAAAATTCTCTTCGGGTGACTACGCTTTCAATCCGGACATCACCACCACCGGCATGCGCAACGGCATTATGCTGTTGCAACCTGTGACCATCAAGGGCTCTAAGATGTCGTTGGAATACTCTTTCATCGATACCCGTTATTTTGGTGACAAGCCGTTTGCCGACAATAGTCAAGAGATCGGCATTACCTTGGGCACCAATAAGAGTGCCTTTTCTGCACGCAGCTTCGTGCGGGCCGGTTTGGGCTATGCACATTCCAAGAGTGGCAATACTTGGAAGATGAACTTCGGCTACTGGTTCTAAGCCCACGGAGTTGGCCATGCGATCTCGTCTGTGCCGTGCCGTGGCTGCTGGGTGGTTGGCTGCTGTGGCGGGTGCGGCACAGGCGGGGTTGGATTTAGAGACGGTCAAGCTTGCAGCCAACGGGCAATATACGCAACTTGAAACTTTGCTTGAGACCGAGGCTGCCCAGCGCCCCTTGGGCACGCGTGATCGGCATGCGCTTTGTTTTGCCTATTCCAAAACCAAACGCTACGACCGTCTGTTTGCCTGTCTGGATCAATTGGCACGGCAGGTAGCTCAAGGGGATCGGCGCACACGCCTGTTTGGTTTGGATGATGCCACGCCCGCCATTGGGCTGATGCGGGCCGAGGCCCAACTGGAGTTGGGCCTGTATCCCGAGGCTGCGGCACAGGCCAAGGCGGTGATGGACTGGATTGCCCAAGAAGGCTCTGATGATCGGGACTTTGAGTTGCAAGCCATGTCCACACGCATTGTGGCTGCAGTGATGAATGGCGAGCGCAGTGATGCAGAAAAGCTGTTGCCACGGTTGGAAAAAATGTCCACCGCCTTTCCGCTGTTTGATGACTACATTCCCGTGCGGGTGTTTGCTGTGGCCCGCAGTTTGGCGGCGCTGGGCCGATTTGCCGAGGCCGCCACTCTCTTGGAAGGCGATCGGTATTTCAAACTGCGCCGATTTTTAGACAATTTGTTCAGTGGGGCTACCTTCCAGGGCTTGAACTACTGGATGTGGGCTGATTTGCCACGCGGCTATCTGCTGGCCAAGTGCCGTCTTGAAACGGGCCGCATTTCAGAGGCCAAGGCGGATCTGGATCGGCTGCTGGCCATTCCTGCAGCCAGTGCCAACGGCGAAATCTATTGGTTGATGCTGTTTGACCGTGGTCGCATTGCCGAGCAAGAAGGCCAGATAGAAGAGGCGATTCGGTACTATCGCCAAGCCATTGAAATCATTGAGCGCCAACGGGCCACCATCCAGACCGAAATCAACAAAATCGGTTTTGTGACCGATAAGCAGACGGTGTATGCACGGCTGGTCACAGCCAGCCTGCGTGTGGGGCAGCAGGCTGAGGCACTGGAGATTGCCGAGCGGGCCAAGTCGCGTGCCTTGGTGGATTTGTTGGCTGCCAAAAAAGAGTTTGGCCCAGATACCGCCAGCGAGCTGGCTCGGTTAGAAACTGCGGACAGCGAGATCAGGGTGCAGGGGGCCACTGATGTTGCTCAAGGGCTGCGCACCCGCAGCCAGTGGAGCCAAACCACGACCGATTTGCGCCAGCGCCGACCGGCATTGGCCTCTTTGGTGACCGTGGCTCCTGCCTCATTGCAGGCGATACAGAGCCGTTTGCGCCCTAATGAGGTGCTGCTGGAGTTTTATGGCTCCAAAGACAGCTTGGTGGCTTTTGTGGCCGATGGCAAGGGGGTCAAAGCCTTTGCACTGGAGGCTGCCGGACTGGAAGAAGACGTGCGCGCCTTGCGCCGAGCCATGACGGAGCAGGAAGAAGCGGTCAATGGCTTGGCCCGCAGGCTTTACCAGCGGCTGTTGGCTCCGATGTACCAAGACTGGGCAGGCAAAGATTTGCTGATTGTGCCGCACGGTGTGCTGCATTACCTGCCGTTTTCTATGCTCCACGATGGCAGCAATGCCTTGGTAGCCAAGGCCCATTTGCGTGTGCTGCCCAGCTCCAGCGTGTTGTTGTACCTGACGATGGCCCCCCATCGGCCCACCAAACCGTTGCTGGTTTTTGGCAATCCGGATTTGGGCGATGCCAAGCTCGACCTGCCCAGCGCCGATGCCGAAGCGCGCCACATTGCCAAGGGCATGGCCCAAAGCACTTTACTGCTGCGTGCTGCGGCCACCGAGACCGCCTTTAAAGAACTGGCACCGCATTACAAGTATGTGCATGTGGCATCGCATGGTCAGTTCAACGCCAGTACCCCGCTGGCATCGCGGTTGCTGTTGGCCAAGTCTGCACAGGACGATGGTTCCCTCACGGTCAATGAGCTCTATGGCCTGCGTTTTAGTGCCGATCTGATGGTGTTGTCGGCCTGCGAGACGGGCTTGGGCCGCATCATGAGTGGTGACGATTTGGTGGGGCTGACCCGTGCCTTCCTGTATTCGGGTGCCCACAACATTGTGGCAAGCCTTTGGGAAGTTGATGATGAAACTACGGCAGAGCTGATGCAGGATTTCTATCAAGCGGTAGCCGCAGGTGTGAGCAAAACCAAGGCATTGCGCGATGCACAAAATCGGTTGCGCCTTCGCCATCCGCATCCGTTTTATTGGTCTGCCTTTTATCTGACGGGTTCTGGCGATTGAGTCGGCAAGGCAGCACTGTCTGTGCTGCCCAAACGTGACACCATCACCTGATCGATACGATAGCTGTCTACATCCAGCACCTCGAACTTGTAGCCAGCACAACTGACGCTGTCGGTGCGCCGAGGCACGCGGCGCAGCATCACCATCAAAAAACCCGCCAAGGTTTCATAATCCCCGGCGTGTGGCAGTTCGTCCAAGTTGAGTACGCGCAATACATCACCGATGGGGGTGATGCCGTCAATGAGCCAAGAGTCGGCATCGCGTTGCACAATTTGCTCTTCGTCAAAGGGCGAGACCAAATCGCCCATCACGGTGCTCATCACATCGTTGAGCGTGACCACCCCCACCACCAAGCTGTATTCGTTGACGATGACAGCAAAATCTTCGTGGGCCAGCCTGAATTGGCTCAACACTTCGGCCAAGGTGAGCCGATCGGGCATGATGAGTACTTTGCGCACCAAGCTGTCGTCTTGCAACGAGATGGGCTGGTTGTTGAGCACCCGCTGGAACAAATCTTTGGCGTCAACGTAGCCGACCACATGGTCAATGTCTCCCTCGCACACGGGATAGGTGGAAAAAGGCTCTGCTGCAATGCGCAGCCGGATCACAGCATCAGACTCATCGCGGCGGAAAAACGAAATGCGTTCACGTTGCGACATGGCGCTACTGACCATGCGGGTGTCCAGCTCAAACACATTGGTAATGACTTGTTGTTCGCTGGCTGCCAGCACGCCCGCTTTGGTGCCTGCCTCCATCATGGCCAGAATATCGTCGGAGGTGATGCGATCATCACGCAGAGAAGACAAGCCCAGCAGCCTGAACAAGGCATCGGCACAGCGGCTATAGAACCAGACCAGTGGTCGTAACAGGGCCATCCACAACAGCATGGGCCGGTGCAAGCGCAGGGCCAGTCGCTCTGGCTCGGCCATGCCCAAACGCTTGGGCAGCAGATCAGACAACAGGATGAACAGCGAAGTGATGAGTAAAAAGGAGCTGAGGAACCCGGCGGTTTGCGCTGCTGGCATAGGCAACCACCAGCCAAAAAAATCTGTCAGGTAGGGGCTGAGTGCCCCTTCGCCCACAATACCGCCCAAAATAGCGACTGCATTTTGGCCGATCTGTACCACCGTGAAATAGTCCCCCGGCTGCTCTTGGGTGCGCAGCACCCGTGCCGCACGGGCATCACCATCATCGGCCATTTGGCGCAGCCGCAAGCGCCGCGAGGCCGCCAGAGAAATCTCGGCTGCAGAGAAAAATGCGCTGGTGGCAATTAATGCAGCGATGAACAGCAGGTGGTAGATCATCTTCGGGGCAGAAACACGGGATGTGCCGGAGGGTGTGCCGCAGTGCCAGTGTAGCTGCCTGGGCAAAAACAAAGAAGCCGCCCGCAGGCGGCTAGTACGGCCCAGTGTGCCCCGTCCAGAACTCAGGCTGCACCCAAAATTTGCTGCAACTCGCCCGATTCGTACATCTCCATCATGATGTCGGAGCCACCAATAAATTCACCCTTGATGTAGAGCTGGGGAATGGTGGGCCAGTGGCTGTATTCCTTGATGCCTTGGCGGATGGCGTCATCTTCCAGCACATTGACGGTGACTACCGTTTTGGGGTCTACGCCACAGGCTTTCAAAATTTGGATGGCACGCCCTGAAAAGCCGCATTGCGGAAAGCTGGCGGTGCCTTTCATGAACAGTAGAACGTTGCTGGATTTGACCAGGGTATCGATGCGTTGTTGGGTGTCGCTCATGGGAAAGGTTTCTCTGTATCGGCTAAAAGATGCGCGATTATTTCACTGTTGCTCGGCCAATAGTACGGAGGGCATGGGCTGGTCATACTAGCGGTGTGGTTTCAGGCAGCGGCGCAGCCACGGGCAACCACAGGGTGACCGCAGTGCCAACATTCAGTGTGCTTTCAATCTGCAAGTGACCGCCACTGAGTTCCACAATTTCTTTGACGATGCTCATGCCCAGCCCCGTGCCAGGAATTTGTCCTGATGCATCGGCCCGATAGAAGCGTTCACAAACCCGGTGGAGCTGTTCAGGGGTCATGCCAATGCCCTCATCCTGCACCCGCACACCCACTTGCTGGCCCTGCCCTTCGGTGTCGGCATGGCAGTAATGCAGTTGTACCTGGCCCCCTTGTGGCGAATATTTGTAGGCATTGGACAAGATATTGAGCAGCGCCTGCTGTAGCTTTTTGCGGTCAATTTGCACCCACAGTGGCATATCGCTGGGTGGGAGTGTGGGGGCGTGGCGGTCTTGTGGTGGTTTGTAACCGGCTACCACTTCAGCCAATACGTCCTGCAACGCTACCCGCTCCAGCACAAAATCTTTGCCCCGGCGTGACTCGATACGGGCCAAATCTAGCAGCTCATTGATGATGGAGGACATCAGCTCCGATTGGCGCGAAACGGTGTCTAGCAGCTGGTTGCGTTTGGGCGCATCAAATTCGCGCATGCGCAGCAGTTCGACATAGCCATAGATGCTGGCCATAGGTGTGCGCAACTCGTGGGCTGCGGTAGACAAAAACTCACTTTTCATCCGATCGACCTCGGTTTCGTGGGTGACGTCACGGAAATACAGAATCTGCGACACCGTGGCCGTTTCGGACATGCGGATCAATACCTCAATCACCCGACTGGCAGGGGCGGCCAATTCAAAGAGCTGGCGTTGTTCATGCGCATTGGGGGCGGGCGTATCGGTTGGCTGGCGCTTCTTTTTGTGGGTGGCACGCAGGGCCGCAACACCGGGAAAGCTTGCTTGGGCCAAAGACTTGCGTGCCAGCAGCATGGAGAAGTCATTCTCATCCAGCCCGATCACCTGTTCAGACTCCAGCCCCAGCATGTGCAGAAAAGCCCGGTTGGCAAAGGCCACTTTCAGGCGTCGATTGAATAGAACAAAGCCATCGGGGCTGAGTGCGAAAATGGTGTTGAGTTGTTCTGAGCGGTCTTGCAATTCTTTGGTGCGCTGTACCACCAGCCGCTCCAGATCGAGCCGATACAGCTCTAGTTCCGTCTGGATGGCATGGCGCTCGGTAATGTCGCGCAGCAGCACCAGCACAAAAGTTTTGTCGCTCCAATAAGCCCGACTCATGCTCAATTCTGCCGGGAAGGTACTGCCGTCTTTGCAGCGCAGAATGGTTTCTAGAAAGCGCCCATTTTCACGGACTTCATCTAACAAGGCGGTGAGTTCGGTGCGGCTGTAATGGGCATCCCAATCGTGCAGGTGCATTTGCTGCATCTCGGTGGTGCTGTAGCCGAGCAGGGCCGCCGATCGCGGGTTGGCTTCGAACACACTGCCATCGGGATTCAGGATCAGTACCCCGTCGCGCTCATGTTCGAACAAGGCCCGCCGACGCGAAGCCTCCTCCACTATGTGACGTTGGGCAGTTTGTTGCTGGGCATCTTGGCGGGCAATGGTGTCTAGCAAAGCGTCAAAATGCCGCATCAGTTGTCCGAGTTCGTCCTCGTATTGGGGGGTGCCGACCCGTGCGGTGCGATTGCCCTGACCAATCGCCACCATAGTGCTGCTGATGGCGCGCAGGCGGGTGGTCAATTCATGCCCCGCGCGCAGAAACAGCATGGACAGTGCCAACATGGCCAGTGCCATTAAACCGGCTACCAGCACCAACAATACCCCCATGACCCGCAGATAAGGATCGTAGGGAAAGGCCACGGCCAACATGCCAATGCGTTGCCCATGCCCATCGCGGATGGCCTCATACCCTGTGAGGTGCAATTGATCTGCCAGCCAGGCCTTGCCCAGCCAACGTTCGCCTTGCTCTAACACCGTTTGCCGGATCTCTGGACTGACCAAAGGGTCTATGTGTTGCATGCCGCGTTGACGCTGGCGGCTGATGGCAATACGGACACCATCTACAAAGATGGCGGCCATGCCCTCGGCATCATCGGGCAGGGTGCCCACTGGGAAAATCAATTCCCGCATGTGCTCAATCAGCGAGGCATTTTGGTTGAGCAAAATGCCACCGACCAACATCACATCTGGGCTATTGACTGCCAACGGAAAATGCGCGGCAGCATTGATCAACAAGCCGCGTACGGCGGTGCCTTGATGGGGTGACGGTGGAGGTGGCGATTGGATACGTTCGGGAAACAAGGGCGAGAAAGCCGCCAACTCTGCCAGTTCAAAGCGTTCGTAGGCCACATTGGCCACCCCGATCTGGGCTTGACGAATGACATACGACGGTGGCAAACGACTGCCTTTGTGCAGCCCAGTGCTCGACCCTACGACTGTGCCATCGGCTTGGGCAATGAGCAAAAAGTCCAGTCCGCCCCCTTTGGCTGCTGTGCTCAGGGCTTCATTGATATCTTCGGCAGGTGCCCGTTGACTGAGCAATTGGTTGAGCCGCTCGGTATGCACCAACTGCTCTACCCGTAGACCCACATCGGTTTTGACCTGATCGAGGTAGTTGCGGCTACTGGCCAGGTTGCCGCGCAAATTTGACAGCAGCAGGTGGTTGGCACGCTCACCCCCCAACAAGACCAGCACGCCAATGACGATGGGAAACACCACCAGCAGCGGCATCAACCCCAATGCCAATAGCCGAAAGCGCAACGAGCCATTCCAGGCCTGTTGCCAGCGTGCCACGATGGGTAACGGGACGCTGGCAGGCAACGGAGCAGGTGCTGACGGACTCAGAACAGGTGGAGGCATAAATGAAATGGTGATGGTGCTTATGACACACGATCTGTCTACGAAGCGGTGATGCAGCGTGGTGCCGTCCCGATGGTTCCTCCTCGCAAGAATGCTCGAATTCGCACAGGGGCTGCTTTCGCATATCGCAATGAGGCCGTTGGCGCATGCTGGCGATTGGGGTGCAAGATATGGAAAGTCTGGAGCGGTGACCACCGACGAAGTTTGGTGGAAACCAAGATGCACTGTATCAAACGACTGGGTGAGCGTGTGATGTCAAGCACCTTCGAGCGCCAGGTCAATGAGCTGCATATCCGGGCAGCCATTTTGAACAAATTTACTGAACTGGGCTGTCCTCAGACGGTGGCCGTGGCATAGATACGGTTGGGATAGGAGTAGCACGTTCCAAAATTGATTTATGCAACAGCGCCCCTTGTACAGGCCGTTGGTGGTCTCGGCCAGGGCATTGTCATAGCTGTCGCCCTTGCTGCCCACCAAAGGCTGTATTGTTTCTTGCGCGGGTTTGCAGGATTTTTTGCAAATGCAAAAAATACATTGTTGTATTTTTTAAGGGTGCTACTCTTTCGTGACGTGTCCGCCGAAAAACGTAAGAGTAGGCAAAAAATTGAAGAGGAATTGGAATGCTGCGTCATATGCGAGCAATATTGGTGGCGGGTTCATTGGGTGCTACATTGAGTTGCGCCCATGCACAAATCACTGTGTTTACCCAGCCAAACTTCCAAGGCGAAAGCCTTCAGATTTCCGATAACAACTGGTCTTCTGGCGGAGCAGGCGCTCCTTGGAATGACAAGATAAAGTCTGTCAAGGTGCCGGACGGTTGGAACGTAAAATTGTATGAGCACGATAAAAGCAGGGGCAAAGTAGAGGTACTCACTAAGGATTTGGCGAAAGTTCCAGATAACTTTGGCGTCAGCAATATTGAGATCGTCTCCAGCCCCAACCACGGCTGCTACTACCAAGACAGTAAAGACTGGTCGAAGTGGACAAAGAACGGCGGCTTTGCAAAAGATGTCAAAACCGTCGACCAGTGCGTAGCTTTGGATGGTTGCATGAAGGGTGGCGGCAACAAATCTGGTGGTGGGTGCTACGTGTACGCTTCCTCACCTGCGATTGCAGCCGAGATACTGAAGAGCAGCGGCAGGAAGTAGGAGTCCCGACGATCGTGAACGGGTCGTGTCCGAATTCTGAGACGACCCCATCTACATCTACTAGGTGCATTCCATAGAAAAATCCCTCGCCATCATCTCCGTGCTGGAGGTGTGCTGGCCAGCCAAACTGATATTGGCGGGTGGATCAGTCTTCTCGTTGGTTATCGCACTGATTGGCTCTAGTCTTGTAGACAGTCTCAATTCTGGAGGAGTCTTACACACTCTGCTTCGAGGATACATTGGGCCTTTGATGTTTCTACTGGCTGCCAGTGTTCTGATAGCTTCTTGTGTTCTTGCATACAACGCCTGCCACAAGCACATCGAGAGGTACTGTTGAATATTCTCGCGCCGGGGCATCGCCGTCTAGCAGTAGGAATCTCTGGCGTTGAGCCCAGAGAGGATCTCAAGTACATCTGCTGATTAACTATCCGCCCAAGGTGGCCCTGTCCCACCTGGTTGCATCGCTCAAGGGTGTCTCGTCGAGGTTGCTGCGCCAACAGTTTGGGGACTTCCATCCGTAGCTTAAACGGCGAGGCGTTTTATGGTCGCCGTCCTACTTTGCCTCAAGCTGCGGTGGTGCGCCAATTGACATTCTTCGGCAGTACATTCAAGAGCAACAAGCGCCCCATGAGGACACCTGCGGTGTCCGCGCTTTCCACTCTGGGCTCAACCCGGAGGCTTCCCGCGCACTGGGTGAAAAATTGATGAAATTGATGAAATTGATGAAATTTCAATCCTACCTTCGGAGGGAATATGTCTTTCATGGTCAGGCTGCAGCGCCTTTGCTTGGTGGTGTTGGCAAGCTTTCTGTTGATAGCTTGCGGCCCTAAGCCTCCGGTCAAGGTGGGTTTTATTGGTGGCCTGTCTGATCGCAATTCAGACAATGGTCAAGCGGGGTTGAATGGCGTCATTTTGGCGGTGGAGCAGTTCAACCGTGCCGGAGGCTTGGATGGCCGCATGGTCGATTTGTTGGCCCGTGACGATGCACAGACCAAAGAGGTGGCTGCGCAATCGGCGCAGGAGTTGGTCGATGCCCAGGTTGAAGCGATCATTGGGCCGTTCACGAGCAGTATGGCCGAGGTGATTGTGCCCATCACAGGCCAAGCGGGTATTTTTCAGGTCAGCCCTACCATTACGTCGATGGCCTTTTATGGCCGGGATGACAACTTGTTTCGCATCAACCGTACCACCAGTGACAACGCACACGACTATGCCAAGGTCATGTTGCAGCGGGGGCAGCGCCACATTGGGGTGGCCTATGATTTGCGCAATCGTAACTTTACCGAGTCGTGGTTGGCCGAGTTCCGCCATGCCGTCACCGTTCATGGGGGGGGTAAAGTGAGTGCCGTGCCATACGAATCGGGGCCGGACACCGACTTTGCGTTGGTGATGAATCAGTTGCTGCAACACCAGCCCGATGGCCTGTTCTTCATTTCTGGGGCATTGGATGTTGCCCGGCTGGCACAGCAGGCGCGCAAACAAGCGCCACAGTTACCCATTGGTGCTGCCGAATGGGCCGCAACAGAACAATTGGTGGAATTGGGCGGGGAGGTGGTGGAGGGGTTGCTGATTGTGCAGAACTATGACCGTGATGACACTTCGCCACGTTTCCAAGAGTTTACAGAGGCCTATTTCAAACGATTTCAACGCATGCCGGGCTACAGTTCTGTGTCGGCCCATGACGCGGCCACGGTGGTATTGACGGCACTCAAAAACCGCCAACATGGCGAGACACTCAAGGCTGCCGCTCTGCGCAGCAATCCGTTTCAAGGTTTGCAGCAACAAATCACCTTTGATGCCAATGGCGATACCGCACGCAAGGTGTTTTTTACCGAAATCCACGGTGGCCGTTACGTGCAGGTGAAGTAAGCCAGCCAGCCTTCCAATTTAGCCGAGTGGGCGTTGGGCGCCAGTGCAACGCTCTATGCCCGCCAAGTCGCAGCGCGATTGCACTTGGCACAGCCCTGCTTGTGTCAGCAGGGCGCGCACGCTGGCGGCTTGGTTCCAGCCATGCTCTAGCAGTAGCCAACCGCCGGGCTTGAGGTGTGCGGGGGCTTGGATGGCGATGTCGCGGATGTCATCGAGCCCATCGGGACCACTGGCCAAGGCTTGCAGTGGTTCGTGTTGTAAGGTGGCTAAATGGGGGTCACTGCTGGCGATATAGGGCGGGTTGGAGACGATGGCATCAAAATGCCCCTGCACCCCTTGCAACCAATGGCCGTGTTGAAACCGCACCGCCAGCCCCAAGCGTTGGGCATTGGCTTGGGCCACGGCCAAGGCATTGGCACTGGCATCGAGCGCCAGCACGTGGGCATCGGGGCGCTGCTGTTGCAGTGCCAAAGCAATGGCGCCACTGCCTGTGCCCAAATCCAGCACTTGGGGGCTTGGCACCGCTTGCAGCCGTTCTAAGGCCCAATCGACCAACGTTTCGGTATCGGGGCGTGGGTCTAACACGCGTGAATCTACCTGCAAGGGCAGGCCGTAAAACTCTTTCACCCCAGTGAGGTAGGCCACGGGTTCACCTGCTGCGCGGCGCTGGCACAGGGCCAGAAATGCGGCACTGGCTGCAGTAGGCATGGTGTCGGTATCGTGGGCCAGCAGCCAAGCACGGTCATGCAGTGGACGGCCTAAAGTGTGTAGCAGCAGCATCTGGGCATCGATGCGGGCCAGCCCAGCCGTGTGCGCTTGGCGCAGGGCGGCGGCTACGGTGGTGGGGGCGAAAGCGGACATGGCCCGGTTTAACCCAATTGGTTGGCTTCGAGCTCGGCCAGTTGTTCGGCCTCGTGGGCGTGTTGCAGGGCTTGCAGCACATCGCCCAAATCGCCTTCCATCACGTAGAGCAGTTTGTACAGCGTCAGGTTGATGCGATGATCTGTCAGGCGGCCTTGTGGGAAGTTGTAGGTGCGTATGCGGTCGCTGCGGTCGCCGCTGCCAATCAAGCCTTTGCGTAAAGCGGCTTCTTTGGCGGCGCGTTCGCTGCGTTCTTTTTCTTGGATGCGTGCTTGCAGCACTTGCAAGGCTTTGGCTTTGTTGCTGTGTTGGCTGCGGCCATCTTGGCATTCGGCCACGATGCCGGTGGGCAAATGCACCACGCGCACGGCAGAGTCGGTTTTGTTGATGTGCTGGCCGCCCGCACCGCTGGCGCGGAAGGTGTCGATGCGTAAATCAGCCGGGTTGAGCTTGATGGCTTCGGTTTCGTCGGGTTCGGGCATCACGGCCACGGTGCAGGCACTGGTGTGGATGCGGCCTTGGGTTTCGGTGGCAGGCACGCGCTGCACCCGGTGGCCGCCCGATTCAAATTTGAGCGCCCCATAGACGTGATCGCCCACGATACGCAAGACGATTTCTTTGTAGCCGCCTAACTCGGCGGCGTTTTCGCTCACGGTTTCGACTTTCCAACCCACGTTGGCAGCGTAGCGCATATACATGCGGGCCAAATCTCCGGCAAACAGCGCCGATTCATCGCCCCCCGTGCCGGCGCGGATTTCTAAAAAGGCGTTGCGGCCATCGTCGGGGTCTTTGGGCAGCAGCAGGCGTTGCAGTTCATCTTCCAATTGCGCCAGTTCGGCGTTGGCGCTGGCGATTTCTTCTTGTGCCATCTCGGCCATGTCGGGGTCGGCCAGCATGTCTTGTGCTCCGGCCAAATCGCTTTCGCGTTGCAGGTAGCGCCGGTAGCGGCCCGCAATGGCGGTGACTTCGGCGTGCTCGCGCGACAGGACGCGGTATTGGGCCATATCGGCCATGATGTCATCGCGCGAGAGCAAAAAGTCTAGCTCGCCCAGGCGCTGGGCGTAACGCTCCAGTTGGCTTCTCAAAAAAGGTTTCATCGGGGGAAATCGTGAAGGCCAAGTGCCCACGGGGCGCTGGCAGTAGCAAAAAAATAGGCTGCCTTAATTGGCTACGCTAACGGCGACCGGGGCTTTGCTGTTGGCGCAGGAACAGGCGCGAGACGGTGCGCGCCGTTTGCTGCCGGGTGGCTGCATCGCCTGCATGCAGTTCGGCCAGAGTGCCGTGCAAGAGCTTGTTGGTCAGCCCTTTGGCCAGTGCATCGAGCACCGTTTGGACATCGTCGCCTTGCGCCAGGCGCTTGTGGGCACGGGCAATTTCTGCCGCTTGCCATGCTTCGGTTTGGGCGTGGATTTGCTGGATCAGGGGCACGACACCATGCTGTGGGTCGCGCTCGTCCAGCCAGTGCATAAAACTTTGCACCCCAGCATCGATGATGGCTTCGGCCTGGGCCACGGCGGCTTGGCGGTTGGCCTGTGCGGTTTGCACCACGCTGGCCAAGTCATCCACGGTGTAGAGGTAGACATCCTCCAGCGCCTTGACTTCGGGCTCGATGTCGCGCGGCACGGCCAAATCGACCATGAACATGGGGCGGTGGCGGCGTTTTTTCAGGGCACGTTCTACTGCACCCAAACCGACGATGGGCAAGCTGCTGGCGGTGCAACTGACCACGATGTCGAACTCGTGCAGGCGCTCGGGCAAATCGGCCAAGCGCATCACCTCGCCACCAAAGCGGGAGGCTAACTTTTCGCCGCGTTCTAGGGTGCGGTTGGCAATGGCGATGGTTTGTGGGCTACGGGCGGCAAAGTGCGTGGCCGTGAGCTCAATCATCTCACCAGCACCGACAAACAACACCTTGGTGCGGGCTAAATCTTCAAACAACTGACTGGCCAAGCGCACTGCGGCGGCGGCCATGCTGATGGAGTGTGCGCCAATCTCGGTTGAGGTGCGTACCTCTTTGGCCACGGCAAAGCTGCGCTGGAACAGTTGATTGAGCGTGGAGCCTAAAGCGCCCGCGTCTTCGGCGGCGCGCACGGCACTTTTCATTTGGCCCAAAATTTGCGGCTCGCCCAGCACCATCGAATCCAGGCCGCTGGCCACGCGAAAGGCATGGCGGGCTGCGGGGCCGTTTTGCAGCACATAAGAATGCGAACGCAACACATCGGGGTTGACGCCACCACTGTGGGCCAGCCAGCCAAAGGTGCGCTCTAGGGCGCGTGGGTCGCCTGCACAGTAAATCTCGGTGCGGTTGCAGGTGGACAAAATGGCCGACTCAATGCCCTGCTGTGGGCTGTCGGGGGCCAGTGCCTGACGCAAGCCATGCAGCGTGGGGGCGATTTGGTCGAGCGCAAACGCAAAGCGGCCACGCAGGTCGAGCGGCGCGGTGGTGTGGTTGATGCCTAAAGCCCAGACTGCCATATTGGCCGGGATTATAAATTTTTACCATTGCTCCCAGCAGTGTTTATCCCACTGGCATTGCTGGGCAGTGGGATGGGCCATTAAACATGGCTGAACAGATACAGCCCGGCCGCACTGCACAAGCTGCCCAGACCGGCCAGCGCCCAGTGCTGATAGCGGGCCGCTTGGTAACGCAGGGCCAGCCCCAAGGCCATGCCGCCAAAGTGCAATGCTGCTGTGGTCAACATAAAACCCAAGGCATAAGCACCAAAACCGGTGTCTGGGGCTTCAGCGCCATGCGCCATGCCATGCAGCACTGCCGCTGCGGCTACCAAGCCCAGCCCCACCCCCGGCGGCAAAGGCTGCCGTGCCAGCACCAGCATGGCCCCAAACAGCACCACCGATAAAGCGATGCCATGCTCCAACCCCGGCAGCAGCAAACCCGAAGCGCCCAAGCCAGCCCCCAATACCAGTGCCAGCAAAAAAGCTGCTGGCCCCCACCATGCCCGCTGCCGGGGCAGCACCGAGACCGACCAGACCCCCACCGCCACCATCGCCAGCAGGTGGTCTAGGCCCAGTGGATGCACCATACCCGTCCATAGCCCGGAGGTGCCATGCCCGGTATGCGCTTGTGCTGTGCCCACCCCCAAGGCCAGCCCGGCCAGCAGAAGGGTGCGGATGCGGGGTACAGAAACAAATGCCATATTCAAACTCCACCGAATCAAAAATTGTTGCCAGCTAGGTGCGTAACCACTGCGCGGCCCAATCCAGTGCTTGGGCCAAGCGCGTTTGCGCGGTAGCACTGGGGGGCTGGCCTAACTCCCAACTCTCGCCAGGAATCGCCAAAAGCCAACTGGGGGGTGGCGCATGGCCCTGCACATCAGTAAAGACTTGCAATAGCGCCGCCGGGCTCATGGCATGGGTGGTGTAGCTGCTATCACGGGCTGGGTGCAAGGGCGCACAACGGAAGGGTGGCTGCACGCCATCCGACACGCCACAAGAAGCATCAACAAACAAAATGCGCTGCCGCCCCAACAAATCCAAGCTGTGTTCTATCTGCAACTGAAAATCCGTCAGGCACTCTACCTGCGGTAAATTCATGGCTTGCACGGCTTCGGCAAACAGTGGGCCCAAGGCATCATCGCCCCGGCTGGGGTTGCCCCACGCAAAAACCAAGGTATTGGCAGGCATGGGCAGGCTTAGGCCTTATATTGGCGGTCTAACTCGCGCCCTTGGGCATCCAGCAGCACCACCTCCAGCGGCATTTTGCCCAGCGCATGGGTGGCACAAGACAGGCAGGGGTCGTAAGCGCGAATCGCCACTTCGATATGGTTGAGCAGCCCTTCGGTGATCTGTTGACCGTCAAGATACTTTTTGGCCACCTCGCGTACGGCGGTGTTCATGGCGTGGTTGTTGTTGGTGGTCGAAACGATAAGGTTTGCCATCGTGACCAAATCGTTCTCATCGACTTGGTAGTGGTGGAACAGCGTGCCACGGGGTGCTTCAATCACGCCCACCCCTTCGCGCTGGCGCTGGCCGGTCACTAGCAAATCACTGCCTTCGATGTCGTCGTCGTGCAGCAACTCTTTGATCATTTCGGCGGCAAACAACATCTCGATCATGCGCGCCCAGTGGTAGCCCAGGGAGGCGTGCATCGGCTCGCTACCCGCATAGGCAGCCAACTCGCGCCGTTCATGCTCGGCAAAGGGGGTGGGAATGTGGTCGCAGGTTTGCACCCGCGCTAATGGCCCCACCCGATACCAACCCTGCTCGGGGCCGAGTTGGGTCAGGTAGGGGAACTTCATGTAGCTCCACGGCTTGACTTCCTCGGTGATGAGGCGGTCGTAGGTTTGGTAGTCCACATGGTCAAACAGAATCTGGCCTTCGGCATTTTTAGCGCGCAGGCCACCGTGGTACAGGTCTAAATCCCCATTGGGCGCGACCAGCCCCATGAAATGGGAGCGGAAGCTGCCAAACTGGTCATACAGCGCCGGATTTTGCTGGTGCAACTCCTTAATGATTTTGACGGCCTCGCGGCTCCAGGCAATCATCTGGTAGCTGTCTTTGAGCAGTTCTTGGCGCTCGGCCCCGGTCAAAGAGCGGTTGACACCGCCGGGCACAGAGCCGGTGCCATGCACGCGCTTGCCTGCCGTCAGGCGAATCACCTCTTGGCCGTATTTGCGCAGCAAAATGCCTTGTTTGGCAATGTCGGGGTATTTGGCGGCCACGCCCACAATGTTGCGCTGCGCTACTTCGGAGTCAAAGCCAAACAGCAGGTCGGGCGACGAGAGGTGAAAGAAGTGCAGCGCGTGCGATTGCAGTATCTGGCCGTAGTGCATCAAGCGGCGCATTTTTTCTGCGGTGGGCGTGAGCTGCTTGGCCCCGACAATCACATCCAGCGCCTTGCTGGCGGCCAAATGGTGCGACACCGGGCAAATACCGCACAGGCGTTGCACCATCACCGGCACTTCCCAATAGGGCCGCCCTTGGATGAAACGCTCAAAGCCGCGAAACTCGACAATGTGCAGCCGTACCTGATGCACCTTGTTGTTTTCATCCAGCAGCAGGGTGACTTTGCCGTGCCCCTCAACGCGAGAGACCGGGTCAATCGCCACACGGCGCAAAGATTCGCTGGCAACAGAGGCAGTTTCGAGTTCAAAGCTCATGGCGGTTCTCGGTGGCGGTGGGCGGCAAAGGCTCAGTCGTAGTGCAGCAGGCCGTGGCCCAAGGTAGGCTCTTTGCCTGCTATCAGATCGTTGAGGAACGACCAAATGGCATCGCCCGAAGGTGGGCAGCCGGGCAAAAAGTAGTCAATCTTGACGATTTCATGCACCGGATGCACTTGGTTGAGCGGCAAGGGCAATTCGGGGTCGTTGGGGATGCGGCTGCCGGGGGCTAAGCCGTGCCCGGTGCGGTAGACCTCTTGCAAAATATCGCTCAGGGGCAGGTGGTTGCGTTGCGCTGGCAAGCCCCCATTGACGGCACAAGCCCCCATTGCCACCAAAATTTTGCAGTTGTCGCGAAACTCGCGCAGCACATGCACGTTTTCGGCGTTGCAGATGCCGCCCTCAATCAGGCCAATATCGCAAGGGCCACAGTGTTTGATGTCGGTGATGGGGGAGCGGTCAAACTCGACCAATTCGAGCAACGGTAGCAGGCGCTCGTCGATGTCTAAAAAGGACATGTGGCAGCCAAAACAGCCCGCCAGCGATACCGTGGCAACTTTGAGTTTAGCGGCGGCCATTAGGGTTTCTCCTCCGCCGTTGGGGCTGTGGCGGCCACGCTGGCGCTGATGGGCTGGGCATCGTAGGTGCGCTGGCCGATGGGCACGGCAAAGCCGACCTTCTTGGGCAAAATCACGCCCACGGGGCAAACGTGGGCGGCGCGGTCGGTGGCGGCAAAGTCGGTGTCGGCCAATTGGCCCGATTCGCTATTCACAATCAGGTGCGATTGCACGCCGCGCCCCGACAGGGCAAACACGTTTTTGCCATCCACTTCGTGGCTGGCACGCACGCACAGCTCGCACATGATGCAACGGTTGAAGTCCAGCAGCACCTCAGGGTGCGAGGCATCGACCGGGCGGTCGGGGTAGAAATGGTCAAAATGCGGGGTCAGCATGCCCATTTCATAGGCCGTGGCTTGCAGCACGCAGTTGCCGCTTTTCTCACACGAGGGGCAAAAGTGGTTGCCCTCGACAAACAGCAGTTGCAGCAGCGTGCGGCGTTTGTCGCGCAATTCGTCGGTTTGGTTGTCCACTTCCATACCCGCCGTGGCCCGGGTGGTACAAGCGGTGGTGAAGCGCCCGCCCACTTTGACGGTACACAGCTTGCACGAGCCATGCGCTGTGAAATCGGGGTGCCAGCACAGGTGTGGGATGTATTTGCCTGCCGTGGTGGCGGCTTGCATCAGCGTTTGGCCGGAGGCAAACGGCACTTCCTCGCCGTCGAGCAGAAAGGTGTGGTTCATGGCTGTGGCTCGCTGGAAAGGTGGGCGCTGAGGTTGTCGCTCAGGTGGGCTTCGGCATCGTCACGGGCCGTCATGCGCCGCGCTTGCGACAAGGCTGCGTCCAAATCAAACGCGGGTTCGTACTCGGGCGAATGCAAGCGGCGCTCAAACGCCGGGCGGAACTTGTGCAGCATGTCTTGCAGCGCAATGGTGGCGGTGTTGCCCAAGCCGCAATGGCTGGCCCCTTGCATCAGGCGGTGCATACGCTGCATCTCGTCCAAATCGTAAGGCGAGCCGTGGTCGTTGGCCAGCTTGTTCAGCAGCCGCACATTCACCGCCGTGCCGACGCGGCAGGGGGTGCAGAAGCCGCAACTTTCGTGGGCAAAGAACTGGGCAAAATTTTGCGCCACATCAAAAATATCGCGCCGCTGGTCAAACACCATGATGGAGCCG
The DNA here is from genome assembly GCF_054779375.1 of Giesbergeria giesbergeri. Lineage (NCBI taxonomy): Bacteria > Pseudomonadati > Pseudomonadota > Betaproteobacteria > Burkholderiales > Comamonadaceae > Giesbergeria > Giesbergeria giesbergeri. The sequence continues at coordinate 577,309 of NZ_BAAGYJ010000001.1, read as the reverse complement.
CCGGTAGCTACATCTTCAAAGGCAATGTGGCGGCCAAATTCGTCGGCTGCCAAGCAATGCCCGGCGGCCCCAGCACTGGTGACGGCTTGGGTATCGCGCGCGCCACAATCGGCCAAAATTTCGGCAATCGTGACCCCAAACGGGTACTCGTAAATGCCGGGGCGCTCGACATCGCCCGATACCGAGAGCAATTTGGTGCCGGTAGAGGCCGGGGTGCCAATGGCACGGAACCATTCACCACCCTGCACGGCAATCAACGAGGCCAAGGCCAGCGTTTCGACATTGTTTACCGTGGTGGGCTGGCCCAAATAACCATGCGTGACCGGGAAGGGGGGGCGAATGCGCGGCTTGCCGGGTTTGCCTTCAAGCGATTCAATCAGCGCCGACTCTTCGCCACAAATGTAAGCACCCGCGCCCACATGGATGTCAATATCAAAGCTAAAGCCCTTACCCAAAATGTTACGCCCGAGCAGTCCGGCCTCACGCCGCTGCTCTAGCCGGGTTTCTAGCTTTTCGAGCAAGAAGCGGTATTCACCGCGCAGGTAAATCAGCCCTTGGTTGGCCCCTATCGCCATACCGGCAATGCACATGCCATCGACCACCAAGTCAAAATAGGAGCTGAGCAGCACCCGGTCTTTGAAGGTGCCGGGTTCGCCCTCGTCGGCATTGCAGACCACATAGTGTGCATCGCCCCACGCATCACGGCACGAGCGCCATTTGATGTCGCTGCCAAACCCGGCACCACCACGGCCACGCAGGCCGGAGCGTTCAATCTCGGCCAGCAGGCCGGATGGGCCACGCGCTAAAGCGGCTGCCAGCGCCTCGCCCGGCTGCAAGCTGCTGCCGAGCAACACATCGCGGCGGCGGATGTTGTCTTCTACGTGGAACCATTCGGGCGGCCAATCACCTACCGGCACGCGCCGCCGAATCAGGTGCGCCATTTGGTCGATGCGCTCTAGCGTCATGTGGGTCAGGGCGCGGTAATTGGCCAACACCGCTGGGCCTTGGTCACACAGGCCGGTACAAGAGGTGGTGTCGACACTGACCAGCCCATCTTCGGACACATGGCCCGGCTCGAGCCAGAGTTTTTGGCACAGCGCACGCATCAGGTCGCGGCTGTCCAACATTCGGTCGGTGATGTTGTCGGAGAATAGGATGCGGTACTCACCCAAAGGCCGGGTGTGGAAGAAGCTGTAAAAGCCCGCCGTGCTTTCTACCCGCGCTCGGGGCCAGCCAACGCCATCGGCAATGTAGCTCAGGGTTTGCGGCGACAGCCAACCCAAAGCATCTTGCACCTCGCGCAAAATTTGCACCAAACGAGTGCCATCACGCCCATGCCGTTCGAGAATGGAGTCAAGATTTGCGGTCAATGCAACCTCCTGCGCTATGGCTGCAATCTACCGCAGATTGGGGCTTTTGGGGGGCATGGGTAAACCCGCTTGCACAATCAGGGGCAAAACAACGAAGGTCAACGCCATGCATGAATTGTCTTTGGCCGAAAGCATGGTGCAGCTGATAGAAGCCACGCAACAGCGCGAGGGGTTTCGCCGCGTGTGCGTGGTGCATCTGGATGTGGGTGAACTGGCCTGTGTGGAGCCTCGGGCGTTGGAGTTTGCCTTCACTTCGGCCAGTGCGGGCACTTGCGCCGAAGGGGCTAAGTTGGCACTACGATATGTGCCCGGCGCAGGTGTGTGTCCCGGTTGTGGTAACCACGCCGCCATGCCTACCTTATACGAGTGCTGCCCCGCCTGCCAAGCCCACCCCTTAACCGCTGTGGCGGGCACGCAAATGCAGCTTCGGGATTTGGATGTTGTGGATTAAACCGGAAGGAAAACCTATCTATGTGCAGCACTTGCGGTTGTGATGGCGATGGCGCCACGATAGAGCACCACCACGGACACCACCATCATCACCATGCTGTGGAGGGTTGCCACACGCACAGCCATAGCACCGCCCCCGAGGCTGAACGGGTGCGCCGGGTGGCGGTGGAGCAAGATTTGCTGGCGCGTAACAATGCCCAAGCGGCAGCGAATCGGCAGCTTTTTACCCAAGCCGGGGTGTTGGCGCTCAATTTGGTCTCTAGCCCCGGCTCGGGCAAGACCACCCTGCTGGTCAAAACGATTGAGCGGCTGGCCGGTCAATGGCCCGTAGCGGTGATTGAGGGCGACCAACAAACCAGCTTGGATGCCCAGCGCATCCGCGCCACTGGCGCACCAGCCAGCCAAATCAACACTGGCAAGGGCTGCCATTTGGATGCCACGATGGTGGCCGATGCCTTGCCCGCTTTGCCCTTGGCAGCGGGTGGCCTGCTGTTGATTGAAAACGTCGGCAACTTAGTCTGCCCAGCGGCGTTTGACTTGGGCGAAGCCCACAAGGTGGTGGTGTTGTCCGTGACCGAAGGCGAGGACAAGCCGCTCAAATACCCTGATATGTTCCGCGCCGCCGATGTGATGCTGCTGAACAAATGCGATTTACTGCCCCATTTGAATTTTGATGTGGCCCAAGCCGAAGCCTATGCACGCCAAGTGCATCCGGCCATCCGCATTATTCGGTTGTCGGCCACCAGCGGCGAAGGCATGGATGAATGGCTGGCTTGGCTGCAACAGCAAGCGCAAGCGTGCCAAGTGATTGCTGCCGCCTTGGGTGGTGGGCGGGCTGCGGCTGCCTCAAGCCTAGCTTAAAGCGGATGCTGGCGGCCTGTGCTTCACCGCATCGAACATGGCTTGCCCTTGCCCCCCGGCCCGCCGGTGCTGGCTTTGGGGGCGTGGTTCAAAAATACGGTGTGTGCTGCCAGTGCCACCCAAGCCTTTCTTTCTTACACCGTGGGTGATTTGGACAGCCCAGAGGCGTGTCGTGCCCATGAAGACACAGCACGCGCCTTGCTCACTGGGTTGCAACAGCAAACCGGCCAACAACCCCAAGGCATCGCCCACGACCTGCACCCGGATTTTTATTCCAGCCGCTTGGCCGCCACGCTGGCCCAAGAAATGGGCCTGCCCTTGCTGGCGGTGCAACACCACCACGCGCACATTGCTGCCATCTGTGCCGAACATGGCTGGCAAGGGCCGGTGTTGGGGTTGGCGCTGGACGGCGTGGGTTGGGGCCACGATGGCACGGCGTGGGGTGGGGAACTGTTGCAAGTCCACGGCAGCCATTGCCAACGCTTGGGGCATTTGCACCCGCTGGCCTTGCCGGGGGGCGACCGGGCAGCGCAAGAGCCTTGGCGCATGGCCGCAGCAGCTTTGCACGCCTTGGGCCGGGGGCGTGATATTCCAGTGCGTTTTGCCCAACACAGTGCGGCGGCTGGAGTGGTACAACTGTTGGTGCGGGGTGTGCGTTGCCCGGCCAGCTCTAGCATGGGGCGCTTGTTTGATGCGGCGGCCGGTTTGCTGGGGCTGTGCCATGTCATGCACACCGAGGCCGAAGCCGCTATTGCGCTAGAGCAAGCGGCCAAAGCCTATGGCCCCTGTGCGCCCTTGGCCCAAGGCTGGCTGCTGCAAGCCAATGGGCAACTCAGCCTGCTGCCCCTGTTGGCGGCGCTGGCCGATGAGCCCGATGCAGGCCGAGGGGCTGCCTACTTTCATGCGACGGTGGCCGCCGCTTTGTGCGCTTGGTTAGAACAGGCCATCGCCAGCACCGGGATTACCACGGTGGCGCTGGGTGGGGGGTGCTGGTTCAATCAATATCTGTTGACGGCCATGCGCCAACACTGTGCTGCACGCGGCTGGCGCTGCCTAGAAGCCCAGACCCTGCGCCCCGGCGATAGCGCCATTGCCTTGGGCCAAACGTGGGTCGCCCGCGCTGGGCTGCAAGACTACCCCAAAGGATAAATAGCGATGTGTTTGGCTGTACCTGCCCGAGTTGTGCAATTGCCCGCCCCAGACCAAGCCGTGGTGGATTTGGATGGGGTGCGAAAAACCATCTCGCTGGCGATGGTGGACGATGTGGCCGTGGGCGACTATGTGATCGTGCATGTCGGCTTTGCCTTGCAAAAGCTGGATGTGGAAGAGGCCGAAGCCACACTGGCACTGTTGCGAGAAATCGGGGCTACGGTAGCCCCTGCCGCAGGGGCTGCGCCATGAAGTATGTGGATGATTTTCGTGACGGCCACATCGCCCAAGGACTGGCCCACGCCATTGCCCGCGAGGTGCAACCGGGCCGCCAGTATCGGCTGATGGAGTTTTGCGGCGGCCATACCCATGCCATCTCGCGCTATGGGCTGGTGGATTTGTTACCGCCCTCGATCCAACTGATCCACGGCCCCGGCTGCCCGGTGTGTGTGCTGCCGATTGGCCGCATTGACCAAGCTATTCGGCTGGCGTTAGAGCAGCAGGTGATTTTGTGCGCTTATGGCGACACGCTGCGCGTTCCAGCCTCGCACAAGTTATCTTTGCTGCGGGCCAAAGGTCAAGGGGCCGATGTGCGCATGGTGTATTCGCCGTTGGATGCGCTGCACATCGCCCGCCAACAGCCCGAGCGGCAGGTGGTGTTTTTAGCCATTGGCTTTGAAACCACCACCCCCCCCACCGCCGTGGCGGTGCTGCAAGCGCAGGCAGAAGGATTGAAAAACTTTTCGGTGCTGTGCAACCATGTGCTGACTCCGGCCGCCATGCACGCTATTTTGGCCGCCCCGGCGGGGGTGCAGATTGATGGGTTTGTCGGGCCAGCGCATGTGTCTACCGTGATTGGCAGCACGCCCTATATGCCGTTTGCGCGCGACTATGGCAAACCCGTGGTGATTGCTGGGTTTGAACCGTTGGATGTGTTGCGTGCCATTCAAATGCTGGTGGCACAAATCAACCAAGGTCGTGCGGAAGTAGAAAATCAATTCACCCGCGCCGTGACACCCGAAGGCAACCGCAAAGCGCAAGCCTTGGTGGAGCAGGTGTTTGAGTTGCGCCCGGCTTTTGACTGGCGCGGCTTGGGCACTTTGGCGCAATCGGCACTGCGCTTGCGCCCAGCTTGGGCGGCTTTTGATGCCGAACAGCGTTTTGCCGCCCCCTACCAGCCGGTGCCCGACCACAAAGCCTGCGAATGCGCAGCCATTTTGCGCGGTGAGAAGCGCCCGGAGCAATGCCGCATTTTTGCTACTGCCTGCACCCCCGAGCACCCGATAGGCTCGTGCATGGTGTCGTCGGAGGGGGCTTGTGCAGCCCATTACAGTTATGGACGGTTTCGTGGGGTGGCTGTGCCTAGCCTTGGCCCTGCCGCTTAAAAGGCGAGCTTTGCTCAAGCACCTCCACATACTCCTCCACGGCTTGGGTTTCGCGCTGCAAAAACTCGGCAATGGCCTCGGCAAAGCGCCGATTGGCTACCCAATGGGCAGAAAAGGTCTTGACCGGTAGCAGGCCGCGAGACATCTTGTGTTCGCCCTGCGCACCCCCCTCAAAAGAGGTGATGCCCCGCTCAATGCAATAAGCGATAGATTGGGCATAGCAGGTTTCAAAGTGCAGGCCCGGCACTGGCTCCACACAACCCCAATAGCGCCCATACAACACATCCGGCCCCCGAACATTCAAAGCGCAGGCTATGGGCATACCTTGGCGTTGCGCCAATACCAGCATCAAAGCATTTGGTGCTTGTTGGTGCAGACGGAGAAAAAACTCCAGCGACAAATAGGGCCGGCCCCCGTGGCGTTCATAGGTGTTTTGGTAGCAATGGTAAAAAAACTCCAGGGTCTTGGCGGTCAGTGCATGGCCCTCTAGCCATGCAAATGTGATGCCCGCCGCCTGCACTTTTTTGCGGTCTTGTTTGAATTTTTTCCGCTTCTCTTGCGCCATCGTTGCCAAAAAAGCATCCATGTCGGCATAGTTGGCATTGCGCCAATGGAACTGCACGTTCTCGCGCACCATAAAACCGGCCTCTTTGAGTGCAGTGAGGTCTTGTTCTGCTGGAAAAAGTACATGGATAGAAGAAGCCTGTGTCTGCTGTGCCAGCGCCATCAGCGCCTGGATCAACAAAGTCCGATGTGCTGGTTTACTCGCCAACAAGCGTGGGCCAGCTACCGGAGTGAAGGGCACCGACACCACCAGTTTGGGGTAGTAATCTAAGCCATGTTGGTGATAAGCCTGTGCCCAAGAGTGGTCAAAAACAAACTCACCGCGCGAATGGGTCTTGAGGTAGGCGGCCACCGCCCCTTGCAGCACCCCGTGCTCGCGCAATAGCACATGGCAGGGCGTCCAGCCCGTGTCTGGTTTGGCACAAGCGGTTTCTTGCAACAGGTGCAGAAAATGGTGCTGCGCAAAGGGGTGTTTATCGGCCAGAGCGTTCCACTCTGCTGCGGGCACTGCGTCCAGTGCGGGGGCAATTTCAATCTCTAGGGGCATGGCAGAACTCCAATCGGATGCACACAAAGGCTCTGGTGGCAGCAACTGCACGCCATTACTCCGTGTTTACCCGCAGATGATGCCCAGATACTGACGACACCGTGCAGCCATGCGCTATAAGCCTTGGGCCATTGATCCTAGGACAGCCCATGCCCCATGCCTCCACCCATTCCGCACCACCAGCGCATCCGCAAGCAGGCACCGGATTGGGTCTGGCCTTGGCACTGTCTTTGGCGGCAGTGGTGGCCTTGGGCATCACGCGGTTTTCTTACGGCCTGCTCTTGCCCCCTATGCGGGCCGATCTGGATTGGAGTTACTCGCTGGCCGGTCTGATGAATACCTTCAACGCTATTGGCTACCTGTTAGGCGCTTTGAGTACTCCGGCATTGATGCGGCGCTGGGGGCCGGGGCCGTTGCTGTTGTGGACGACGGCAATAGCCAGTGTTTGCATGGTGGTGGGGGGCTTATTTACGGCCTCAGGCGCCTTGTTGGGCCAGCGTCTGTTGGCAGGGGTGTTGAGTGCTTGGATTTTTACGGCTGGTGGGTTGTTGGCTGCACGCTTGAGCTTGCGTTGGCCGGGACACAGTGGCTTGTTGCTGGGCCTGTATTACGGTGGTGCTGGTTGGGGCATTGTGCTGTGCGCCTTGTCGGTGCCTGCGGCGCTGCACGTAGCCGGGCCACAGGCGCATCCGTGGATGTGGGCTTGGTGGATTTTGGGGGGGTGGGCTGGTGTGGCCACGCTGGTGTTGGTGCTGGCCCTGCGCGCTTTGCAGCGCCACGGTATAGAAACAGGCCCCAGTGCCCCACCTGGGCCCACCACCGCCAGCAGTGGAGTGGCTACTGCCGCCACCGTGCCTTGGCGGGCATTGGCCCCGGCGCTGCTGGGCTACAGCCTGTTTGGGGTGGGTTATATCGGTTACATGACGTTTGTGATTGCGCTGTTGCGGGCACAAGGCAATTCAGACAGCACTATCACCATTTTTTACAGCCTGCTCGGGGTGGCGGTGGTGGCATCGTCGCGCCTGTGGGCTGGCTTGCTCGATCGCCACCGCGACGGTCAGCCGTTGGCGCGACTCAATGCGTTGCTGGGGTGTGCCACCCTCTTGCCGGCCTTGACCAGTGCCTTGCCTGTTTTGGTGGTGTCGGGGCTGTTGTTTGGGGCCGTATTTTTGTCGGTAGTGGCTGCCACCACAGCTTTGGTGCGGCATAACCTGCCCCAAGCGCAATGGGCCAGTGGTATCAGTGGTTTCACCATTATCTTTGCTGTGGGGCAAATTGTGGGGCCCACCGTGGTGGGTTGGATTTCTGATGGGCCCGGTGGTTTGGCGCGTGGGCTGTTGTTCTCTGCGGGGGCACTGTGGCTAGGCGCACTGTTGGCATGGCGGCAAAAAGCCCTTTGAGGGCATGTGGCACGCCCAGCCCTGCTCATTCCTGCTCATCACTCCCCACCACTGCCTTGACCCCTGCCACACCCACATCTACCGTTGTGCTAACCACTGCCACACCAACTCCCACCGCAGTGGTAGCCACCGTGACGGCCGCCCCGGCTACCGTCACTACTGCACAGCCAGTGCAGCTGCACACAACCAGTAGCCCCCACAAGACAGTCCGCAAACAAGACAACTTTTCAAAAACGAGGTGCATGATGACAAACAAGCAGGGCAAGGCGAAAAAAGTGGGCGATCCACGCGTGCCCACGGGCTTTGCGTGTTCACCCCCAGTGGGGGCAGGTCTACGCAGGGCAGTCTAACGGCTGCCTGCATCCTTCCTTTATCCTGCAGGCTTTGCTGCCGGAAAAATGCCATGATCTCTCTTGTCTCCTCCGCCCTGGATTTGCAACAGGGTCGCATTGATCTGTCCCACGGTGCCGGAGGTCGGGCAATGGTGCAGTTGATCGGGCAATTGTTTGCCCCTGCCTTGCACAATGAGTTTCTGGCACAAGGCGACGATGGCGCTCGGCTGCCACTGTGCCACGGTCGGTTGGTCATGGCCACTGATGCCCATGTGGTCTCCCCCTTGTTTTTTCCAGGGGGCGATATTGGCTGCCTGTCGGTGCATGGCACGATCAACGATGTGGCAGTGATGGGAGCGCGCCCTTTGTATTTGACAGCAAGCTTTATTCTGGAAGAAGGATTGCCACTGTCTGATTTGGCGCGGGTGGTGGAGTCGATGGCTGCTGCCTCGCGTGCGGCGGGTGTGCCCATTGTGACGGGAGACACCAAAGTGGTGCAGCGCGGCAAAGCCGATGGTATTTTTATCACCACCACGGGTGTGGGCGTGCTGCGCGACGGCGCCGATGTGTCTGGTGCCTATGCCCAGCCTGGTGATGTGATACTGGTGTCTGGCCCCTTGGGCGACCACGGCATGGCCATCATGTCGGTGCGCGAGGGCTTGAGTTTTGATGCCCCTATTGTTTCTGATACAGCCGCATTGCATGGCTTGGTGTCAGATGTGCTCGATGCCGCCCCCGGCGTGCATGTGCTGCGCGACCCGACACGCGGTGGCCTGTCGGCCACACTCAATGAGATTGCCCACCAATCTGGGGTGGGCGTGGTGTTGCAAGAGGCGCAGATTCCGGTGCGCTCTGCGGTGGCGGCGGCTTGCGAGCTGTTGGGCCTAGACCCTTTGGACGTCGCCAATGAAGGGCGCTTGCTGGTGATAGTGCCAGCGGCCCAAGCCGATGCTGCTTTATCGGCCCTGCGCGCCCACCCCCTGGGCCGTGAGGCAGCCCGCATTGGCGATGTGGTGGCTGACGATCGCTATTTTGTGCAGATGCACACCCGTATGGGGGGGCAACGCATGGTCGATTGGTTGGCTGCCGAGGCCCTGCCCCGCATCTGTTGAGCAAGCTGTCTTGTCCCTGACACCAACAGTGCTGCCTTGCGCTTCTAAAATCCCCTTTTGCGATTGCCCGGCCTTGCCGGGTGCGCCGCCCCTTTAAGGTTCACCCCCATGAATGCTCCGACCGCGTTGACCGCCCTGATGGCGCAGTCCCCCGAACCCGTGCGATTGCGCGAGATTCCTTATAACTACACCAGCTTCTCTGACCGCGAAATCGTGATTCGCCTGTTGGGCGCACGCGCTTGGGAGGTGTTGCAACAACTGCGTGAAGAGCGCCACACGGGCCGTTCTGCCCGGATGCTCTACGAAGTGTTGGGCGACATCTGGGTGGTGCAGCGCAACCCCTACCTACAAGACGACTTGCTGGACAACCCCGACCGGCGCAAACTGCTGGTGCAAGCCTTGCAACACCGGCTGGGCGAAGTGCAAAAGCGCCGCAAGCCACAAGACGATGCTGCCCGCGACGCTTTGGTGGGTGAACTGCTGGAACTCGCCAGCACGGCCATTCGCCGCTTTGATGCCGCGTTTGACCAAATTGCCGAGCTGCGCCGCCAAACCCGGCGCACGCTGGGCCGCCTGACAGCCAAAGACAACATCAAGTTTGATGCCCTGAGCCGCGTCAGCCACGTTACCGATGCCACCGACTGGCGCGTTGAGTACCCCTTTGTCGTGCTCACCCCCGACACCGAGGCCGAAATGGCCGCCTTGGTCAAAGGCTGCATTGATTTGGGCATGACCATCATTCCCCGTGGGGGCGGCACGGGCTACACCGGCGGCGCGATTCCACTGACGTGGAAGAGCGTGGTCATCAACACCGAAAAGCTCGAAGCCATGACCGAGGTTGAGATGCGCAAGCTCCCCGGCATTGAGCGCGAGGTGGGCACCATCTGGACAGAAGCCGGTGTGGTGACGCAGCGCGTGGCCGATGCGGCTGAGCGGGCCGGGTTTGTGTTTGCGGTCGACCCGACCAGCGCCGAGGCCTCGTGCATTGGCGGCAACATCGCTATGAATGCCGGTGGCAAAAAAGCGGTACTGTGGGGTACGGCACTGGACAACTTGGCCAGCTGGCGCATGGTCACGCCCGATGCCCAATGGTTGGAAGTGGTGCGCCTAGACCACAATCTGGGCAAAATCCACGATGCTGAAGTCGCCAGCTTTGAGCTGAACTACTACGAAGCCGACGGTAAAACCTTCATCCGCACCGAGCGGCTGGACATTCCGGGCAAAACCTTCCGCAAAGAAGGGCTGGGCAAAGACGTCACGGACAAGTTCCTCAGCGGTTTGCCGGGCATCCAAAAAGAAGGCTGTGATGGCTTGATTACCAGCGCCCGTTGGGTGGTGCATCGGATGCCCGAGCACACCCGCACCGTTTGTTTAGAGTTCTTTGGCAACGCCAAAGATGCTGTGCCCAGCATTGTCGAGATCAAAGACTTCATGTTTGCCGAGCAAAAACGCTCGGGCGTGCTGCTGGCCGGTTTGGAGCATTTGGATGACCGCTATTTGAAAGCCGTGGGCTACACCACCAAGAGCAAAAAGCACGGTGGCCTGCCCAAAATGGTACTGTTTGGCGACATTGCCGGTGACAACGCCGACGATGTGGCTCGCGTCACCAGCGAAGTGGTACGCATTGCCAACTCGCGCAGCGGCGAAGGCTTTATCGCCATCAGCCCCGAAGCGCGCAAAAAGTTCTGGGCCGACCGCAAACGCACTGCCGCCATCAGCCGCCATACCAACGCCTTCAAAATCAACGAAGACGTGGTGATTCCGCTGCCGCGCATGGCCGAATACACCGATGGCATCGAGCGCATCAACATTGAACTGAGCCTGCGCAACAAGCTCAAGCTGGTGGATGAACTCGAAGCCTTCTTCTTGCGTGGCAATCTGCCGCTGGGCAAGCACGACGAAACCAGCGAAATCCCGGCAGCTGAGATGCTGGAAGACCGCGTGGCCCAAGCCTTGCAGGTGCTGGCCGAAGTGCGTGACCTGTGGCAAGGTTGGCTGCTCGAGGTGGAAGCCCTGTTCCCGCAATTGCAAGACCACCGCTTGCGCGCCAGTTGGAAAACCCAAATTCGCGCCCGGCTACAAGACATCTTTACCGGCGTGGCCTTCTTGCCGATTTTGGCCGAATGCAATGCTATCCACCAGCGCGTGCTCAAGGGCCGCGTGTGGGTAGCCTTGCACATGCACGCGGGCGATGGCAACGTCCATACCAATTTGCCGGTGAACAGCGACGACTATGAAATGCTGCAAGCCGCCCACGGTGCCGTCGAGCGCATCATGGTGTTGGCGCGCAGCTTGGATGGGGTGATTTCGGGCGAGCACGGTATTGGCATCACCAAGCTGGAGTTTTTGACCGAAAAAGAGCTGCAACCCTTTGCCCAATACAAGGCCAAGGTAGACCCCCAAGGGCGCTTTAACAAAGGCAAGCTGCTGCGCCCGCAAGACCAGCCCACCGCACCACCAAGCGGCAACGATGCCCTGAGCGAGCGCGTGGCCTTCTCGGACTTGACGCACGCCTACACCCCCAGCTTTGGCTTGATGGGGCATGAGTCGCTCATCATGCAGCAAAGCGACATCGGCGCGATTGCCGATTCGGTCAAAGACTGCCTGCGTTGTGGCAAGTGCAAGCCCGTGTGCAGCACCCATGTGCCACGCGCCAACCTGCTCTACAGCCCGCGCAACAAAATTTTGGCCACTTCGTTGCTGGTCGAAGCCTTTTTGTATGAAGAGCAAACGCGCCGCGGTGTCAGCATCAAGCACTGGCAAGAGTTTGAAGATGTGGCCGACCACTGCACGGTGTGCCACCGCTGCGAAAGCCCCTGCCCGGTCAAAATCGACTTTGGCGATGTGACCATGAACATGCGCAACCTGCTGCGCAAAATGGGCAAAAAGAGCTTCCGCCCCGGCAATGCGCTGGCGATGACCATGCTCAACGCTACCAACCCCGACACTATCAAGCTGTTGCGCAAGGGCATGGTGGATGTGGGCTTTAAAGCCCAACGCATGGCCGTGGATATGCTGCGCAAGGTGGGGCGCAAGCAAACCACCAAGCCCCCGGCCACGGTGGGCACTGCGCCGATTAAAGAGCAGGTGATCCATTTCGTGAACAAGAAGCTGCCCGGCGGCCTGCCCAAACAGACCGCCCGTGCGCTGCTGGACATCGAAAACAAAGATTACGTGCCCATCATCCGCAACCCCAAGGTCACCACCCCCGAGACCGAAGCGGTGTTCTACTTTCCGGGCTGTGGCTCGGAGCGCCTGTTCAGCCAGGTCGGGCTGGCGACGCAAGCTATGCTTTGGCACGCAGGGGTGCAAACCGTGTTGCCGCCGGGCTACCTGTGCTGTGGCTACCCACAGCGTGGCAGCGGCCAGTTTGACAAGGCCGAAAAGATGATCACCGACAACCGGGTGCTGTTCCATCGGGTTGCCAACACGCTCAACTACTTGGACATTAAAACCGTGGTGGTGAGCTGCGGCACTTGCTACGACCAGTTACAGAAGTACGAGTTCGAGCAGATTTTCCCGGGCTGCCGCATCATCGATATTCACGAATATCTGTTAGAAAAGGGCATCACCCTGCAAGGCAAGGGCGCTTATCTCTACCACGAACCCTGCCACAACCCGATGAAGCTGCAAGATTCGCTCAAAACCGTCAAAGCCTTGGTGGGGCCACAGGTGCTGAAAAGCGAGCGTTGCTGTGGTGAATCGGGCACGCTGGGTGTGACACGCCCCGATGTCTCGACCCAAGTGCGCTTCCGTAAGGAAGAGGAAATCCGCAAGGGCGAAACTGCACTGCGTGCCAGCGGTGCTGTGGGCGCGCAAGAGAATGTCAAAATCTTGACCAGTTGCCCCAGTTGCTTGCAAGGTCTGACCCGCTATGGCGACGACTTGCAAAATGGCCTGCTCGAAGCCGATTACATCGTGATCGAAATGGCCCGCGAAGTGCTGGGCGAAAACTGGTTGCCCGAGTATGTGGCCAAAGCCAATCAGGGCGGTATAGAAAGAGTATTGGTATGACCGAACGCGCCATGTCCACCGTCCCGCCTGCGCGGCCCCCAGTGTTTCAGCCCGGCTGTGCGCTGTGCAGCCAAGATGGGGGGACGGTGGTCTGGCGCAACGAGCGTTTGCGCGTGATTCGCGCCGATGAGCCGGGTTTTCCGGCGTTTTACCGGGTGGTGTGGAACTCGCACCTGCCCGAACTGTCTGATTTATCCACCTTTGAGCGCCTGCATTGCCTAGAGGTGGTGACTACGGTGGAGCGCACGCTGCGCCAGCAGTTGCAGCCCACCAAGATCAATCTGGCCGCATTGGGCAATATGGTGCCGCACCTGCATTGGCATGTGATTGCCCGCTTTGATTGGGACAGCCATTTTCCCGCCCCCATCTGGGCCGCCGCGCAGCGCGAGCGGGCGCTAGAGCAGGAAGAAGCCGTGCGGGCGCGATTGCCTGAGATCGAAGCCGTGCTGCGGATTCAACTGCCGCTGGCTTGAGCCAGCCCACGGACTGATGGCCGTCCTGTGGGCCAGATGCCGATCAGCAAATCATAAACAGCACCACCTGCCCAGACTGGCCCGCTTTCTCATACAGCGCGGCAATCTGGCCCAAGGTGTCGGCCAATTGTTGCGGGTGCTCTTGCAAATAGTGGCCGTGGTAGAGGTTGTCGTAATCCAGCGCCTCTAGGGCTGACTGCAAATCTTCGGCAGATATGTCTTGAAGCTGATGGGCCATCAGCGGGACACGGGCCTCTGGCACCCAGAAAGCACTCTCACAGCAGGCCAGTGCAATGTCGTGCTCGCCCATCACATAGGCAATATCGAGTGCATCGCAAAGGGCATTGATGCCATGCCAGTGGTCGCCGATATCTAGCACCAAGGGTTGCGGTTGGCCCGGCAGTTCACCACGCACCCAGGCACATAAGTCCTGTTGGCCCGCCAAATGCTGGTGCAGCACCTCGGTGGGTACGACCACAAACTCTCCGGCAATACTCATTGGACGATCCTTAGAAAAATACGGCTCAAGCGGGTGCCGTGGGGCTGCGCACAAAACCATAACTCTGCGCTAGTGCTGCGGCTTGCACTGGCTGTGGTTCCCATTGCCATTGTTCCAGGGCGTCCGCCAGCATTCCCACGTCTTGGGTATGCACTAGCCCTAGGCCTAAACCTGTTGCCAAATAAACTTTGCCCTCTTCATCGATCAGGCAGGCTTGCGGTTGGGCCAAACGCCCAGTGTGGCTGCGCACGGTCAGATCGGGTTGTAGACGCCACACCCACGGGGTGTGTTCTAGCTCCACATAGACGCGCTGTGGCCCGTTCTGAAAGAACCATTGCCCCAAAGCGTCGGCTTCGTAATTGCGGCCAATGAATTCGATGAGCTTGTCGTGTTGCAAGAGTGAGCCTTTGCTCTGCGGGAATGGGCCTAGGGCTTGGGTGGCATCATCGCGCATGAACCAGCGCCCACGCGCATCCAATCCTAACCAACCATAACAGTGGGGCACATGGGGCCATTTGGCCAAGGCTTGTTGAACAATGTCATCCATGCCGCCATTCTGCACCGAGTGCAGAGGGCGGTATCAAGGACACCACAGTGCCAATCACCAGCAACGTGGGGGGCTTGATGCCATAGCGGCGGGCCGTGGCGTCCAATGCGGCCACGGTGGTGGTGTAAATGGCCTGTTGCGGCCAAGTGGCTTTGTAGATCAGGGCTGCTGGAGTGTCTGCGGGCAGCCCTGCCGCTTGCAACTCGCGGGCAATGGTGGCTAGCCCGGTAATGCCCATATAGATCACGACTGTTTGGTGCGGTTGCGCCAGTGTTTGCCAGTTTAGGTCTACCGTGTGGTCTTTGAGGTGCCCAGTGACAAAGATGCAGCTTTGCGCATGGTCGCGGTGCGTGAGCGGAAAACCAAAGCTGGCCCCGGCCCCCAAAGCGGCGGTGATACCGGGCACGATTTCGACTGGAATCTGCTGTTGTAACAGCACGTCCATTTCTTCGCCGCCCCGGCCAAAAACGAAGGGGTCACCACCCTTGAGCCGCACCACGCGCAAGCCTTGGCGGGCCAAATCGACCAGCAACTGGCAAATTTCTTCTTGGGCCAGCGTGTGGTTGCCAGCCGATTTGCCAACATAAATGCGCTGCGCCTGCGCTGGCACCAAATCGACAATGCCGGGGCCAACCAGATTGTCATAAACCACCACTTCGGCCTGTTGCAAGCGCCGCCAAGCGCGCAGCGTGAGCAGTTCCAAATCGCCCGGCCCTGCCCCGACCAGCGATACCGTGCCCCGTGCTTGTTCTGACAGCACGGGCATCATGCCGCTGGCCCTTGGTGAAATACCAGCTCCTGCACTGGCTGCCCACCCACCAAGTGCTGCGCAATGATGCGATCCATGTTGTCGGAAGTGACGTTGTAATACCACGTGCCATCGGGTTGTACACACATCACTGGGCCGCCTTTACAGGCCGCAAAGCAACTGACCCGGCTGCGCTTGACGCGCAAATCGCCCTTGTCTAGCCCAGCGGCCTTGAATTTGTCGCCCAAGCTATCAAACAGGGCTTGTGCGGCCCCATCTTGGGTGCAGCGTGGGCCGGTACACACCAGCAGGTGGCGGCGATAGTCACCGATTTTGGGTTTCTCTACGCTCTCAGTGTTCATGCTTCTTCCTCAGCGGTATCGGTGCTGGCAAGCTCAGAAATCGGCTCCAACAAAGTGGCGCGAATATAGTCGGCGGGCAGCCGGTATTGTTGCGCCAGGGTCTCGATGGCTGTGCCCTCAGCGTATTGCGCCTGCACAGTCTCTAACCAGCCTAGCAGCCCAGTAGACAGCGAACGGCCACGTTTTTCGCCATCGCGCGTTTGGCCGTTTTGTTCCAGATCGTATTTGTTGGCGTAGCCACGCGGCGTGACCATCAGGCCGTGGCGGACAATGGTATTGCTGTTGCCAATCAGCACGGTGCTGAGCATACCGATGTCGGCTTCGGCCATTTGGTCTAGCGTGGTAAAGATGATGCTCTCGCGGCGGCGGTAGGCACTTTTGACGATAGCCACTGGGGTATCGGGGCGGCGGTGGCGCAAAAACAGGCGCTGGGCCTCGACAATCTGCCGGGTGCGGCGGCCACTTTTAGGGTTGTAGAGGGCTACGACAAAATCGGCCATCGCCACGGCGTCGAGCCGCCGGGCAATGGTGGGCCAAGGCGTAAGCAAGTCCGACAAAGAGATGGCGCAAAAATCGTGCGTCAGGGGGGCACCCACCAGCGCGGCACAGCTGTTGAGCGCCGAGGCTCCCGGAATGATCTCTACCTGCACGGGGTCATCGGGTGTCCAACCGGCTTGAAACAGCACCTCGTAAGTCGGCCCAGCCATGCCATACACGCCCGCATCGCCGGAAGAAATCAGCGCCACCTTTTTGCCTTGACGAGCGGCTTCCAGCGCCGTCACGGCCCGGTCTAGCTCTTCGGTCATGCTTTTGCGAATGACTTCTTTGCCGTCGAGCAAATCGGCCACCAGCTTGATATAGGTGACATAGCCAATCACCGTATCGGCCTCGATGATGGCCTCGCGGGCGCGGGCCGTCATGTGGTCGGCACTGCCGGGGCCAATGCCGACCAGCATGATTTTGCCCGCCGTGGCCGGTGCCGTAGTGGTGTCTGGGGTGAGGGAGGGGGTCATGCGGGAGGGGCTTTCTGGGGGCATGGAGGGCAACATAGGAGGGTGCAGGCGGGCGATAGACACCGTGGCATTTTTGCCATCGGCACCGCGCCATTTGTGTTTTTCGAGACACAAGGCATGGATGGGGGCGGGCTGACCTGCCGTACCTGCGGCCAGCAAGGCTGCCGCCTCACTGACCGAGGGCGTGCCGGTGTAACGCAACACCGTGGCACTCGGGTTGGGCACCGGCACGGGGGCCAATACAGCGGCGGGGTAGAAATGGATAGTGCAGCCCCATTGCTGCGCCAAAGCGTGCAGACAAGGCTCGTCGGCCTTCAGATCAACACTGGCTAAGGCCACCACATGGCCCGCTTGAGCCCCCACCCGGTGCAGTGCTTGGGCCACCGCTTCTTGCAGGGTGGCAAAAGAAGTGCCCCGGTCACAGCCTAAGCCTAGCACCAGTGCCGCAGCAGAATTGGGGGGCATCATGGTGTGGCCCCGGTGGCGCATGCTTCGTACAGTGGAGGGCGGTACACCACCAGCCGCTCGGCCCATTGCTGCCATTGCGCGGGGGTAATATTGGCATGGGTAATCCACAGCACGGCCCGGTGATGTTCGGGTCGCACTTGGTCAAAACGCTCCAGCAGTTCAATATGGGCGGGCAGTGGCGTGGGGCGTGTCCACCAATCGCGGCTACCGGCTTCTTGCACCACGGCAATCGGTTCGCCATTGACCACATGGGCCGAAACACGGGTGATGTTGATTTTGGGCGCTTCAACGCGCCAACCCAAATGGCGGCCCAGAATATCCACCGGAATGGTTTTGCCCACATCCGACGCCGTGGTTAGTACCGCTGTTGCCCCCATCAGGTCAGCAACGCGCTCGCTCATGGCATTGGCCCCGCCCACATGGCCCGACAGCAGCGGAATGACAAACTGCCCCGCATCGTCCACCACGGTGATGCCGGGGTCTTCGTCCTTGCTTTTCAGGTGTGGCGCAATCAAGCGCACCACCGCCCCCAGCGAGACAAAAAACACGATCTGGTCGTACTCGGCAAACAGCCGCGCTATTTCATCGCGCAAAGCGCCTTCGTAGGGATACACCGGCTGGGGCAGGTGGGCAAAGGCGGCGGCAAACTTGCTGGCGGTGCAAATATGGGCTTCGGGCAAGTCTTGCGCCAGCCGGGCTGCCAGTGCGGCCCCATGTTTGGTAATGGCTACTATGCCAATACGGGGTTGGTCTTTGGCAGGCGCAGACAGTACCACCTGTGTAGAAGTTTTATGGCTCATGCGGGCAACTCCGGGGAGGTTTTCTTCAGGCAACCTTTGATGCGCTCGCCACGCACCCGGTGTGGGTTTTTCACGATCAGCAGTGACAAATAGCTCACTTTGCTGCCACGCAAGGCCAGCAACTCGGTACCGGATAAATGGCGCTCATCGAGCGCACCTACACGTTCAATAAAGTGGGCACCGGCCAATAGTTCTTGGCGCTCCAGCCAGTCCAACAGTTCATCGAGCAGGGGTTTGATTTTCATCAGCACCAGCGTGTCAAAGTCGGGCAGCAGCCGATCTACTGCACTGACACCATAGGCCGCGGGCACAATAGCCACGGTGTCGTCTTGTTCAGCAAAAGGCTTGCCCACCTTGGCACAGGCCGCGGTAAAGGAGTTGACGCCCGCAATCACTTGCACGGGCACCTGCGCATCCAAGCCACACACCGTGCGCGCCAAATGGCCAAAGGTGGCGTAGGTGCTGGCGTCGCCCTCGACCAAAAACAACACATCCCGCCCCGCTTGCAACCAAGGCAGCACCGTCTGCGCCGCCTTGACCCAAGCGCGGCCTAGCTTTTCGGCATCGTGGGTCATGGGGAACAGCAGTTGCGCGTGCTCAGCCGGTGGGGCCAGTTCTGCCCGCTGTGCAATATCGAGCGCATAACTGGGGGTTTTGCCACTGCGTGCTGGATAGACCCAGATGGTGTCGCGGCGTTGCAAGGCGGCCCAAGCCGCACGGGTGATGAGGCCCGGATCGCCAGGGCCGAGCGAGATGCCCCACAAGGTGCCTCGGCCCATTGCAGAGATTTCAGTCATGTTTGGCTTCCTCAGATGTAACTTGTGCGCAAACCAGCCAGACCGGGTTTTCTGCCGCCATGCGGTGCATCTGCAAAATAGGCTTGCTACGGGCGGCCTGCAATTGCAGAACATCCCACGCCACGTTGGCCGCAGATTCCAGCGTTTGGATGGCGGTGCTCAGGTTTTCCAGCGTGACAAAATTCATCACCAAGCGCCCGCCGGGGCGCAGGCGGCGCAGCACCAAGGCGATGAGTTCGGCCAGCTCACCGCCAGAGCCGCCGATAAACACCGCATCAGGGTCGGGCCAGTGCTCTAAGCCTTGCGGGGCTTTGCCCCAGTGCAGGCTGTAGTTGCTTACGGCAAAGGCAGCATGGTTGCGCCCGGCAATAGCGTGGTCGGCCTCGTTTTTCTCGATGGCATAGACATGGCCGCGTGGGCACAGCCGTGCTGCCTCTAACCCGACCGAACCTGATCCGGCACCAATATCCCACACCACGCTGTTGGCGCGCAATTGCAGCCGCGCCAAACTGACGGCGCGCACTTCCTGCTTGGTAATCAAGCCCTTGTCGGGCTGGCGCTGCTGGTAGGCGGTATCTTCCAGCCCTAAAAGCACTGGTTCGGGTGGCAGCCGCGTGCGCCACAGCAGCACCACATTGAGCGGGGCAAATGGCATCTGGGCCGCCTCCTCTGGCGAGAGCTCGGCCAATACCCGCTCGGTGGGTTGCAGCAGGTTCTCGGCCACGGCCATCTGAAAGTCGTCACCCAAGCCTTCGGCCAGCAGCAAGCGGGCGATACGGTCTGGGCTGTTAGCCGGGCTGGTGAGCACCAACAAACGCTGGTGCGCGCGCACCGCTTGCGCCAGTGCATACAGGCCATGCGTGGGAGTGCTACCGCGCACCCATTCCCCGGCATCTTGGCTATGCACCGAAACAATCCGTGCATCCTGCCATGCCAGCCCGATGCGGGCACAAGCCCATTGCAGGGTGGACAAGTTGGGCAGGATCTCCAACGCTTGTATACACAAATGCTGCGCCAAAAATGGTGCAATGCCGTGGCACAGAGGGTCGCCCGTAGCCAGCACCACACAGCTCTGGTGGGCTTGGCGGGCATTGCGCACCCAGTCCGGCACGGTGCGGAGTTGGCCGGTCAGGTCGTGCAGCACAGCACCGGGCTTCAATTCTTGCGCCAACAGGGCCAAGGTGCGGGTGCCACCAATCACCACATCGGCGCTGCGCACATGGGCCAAAGCGGTGGTGTTTAGACTGGCGATACCGTCGTCGAGCACGCCAATCACGCGGCAGGGGTTGGGGTCTTTGTCGCGGGGTTGCATCAGGTGTCCAAAGTCAAAGGGGTAGCGGCGCACAGCACATCGGCTACCTTGTTGCCAGAAAAATCACACACCAGCACCCGCAACTGAAAAGCGTTGCCGTAGCGCCCAGAGGCCGTCAGGGTGTGGATGGCGCTTTGCGCCAATGCGCGGTGGAATGGCTCGCCCAAGCCCCGCTCGACCATCAGTTCAGCGCCAAAACGGGCGGTTTCGGCTTGGGCAATGGCTTGGCAGTCGGCCTCGCTGGCCCCCACTTGGCGGGCAATACGGGCCACCAAATCGGTATCGACCTCGGCGCGATTGGCGTGGGTGATGGTCTCACCTTGGGCCATTTTGGTCAGTTTGCCCACCATCACGCCCAACACCACCAGCGGTATGCCTTGCGCCACCACCTCGTCCAAGGCGTAGCGCAAAAAGTCGCCCATCTGGACAAAACAGGCCGCAGGCAATCCGGGCTGTTCGCGGCGCAGTTCGGTCATGGCAAAGCTCTCGGTGCGCCCGCCAGTGGTCAGGGCCACCATGCCATGCCCCAGCGTGGCCGCTACCCGAACGCCCTGCACCACACTGGCCCGCCATGCGGCGGTGGAGTAGGGTTTGACGATGCCGGTGGTGCCCAAAATGCTGATGCCGCCCAAAATGCCGAGGCGCGCATTGGTGGTTTTTTTGGCCATTTGTTCGCCACCGGGCACGCTGATCGTCACTTGGAGCCCATGTGTGGCCAGCAAATGGGGGGCGGCTTCGCGCAGATTGTCCAGAATGTTTTGTCGGGGCACTGGGTTGATGGCTGGGCCGCCTACTTCCAGCCCCAAGCCCGGCATGGTCACGGTGCCCACACCTTCACCAGCGCAATACACCACGCTGCCGGGCTGGTTGGGCAGCAGGCGCACATCCACTGTCAGGTGGGCACCATCGGTGCAGTCGGGGTCATCGCCCGCAAACTTGACCACCACGGCATGGGCGCTGTGGGCGTCACAGTGGCCCTCTTGCACGGCAAACCGAACACGGTTGCCATTGGGCAAGAGGCTTTCTATCTCCGTGGGCACCGCGCCACTGACCAGCCCCACCACGGCGGCCCGTGCTGCTGCTGCCGAGCAGGCTCCGGTGGTAAAGCCGGTGCGCGTACCGCGCGGGGTACTTTTTTCCATCACCCCACCCTTATGCGTTGGCAGCGAGTTGTGCCTTTTGCTGCGCTTCGGCCAGCGCCAGCAGGGCGTGCAAGGCGGCCACCACCAAGGTAGAGCCACCCTTGCGGCCGCGAATCACCATCCACGGCACCTCGTTTTGCAGCGCAATCAGGTCTTTCGACTCCGCCGCTGCCACAAACCCAACCGGCATCCCGACCACCAACGCAGGCCGCACGCCTTCTTCTTGAATCAAGCGGGCCAATTCGATCAAGGCCGTGGGTGCATTGCCAATGCCGACGATGGCCCCTTGCAGCAAGCCTTGGCGATGGGCTTTGCGCATGGCCTGTACGGCACGGGTGGTGTCTTGGGCTTGGGCTTGGGCAATCACATCCGCATCGCTGATGAATTGGTGGGTTTTTATGCCAAAGTGGGCCAAACGCGGTGCTGACAGCCCGGAGCAGATCATCTCGACATCGGCCACCACGGGCGTGCCACCGCGCAATATGGCTGCCACCCCTGCGGCCACTGCCTGTGGGTGGAAATCGGTCAGGCCATTAAAGTCAAAATCGGCATTGGCATGGATCATGCGCCGCACAATCGGCCACTGCGCATCGGTGTAGGCGTGGGGGCCGACTTCGGCATCAATGATGGCAAAGCTGTCGTGCTCAATCACTTGCCCGGCGCGGGTGAGCTGTTCGGTCACGGTGTTGATGGTGCTCATGCCAAGGCTCCTTCCAGTGCGCCATGCAGATGCACCACCGCGGGGGCAGCGTGGGTGTGTTCATGGGAATGGCCGTGGCCCATGTCGTGGGCAATGTCACGGAAGCTGCAACCATCGCAGGCCATCTTGCTCTCTGGGGTGCCTGCTTGCAGGTCGGTCACCCGTTGCTCCAGCAAGGCAAAAATTTCTGGCTCAAAGCCAAAATGCGTGCCACAGACAAAACGCAGTTGCGGGTACTGCGCGCGCAGGTGTTCTACTTGGCGGTGGATGCGTTGCATCAGCGTGCCGGTATACAGGTAATAGGGCAACACCACCACCTGCTTGATGCCAATCAGTGCTTGGCGCTGCACTACGCGCTCCAAGCGCGGAAAGGTGATGCCGGTAAAGGCCAGATCGACCATTTCATGGTCGCCCGCCTCTTGCAACCAGCGGGCCATTTTGGCCATATCGCCATTGGCGGCCCGGTCGGACGAGCCGCGCCCCAGCAGCACCACGCCCGTGGTGGTGGGGTCGGGCATATCGAGGGCGCTCATCGCTTGGCGCAAGCGTCGCTTCAAAATTGCCAGAATGGGGTCACAGGCACTCAGGTGGGGTGCGTACAAGAACTCCACTTGCGGCGCATGGGCACGGGCGTGTTCAATGGCTTCGGGTATTTCCATCTTCACATGCCCAGCCGCATTCAGAATCAATGGCAGCACCAGCACGCGCTTGGCCCCTTGGGTGGCCGCCAACAGGCCATCGTGCAAAGAGGGCGGTGCAAACTCAATAAAGCAAACTTCGATGCGCCACTGAGGGCAACGCGCACGCCATTGCGCGGCAAAGGCCAAAATCTCTTGGTTGCCTGAGGCTTCGCGCGAGCCGTGGCCCACGAGCAAAATGGTGTCAGATGGGGCGCTCACAGCGTAGCCTTTCGAAAACGGTGGGTAAATGCAGGGTCGTAGAGCTTGGAGCGGGCCAGTGTTTCCCAATCACGCGCGCCCAAGGTGGGGCTGGCCACGATCATGGCTTGGCTGACGATGCCCGCCTCGCGGCAGCGTTGGCGGATGTCGGCCAAGGTGCCACGCACTATCTTTTCCTCGTGCGGCCAACTGGCTTTGTGTACCACCAGCATCGGCGCATCTTCGGGCCAGCCCGCAGCACGCAGTCCCGCTTGCACCTTGTGCAGCAGCGTGATGGACAAGAAAATGCACAAGGTGGTGCGGTGGGCCGCCAGTGAGGCCAAATCTTCTCCGGGTGGCATGGGCGTGCGGCCCTCTACGCGGGTCAGGATCACGCTTTGCGTGACTTCGGGCAGGGTCATGGATTCGCCCGCCGCTGCCATCGCGGCCATCGCCGAAGAAACGCCCGGCACCACCGCCCAGGCAATGCCCGCCGCATTCAAGGGGCGGGTCATTTCGATCAATGCGCCGTACAGGCCCGGATCGCCAGTTTGCAGCCGCACTACGGTGGCATGTTGTTGTGCTTGGGCTATCAGCCATGCCGTCATCTCTTCTAAGGTCATGTCCTTGGAATCACGAATCAGGCAGTTGGGGGGCGTATATTGGGTGGCGGCTTGGTCTACCAAAGAACCAGCAAACAGCACAGCCCCCGCTTGGGCCAATAGGTTGCGCCCCTTGATGGTGATGAGTTCTGGGTCGCCGGGGCCAGCCCCAACAAACCAGATTTTTCCTGAAGACGAACAAGGATTCATGGGATTGACTCTGTTGACATAATGGGGTGGCCGCAGTGCAGGGCCGCCAACACCGCGTCCACACTGCGCGCAATCGGGTGTTCTGGCACCAGCCCTCGTTTGGCCAAAGCGGTGTGCAAACGCATGGCAGTGGGTAGCGGTTGGGCAGCGGCAGACAGTGCCTCGCTGTGCTGTGCCAGCGCCGTGGCGGCAAACGAGCCTACGCAACGGCCTGCGGCCATTAGGTGGATGTCATCGGCCCAGTGGTAGGCAAAATCCATATCGTGCGATGTCAGCACCACCGTCACACCTTGGGCGTGTAGGCGATCGAGTAGCGCGGCCAGTTCGGTCTGCATGGGCATATCCAGCCCAGCCATCGGCTCATCGAGCAGCAAGGCGCGGGGCTGCATTGCCAGCACTCCGGCAATACACACCCGTTTTTTCTGACCAAAGCTGAGTTCATGCACTGGTCGGTTTGCATGGGTGGCCATGCCCACGGCCTCCAGTGCCTGCGCTACGCGCTGGCGCACTGTGGCCTCATCCAGCCCCAGATTGAGCGGCCCAAAAGACACATCTTCATAGACATGGGCCGAGAACAACTGCCGGTCGGGGTTCTGAAACACCATGCCTACCTGTTGGCGCACCGCCAACAAGCCACGCCGTCCGTAGTCGATACGGGCACCATCCATATAAACCGCCCCCGTTACTGGGCGCAGCAAACCGTTGAGGTGTTGCAGCAGCGTGGTCTTGCCGGAGCCGTTCGGCCCCAAAATGGCATGGCGACCAGCACGGCGCAGGCTCATCGAGCACGCTTGCAGGCCGGGGCGGCCATCGGGGTAGTGGTAGTCCACCTGCCGCAGTTCAAACAGGGCACTCATGGCAAATACCTCACGAGCAGCAACAGCCCCAGCCCGGCCACCACGCCAATGGCGGTGTCGCGGCGGGCATGGGCAAACACCGGCATCACAAAATGCAAGCGGCCATCGCTACAGCGGGCATCGGCGGCCCACTGCAAACCCCGCGCCCGCAGCGCCACCTGTGCCGCTAAATTAGCCACTAGCAGCCCCAGTGAGCGCAAAGCACGGCCTCGGTTGCTAAAGCCTAACCTGGCTGTTTGGGCAGCCACGGTGTCGTGGCAGGCCTCAGAGAAGACAAAAATCAGCCGATAGCACAGCACCATCAGGTCGAGCAGAATGTCGGGCAGCCGCAGCTGGCGTAGCAGTGCAATCAGGTGCGCCAATGGTGTGGTGAGCACCAGCGTCAACAGTGCCGCTAGCGCCGCCACCGAGCGCGCGGTCACCATCGCCACATCCGATAACGCATGGGGCGCAATATGCCAAGCCAGTGCCCCTGGTGGCTCCCACACCACCGAGACCAGCAAGGAAGCACCCGACAACAGCAAAAAACCCAACGGCCCTGCTGCCACCCGGATGTAGCAACGCCAAGGCACCCCGGCCCCACGCCACACTAGCAGCACACAAACCAAGGCCACCCCCAAAGCGGCACTGGGGGTGCGCGCTACATAGGCGGCCAACAGCGCAGCCAAGGTAAAAATAGCCTTGGCGCGGGGGGTAACGTGGCTCCAGTGGTTGTGGTGGGCGGCTCGTTCAATCCACACGGCCTGCTGCCTGTGGGGGCGTGGTATCCGCTGGGGCTTGGCGTAGTTTTTCCCGGGTGACAGAAGCGCCCAGCCAATAACCAATCACCCCAGCCCCCAATGCGGCTTGCAACGCAAACAACAGGGAGGCGATCTCGCCACTGGCAGGCTCGATCAGTGGCGCAAACCATGCTTGGTAGTCTGGTGCGATGGTCTGAATCAGGTTTTGTGCCTCGGCATCGGCACCGCCAAAGGCTTCAGTGCCGGGGGCTGGAGCAGGCACCCACCACAAAGGAAAAACCGACAGCAGCAGCACCGCAGCCCAAATCAACCAGTTTGACTTTTTCATGCCTGCCCCTTGGTGGGTTGCAGCAGGTGCATACCACGCATCTCATCTTGGTTAAAACGCTGCAAGGCGTTCATCACCAGCACGGTGAGCAAGCCTTCACTGATGGCTAAAGGAATTTGGGTCAGGGCAAAAATGCCGCCAAACTTGGTCAGAGAGCCTGCAAAACCACCCACCGGATCAGGAAAGGCCCACGCCAATTGCACCGAAGTGGTCAGGTAGGTGGACAAATCACCCAGGCATGCAGCCAGAAACACCCCCAACGCCAAAGAACAGCCCAGTGCCTTGGCTAGCCGAAACACCGCATAGGCGCAAAACGGCCCGACGATGCCCATAGCAAATAAGTTGGCTCCTAGTGTGGTCAGGCCGCCGTGCGCCAGCAGCAGGGCTTGAAACAACAACACCACCAAAGCGATGGGCACCATAGCCCCAGGGCCAAACAGCAACGCCCCCAAGCCAACGCCGGTTGGATGCGAGCAACTGCCCGTGACCGAGGGCAACTTGAGTGCCGAGAGCAAAAAACTGAAAGCCGCCGCCACGCCTAACAACATCCGTTGTTCTGGGTGCTGGCGAATATCGCGGCGCATGGCGTGCAAGCCATAGGCCAAGAAAGGCGCAGAGGCGATAGACCAGCCCAGCGCGTGCTCCAGTGGAAGAAAGCCTTCCATGATGTGCATTCGAATCCTCCCGTCGAATGGTTCATAAAAACACCATGCGGGGGCGATCAAAGCACACAAGCACTCCAGTAGGGCCGGAGTGCGATTGCAGGCAGTTTTCCCGTCACCCCGGGGAATGGTGCTGACATTTTTCGGGCCGGTCTTCTGGCTCGCCATCATCCTTGTCCGCGCCTTCCCATGTTTGGTAACACAGTGGCATGTGCGGGGTCGTCTGGCTTACAGCAGCGGGGGCTGCGCCGGAATGGCTGCACTGCTGTGCAACGTCACCGGCTTCCCGTTTAACGCAAACACCCTCAGAAGGAGTTTGCGCACCCGAAAGTCGGGCATTCTACAGGCTCAAGCGCCAATGGCTCCTGTAGCGCGCAACTGCGCACGTTGTGCTGCATCCAGCCCCCACTCCTGCAATACCTCGTCGGTATGTTGGCCCAAGGCCGGAGGGGCACTGCGGTAGCGCACCGGAGTGGCGCTCAGGCGCATGGGGTTGGCTACCCCCGCCACCTGTGCAATGCCATCGCCTGCATAGCGCGGCAGGTTGATACGCAAGCCACGGGCCTGCACCTGTGGATCGTCAAAGGCTTGGGCAATGGTGTTGATGGGGCCACAAGGCACCGCCTTGTCTTCGAGCAAAGCGACCCATTCCGCGGTGGTGCGGGTTTGCATCACTGGCACCAACAACTCCAGCAGTGCCGCCCGGTGGCGTACCCGTGCTGTGTTGCTGGCAAAACGTGCATCCTGTGCCCATTGTGGTTGGCCAATGGCAGCACAAAAGCGGGCAAACTGGCCATCGTTGCCAATGGCCAGCAGCACGTTGCCATCGCTGCTGCGAAAGTCTTGGTAAGGGGCCAGGCTCGGATGGATATTGCCTCCCCGGCCAGGTGCTTGGCCGGTTGCCAAAAAACCTGCTGCTTGGTTGGCTAACGTTGCCATGCCCACATCGAGCAAGGCCATGTCGATGTGCTGCCCTAGCCCGGTGGTGTGGCGGGCCTGTAGTGCGGCCAAGATGGCGTTGCTGGCATACAGGCCGGTGAAAATATCGATCACGGCCACCCCTACACGCAGCGGGCCACCACCGGGCTGGGCGTCTGCGTGGCCGGTGATGCTCATCAGGCCGCACAGAGCCTGCACCATCAAGTCGTAACCGGCGCGTTCGGCATAGGGGCCATCCTGCCCAAAACCCGTGATGGAGCAATAAATCAGGCGGGGGTTCAGGGCTTGGAGGCTGTCGACATCGAGGCCATACTGCTGCAAGCCGCCCACCTTGAAGTTTTCTACCAATACATCGGCCTGTTGGGCCATGCGGCGCAGCAAGGCTTGCCCCTCTGGGTGGGCCATATCGATGGTGATAGAACGCTTATTGCGGTTGCAGGCGGTAAAGTAGCTTGCTTGATCGGTGTCGTTGCCATCCACATCCTGCAAGAAAGGCGGCCCCCAGTGGCGGGTGTCATCACCCACGCCGGGGCGCTCCACCTTGACCACGTCGGCGCCCAGATCGGCCAGCATCTGTGTACACCAAGGCCCGGCCAGCACCCGCGATAGATCTAGCACTTTGATACCGGCCAAAGCACCCGCTGGAGTGGTGGCGGCGCAGGGGAAATCGGCAGTATTCATCAGACTATCCAGCCTCAAAAAACAAGGGAAAAGCCCCGCAGAGCGCACGGCACTGCGGGGCAGGAGTCACCGTGGCAAGTGTGGGTTAATTAGCAAAGGCGGCAATGCCGGTTTGGGCACGGCCCAAAATCAGGGCGTGGATGTCGTGGGTGCCTTCGTAAGTGTTGACCACTTCCAAATTGACCAAGTGGCGGGCCACACCAAATTCGTCGCTGATGCCATTGCCGCCCATCATGTCGCGGGCCAAGCGGGCAATGTCCAATGCCTTGCCGCAACTGTTGCGCTTGATGAGTGAGGTGACTTCCACCACGTTTTGGTGTTCATCTTTCATGCGGCCCACGCGCAGACAGGCTTGCAGGCCGAGGGTGATTTCGGTTTGCATGTCGGCCAGTTTTTTCTGGATGAGCTGGTTGGCGGCCAAGGGGCGGCCAAATTGTTTGCGATCCAGGGTGTATTGGCGGGCCATCTGCCAGCAAAACTCTGCGGCCCCCAGCGCCCCCCAAGCAATGCCAAAGCGGGCGCTATTGAGGCAGGTGAACGGGCCTTTGAGGCCGCGCACTTCAGGAAAGGCGTTTTCTTCGGGCACAAACACGCTGTCCATGACGATTTCGCCGGTGATAGAGGTGCGCAAGCCCACCTTGCCGTGGATGGCTGGAGCCGATAGACCCTTCCAGCCCTTTTCGAGGATAAAGCCGCGAATGGGGCCGACAGCGCCGCCTTCGGAGACCTCTTTGGCCCAGACCACAAATACATCGGCCACCGGGCTGTTGGTGATCCACATTTTGGCGCCAGTGAGCTGATAGCCACCCGGCACCTTTTGCGCACGGGTCACCATGCTGTTGGGGTCGGAGCCGTGGTCGGGTTCGGTCAGGCCAAAGCAGCCGATGTATTCACCGCTGGCCAGTTTGGGCAGGTATTTTTGCTTTTGCGCTTCGGTGCCAAACTCATAGATGGGCACCATCACCAGCGAGCTTTGCACGCTTGCCATAGAGCGGTAGCCCGAATCAACGCGTTCAATTTCGCGGGCAATCAGGCCATAGCTGACGTAATTGAGGCCGGGGCCGCCGTATTGCTCGGGGATGGTAGGGCCCAGCAGACCCAACTCGCCCATCTCACGGAAGATGCTGCTGTCCATCTTTTCGTGGCGGAAGGATTCAAGCACACGCGGGGCCAGCTTGTCTTGGCAATAGGCGGCAGCGGCATCGCGCACCATGCGCTCATCATCGGTCAATTGCTGGTCGAGCAAAAAAGGGTCGTTCCATTGAAAGTTGCTGGCCATGGGTGTCTCCTGAAAAATAGAATGTGCCGGTTTTGCATGAATAACTGGCAGGCACCAGATAGTAGCTTTGGAGATAACCAACAAGCAAACGAGAATGTGGCATCCAGTTATGAGTATTGATCATATTTTTTATGCGCCGTACCTTGCCATCCACCCAAGCCTTGGCCTGCTTTGAAGCCGCTGCCCGCCACGAAAGTTACACCCGTGCTGCCCAAGAGCTGGCCCTGACGCAAAGCGCGGTGTCGCGGCAAATTTTGGCTTTGGAGGATTTTTTGGGTGTGGCGCTGTTTCGGCGCACGCGCCACGGTGTCGCTTTGACCCCCGCAGGCAACCATTACGCCCGCCAAGTTGCCCAACGGTTGCAGGCGTTGGAGCGCGACACCTTGGACATCATGGCGCACCAAGGCCACGGCGGTGCTTTGTCTCTGGCTGCCGTGCCCACCTTTGCCACACGTTGGCTCATTCCGCGGTTGCCCCAATTGGCCGCCCTGCACCCCGACATCGTGGTGCATATCGATACGCGCACGCGCCCTTTTTTGTTTGCCGACACGGGCTTGGACGCTGCCCTCTACGCGGGCACCCCCGAGCAGGTGGCGCAGTGGCCGGGCATCCAAGCGCAATTGCTGTTGCACGAAGATGTGCTGCCAGTATGCAGCCCACGCCTGTTAGAAGTCGCTGCCCAGCGGGGGCTGGGGCGGGCCTACCAGCCAGTAGCGCCGCAAGCCCTGACACAACTGCCACTGTTGCAGCAGAGCACCCGCCCTTATGGCTGGCGGCAGTGGTTTGAGGCGATGGGAATTGAGGCCCCCCATGCACTGGATGGCCCCCGCTATGAGTTGTTCTCGATGCTGGCAATGG
Source organism: Giesbergeria giesbergeri (assembly GCF_054779375.1). Classification (NCBI taxonomy): domain Bacteria; kingdom Pseudomonadati; phylum Pseudomonadota; class Betaproteobacteria; order Burkholderiales; family Comamonadaceae; genus Giesbergeria; species Giesbergeria giesbergeri. The sequence goes on along the minus strand of NZ_BAAGYJ010000001.1, from coordinate 547,230 downwards.
CTGCTACCCACGGCTTGGGGGTGGCATTGATACCCCCGCTGCTGATTGAGGCGGAACTGGCCTGTGGCGAACTGGTGGTGGCCTGCGCCCAACCGCTGCGTGGTGAGCGGGCCTATTATTTGGTCTACCCGGCACCCACACCAGCCCCCTCGCCGGTGTTGGTGGCGTTCAGTGCTTGGCTGGGGGCCGTGGCTGCACAGGCTGCAATGGCCAGCACCACCAGACCGGGGTAAAGAGGCGCTTAGGCCGCCAAGGCGGCAGCTTCTTCGGGGGGGTCGGCCAGCTCGTGGGCAATGCGGACAAACACATCCTCTTGGGCCACAAAAGCGGCCACTATATCGGGATCAAATTGACGCCCCGATTGTTCGATCAGCATTTGGCGCACCTGCTCATGGGCAAACCCCTCTTTGTAAACCCGGCGGCTGACTAATGCGTCGTACACATCGGCCAACGCCATCAGGCGGCCCGCCAGAGGGATGGCCCGCCCTTGCAGGCCGTGGGGGTAGCCAGTGCCGTCCCAACGTTCATGGTGGGCTTCAATCATCTGGCGGGCATAGTCCAAGAAGTTTTGCTTTTCTGGGCGGGCACTGCCTGCCATGATGCGCTCTAGGGCTTGCGCACCAATCAAGGGGTGCGTTTGCATGACGGCAAACTCCTCTGGGGTCAACTTGCCCGGTTTTTTCAGAATGCTGTCGGGAATACCGACTTTGCCAATATCGTGTAGTGGTGCCGACTTGGCCAGCAGTTCAATGTCAGACACCGTGAGGTGGCGGTAGCCTGGCATGGTGGCCAATTGGCGGGCCAATACCTTCACATAGCATTGGGTGCGCAAAATGTGTCGCCCAGTTTCTTTGTCGCGTGCCTCTGCCAGCACCGATAGGCTGATGATGATCTCGTCTTGCGCCTCCATCAGGTCACGGGTGCGCAAGCGCAGCTTGTGCGCGGCTACGCCATATTTGAGCAGGTTCAGAAACAAACTGGTTAGCACCAATGTCAGCATGGGCAGCAATGGGGACAGGTGTAGCCCTTGTTGCACCAGCAGTGCTTGAGCACCGGCATACACCCCCGCAGTACCCAGCAAGACCAACACCACGGAGCCTCGTACGCCCGCACGGGCCAGCCACCAAGTAGACAATGCCCCCGCCAACAATACCGCCAGCAATTCAGCCCCTGAAGCCCAAGCGGGCCGAGCGATAAAGTGGCCCGCCAATAGGTTGTCGATCACGGTGGCGTGAAACACCAAGCCATGCACGGCCGCGCCCGAGGGCGATAGGTGTAAATCCCCCAACCCCAGAGCCCAAGTGCCTACCAGCACGATTTTGTTTTTCAGGCTTTCGGGTGGCACGGTGCCCTGCAATACGGCCCGTGCCGATACATAGGTGGGGGGCTGGCTGCGCCAGTCCAGCATCAGATTGCCGCTACGGTCTAGTGGAATTTGCCGCCCGTTCCAATCCAATCGGGCTTCGGCAGGGCTGGCCTCCAGATGCAACTGGCGTCCTGGAGAGGACAGCAACAACGCCGATAAGGCCAAGGAGGGTTGATAGTCGCCACTATGGGGCCAGGGCAACAACAGGGGCACCCGGCGCAATTTGCCATCCACATCCTGTAGGGCATTGGTAAACCCCTCGGCAGCCGCCGCTTGGGTCAGGGCCGCTACGCTGCGAATGTGCCCCTGTGGCTGGGGCCAAGACAGAGGCGCTTGGATATTGCGCGACAGCACCATCCCGGCCGGCACTGGTGCTGGTGTGTTGGGGATGGACTGAGACGGCCCAAACTGTAGATAGGAGCCGATCACTATAGGCATGCTCTGCATGGCCTGTGCCAAGCGTTGCGAGTTGCTATCGGTGCTGGGGCCTGTGGGTAAGGCTTGTCCTTGCAGATCGCGCCGGCGTTCGTGGGCAATCACATCGGGCGAGCTGCGATCTGGCTCGGGCATCAACACATCCAAGGCCACCACGGTGGCCCCCAATCGCTGCAATTGCTCTACCAACAAGGCCAACCGATAACGCGGCCAAGGCCATTGACCAAAAGCGGCCAAGCTGTCCTCATCCACACCCACCAACACGACGGCGTTGGATTGGGGGGGCTGGGCGCGCGCGGCCAGCATCAGGTCATATACCGCTAGGTCGGCTTTGCGCAGTGCCAATGGCTGCCATACCGAGAGCGCACCAAGCACCAAGGTCAGTAGCAAACCAATGGCGTAGGGGCCCGTTTTTTCATCTGTCCAGACGGCACGCAACTGGCGCAGCAAACGGGAGACAAGCGGCTGGCGCATGCGGCCTGTGGCTCTTAGCGCACAATGACCATCACGCGGCGGTTGCGTGGCTCGGGCACTCCGTCAGGGGTGGGCACCAGTGGGTTGCCCTTGCCGTGGGAGCTGACATCCACCAAACGTGCGGCAACGCCGCGCTCTAGCAGCAGCCCCCGAACTTGCTCGGCCCGCTGGCGCGAGAGCGCATCATTGAGTTGCACCGAGCCCGTGGCATCGCTGTGGCCGCTGATGCTCACACGCACCGTACCTTGGCGCTTGGCTGCGTTGGCAATCTCATCGAGCTGTGCCAAGGCATCGGGCCGCAATTGGGCGGCACCACTCTCAAACAACAAGGTAAACACCCGTGCTGGCGCAGGCTCAATGGCCAGCACCTCGCCAAAAGTGGCGGTAATAAAGTCGGCTTGGGCTGTGGTAATCGCCGAAGGCGCCGCTTCAGGGCGGCTGATTTGTGTCATATCCCCCGCTTTTTGCAGCACCTGCCGGCCTGCAGCAGTGCTCACCTCGGCGGTGCCTACATGACCGGCCGGGTCGGGCACCAACACCACCGATTGGCGGGAGGCGCAACCACCCAAGGCCAGGAGCAAGGCGCCTAGCCCCAGCCATGCCCAACGGGGGCGAACCATAACCACTGGGGCGCGGGCAGAAGAGAAGCGGATGGTGGTCATTCTTGCACCTCAATCAGCAATTTGGTACCGCGCACCGCAATGGTGGCCGTGGGGGTCTGCACATGCGCTGCCTCGGGGGCCAACTTGACGATCTGTCCTGTCACATAGGAAAAAGTGCCCTTGAGCAGTTTGAGTGCCAGTGCAAATTTGCCTTCTTGTGGTGCAAAGGCATAGTCATTGAGCAGCAGCTCGCTGCCAGAACCCAGAGAAATCGAGGTGTCATCGGTCAAAACGATGCCAGCAGCTCCCGGACGTCCGGTGCGTATCCGGTCTCCTTGCAACAGCACCATGCCTGCGGCAGCGGGTAAGGGCGTGCCTGCACGATCGACCGTAGCACTGCCCGAGAGATTTTGCAGATGGCCGATGGTGTTGGTGGCTGGCTGTTGCGCCATGGCAGCAGGGGTTACAGCAGCCAATGCCAGCACCCACGTACACAGGTGTTTCTTCATGAAAAAGCCCCCCAAAACATCAGACGATGGGACATTGTGGCGCATATTGCCACATGGGCAAGCGCAGGGCGCCACACTCAGGCGGCGCTTTGTAAACGCTGAAACTTCTGCCAGAGGGTTTCGTGGCTTTCTACATGCTCTGGGTTGACCGGAATACACGACACAGGGCAGATCTGCACACACTGCGGCTCGTCAAAGTGGCCCACACATTCGGTGCAGCGGTTGGGCTCAATTTGGTAGATCTCTGGCCCCATAAAGATGGCATCATTGGGGCATTCAGGCTCACACACATCGCAGTTGATGCACTCATCGGTAATCATCAACGCCATCGGGCACTCCTAGCAAGAACGGATTTCATGAGCGCGATTATCCTGTGGCCTGTGTCCGCTCCTATCGCGCCACCCGCAAGCTGCCACAACGCATAAGGCTGTTTTGCCGCTATGCTGCCAGCCCTGATTTGAGTGCCAATGCCTATGGGACATTTCCTCCTCCAACGCCTAAGCCTGCTGCTGGTTGCACTACTGGCTGCTTCTGCGGCCATCTTTGGTGTGCTGGATGTGCTGCCGGGCAATGCGGCCCAAGTGCTGATGGGGCCAGATGCTGATCCGCAGGCCGTCGCGGCCTTGGCCGCTGAATTAGGGCTAGACCAGCCCATACTGCAACGCTACGGCCAATGGCTGGGGGGGGTGTTGACCGGCGATTTGGGCCTGAGCTATGCCTATAGCACCCCGGTGGCCGAGTTACTGCTAGAGCGGCTGGCCGTCACTGTGCCCTTGGCGGTGCTGGCAATGGCGCTGTGTACGGCATGGGCATTTGCCGCGGGCCTGTATGCCGCAGCCCGCCATCGCCGCTGGGATGCGCTGGTGGTGATGGGGCTGGTGCAATTGGGCATGGCAGTCCCCAGCTTTTGGCTGGCTATAGGCTTGATTTGGCTGTTCTCCATCCAACTGCCTTGGTTGGCAGCGGGAGGCTTTCCGGGGTGGACGGTTGCTGAAGGCGGTGGGCTGTGGCCTGCCTTGCAGGCACTGCTGCTGCCTGCTCTGGCCCTGGCGGTGGTACAAGGGGCGATTTTGGCGCGTACGCTGCGTTCGGCATTGCTTGAAGTGCTGCACGAAGACTTTGTGCGTACGGCACGGGCCAAGGGGCTGTCCTATCGGCAGGTGCTGTGGCGCCATGCGTTGCGCAACGCCATGATTCCGGTGCTCACGGTGATGGGGTTGCAATTTGCCAACCTGCTGGCGGGGGCCATTGTCATTGAAAATGTGTTTCAGTTGCCGGGCTTGGGGCGGCTGCTGTTTCAGGCCATTGCCAATCGGGATTTAATAGTTGTGCGCAACGGCGTGTTGTTGTTGGCAGCCTTGGTCATCTTGGTGAATTTTGTGGTCGATATCCTTTACGCCCTTATTGATCCGCGCCTGCAAGGGCACCCGCGCTAACGTCCTGCCGTGAACCCATCCCCCGATCCCGTTTCTGCCCCTGTGGCACCATACCCGCCATCCTCTGGGTGGGGCCACTGGAGGCAGCACCCCAGTTTGGCCTTGGGTGCACCGCTGGTGCTGCTGTGGTTGCTGGCCGCTGCACTCGGGCAGCTCTGGACGCCCGGCTCGGCCTACGAGGTCAATTTGTCGCTCAAGTTGCTGCCACCCAGCGGGTTGCACTGGCTCGGCACCGATGCTTTGGGCCGCGATGTGGCCTCGATGTTGCTGTTGGGCGCAGGGCAGTCTTTGATTGTGGGGGTGGTGGCGGTGGGCATGGGGCTGGTGTTGGGCACCGCGTTGGGCTTGGTGGCGGCAGCACAGCGTGGCTGGGTGGAGCAGCTGGTGTTGCGCATAGCCGATCTGGCCTTTGCTTTTCCGGCCGTGTTGCTTGCCATTATGTTCACGGCCCTCTATGGCCCCAGCATGGTCAATGCGATGGTGGCGATTGGCCTTTTTAATATTCCCATATTTGTACGGGTGGCGCGGGCCTCGGCCCGCGTGGTCTGGGCGCGTGACTTCATCTTGGCCGCACGGGTGTGTGGCAAAGGGGGTTGGCGCATCACCTTTGAACACATTTTGCCCAACATTGCCCCGGTGCTGTTGGTGCAGGCTACGGTGCAGTTTGCCGTGGCTATCTTGGCTGAGGCGGCATTGTCTTACCTAGGCCTGGGCACCCAACCTCCCGAGCCTTCGTGGGGCCGAATGCTCAGCGAGGCCCAAACCCTGCTTTGGCAGGCTCCCCTGCTGGCCTTGTGGCCCGGCTTGGCCATGGTGTTGACGGTGCTGGGTCTAAACCTCTTGGGCGATGGCCTGCGCGATGCCCTAGACCCGCGCTTGTCGCACCTGCGCTAATCTATTGTTGGGTGCCATTGCCTATGTCTCTACTCGAAGTGGCTGATCTGCACATCACCTTGCCCACACCCCAAGGCCGGGCCGCTGTGGTACGCAGCCTCGGTTTTACCTTGGAGCGCGGCCAAGTGCTTGGGCTGGTGGGGGAGTCGGGGAGTGGCAAATCACTTACCGCCTTGGCGCTGCTGGGCCTGTTGCCCGCAGGGGCACAAGCCCGTGGCAGCGTGCGCCTGAACGGCCAAGAACTGCTGGGGTTGCCTGAAGCGGCGCTGTGCGGCATTCGGGGCCAACGCATTGGCATGGTGTTTCAAGACCCCATGACGGCCCTGAACCCACTGCACCGCATTGGCGACCAAGTGGCTGAGCCATTGCGTTTGCACCAAAAGTTGGGGCGGGTCGCAGCCCGCCAGCAGGCACAAGCCCTGTTAGAGCGGGTGGGCCTGCCCGAGGCCGCCCAACGCATGGAGGGCTATCCGCACGAGTTCTCTGGCGGCCAGCGCCAGCGCATCACCATCGCGATGGCACTTGCCTGCGGCCCGGATCTGCTTATCGCTGATGAACCCACCACGGCGCTGGATGTGACTTTGCAGCAGCAGATTTTGGATTTGCTGCAAGACTTGGCCGCCGAGCGTGGCATGGCGCTGCTGTTGATTTCGCACGATTTGGGGCTGATTGCGCAAAACACCGACCAGATGCTGGTGATGTACGGTGGCAGCGTGATGGAAAGCGGCCCCACGGCAGCCGTTTTTACCCACTTGGCCCACCCCTACAGTCGTGGCCTGTTGGCGGCCCGTCCGGTGCTAGGTCAGCGCCAACCACTGCGTCAACATTTGCCTGTGATGAGCGGTACCCTGCCCGCTTTGGCAGATTTGCCTGTGGGGTGCCCGTTTGCTGGGCGCTGTGAATTCACCTTGGCCGTTTGCCACCGCGAAGCGCCCTCCGCACAAATCGGCGCAGACGATGGGCACAGTGTGCGCTGCTGGCGTGTGGAGCCCACCTTGTATGCTGGGCTAGGGCAAGCCGCCTGGAGGCTGCGATGACTGCCAAAACCGATGCCAACGCGGTGGATGTGCCCTTTCGGGATTTGCCCGGCATGGCTTGGCACGCCCCCAACCTAGACCGTCTGCCTGAATTGCCCCTGCTGCAAGCACAGGGGTTGGGGTTCAGCTACCCCTTGCACCGGCGCTGGCCTTGGTCGGTGCCAGAACAACGGGCGGTGCTGCACGATGTGAGTTTTACCCTGCACACCGGACGCAGCTTGGGCATTGTGGGGGCGTCTGGGTCGGGAAAATCCACATTGGCTCGGTTGGTCATGGCCTTGCTGCAACCTGCCACAGGCTCTGTGCGGCTACTGGGCCGCACACTGCACACCTTGGCCCCATCGGCATTGCGCCAAGCACGGCGCAATATGCAGATGGTGTTTCAAGACCCCTACAGCTCTCTCGACCCGCGCCAGCGCATTGAGCGCATCGTCACCGAGCCGCTGCGGGCGTTAGGGCAAGCGATTCATCCCACAGCACAGCGGGAACAGGCTGCGCAGGTATTGGCGCAAGTGGGCCTGCGCAGCAGCGATCTGGACAAATACCCCCACCAATTCTCAGGCGGACAGCGCCAACGCATTGCCATTGCACGCGCGCTCATTACCCAACCTCTGCTCATCGTGGCTGACGAGCCAGTCAGTGCGTTGGATGTATCGGTGCAAGCGCAGGTGCTCAATTTACTGATCGATTTGCAACAGCAGCATGGCTTGGGTTATTTGCTCATTAGCCACGATCTTGCCGTAGTGCAGCATTTGTGCGATGAGGTTCTGGTGCTCGATCAGGGCCGGGTGGTAGAGCGCGGTGCGCCACAGGCGCTGTTTTCTGACCCCCGCCACCCCTGTACCCAAGCCTTGGTGCAAGCGGTGCCACAAATCGATCCAGGCCGTGCTCGCCGACGCCAGACCTTGCGCCAGCGCATTGCCAACACAGGCGATGAGAATCTGCCTGCACACCACCGCCCCTTGGTTGGGTAGGTGCCCTCTCTTGCCCTCAAAACTGTTCCATCCATGTTCAACCGCCGCACCCTTTTGGCCAGCAGCACCTTGGTCAGCGCCTCTTTGGCCCTACCTGCCTTTGCACAACCCCCCAAAGATACGCTGGTATTGGCGCTGCACCTAGAACCACCGGGCTTAGATCCAACCTCTGGCGCGGCCTCGGCCATTGGCGAGATCGTTCATTACAACCTGTTTGAGACCCTCACCAAAATCAATGCCGATGGCAGTGTCTCGCCACTGCTGGCCGAGAGCTGGGAGGTCTCCCCCGATTTGAAAACCACAACTTTGCGGTTGCGCAAAGATGCCAAATTTCATAACGGCGTACCGTTCAATGCGGCCACAGCCAAATTCTCACTAGAGCGTGCTGGCAGTGCCAAAAGCACCAACAAAGACAAAAGCAGCTTTGCTCGGCTGCGCACCGAGGTGGTAGATGAGCACACCATCATCATCCGGCACCAAGACATCGACCCCGACTTTTTGTTCATGCTCGGCCAAGCCAGCGCCGCAATGGTGGAGCCACAAAGTGCTGCCACCAACGCCACCCGGCCAGTGGGCACTGGCCCTTATCAGCTCAAACAGTGGCGCAAAGGTTCCTCGTTAACGTTAGAGTTGTGGAGCGGCTTTCGCAACACAGCGCCACTGCGCATTCGCCAGGCCTCCTTTCGCTTTATTGCCGATCCGGCAGCTCAGGTGGCGGCGCTATTGGCGGGCGATGTAGATCTGTTTGCCCGTGTAGCCCCACGCAGTGTGGCCCAGTTCAAGGTCAATCCACGCTTTCAGGTGGTAGTGAGCAACTCGCGCGCCAAAACCATCGTGGCGATCAACAACGCGCGCAAACCGCTCCATGATGTGCGGGTGCGTCGTGCTATTGCGGCCGCCATTGACCGCAAAGCCTTGATCGACGGTGGCGCCGATGGCTACGGGGTGCCCATTGGCAGCCACTACGTGCCGGGCATGTTTGGTTATGTCGACACCACTGGCATCAACCCTTATGACCCCGATAAAGCCCAGCGGCTGTTGCGTGAGGCAGGCATCCAGCAGCCACTCAAGCTCAGCATGACCTTGCCCCCGCCACCCTATGCCCGTCAGGGGGGGGAGATCGTGGCGGCCCAATTGGCTAAGGTGGGTATCCAGGTCAAATTGCAAAACGTGGAGTGGGCCCAATGGCTCAGTGCCACTTATCAGCACAAGAACTACGACCTCACCCTCATCTCCCATGTGGAGCCGTTTGACTTGGCAAATTTTGCCAAGCCTGATTACTACTGGGGTTACCGTTCACCGGCTTTTCAGGCACTGTACGCACAAATCCAAGCGGCCGCTCGCCCGGTAGACCGCGCTCGGCTGTTGGGTGATGCGCAACGCATGTTGGCCGAAGACGCGGTACACGCCTTTTTGTACCAACCGCAATGGGTCACGGTGGCTGACAAGCGCCTGAAAGGCCTGTGGAAAGACATGCCCATCTTTGTCAACGACCTCTCGAGCCTGTTCTGGTCTTGATCTTGCTTGCTCCGATCTCTTCTCGCCACTGGCACCGCATTGTCATGACACCGTCAATGCCGCCTTGGATATTTGGCATACAGGAGATCTGCCACCGATGTCGTTCCCGCTTCGCTCATCTATTCCGGCCAAGGCTAGGCTTGCCCACCATCACATTTTTTATCCCCACGGATTTTGGGCGCCTGGCGTCAAATGGATGCGTAACATGGGGTTTGGTGCCAAGGCCAGTTGGATTTCACTGGCCTTTCTCATACCGTTGCTCTATTTGGGCATGGTAGCCATTCAGGCCAAGCAGGAACAGATTGATTTCACCCGCCAAGAACGGCTGGGTGTCATGGCCATACAGCACTACGCCCCTGTGATGCAGGGGATTTTGCAAGCCCGCAATGCCACACGCGCCAGCATGGGGGGGCTAGACCCATCGGCAGACTACATGGCTGCACGCACCAAAGTAGATCAGTCTTTGCACCAATTGGCGCAATTTTTGGCGGCAGAGGGCGCACCCTTGCAACTGCACGGCCAGATGGCCCACCTACAGCAAACATGGACGGACACGGCCAGAGCCAGTCGGGGTGTCGATGCGCAAGGCCGTACCGTTTTTGGCCCGGTCACAGAAGCAGGGGTGGCACTGCTGCGTGACATAGGCGACAACTCCCAGCTGATGCTCGATCCCGAACTCGACAGCCTGTATTTGGCCAGTGCCTTGGTGCTGTCTATGCCCCGTGTGGCCGAGGATTTGGGCCAGCTCTGGGGTTGGAGCAGCTTTGGTGTTGCCAAGGGAGGGCTTAGCCTGCAGGAGCACCGGCGGTATGCTGTTTGGGAAGCTGGAGTGGCATTGGGCTTAGCCGATATGCAAAGCCATCTGGATCGGGCCACCAAGGCACAACCTGCGCTGCGCGATCAACTCGGGCTCGATTTGCTGGTGCAGGCCCGGGCCTACCACCAACAAGTGAGCGACCCGGCCCACCTGATCAGTGCGGCTCGCAGCGCCCCAGAAGTCTATGCCTTGGGTAGCCAAGCCTTGTCTTCGTTTTTGGGCTTTTATCAGCAAGGTCTGCCAGCATTGGACAGTCTGCTGGCTGAGCGCGAAACCCGTTTGCTCCATGAACGCAACGCCCTAGGGACGGTCGCTACCGTCTTTGTCGCACTGGCGGCCTATTTGTTTTATTCTTTTTATCTTGTGACCCGAGGTGGGCTGGCGCTGATCAGCACACATCTGCGAGAAATGGCCTGTGGAGACTTGCGCCGCGCTCCCAGCAAGCCTTGGGGTAAAGACGAACCGGCACTGCTGATTGCCGATTTGCGCATTGCCTACGAATCGCTCCATGCACTGATCGACAAAGTCTCACACTCGGCCACCGAGCTGGATGCGGCAGCCAACCAAATTGCAGGGGCGAGCCTGGAGCTGTCGGACCGTACCGATTCTGCCGCCGCCAGTCTAGAGCAGCAGGCCGCTGTTATGCGACAAATAGGCTCCACCGTAGGCTCCACGGCAGAGCGGGCGCAACAGGCCGCACAGGCAGCACAAACCAATGCTGCGGCTGCCAATCGGGGCGGCCAGGTGATTGCCTCGGTGGTGGAAGTCATGAGCGGCATCAATGCCACCTCTAGCAAGGTCAGTGACATCATTGGCGTGATTGACGGCATTGCGTTCCAGACCAACATTCTGGCCCTCAACGCGGCTGTGGAGGCTGCACGCGCGGGTGAGCAGGGCCGGGGCTTTGCAGTGGTGGCCAGTGAGGTGCGGGCGCTGGCACAGCGCAGCGCCGAAGCGGCCAAAGAGATCAAGCACCTGATCACCGACAGTGTGTCCCAAGCCGGGCAAGGTGCCAGCGTGGCCCGTGATGCAGGCGAGACCATGCGTGAGTTGCTAGACAATGCCCAGCACATTCGCACATTGTTGTCCGACATTGCCCGCAGCGCCCAAGAAGAAGCCGCTGGGGTAGAGCAAACCAGCCAAGCTATCCACCGGTTAGACCAAGATACGCAACAAAACGCCAGCATGGTGGAGAACACCATGGCGACAGTGCAACAACTCAAAACACAGGCCAATGGGCTGCTGTCGGAAATTGCCAACTTCCGTCTGGCTTGAATCTGGCCCGCATAGCTACACTTGGCGCTTTTTTCAACGGCGCTGCGCATCTGCAATGGATATTCTGACCCTGACCTTGGTGCTGACGCTGGGGCTGTACTGGCTCAACAACCGCCACCAGCGCCGCCGCATTGTGCTGCTAGGCCACTATCTGCACCCCTATCAAATCGAAAAATTGATGGAGGCGCTCACGGAAGGTTATCTTCGTGCTTTGGGTGAAAGCACCCCCGAAAGGCGCGAGCAAATCTGGCATTTGCTCGCTACTACGGAGAACCAATTGTGTGAGCAATTCAGCCGCTTTGCCACAGACTTCGCTCAGGTGGACGCCGCCAGCGCCCGCATCAGTCGGTTGGCGCTGCCGTTGCCTCTGGCCGATGTTTGGTGGCCCAAGGCCACTTTTGACATGCGCAAGGCATTGGCTATCCATGCGCGCGGACTGACCCGTGCCGCACAAGCACACCCCGGTCAATCCGAGCGAGACCGCGCCTTCACCATGTCGGCTGAGCTGTTCTTGATGCAGCACACCTGCCACTGGTTTTGTAAATCGCACGCTATGGCATCGGCACGAATGCAAGCCCGCCACCAAACACCCTATGCGCAACTGGTCGCCAGTGTCTCGCCAGAAACTCGGCGCGACTACTTGGCACTGGTGCGTGGCACCACTGCGTGAGCAGGAGTGGCCTGCTACTGATCCTCTTCTGCGAGCAACGCCCGCACCTCAGCCAATGATTGGCGCAATTGGGCCAAAACCGTGAGCGGAGGGGGCAGCGGCGTGGCGGCTGGCATAGCGGTTGCTGCTGGCAACACTGCATCCGCTAGCGCCTGTAACCATTGCCGTTGTTGGGGCAGAGTCACTTGGTGTAGATCAGCGTGGGCCTGCACCCATTGCCGAGCTTGGGCACCCAAATGCTGGCGTGTGGGGACATCGGCCAGCAATTGGGCCACGGTGTGGGCCAGCGCAGGGGCATCAAAAAAGTGGACTAGCCAACCATTGTGACCATGCTGCAATACCTCCCGCACCGGGGCCGTATCGCTGCCCACAATGGCACAGCCTACGCTCATTGCCTCCAACAGACTGCGGCCCAACACAAAGGGGTAGCTCAGGTAGACATGCACGCTAGACAACTGCAACAGACCGATCAAGCTGGCATGGGGCACCTGCCCAACAAAATGCACCCGTGCCCAATCGGCAGCTTCTAGTTGCGGCTGCAGCTCCTGCACCAGCACATCACGCCAACTTTGGCCGCTGTCGGGTCGGGGGCCATAACCACCTTCTGTGCCACCGGCAATCATGATGTGTGCTTGGGGCCGTAGCCGCAACAACAGTGGCAGGCTGCGCATGAAAACATGAAAGCCCCGGCAAGGCTCCAACGTGCGGCTGGCAAATGTGACTACCTCTTGTGTGCGCGTCAGGGTCAAAGCACCATTGAGCGTGAGGCTGATGTCTGGATGGGGGGCAATGGCTGCTGTGTCTATGCCATCACGAATCACCGTGATGCGCTCGCGCAAAGCAGGGGCAAAGGTGTCCGCTTGCCATTGCGTGGGGCTGATGGCGGCTTGGGCGTCCTGCCAGTGCAATAGGTGGGGTAGGTTTTTTAAGCGCAAGGGGGCTGCGGCCAAGGGGCCAAGGGCCGCAAACTCCGGATCAAAACCCGTGGCAACGCTGTCGGGTTGGTAGAACAACTCGGCGTACAGCCCCAGTCGGGCTTGGGGCCAGATCTCTTGGAGAAACAGGCTGTCTCCCCAGCCGGGGTGGGCCACGATGACATCGGGCGTAAAGCCTTGCGCCTGTAGTTGCAATGCTGCATGGCAGGCTGCTTCGCCACGCAAAGTTTGGCGTTCTGCTTCTTGCAACCAAGGGTGCAGGCCTGCCGCGCTGGCACGCGGTGGTGGACAAGCCACCAGCGTGACCCCCTGCCATGTGGCTGCAAGCTCTGCCTGTGCAGCCACCAAAGCCACCAGGGTATGTGTGGCCTCCGTGGTCAGCATGGTTGCCAATGCGGCAAATGGCCCTGGAAAATGGGGGTGAACGAACAATATTTTCATCAACAAACCGTCTCAAGCCTTTACCCGGCCGACAGTAATTTTCGGACAGGCGCGGGCAAGCCCAAATCGGGCCATTGTTTGGGGGTAAACCAGCCACCGTCTTCGTGTGCAAATTCGGACGCGCCCACCCGTCCACGCACCGGATGCAAATGCAAATCACGGTGCGTGAGTACATGCACAAAGGCTGGCAAATGTTCCACCCCGGTGGCTTCTGCCAAGGCCGGGTGCTGGGCCAACTCTTGCGCAGACCCGTGTATTGGCAAGCAGTACAGTCCGGCCCAAATGCCTGATGCAGGCCGACGTTGCAAATACACCCGTCCTTGGTCATCTTGGAGCCACAACAGCCACCACGACTGTGCTTGTCGTTGCAGTTTGCGTGTTTTGACGGGATAGTGTTCGGGCTGTCCTTGTGCCAGCGCCACGCATTGCCTGTTGAGCGGGCACAGCAGGCAACTGGGCTTGCGCACGGCACACACTGTGGCCCCCAAATCCATCAAGCCCTGGGTGTAGCCAGGCATGGTCACTTCCAGGTTGTGCTTGGGCAGCAACGATTGGGCTGCATCCCAAAGCTGGCGCTCATGTGCCGCCACAGCCAAATCGGCACCAAAGCCCAATACACGGGTCAGTACCCGGCGCACATTGGCATCCAGAATGGGCACCCGCTCGGCAAAGCAAAAAGCAGCAATTGCTCCTGCTGTGGAGCGGCCTATGCCTGGCAACTGTGCCAACTGAGCGGCTGTGGGCGGGAACCGTCCTCCATGCTGCTCCATTACCATCTGGGCGCAGCGGTGCAAATGACGCGCTCGGCTGTAGTAGCCCAAGCCACTCCACAGTGCCAGCACATCATCTTGTGATGCGCTAGCCAAGGCCGCCACATCTGGGAAGCGTGCCAGAAAGCGGGCGTAATAGTCCAGCACCGTGCTGACTTGGGTTTGTTGCAGCATGATCTCTGACAGCCAGACCCGGTAGGGGTCGCGCGTTTGCTGCCATGGCAGGTGGTTGCGGCCATGCTGTGCTTGCCAAGCCACCACCTGATCAGCCAACGCACTCATGTGGCCGCAACCATCGCAGCATTTTGTGGCGACACACCAGACAAAGACAACAATTGTTGGGTATGTGCCTGCAAACGCTGCTCTAGGTGCGCCAGGGTGGACTCGCTGTCCTCAATTTCTGCAATGCGCTCTACCAAACCACTGGCCGCTGATTGAATGCGGTCTACCGCCTCAATGCGGCGGGTAAAGCTGCGCCGGCGCTCACGCAACTGCGCATCAAGCTGGGCTGTGGCTGTTTTGCTCCACAGTTCCAAATCGTTGGCAGCCGACTCAAACACGGCCCGCACCCGCATGAACAGCGCCCGGCCCAGACGCTCGGCAAAATCGGGGTTGGCTAACTTGAGGGCGTTACCCAAGCTCAAATACTGCAAGTGGCTCTCTTGAATGCGTACCAAGTCAGCGGCAAACTGTTCCATGCGGGGGGCAGCGGGCACTTGCAAGGAAAAACCAAACTCTGCATTCAGTTGGCTGAAAGTGCCCCCCAGCATGGCCTGAATTTCGGTGGCTGACGCTTGGGCGGCATCCAGCGTGGTGCACAAATGTTCAAAGGTCTCGGCATACTGCTTGCGCACACCCAGTTTGAGGCCTTTTTGCTGCAAAGCCTCCACCAAGGCGCGCATTTGTTCTTTGAGTGCTTTGGCCCCCAATTGCTGAAATACATCTTGCAGCAATTTCAGGTGGACTGTGCGCACCGCCTGTATTTTGGCTGCGCTGTGGTCAAACTCAGTTTGTTCCTGCTCAATGCGACTGCGCATCGACTCAATCACCGAAGCATTTTTGCCCCGCAGGCTGCGTAACTCCAACATCTGATCGTCCAGATCACGACGGCGGATGTTGAACACGCGTGCCATCTCGGCATTCAGACTGGCCACTCCAGCTGCTACAGCCGCCCGCAAAATAGCTTGGCGCTGCCCCATGATGCCGTGCGCCAAGGCGGCCTCCAAGGTTGGCAAACCACTGGCCTGCAAGAGAGCGTCGTCGTTGGTGATTTTGGCCAATAGCCCTTTTTGTGCCGACACCGGCAGCACCTGCCCTATGCCTACACCCAGCATTTGGGCCGAGGTAGCACATTGGCGTTGCAGTTGTGTGCGTACCAACTCCGGGGTGTTAAGGGCATCCCAGAGCGTATCGATCTTGTTGAGCACCACCAACCGCGCATCGTTGCTGCCCTGGGGCGCTGCCAGATGCTCACGCCAGATGGCCAGATCAGAGCGCGTCACCCCTGTATCAGCCCCCAGAATAAACACCACCGCATGGGCTTGTGGGATCAGGTTGACCGTCAGTTCAGGCTCTGCCCCCACCGCGTTGAGGCCAGGGGTGTCCAAGATAACCAGCCCATCCTTGAGCAATGGATGCGGCATGTTGATGATGGCATGGCGCCACATGGGCACTTCCACCTGTCCGTGGGCATCGGGGGCGGGGTTTTCTTCGGGTAGCTCATCATGCCAAAAGCCCAATGCCCGGGCCTCATCCACACTGACACGGCGCACTTGGGCCACTTTTTCAATGGCTACGGCAATCTGGTCAGCGTTGTGAATGTCCAACGGCATGGTGACCCACGTGTCGCGCTTGAGCCGCCACTCGGTCAGGCTGGGCGCTTGCAGGCGGGTTTCGATGGGCAACAGCCGCAAGCTGGGTGGTTCCGCACTGTCATAACCCAGTTCCGTCGGACACATGGTGGTGCGTCCTGGACTGGCGGGCATGATGCGGCGGCCATATTTGGCAAAAAAGATGGCGTTGATCAGTTCGGACTTGCCGCGCGAAAACTCCGCAACAAAGGCGACCATGATCTTGTCTGAGCGCACTTGGGCCTCAAGCCGCTGTAATCGCTCTTGCACTGCGGCATCCATCAGCTCATGGGCGTCCATCCATTGCGCCAGCTGCTTCAACTGCTGGGCAAATGCACGCCGCCAATGGCCATGTTGCTCAAACTGATCGTTGAATGAAGATCCCACTTTATTCCTGGAAATCGAAAAGCTGTCTGCAACAGAACACACTGCTTTTGGCCGTCAGCACGACATCAGCACAGAGCTGTGTCCAAAGATTTACTCATGCTGACAGCGTGGGCAGTAATAGCTGCTGCGCTGCGCCTGGCGCACCATGCGCACCGGCGTGGCGCAAGTATGACAGGGAGCGCCCTCACGTCCATAAACATGGGCTTGCTGTTGGAAATGACCACTCTGGCCATCGGCACTGGCAAAGTCACGCAAAGTGCTACCACCACTGGCCACTGCCTGGGCAAGCACCTGTTGGATTGCTTGGTGCAGCAATCCTACCCGTTTAGGCGTCAGATCGCGAGCGGCCACGGTCGGCAAAATACCTGCCATGAACAGGGCTTCACTGGCGTAGATATTGCCTACACCCACGACTACCTTACCCGCTAGCAGCACTTGCTTGATGCTGGAGCGACTAGCCCGCAGCCCTTGCCCAAAGGCCTCCAGACTGAAATCGCTAGACAAAGGCTCCATGCCCAGATGGCCAAGCAACTTGCACACCACCGGATCTTGCGCACTGCTGGCGTACACCACGGCGCCAAAACGGCGTGGATCATGCAAACGCAAAACACCGTGCGTTGTTTGCAGGTCAAAATGGTCGTGGAGGCCAGGCGGTGGCAATTCTGTGGCAAAACGCAAACTGCCCGACATGCCCAAGTGCAACAGCAACAACCCCTGATCCAGATCGAGCAATAAGTATTTGCCCCGTCGGCGTACCGACTGCACCACTCGCCCGATCAATATGGCAGGCGCACAACCCAGCGGCCAACGCAAAGGCTTGCCAACTCGTACCGCCATAACCTGTGCCCCGACAATTGCTGGGGCAAAACTGCGGCGCGTTACCTCTACCTCTGGCAATTCAGGCATGTATCACCACTTTGAACCGATGTTGAAG
Source organism: Giesbergeria giesbergeri (assembly GCF_054779375.1). Classification (NCBI taxonomy): domain Bacteria; kingdom Pseudomonadati; phylum Pseudomonadota; class Betaproteobacteria; order Burkholderiales; family Comamonadaceae; genus Giesbergeria; species Giesbergeria giesbergeri. The sequence continues at coordinate 529,906 of NZ_BAAGYJ010000001.1, read as the reverse complement.
CATCGATTATTATGGTTCATGGCTTCCATCCACCGTTTCCTGCTCTCCACCATTGCCGCCGCCCTTACCGCAGGTTCGGCAATGGCTGGGGCGGCCTCCACCAAATCGGATTCTGCAGCGCAGAGTCAACGCCGTGCGGTGCAGGAAGCACGCCAAGCGGCGCTGGATGCCGAAGTGTTCTATGAAATCCTGCTGGGCGAAATGGCCGCTCGCACGGGCGATCCGGCCACCGGCTTTGCCTTAATGCTGGAGGCCGCTCGCAACAGCAATGACGAAAAGCTCTACCAACGTGCGGCAGACATGGCCTTGCAAGCCCGCTCGGGGGAGTCGGCATTGGCAGCGGCACGCGCTTGGCAACAGGCCTGGCCCCAGTCGCGTGAGGCCAACCGCTATGTACTGCAAATCCTTGTGGCACTCAATCGTATCCGCGACACTGTCGGGCCCTTGACCCGTGAACTGGCACTCACCCCGTCTGCCAGCCGGGTGAGCGCCTTGTTGGCGTTGCCGCCGTTGTACCGCCGCGTTAGCGACAAAGCACTGGCTGCTAGTTTGGTGGAGCAGGTGCTGGCCCCCTATTTGACACAGCCCGAGACGGGGGCTGCCGCATGGGCTGCTTTGGGCCGGTTGCGTCTGCAAGCCGAAGACCCGCCCGGCACCTTGCACGCAGTGCAACAAGCCCAACGCTTCGCCCCTGCCGACGAAGCCGCCGCCCTGCTGGCACTGGAGTTGTTAGAGCGCGGTGAGGCCACTGCGGCTGCTTCGGTAGAGCATTACTTCTCACAACCTCAAGCCAGTGCCAACCTGCGTTTGGGCTATACCCGTATCTTGTTAGCCACTCAACGCTATCCTGAAGCACAGGCACAGCTGCAAGTGCTCACCAGCCAGACACCCGAGCAATCCGAAGCGTGGTTTCTCTTGGCGGCGGTCTACTTACAAAACGGCCAATTGCCCGAGGCAGAAGCCGCACTCCACAAGTTCACTACCCTCACGGCCACAGAAGAAGAACCGGGCAGTAAACCCAGCAAAAGCCTGACGCAGGCCTACCTGTTGCATGCCCAGATTGCCGAAAAGCGTGGGCAGTACAGCCAAGCGGATGCTTGGCTCAACCGTATTGACCACCCTGATGATCGCTTGGGTGCCCAAACGCAACGGGCTGCATTGCTGGCCCGCCAAGGCAAATTGGCCCAAGCCCGGGCGTTGGTGCGCAGTCTGCCAGCCGAGACCCCCCAAGAAGAACAACTCAAATTGCAGGCTGAAGTGCAATTGCTGCGTGATGCCAAGCAATATGCCCCTGCCTACGAACTCCAAGCCCGTTTGGCAGCCTTGGCACCAGACAATAATGAGCTGCTCTATGACCATGCCATGCTGGCCGACAAACTGGGCCGGCTGGATGAAATGGAGCGGCTGCTGCGCCAAATTATCGAGCGTCAACCAGATTTTCACCACGCCTACAATGCGCTGGGCTACTCACTGGCCGACCGGGGCTTGCGTCTGACCGAGGCCAAGGCGCTGATCGAAACAGCCCTCAAGTACGCTCCTAACGATCCGTTCATCACAGACAGCCTAGGTTGGGTGCAATTCCGGCTTGGTGAACACACCCTGGCACTGCAACTGCTGGAATCGGCTTTTGCGCGCCGCCCTGATGCAGAAATCGCTGCCCATCTGGGTGAAGTGCTCTGGACTCTGAAGCAACCTGAACGGGCCCGCGCCGTCTGGCAACAAGGCCTACGGCAACAACCCGACAACGAGACCTTGCACAAGACCATGCGCCGTTTTGGCATCCAACCCTGATGCACCACTGCCACCAATCTGCGCTCCCACGCCGCTCGGCGTTGCTGTGGTGCCTGGGTGTACCGCTGGCATTGTGGGGTTGCGCACAGCCACCAGCCGCCCCCAGTAGCCACGGATTGCTGCAGCGCACGCTTTGGAGTGGTCGACTGGCTTTGCAAGTTGAAGGGTATCCCTCGCGCTCATTCATCGCTGCGTTTGAGTTACAAGGCAATGCCCATCTTGGCAGTCTGCAACTGACTGGCCCTTTAGGCCAGACGCTGGCACAACTGCACTGGAACCCACAAGGGGCACGGCTGGAAACCGGCCACACTACCGAAGAAGCCAGCTCTATCGAGGCCTTGCTTGAACGTGACACCGGCGCACCCATCCCAGTTGTCGCCCTGTTCGATTGGCTAGCGGGTCAGCCCACCGCCATCGAGGGTTGGAGCACAGACCTCAGCGCCATTGCCCAAGGGCGTCTGACTGCGACCCGGTTCAGCCCCGAGCCACACACCACCTTGCGCATCACGTTTGAATACTGATTTGCCACACCATGCAAGCTTTGTACGATGTTCCGGCTCCAGCCAAACTCAACTTGTTTCTGCATATCACGGGGCGCCGGAATGATGGCTACCATCTGCTGCAATCGGTCTTCATGCTCATAGACTGGTCTGACACCCTGCACTTTGAATTGCGCCAAGATGGTCACATTAGCCGCGAAGACCTCAACACCCCGTTGCCCGAGCACGACTTGATTGTGCGTGCGGCCAAGGCATTGCAACGCGCCACGGGCTGCACACTGGGGGTGCATATTGGTATTCATAAAAGTATTCCAACGCAGGCGGGTATGGGGGGGGGCTCCTCCGACGCGGCCAGTACCTTGCTGGCACTCAATCGGCTCTGGCGCTTGAATCTAGACCGTGCCACCTTGAGCCGTATTGGGCTGCCCTTGGGCGCTGATGTGCCGTTTTTTCTTGGTGGGCACCATGCTTGGGTAGAAGGTATTGGTGAGCAGATCACCCCTTTGACGGGCGAATATGCCTTGCCCTCCGCACAGTTTGTAGTCGTCAAGCCCGCAGCGGGTTTAGAGACGCCAGCCATTTTTGCAGCGCCCCATTTGAAACGTGATTCAGCCAATGCTACAATGGCGCAGTTCCGTAGCTCGCCGTATGCGTTTGGACACAATGACCTGCAACCTGTAGCTGAGTCTTTGTGCCCTGATATAAAAAAGGCACTCAGCTGGCTCAACCTTCAAGGGTTAAATGCTAGAATGACGGGATCAGGAAGTGCTGTGTTTGCACAGCTATCACATGCCGACAATCTTGCCGATGCGCCAAGCACTTGGCAAGTAAAAAAATGTGAAAATCTGAAAATTCATCCACTCAGCAGTTGGATTTCAGGTATATAATTTAAGGCTTGCTGAATAACGTTCAGTAGGCCTGTGTAGGGGAGTCGCCAAGCTGGTTAAGGCACCGGATTTTGATTCCGGCATGCGAAGGTTCGAATCCTTCTTCCCCTGCCAAATTCGCCTCTTGCAGGCACACACTCTTCAGTCAGATTGCTGGGCAGCTCATGCAAGCCAATCCTCCCGATTTCATAGTTTTCACTGGCAATGCCAATCCTGGTATGGCTGCTGACATTGCCAAGCACCTTGGCACTACCTTGGGGGCCGCTGATGTCAGTCGGTTCTCTGATGGTGAAGTCACCGTGGAAATCAAGGAAAACGTCCGTGCCCGTGATGTTTTCGTGGTGCAATCCACCTGCGCCCCCACCAACGAAAATCTGATGGAACTGCTGATCATGGTCGATGCGCTCAAGCGCGCCTCGGCAGAACGCATCAGCGCCGTCATTCCCTATTTCGGTTACGCCCGTCAAGATCGCCGCCCACGTTCCACCCGTGTGCCCATCTCGGCCAAAGTGGTAGCCAACCTGTTGCAAACCGTGGGTGTGGCCCGTGTGCTCACTATGGATTTGCACGCTGACCAAATTCAGGGCTTTTTCGATATCCCTGTAGATAACATCTATGCTTCGCCCGTGTTGTTGGGTGATTTGCGCCAAAGAAATTACGAAAACCTGATCGTGGTCTCCCCTGACGTGGGGGGGGTGGTGCGCGCCCGTGCGCTGGCTAAACAACTCGGTTGTGATTTGGCCATCATCGATAAGCGTCGCCCCAAGGCCAATGTCTCTGAAGTGATGCATGTCATCGGCGAGATCGAAGGCCGCAACTGCGTGATCATGGACGACATGATTGACACGGCTGGTACGTTGGTCAAAGCCGCCGAGGTACTCAAGGCGCGTGGTGCCAAGAGCGTGTATGCCTACTGTACGCACCCCATCTTCTCTGGCCCTGCCATTGACCGCATTACCGCATCCGCATTGGATGAAGTGGTCGTGACCAACACTATTCCCTTGAGTGCTGCCGCCAGTGCCTGCACCAAGATTCGCCAACTCTCTGTGGCACCGTTGATTGGCGAGACCATCCAACGCATTGCCAACGGCGACTCGGTGATGAGTTTGTTCTCAGACCAGAACGACCAGTTCTGATTCTGACCAAAAGCCTGGCCCTCTCCTGTTGTTGGCGAGGGTCTTTTTACAACCGAAGGTGACACTGGTCGCGGTGCACCTCTCACGGAGAAATCCCATGAACATCGTCGCTTTTGAGCGCGCCAAGCAAGGCACGGGTGCGAGCCGCCGTCTGCGTAATTCTGGCCGTACCCCCGGCATCATCTATGGTGGTGAAGCCCAGCCCCAAGCCATTGAAGTGGATCACAATGATCTGTGGCATACCCTGAAGAAGGAAGCCTTCCACTCCAGCGTGCTTGACATGGACTTGGGCGGTCAAACCATCAAGGTTGTGCTGCGCGATGTGCAATACCACCCCTACAAGCAACAAGTATTGCACATCGACTTCCAACGTGTCGATGCCAAGACCAAGCTGCACCTGAAGGTGCCTGTGCATTACACAGGCGCTGACGAATCTACCGCTGTCAAGGTTGAGCACTGCACACTGAACATCGTGGTGAATGAGCTGGACGTGACCTGCATGCCTTCGGATCTGCCCGAGTTCATCGCAGTGGATCTGAGCGGCCTGAAGAAGGGTGCTGCTCTGCACCTCAAGGACATCAAGCTGCCCCGTGGCGTTACTGCGGTTACCCGTGGCAGCCAAAACAACCCCGTTCTGGTCTCCGTGGTGGCTCCTGTGGCCGTGGTGGAAACACCCGTGGCTGCTGCCGCTCCCGCCAAGGGCAAGGGCAAGGGCAAGAAGTAATTTCTTGTCTGTGGTGGCAGCTCCGGCAGCCACCGTCTTGCACAACGGCCCACCCTGCGTGGGCCGTTCGCTTTTTTGATCCCCTTTTGCGCACATGATCAAGCTGTTTGTTGGCCTGGGTAACCCAGGGCCGGAATATGAAGCCACTCGCCACAATGCGGGTTTTTGGTGGATTGATGCCCTAGCGCGTGAACTCAAGGTGCATTTGCAGCCCGAACGCAGCTATTGGGGTTTGGCCGCACGGGCCAATGTGCATGGTCACACGGTCTGGCTGTTGCAACCCCAAACCTTCATGAACTTGTCGGGCAAATCGGTGGCTGCTTTGGCGCGGTTTTTTAAGATTGCCCCTGACGAAATCTTGGTGGCCCACGACGAATTGGATTTTTCTCCTGGTCAGATCAAGCTCAAGCGTGGTGGTAGCCACGGCGGCCACAATGGTCTGCGCGATATCCATGCCCAATTGGGGGCTTCTGACTATTGGCGGCTGCGCATCGGCATCGGACACCCTGGTGTGAAAACCGAGGTGCCACATTGGGTGCTGAAAAAGCCGGCACCTGAGCAGCGTACCTTGATAGAAGACAGTATTTCCCATGCGCTGAAGGCTTGGCCCGCACTGCTGGCCGGAGAGATGGACAAGGCGACTTTGCTCATCCATACCACCAAGCCACCTCGCCCGAAAAAATGCGACTTGACATCCTCCCCTGCCTAAAGGCAGGGGATTCCTACCGCGCCAGTCACAAGCATCGTGTTTGTGCTGGTCGCCTCAGTGGGTTCCTGCTTCACTGAGGCTGCACGCTTAGGTCTTGCAACTTTGGCGCGGCTGACATCCTCTCCACAGGCTAACAAGCGTAATCCACGCTCTAAAACATTCATGGCCCCCACCACATCCGCGTGGTTTTGGTAGCCACAGGCTACACACAGAAACGGCGCCTGTGTGCGCCGATTGTCCTTGGACACATGAGCGCAAGCCGGACAGGTGCGGCTGGTGTTTTGCGGCAATACCGCTACCAGCATCCCGCCCGACCATTGCAGTTTGTATTCCAGTTGCCGCCGAAACTCGCTCCAACCCTGATCCAAAATGGAGCGGTTCAAGCCCGACTTGGCTTGGACGTTCTTACCCGGCTTGTCTTGGCAACCCTGTGCCGATTTCGACATATTTTTGACCTGCAAGTCTTCGATACAAACGAGCGCGTGGTTTTGGCTGATCGCTGTAGTGGCTTTGTGCAGGAAGTCTTTGCGGCAGTTTGCAATCCGCGTGTGAATTTTTTGGACCTTGGCTTTTTCTTTTTTCCAGTGGCTGCTAAATTTGACTTTGCGCGCCATGCGCCGCTGGTAGCGTGCCAGCCGGACTTGGTGGCGCTTGAAACTGTTCAGGGGTGCTAGAAAAGCGCCATCGCTGAAGGTGGCAAAGCGGGCAATACCTAAGTCGATGCCGATGGCGGTGGTCGCAGTGGGGACAGGGGGAGCCACTTCGCGTTCGGTTTGGATGCTGGCAAACCACTTGCCAGCCGAGTGGCTTACCGTGATGTTTTTGGCTGTTCCAAGGAGCTTGCGGCTTGGCCGAAAGCGTACCCAGCCCAGCTTCGGTAACTTGATACGGCGGTTGCCTAGGTCGATCTCAAAGCCCTGTGGAAAACGAAAACTCTCCGCACGGCCTTTGTGCTTGAAGCGCGGAAAACCTGCACGTTTTTCAAAGAAGTTTTTGAACGCACGCTCTGCATCTTTGAGCGCTTGTTGCAAGGTTTGGGAAGGCGATTGCCTGAGCCAAGGCAACTCATCCTTCCGCTGTGGTAGCTGGTTGGCCATTTCCACATAACTGATAAATTTGCCACCCGCTGCATAGTTGGCTTTTTGCAGTGCCAACGCCTTGTTATAGACAAACCGACGCGCCCCAGCAAAGCGGCACATGTCGCGCTGCTGCGCACTATTGGGCATGAGCTCGAACTTGAAGGCTTGCAAGCGTTGCATACTTTGATTCTATGCAGTCCCTATGCTTGCACAAAAAATACCTTTGGTATCCGCGCGCTACATCTCCACCCTGAAGAACGGGATTTTCCGCGCAAGATGGATAAAATTGCCCGATGCTGGATGATCGTGCCAAGTTGTTGCTCAAGGCGCTGGTAGAGCGTTATATCGAAGATGGGCAGCCCGTAGGCTCCCGCACTTTGTCACGTGCCTCGGGGCTGGATTTGTCGCCAGCCACCATTCGCAACGTGATGGCGGATTTGGAATACTTGGGCCTTATTGCCAGTCCGCACACCTCTGCGGGGCGGGTTCCTACCGCCAAAGGCTATCGGTTGTTCGTCGATACCATGCTCACGGCAGACCGTAGGTATATCTCTACACCCCAATTGGCCCCTGACCAACCACAGAAAGTGATTGCCAACGCGGCTCAACTGCTATCGAGCTTGTCGCAATTTGTTGGCGTAGTGATGGCGCCCCGGCGCACTTCTGTGTTTCGGCATATCGAATTCTTGCGCCTGTCGGAGCGGCGCTTTTTGCTCATCATTGTCTCGCCCGAAGGCGATGTGCAGAACCGGGCGATTCTGTCTGAAACCGATTTCACCCAAAGCCAGTTGGTGGAAGTAGCCAATTTCTTGAACATGCACTATGCAGGCATGGCGATGGAGCAGGTGCGTGAGCGGTTGGCTACAGAGGTAGACCAACTGCGCGGCGAGATTGCCACGCTGATGCAGGCTGCGGTGCAGGTCAGTTCCGAAGCCTTTGAGCAGGCCCAAGAAGAAGTGGTGATTTCGGGTGAGCGCAATTTGCTGTCGGTGAGCGATTTTTCTCAAAATATGGGCAATTTGCGCCGTGCGTTTGACCTGTTTGAGCAAAAAACCCAAATTTTGCGCCTGCTGGATGTATCGCAGCAGGCCGAAGGGGTGCGCATTTACATTGGTGGTGAGAGCCAAGTAGTTCCCTTTGAAGAGTTGTCGGTTGTCAGTGCGCCTTATGAGGTGGATGGGCAGGTGGTAGGCACATTGGGGGTGATTGGCCCCACCCGAATGCCCTACGACCGGATGATCCAGATTGTGGACATTACCTCGCGGCTGGTCTCCAACGCGCTCAGCCACCACCACTGAGCCCAGTTGGTGTTGGCCCCAATGGCGCTGGCCCGTCAGCGGCTTGACGCGCAACAATGATGTAATTCGTCCATGAAGTCCCGTTTTGAACACATTGCCTTGGTAGGCAAGTACCAGAGTCCGACCTCTGGAGTCATGGCCGAACATGCGCGCAAGACGCTAGAGGGTATTGCCCTGTTTCTGCGTAGCCAAGGCTGTACCGTTTCGCTAGAAGCACAGACGGCAGCCCATATGGACATGCCCGGATATCCGGCTTTGGATGTGGACGAAATCGGCCATCAGTGCGATTTAGGTCTGGTGGTTGGGGGCGATGGCACCATGTTGAGCATTGGCCGCCAAGTGGCCCGTTATGGCACTCCATTGATTGGAATCAACCAAGGGCGGTTGGGCTTTATCACCGATATTCCACTAGACAATTACCAGTCCACTCTTGCGCCCATGCTGCATGGGCAGTTTGAGGAAGACCACCGTCCTTTGATGCACGCGCGCGTGCTGCGTGAGGGCGTGTGTGTGTTTGATGCCTTTGCCATGAATGATGTAGTGGTCAACCGGGGGGCTACCTCTGGCATGGTGGAGTTGCGGGTGGAGGTGGATGGCCATTTTGTGGCTAATCAACGTGCCGATGGTCTGATTGTGGCTTCCCCTACGGGTTCGACGGCCTATTCATTGTCGGCGGGGGGGCCTATGCTGCACCCGTCTTTGCCTGGCTGGGTGTTGGTGCCTATTGCGCCCCACACGTTGTCAAACCGCCCGATTGTGCTGGCTGACATCACGGAGATTGCCATCGAAATTGTCAATGGGCGCGATGCCAGTGCCAATTTTGATATGCAGTCCTTGGCCTCTTTGCACCACGGTGATCGTATTTTGGTGCGCCGGGCTGAATACTGCGTGCGCTTTTTGCATCCGCGCGGCTGGAGTTACTTTGACACGTTGCGCAAGAAACTGCGCTGGAACGAAGGAGGTTCCTGAACATGTCGCTCAAGAGCATCACGTTGCACGATTTTGTCATTGTGCAGCGGCTGGATCTGGAGCTTGCAGATGGATTCACGGCCCTGACCGGAGAGACGGGGGCGGGAAAATCCATTCTGATTGATGCCCTGCAATTGGTATTGGGTGCCCGTGCCGATGCGGCTCTGGTGCGTGAAGGTGCAAGCCGCACAGATGTTTGTGCAGAGTTTGACACGCCCCTCGGCCTGCGCTCATGGCTGGAAGAGGCTGGTTTTGGCATCGAAGAGCACTTGTTGCTGCGCCGCACGGTGGACACCCAAGGCAAGAGCCGGGCCTGGATCAACGGCACCCCAGCCACAGCGGCCCAGTTGCGTACGGCGGGCGAGTGGCTGTTGGACATCCACGGTCAGCACGCTTGGCAAAGTTTGACGCGGCCCGATGCTGTGCGCAAGCTGCTGGACGCCTATGCCGGTACTTCCACCCTAGAGGTGGCACGTTGCTGGCAACGTTGGCGAGTGGCCCGCAAAGCCTTGGAGCAAGCACAAAATGCCCAAGAACATGGGGAGCGTGACCGTGAACGGCTCCAATGGCAAATTGCTGAGTTGGACAAGCTGGCCCCTGGCATGGATGAATGGGAAGAACTCAATGCCCAACATACGCGATTGAGCCATGCCCAAGCCTTGCTTGATACTGCGCATGCTGCGTTGGAATGGCTCGATGGTGAAGAGCGTGGCGCACTGTCGGGCTTGTCGCGGGCTAGCGAGTTGTTGCAAGCTCAGGAGCATCTGGAGCCAGAGTTTCGCAATTTGCAAGACATGCTCACCTCTGGTTTGGCACAAGCCGAGGAGGCCGTGCGTTCATTGCAGGCTTACTTGCGCCATGTGGATCTAGACCCGCAAGGATTGCTTGTGTTGGATGGCCGGGTCTCGTTGTGGCTGACATTAGCCCGCCGCTACAAACGCCCCCCCGCCGAGTTGCCTACGCTGCTGGCGGGTTGGAAACAGGAGTTGCAAAGACTAGAGAATGGTGCCGATCTGGTGACGCTGGAGGCTTCTGCACAACAGGCGGCAGAGGCTTATCACGCAGCGGCTAGACAGTTGTCACACCAACGTGCCAAGGCTGCGCCCCGGCTCTCACGGGCCATCACAGAAGCCATGCAGTTGCTGGGGATGCGCGGGGGGCATTTTGAGGTGGCCCTGCAACCCAGTCATAGCCCTGGTGCTGATGGTATGGACGAAGTGGTTTTTCTCATGGCAGGCCATCCGGGGGCAACGGCTCGCCCGCTGGCAAAAATTGCTTCGGGGGGAGAGCTGTCACGGATTTCGCTGGCCATTGCCGTGACTACCAGTGCTTTGGGTGAGGCACCCACCCTGATTTTTGATGAGGTAGATGCGGGGGTGGGGGGGGCCGTGGCTGAAGCGGTGGGGCGTCTGATGCGTCAGTTGGGCCAAGACCGGCAGGTGCTGGCCGTAACGCATTTGCCCCAGGTGGCGGCACAGGCCCATCGGCACTTGCTGGTGGCCAAAAGCAGCAATAGCCAAGGCACCAGCAGCACTGTGCAAGCGGTGGCTGCCGCACAGCGCGTACGTGAGATTGCCCGAATGTTGGGCGGCCAGCAACTCTCGCCCACCAGTTTGGCCCATGCCCAAGAAATGCTCGACATGGTTGCCCCCACGCCAATGGAGATAGCCCCATGAGTCTGGAAATTGCCTTGATCACTGGGCTGTCGGGCTCCGGCAAATCGGTGGCTCTGCGGGCCTTGGAAGATGCAGGTTACTACTGCGTGGACAATTTGCCTCCTGAGTTGCTGTCGGCATTTTTGGCGCTGGAGCACCACCACCACGGCAACCGTGTTGCTATTGCGATGGATGCGCGCAGTGGCACTTCTTTGGCACAGGTGCCACAAGAGTTGCTGCGTTTGCGCAACCAAGGCGTGGTGGTGCATGCCATTTTTCTCGATGCCACCACCGACACTTTGGTACGGCGTTTTTCAGAAACACGTCGCCGCCATCCCTTGTCGCATGATGATAGCTTGGATGGGCGCCGCGTATTGGTGCAGGCCATTGAACTGGAACGCGAATTGTTGGCCGATTTGCGCGAGCATTCGCATGTGATTGATACCAGCACAATTCGGGCTGCCCAGTTGCAGGGCTATATCAAAGGGCTGATGTCGGTGGTGCCGCAACAGTTGACGTTGGTCTTCCAATCGTTTGCCTTTAAGCGGGGCATCCCGGTGGATGCAGACTATGTGTTTGATGTGCGCATGTTGCCCAACCCACACTACGAGCCAGGATTAAAAGACTTGACTGGGTTGGATGCCCCCGTGGTGGATTATTTGTACCAACAACCCGAAGTCTCACGGATGCAGAGCCATATCGAACAGTTTTTGGAGCACTGGCTGGGGTTGTTGGCCAGCAACCACCGCAGCTATGTCACAGTGGCGATTGGCTGCACAGGGGGCCAACACCGTTCGGTTTATTTGGTGGAGCGCCTGGCAGAGCATTTCCAGTCCCGTTGGGTGGCACTGCGCCGCCATCGGGAAATGGATGCCCGTTGAGCCATCCATTGCGCACTAATGGGCCAATAGCGCCATTGTGACTATGGCACGATTGACACCACACCCCTGTAGAAAGACGAGAGCCATACTGCCATGTCCCTGTTACCCCCAGAAATGACCGTTATAGAGCGCGGCTGGCTCTCTGCCAACACCATTGTGTTTACGGATGGGCCTGCAGGCACGGCGGTGGTGGACACAGGTTATTGCACCCACGCTGCCCAGACCGTGGCACTGGTGGTGCAAGCTCTGCAAGGCAGGGTGCTAGAGCGCATCCTCAACACCCACCTGCACAGCGACCATTGTGGTGGCAATGCTGCATTGCAGCAGCATTGGCCCCAAGTGCAAACGGCTATTGCCCCTGGACTGGCCTTGGCTGTGGGGCATTGGGATGCCCACGCCTTGAGTTACACACCTACGGGCCAAGATTGCCCGCCCTTTCGCCATGATGCGCTGTTACAGCCCGGCACTGAGGTGAAATTGGGTCATCAAGCTTGGCAAATTCATGCTGCACCAGGGCATGACAGCCATGCCATTTTGCTGTTCGAGCCGCAGCAGCGCATCTTGATCTCGGGAGATGCCCTGTGGGAAAACGGGTTTGGTGTGGTCTTTCCGGAGTTGGATGGGGAGGCGGCTTTTGCGGATGTGGCCGCTACTTTGGACTTGATTGACAATTTGGCACCTGCCATCGTGGTGCCGGGGCATGGTGCTATGTTTCAGGATACCCCCCGTGCCATTGACACTGCCCGCCGCCGCTTGGACAGTTGGGCACGCGATCCAGTCAAACACGCGCGCCATGCAGCCAAGGTGCTGCTGAAGTACAAATTGCTGGAGTGGCAGCAAATTGCCTTGGAGGATTTGCAGCATTGGTTTGCCAGCACGCCCTATTTTGGACAGCTCCATGCGGCTTATTTTGCCAACGTGCCGTTGCAAACCTGGTGCCACACCCTGATCGATGATTTGGTGCGCTCTGGTGCAGCCCATCAGCACGGGCAGAGTTTGCACAATGTCTGATGGGTTGTTCTTTGTCAGACTATCGGGGCAGAGGGCTGCATAACCAGTTTTTTGCCCAAGATGGCACCCGCTCCTTCTATGATGGCTGCCGATGGTGCTATACACCACCGCTTTCATTGTTCAAGTATTCAAGATAGCCCAAAAAGAAAGGATGCGGGAAAGGGTCGTGCTTTGGCACGATGCGCTATCCACCCCAGGCATTTGTCGCCAGGGCATCCCGCGAGTCACCAGATGCACACTGTGTTCGACCCGCTGCGCCTGTCCTCGATTTCAATGGATGTCATGGCCGTGAACCGGGGCACGCCGCAAGGTATTGCCCAGCGTCAGCAGGCCCGTTTGGCCCAGTTGTTGGAGTCTACCCTGCGTGGCTCGCGTCTGTACCGGTCGCTGTGGCCCACAGGTGTTACGGCGGGCACGGCACTGGAGCAATTGCCAGTGGTGACGCGCGGCCAGTTGATGTCTGAATTTGATAGCTGGGTGACTGATCCGCAGATCACGCTGCAGGCGCTGCGCCAGTTCACCGCAGATCCTACCCGTATTGCCGAGCCTTGGCTGGGGCGCTATATGGTGTGGGAGAGTTCGGGCACCAGTGGTGAGCCGGGTATTTTTGTGCAAGATGTAGCCACCATGGCTGTTTATGATGCCTTGGAAGCGTTGCGGCGTTGTGCCACCCGCCCTTTGGCGCGCTGGCTAGATCCGTTGGGGCTGACGGAGCGTATTGCCTTTGTGGGGGCCACAGGGGGCCATTTTGCCAGTTACGCCTCGGTGCAACGGTTGCGGGCTATCAACCCGGTGCTCTCCAGTACCATGCGCAGCTTTTCCATTCAGGTACCTACCCACATGCTGGTCGCACAGCTCAATGCCTTTGCGCCCTCGGTGGTCGTCACTTACCCGACGGTGGCAGCCTTGTTGGCCGATGAGGCACGGTGCGGCACTTTGCGCGCTCGCCCACGTGAAATCTGGACGGGCGGAGAGTCCTTGAGTCCTGCAGTCCGTACGCATATTCAACAGAGCTTGGGCAGTTTGGTGCGCAACAGCTATGGCTCTTCAGAGTTTCTGGCCATTGGTTGGGAATGCGCGCACGGCCAGATGCATGCCAACACCGATTGGGTGATTCTGGAGCCTGTGGATGAACGTTTCCGTCCAGTGCCTCCCGGCCAGCCCTCCTGTAGTGTGTTGCTAACCAACCTGGCCAACCATGTCCAGCCTTTGGTGCGTTACAACGTCAGTGACCACATCACAATGCACCCTGAACGCTGCGCCTGTGGTTCGCCCCTGCCTGTCATTACGGTACAGGGCCGCCAGGATGAGCCTTTGGTGATGGCAGGTGCCAATGGGCAGAGTGTGACACTGTTGCCCTTGGCCTTGTCCACTGTGCTAGAAGACGATGCAGGTGTGTTTGACTTCTATTTGCATCAATTGGATGACAGCACCTTGGTGCTGCATGTGCCCCTAGAGGGTGAAGCAGGGCGGGCTGCTTTGGTCAGAGGGTGTGCTGCCCTCACGGCTTTTGCCACAGCCCAAGGGGTTGTTTCTATCCAGGTGCTGGCCGAGCTAGGCCAATCTGTGCCCAGAGGCCGTAGTGGCAAGGCCTGCCGTATTACGGCCTGTACGCCCGACTGAGACCTTTCTCTTCCTCCGCTCTTTGTTTTTGGTCTTGTTTGGCAGCAGGTGCTGCCCTGTAGGGATGTGCGCCTCTTGCAGCACAGGTGGGACTGCGTCAGCACATAAACGTCATGCAATGCTCATGTTTCTGTCATGGCTTTGTCGCGAAGCATCGCATACCATGTGTCAAACGTAATTTCAGCACAGGCGGGATGAAACCAGTATTGGGTTAGGGGTATCCTGAAAACCACAGGGTCTTTTACGGACTGATCTATATGTCAGTCACAAATGGACTTTGGCATACTGCCTTTTTTGTAATGTATTGAGCCTGAAGGGTTTGCAATGGACAAAACTACTGCCTCCTCTCTGCCATTTGAACACCAGCGTGAAGCCACCAAGGCGCTGGACGAAACGTTCCACGGCTTTCTGTCACGAACCACTATGGGCCTGTCTCCTATTGCGTTGGCGTTGGCGGCTGCTGACTGGGCCATGCATCTGGCGGCCTCGCCTGGTCGGCAAATGGTGCTGGGGCAACGGGCTTTGGCTTTGGGGCAGCAAGCAATTGCCACAGCTATGTCTCCCCCTGAAGATGCGCAAGGCCAACCCATCGTAGATAACGACAACCGATTCACCGATCCCAGCTGGCGCCAGTGGCCTTTCAGTGTGCTCAAAGAAAGCTACAAAGCCAACAGCACTTGGTGGCGTGAAGCGGTGCAGGTTGATGGTATGTCCCGTCACCACAACCACATGGTGGAATTTTTCACCCGTCAGATCACAGATACTTTTACGCCTTCCAATTGGCTGCTGACCAACCCTGAAGCCTTGAACAAGGCCCAAGAAACCCAAGGCCAGAGCCTGATGCAGGGTTTTGAGCACTTTACTGAAGATCTGCGCAAAGCTGAGGTGGCACGCAGTGAGCCCGAGGCCTTGGAGCCACTGACCTTTGCTGTCGGCAAAGACGTGGCCATTACCCCCGGCAAGGTGGTGTACCGTAACCACCTGATTGAGCTGATCCAGTACAGCCCCAGCACCGACAAGGTCTATCCTGAGCCCTTGCTCATCGTGCCCTCGTGCATCATGAAGTACTACATTTTGGACTTGTCGCCGTCCAATTCGATGGTGCGCTATATGGTGGGCCAAGGCTACACGGTGTTCATCATTTCTTGGCGCAACCCCGATGCTTCCGACCGCGATTTGGGGATGCAAGACTACCTGCACAGAGGCGTGATGGATGCCTTGGCTGCCGTGAAGGAGCGCACTGGGGCACCCCGTGTCCATGCCCTTGGTTACTGTCTGGGGGGGACTTTCTTGGCGATTGTGGCGGCTGCTATGGGGCGCCACACCCGCATGCTGGAACAGCACCAAGGTGGTGCGCGTCGCCGTGCGGAAGACCACTTTATGGACAGTTTGCCCGAGCTTGCCACCGTGACTTTGCTGGCAGCACAAACGGATTTCACAGAGCCGGGTGAAATGGGTGTGTTCATTGACGATGAGCAACTCAAGACCTTGCGTCAGCAAATGGATCGCAAAGGGTACTTGCCCGGTAGCGTTATGGCGGGCTCCTTCCAGTTCCTGAACATGCGCGAGTTAGTGTTCATGCGCAATACGCGCCGCTACCTGCTGGGCCAAGAAGAAGCGGACTTTGATCTGATGAGCTGGAATGCTGACCTGACCCGCTTGCCAGCCCGGATGCACTCGGAATACCTGTCCTCGTTGTTCTTGAACAATGCACTGGCCACGGGTAAATACCGGGTAGATGGTCAAGGCATTGCGCTGATGGATATCCACGCACCCATGCTGGTGGTGGGCACCACCCGTGACCATGTTTCACCCTGGCGTTCGGTCTACAAGATTCACTTGCAAACCGACACCCATGTCACCTTTATTTTGGCTGCTGGTGGTCACAACGCCGGGATTGTTTCGGAGCCTGGCCGTCCGCGCCGCAGCTATCAGATCAATAGCGTAGAAGACAACCAAGGCTGGATTGACCCCGATGACTGGGTGGCCAGCGCCCCCACCCGTCAAGGTTCTTGGTGGGAAGCCATGGATGCTTGGCTCAAGGAGCGTTCGGGCAAGCCCATCGCGCCCCCGGCCTTTGATACGGCCCATGTGCTTTGCGATGCTCCTGGTGAGTATGTGATGGTGCGCTATGTCGACTGAAGAAATTCACCCCTCTGATGCCCACCTGACAGGGTATTTGCAGCGCATGAGCGAGTCGATCGAGTCGATCAACGCCCGCATTGCCCGTTTGGCCACTGCGTTGGACATCAATCTGCAAAATGAGAGTGAACTCAACGATGTGCTGTCCCAAGACGACGAGCGCCCCCCTCCAGTAGAGCGGCGCAAACCAGGTGGTGCCCGTCCGGGCATGTCTCCTGAGCGGCGCAAATCGCATTTGCGCCAAGAGTTGCGGGCTTTATTGGTGCTGCGTTATGGCGTAGCCACACGTTATGTGGAACAGGTGGGGGTCGATACCACCCGCCACATTTTGGTCAGTGCGCAGGACAAACTCGAACGCGAGGGCTTCAAGCCCGGTGCAGCCGGGGCAGACCTGCGGCGTGTATTCAATGGGCATTAGCCCATCTTTCTGGCACACCTTGTGCTTTGCCAGCAGACGCGGCGCCGCCGCGCCTGGCTTTTCTTTGGAGATTTTTCGTTCATGACGCTCAACACATCCTCTTTCGGTCTGGCAGGCAAAAAAGGTCTGATCCTCGGTGTGGCTAACAACAGCAGCATTGCCTGGGGTTGCACCCAAGTCATGCACCAGCTCGGTGCTGATTTGGTGGTCTCTTGCCTGAACGAAAAGGCCCGTCGCTTTGTCGAGCCTCTGACCGACCCGTTGGGCGTGGAGTTGCTCAATTGCAATGTGGAGGTAGAAGGTGAACTAGAAGCCACGGTAGCACGCGCCGTGGAGCGCCTAGGACATTTGGACTTTGTGGTTCACTCTATTGCCTGGGCACCACTGGAAGATTTGCACGGGGACGTGGTTGACAGTTCCAGCGAGGGCTTTGCCCGCGCCATGAACGTCTCTTGCCATTCGTTTGCCCGCTTGGCTAAGTTGGCATCTCCCCACATGCGCAATGGGGGCTCCATGCTGAGCATGACCTATTTGGGCGCTGACGAGGCGGTGCCCCACTATGGGCTGATGGGGCCAGTCAAGGCGGCGCTGGAGTCTCTGACCCGCTACATGGCGATGGAGCTTGGCCCACAGGCCATCCGTGTCCATGCAGTGTCGCCCGGCCCTATCTTGACCCGTGCCGCCTCGGGTATTGCCAGCTTTGATGATCTGATGGCCAATGCAGCGCAAAAGTCGCCGCTCAAGCGTTTGGTGACATTGGAAGAAATTGCCAATCTGTGCGCCTTCTTGTGCTCCGATGCTTCGTCGGGCATGACCGGCCAGACCATCTATGTCGATGGTGGCTGCCACGCGATGGCCTAAGCCTGTACCGACGCACTCTCTTTCCCAATTTCAAGGATTTGCACCATGAACATGGCAACCCCCACCAACGAATGGATGGAAAACGTCACCTATGACGAAATGAGCGTCGGCCAAAGCGCCCGCTTGTTGCGTACCGTCACACAGGCCGACATCGAGGCTTTTGCCGCTGTGTCTGGCGACATCAACCCGGCCCACCTGAACCCCGAATACGCCGATGCCACCATGTTCCACGGCGTGATCGCCCACGGCATGTTGGGTGCGGCGCTGATTTCGGCCCTGTTTGGCACCAAGTTCCCCGGCCCCGGCACCATCTATCTGGGCCAAGAACTCAAGTTCACCAAACCCGTGCGTATTGGTGACACGCTCACCGTCACCGCCACGGTGTCGGAAAAAGACGATGAGAAAAAGCGCATCAAGATGAGCTGCTTGGTCACCAACCAAAAGGGTGAAACCGTGCTCAAGGGCGATGCCAATCTGATGCCCCCCACGCAAAAGGTGCGCGTCGAAAAAATCAACGCCCCCCAAATTCAGCTGTTTGACCCCGAAGCCCGCTTCAATGACCTGCTGGCCCGTGCAGAAGGTTTGGAGGCTGTGCGCTGCGCCGTGGTGCATCCCTGTGACGAAGGCTCGCTCAGTGGTGCGATGGACGCAGCCCGCCACAAGCTGATTGTGCCGGTGCTGATTGGCCCCGAAGCCCGCATCCGCCAAGTGGCAGCCGAGTTTGAGATTGATTTGGCGGGTGCTGAAATCATCTCGGTCGAGCACAGCCACGCTGCCGCTGAACTGGCTGCCAGCATGGCCGCCAAAGGCCAAGTGGAAGTGCTGATGAAGGGCAGCTTGCACACCGACGAGTTGCTGCACGCTGTGCTGTCGCAACCCAGCTTGCGTACGGGCCGCCGCATGTCGCATGTGTTCCGCTTTGATGTGCCGCTGTACCCCAAGCCACTGCTGATTACTGATGCCGCCCTCAATATTCAGCCTACGCTGCAAGAGAAGGTCGACATCATCCAAAACGCCATCAACTTTGCCCATGTGATGGGCGTGGCCAGCCCCAAGGTGGCTATTTTGGCCGCGGTGGAGACTGTCAGCCCCAATATGCCGTCTACACTGGATGCTGCTGCACTGTGCAAGATGGCCGACCGGGGCCAGATCAAGGGTGGGGTGCTGGACGGCCCCTTGGCCTTTGACAACGCTATCTCGCGCCATGCTGCAGACATTAAGCACATTCAATCGGTTGTGGCGGGCGATGCCGACATTTTGGCTGTGCCTGATCTGGAAAGTGGCAACATGCTGGCCAAGCAGCTTGAATACTTGGCAGGTGCTTCGGGCTCTGGTTTGGTGCTGGGCGCGCGTGTGCCCATTGCCCTCACCAGCCGTGCCGATGGCCCCATGAGCCGCGTGGCCTCTGCATTGTTGGCTGTGTTGGCTGCCCATGCCGCACGCGCCGCCAAGGCCGCCCCTACCACTATTGCCTGAGGTCACATCATGGCTATTCTTGCTGTCAATGCGGGGTCGTCCTCGCTGAAGTTCTCGCTGCATCCGCTCCAGCATGGCGGCAAGGTGCAGCCTAGTGTGCTCAACGGTTGTATTGAGGGCTTAGAGCCCGGTGGTACGCCCAAGATGGACTGGACTTTTGCTGGCCAGCGCCAAAGCGAGACCATTACCACGCCGGGCGAGTCTTCGTTTCAGCGAGCGTTGGCCCGCCTGCGCGCTTTGTTGGCTGAACTCGAAGGTGCTCCCACCATCAAGGCAGTGGCCCATCGGGTAGTGCATGGTGGTCAAGCATTCAAGCAAAGCGTGGTGGTGGATGCGACTGTGCTGGAGCAGTTGGAACGCCTGAACTCTATGGCACCGCTGCACCAGCCGCACAATCTGGCGGGTATCCGCTCGTTCCAGCAGGCTTTTCCAGCACTGCCGCAGGTGGCCTGCTTTGACACGGCCTTCCACACCAGTCTGCCTGAAGTAGCCAGTGCGTTTGCCTTGCCGCAATCGTTGACTGAGCAGGGGGTGCGCCGCTATGGTTTTCATGGGCTGTCGTACCACTACATCATGGATACCCTGTTGGAGCAATCTCCCCGTGCCAAAGGCCGGGTGCTGATGGCCCATTTGGGCAACGGTGCCAGCCTGTGCGCTACTGTGCAGGGGCGCAGCTGTGCCACCACGATGGGTTTTTCGGCACTCGATGGCTTGATGATGGGCACCCGCAGTGGCACGCTAGATGCTGGTGTGTTGCTCTATTTGATGGAGCAGGGCTGGGATCATGACCGCATTCAGAAATTGCTTTACAAACAAAGCGGTTTGCTGGGGGTTTCGGGCATTTCGGCAGACATGCGCCGTTTGCGTGCCGATGGCAGCGAAGCGGCACAACGGGCCATTGACCAGTTCACTTACCGTGTGGTGCGTGAATCGGGCGCTTTGATCGCCAGCATTGGGGGGCTGGATGTACTGGCCTTTAGCGGTGGTATTGGCGAACATGATGCCGTGTTGCGCGCGCAGGTGTGCGAGCGCCTAGGCTGGCTAGGGGTGCAGCTCGATGCGGGACGCAATGCCCAAGCCACCCGTGACGCCATCAGCGCCATCCATGCGCCAGGCAGCAGTATCGAAGTCTGGGTTATTCCCACCGATGAGGGGCGTGTGGCTGCCCGTGAGGCGGCTGCGCTCTTGCACCAAGGTGACGATGTGCCTGTCATGGCACCAGAGCCTGCGCTTGAAGTGATGGATTAAGCCAAGAGCACCTCACACTATTGGCCGGGGCATTGCCCCGGCTTTTTTATGCCCAGATGCTCCACTCCTTCTAGTGTGCAGTGACAACAAAAATATTCTTGATTTAACGGACAGCCGCCTCCGATAGTGCCAGACTTAGCAACCTCATGTGTCCAATACGTCACAGACGTTTGGCTGCGGCCCTCAAGGCTGACAGGATGAGGACGATAGACAACCAGATCTGTCAATACAACAAAGGAGAGACTCCATGGAGGCATCTAATTTTTCAGGGGATATGTCTGCTCTCACAGGGTTGGCTGTCGCGCTGGGCTGCGGTCTATTGATGGGGATTGAGCGTGAACGCCGCAAGGGAGCGAAAGCCCAAACGGTGATGGCTGGGATGCGCTCATTTGCACTGTCCTCGCTGACGGGCGCTTGCACGGCCTTTTTGGGCTCTCAAACGCTGATGGCGGTGGGGGCTGCTTTTGTCGCGTTGATCAGCGTGGTGGCTTATGCCTACGACCGTTCAGACTCTCCAGGCATTACCACTGAGATTGCCTTGTTCATGGCCTACCTGATCGGGGTATTGGCAGTGCAGGCACCCATGTTGGCATCAGGATTGACGGTGATGGTTACAGGGCTGCTGGCCGCGCGGGATTCTCTGCACCAGTTTGCCCGTGACTGGTTGCGCCCTGGTGAAGCGCAAGGGGGGTTGATTTTGGGGGCGCTGGCCTTGTTGGTCATGCCCTTGGTGCCTGACCGTGCGTTGTGGGGGCCGGTGCTCAACCCCCAATTGGTGATGAAGCTGTTGATTGTGCTGCTGCTGATCCAGTCATTGGCCCATGTGGGGCGGCGGCTGTTGCAGGCCCGCCAGGCGGTCGCCCTGTCGGCATTGGCTTCGGGTTTTGTCTCCAGTACCGCCACCATTGGCAGTTTGGGCATGGAGTTGCGCACCACACAAGGGTCGTACAAGCTCCAAGCTGGGGCTGCCCTGTTGTCGTGTGTGGGCACTACCACCCAGATTCTGATCATTGGCGGCACGATCCAGCCTGCTTGGATTGTGCCGTTGTGGCTGCCTGCACTGGCGGGTAGTTTGGTAGCAGCCCTTTGGGGTGGGTGGATGGTATGGCGCCATGCCGCGCCCCCCGGCAGTGAGGTGGCTGGCTCCAAGACGCCAGATACCAAACTGTTTCGCTTGCGTGATGCCGCTTTGATTGTGTTGTTGCTGACAGCCATCCAAGCGGGCGTCCACGGGTTGCGTTTGTGGTTGGGCGATGCTGGGGTGATGGCCGGTACTTTGGTCGCGGCACTGGCCGATATCCATGCCGTCACGGCAGCATTGTTGACGATTGGTATGCCTGGCACCCAAGAGGCCACCAATATTGTTTGGGCGTTGGGCGCAGCGATGCTGGTGCATGCTTTTAGCAAAAGCGCGGTGGCCTGGGCCAGTGGGGGCTGGCGCTATGCGCTGGCATTGGCGCCGGGTCTGTTTGCCCATACTTTTGCATTTGTGGGCATTTTGATGTTGGTGACGTTGCGCGGCTGAAATGGCCTTGCCGCTCGACTACAGCTCCCCCAAGTAGGCAGAACGCACCTTGGGGTCGGCCAATAGTTCTTGCCCTGAGCCGGTCAGGGTGATGCGGCCAGACTCCATCACATAGGCCCGTTGTGAAAATTCCAGTGCCAAGGTGGCGTTTTGCTCTACCAGCAAAATCGTCACCCCTTCGGCAGCCACTGAGCGAATCACCTCAAAGATTTTTTCTACCACCAAGGGGGCCAGCCCCATCGATGGCTCATCTAGCAGCAGCAAGCGCGGGCGTGACAACAAAGCCCGGCCAATGGCGACCATTTGCTGCTCTCCGCCCGAGAGCGTACCGGCCACTTGGCGCAGGCGCTCCTTCACCCGTGGCAGCATGGTAAACACCCGCTCTATATCGGCCTCAATGGCGGCAGCACCATCGCGGCGGGCATAAGCGCCCATGCGCAGGTTTTCTTCTACCGTCAGGCGGGTAAAAATGCCCCGGCCCTCGGGCACTAAGGCAATGCCTTGGCGCAAGCGGTGGTGCGTGGGTAGCCGCTCAATGCCACTGCCTTCATAAAGCAAACGGCCTTGGCTGAGGGGCAACAAACCGGCAATGGCGTTGAGGGTGGTGGTTTTGCCAGCACCATTGGCACCAATCAGTGACACCAGCTCGCCGTGGTGCAGTAGCAAGTCTATGCCCTTCACAGCCAAGATGGCCCCATAGGCTACCTGCACCTCTTGCAATTGCAACAAGGGTGGTTGCTCATTCATGCGCTGGCTCCTGTGCTGGTGGCTGCCACTGGAGGATGGCTGGGCCGCCCTAAGTAGGCGGTGATCACGGCCTCGTTTTGTTGCACTGCCGCAGGCACATCTTCGGCAATTTTGCTACCAAAATCCAACACGGCAATGCGGTCGCACAAGCCCATCACCAGTTTGACATCATGCTCAATCAACAGCACGGTGATGCCATCGTGGCGGATGGTTTGCACCAACTCGCGCAGCCGGGCGGTTTCGGTGGCGTTCATCCCTGCCGCCGGTTCATCCAAGGCCAGCAGTTGTGGCTCGGTCGCCAGCGCACGCGCAATTTCTAGGCGGCGCTGATCGCCATACGATAGATTGCGTGCGAGGGTGTCGGCAAAGCGTTCAATGCCCACGTATTTGAGCAGTTCGTAAGCTCGCTCGGTAATCAGGTCTTCTTCCATGCGGGCCGCGTGGGTCTGCCAGAGGATAGACCACAGATTGGCCCGCGTGCGAATGTGGTGCCCAGTCATCACGTTCTCTAGCGCCGTCATTTCACGAAACAGGCGGATATTTTGGAAGGTGCGCGCAATGCCTGCCGCCACGATTTCATCGGGGCTGCCTGCGGGCAACTCCGTACCATTGAACACCAGCTCGCCACCATCGGGGGTATAAGCGCCCGTCAAGACGTTAAAAAAGGTGGTTTTGCCTGCGCCGTTGGGGCCAATCAGGCCATAAATCTCGCCCTTGCGGATGGTCAGGGACACCTCTGACAAGGCTTGCAGACCGCCAAAACGTTTGGTGATGTGGCGTGCCTCTAGCAAAGAGATCATGGTGTACCCTCCTTGCCAAGCACCTGCTGTGGGCGCGAATAGCGGCTATACGATGGAATCAAACCCGCTGGCCGCCACAGCATCATGCCAATCATGGCCAGCGATAGCAGCAGCATCCGCAGCACTTCGGGGTCTAGCAGTACCTGATTGAATACCGCCTGCTGCACTGGCACGGCCAAGTGGCGCAAAATTTCGGGCAGAAAGCTCAATAACAAAGCGCCCGTAATCACCCCAGCCAAATTGCCCATGCCGCCAAACACCACCATCGTCAGCACAGCAATCGACTCCATCAGCGAAAAGCTCTCGGGCGAGACAAAGCCCTGAAACGCGGCAAACAGGCCACCAGCCACACCGCCAAAGGTAGCCCCCATGCCAAAGGCCAGCAGCTTCATGTTGCGTGTGTTGATGCCAATGGCCTTGGCGGCCAGCTCATCATCGCGAATAGCGGCCCAAGCCCGGCCCATGCGCGACACTTGCATCCGCTGCACCAGCACAATCGACAGCACGACACAGATTAAAAACACGTAGTAATACAACAACAGGGAGGGGATGGTGATGCTGTCGCCAATCTTCAAGGGCCGCGAAATATCCCAGCCAAACAGCACCAGCGGGTCAATCATGTTGATGCCTTGGGGGCCGTTGGTGATGTTGATGGGGTGGTTGAGGTTATTCATGAAGATACGAACAATCTCGCCAAACCCTAATGTGACGATGGCTAAATAGTCCCCCCGTAGCCGCAGTGTGGGCAAGCCCAACACCACCCCAGCCAGTGCGGCAAAACAAGCCCCCAGCGGCAGCACTACCCAAAACGGCCAGTGCAAATCAAACTGTGGCGAGCCTAAAAAAGCAAAGGTGTAAGCACCTACGGCGTAAAAGGCGATGTAGCCCAAATCGAGCAAACCGGCAAAGCCTACCACCAGATTGAGGCCAATTGCCAGCATGACATAGAGCATGGCAAAGTCCAGCACCCGCACCCAAGTGCGGCCAAACAGCAGCGCCAGCAAAGGCGCGCCCAGTGCCAATGCCAACAGCAACCAGCGGGCGGCCACAGGGTTGCGCTTGCCAATCCAAGGCAGGGCCAGAGCAATATCGTTCATGGTGTGCGGCCTCAGGCGCGGTCGGCCACACGCTCACCCAACAGCCCCGTGGGCCGGAAGATGAGCACGATGCCGAGAATAATGAAAGCAAAAATATCTTGATAGGCGGAATTGAGGTAGCCAAAAGTCCAGTCGCCGATATAGCCTGCGCCAATCGACTCCACCAACCCCAGCACCAAGCCCCCCACCACCGCACCGGCCAAATTGCCAATGCCGCCCAGCACCGCTGCGGTGAATGCCTTCAGGCCCGGAATAAAACCCATAGCGTAATGGGCCACGCCATAGTTGGCGGCATACATCATCCCGGCAATGGCCGCCAATGCCGACCCCAAAATAAAGGTGATAGAGATGATGCGGTTGGTGTCCACCCCCATCAAACTGGCTACGCGGTGGTTCTCTGCCGTGGCACGCATGGCCCGGCCTAATGAGGTTTTGTTCACTAAAAACAGCAGCGCCACCATCAAGGTGGCTGATACCAACAAAATAATGATTTGCACTGGGGTGATAAAAACCCCATCCAGCGGCTGCAAGGGCGTGCTGGGTATTAAAGAAGGGAAGGTGTGGTAGTTGCGCCCCCAAAGAATCATCGCCAGCGTTTGCAGTAAGAAAGACACCCCAATGGCCGTAATCAGCGGTGCCAAACGCGGGGCATTGCGCAAGCGGCGGTAGGCGGTGCGCTCAATGGCATAGCCCAAAGCCATGCACACCAGCATAGCCGCCGCCAAGCCTATCAGCAAGGTAGGAATGGCCCCCAGCCCCGGCGCATGGAGCAGCAAAAAATTGACGGTGGAATAGGCTACCAGCGCCCCCACCATCAACACATCACCGTGGGCAAAGTTGATCAGGCCCAAAATGCCATAGACCATGGTGTAGCCCAGGGCAATCAGCGCATAAACGCTGCCCACCACCAGGCCATTGACAATTTGCTGGAGCAGGGTTTCCATCAGTGCATCTTTAACAAGGCTTGCCAAACCCGGCAAGCCGGGCGCGTGATTCTCTGGGGGAAGTGGGCAAATTTACCGCAGGGCTTCCCACTTGCCAGCCTTAAACTGGTACACCGTTACGGCTCCGTCTTTGATGTCGCCCTTGGCATCAAAGGCCACCGTGCCAATCACGCCAGGAAAGTTGACCTTGCCCAACTGGGCGGTGTATTTGGCTGGGTCAGCCGAGTTGGCGGCTTTCATGGCCTCGATCAGGGCCGAAGCGGCATCGTAGGCATAGGGGGCGTAAATTTGCACTGGGGCATTGAATCGCTTGCTATAGCGGGCCGTAAAGTCTTTACCGCCCGGCATTTGTTCTAGCGGCAGGCCCGGCTGGGTGCAATAGGCATTGGTGCTGATGGCATCGCCAGCCAGTTTGATGATTTCGCCTGTGCAGCCGCCATCGCCGGTGATGAACTTGCTGTTCAGCCCCAGTTGCTTGATTTGCTTGAGCATCGGGCCGCCTTGGCTGTCCATGCCGCTGTACACAATCACATCGGGGCTTTGTGCCTTGACGCGGGTCAGGATGGCTTGGAAGTCGGTGGCTTTATCGCTGGTGAACTCGCGCCCAGTCACGGTGCCGCCGCTGGCCTTGACGGCTTTTTCTACCTCGTCGGCCAAGCCTTGGCCGTAGGCGGTGCGGTCGTCAATGATGGCAATTTTCTTGCCCAGTTGGGTGGCTGCATATTTGCCGATGGACAGCCCCTGCTGCACATCGTTGGCAATGGTGCGGAAGGTGGCCTTAAAGCCTTGTTGGGTCAGTTTGGGATTGGTCGAGGCGGGCGACACTTGGGGCAGGCCCGCATCGTTGTAAATGCGCGAGGCTGGAATAGAAGCCCCCGAATTCAGGTGGCCCACCACGCCTTTGACGCCGCTGTCGGCCAGCCGCTGCGCCACCGTGGTGGCGGTGCGGGGGTCGGCTTGGTCGTCTTCGGCTTGCAGTTCAAACTTGACTTTTTTGCCTGCCAGCGTCACCCCTTTGGCGTTGTACTCCTCAATCGCTAGGCGGGCACCGTTTTCGATGTCTTTGCCCAAGTGGGCTTGGCTGCCCGTTAAAGGGGCAGCAACGCCGATTTTGACAACTTCTTGCGCCTGGGCCACTGTAGTGAGCAAACCCAAAATCGCGATAGAGACCAGACTACGCTTCATGAATATTCCCCTGCATCAAGATCAATGGTGAATGAAAGCTACGCGTACAAAGCGCCCCGACGGGCAATGTCGAGGGCCGCACAGACTATACGCAAAAACCATGCCTTATCTAGGGATTTTGTGGCAAGGGTATGCCCTGAGTCTGGAGCCGATAATCGCCCTATGACCTCCATCCCCGCGCACCGCGCCACCGATTTCAGCGCCTTGGCGCTCAGCCCGGCCACCCTGGCCAATCTGCAACAACTGGGCTACTTGCAAATGACCCCGATCCAGGCGGCGAGCCTGCCAGCTGCTTTGCAGGGGCAAGACCTGATCGCCCAAGCCAGCACGGGTAGTGGGAAAACGGCCGCTTTTGGGCTGGCCCTGCTGGCACGGCTCAATCCGCGCTGCTTTGGTGTGCAAGCCTTGGTGCTGTGCCCCACGCGTGAGCTGGCCGACCAAGTGAGTGCTGAAATTCGGCGCTTGGCGCGTGCGGCAGACAACATTAAGGTGGTGACGCTGTGTGGTGGTGTGCCCTTGCGTGGACAAGCACAAAGCCTGTCGCATGGCGCGCACATTGTGGTGGGCACACCGGGGCGTGTCATGGATCATCTGGAGCGCCAAAACTTGGCCCTGGATCAACTCAATACCTTGGTGCTGGACGAAGCCGACCGCATGTTGGACATGGGGTTTTTTGACGATATTGCCACCGTGGCCCGCCAATGCCCCAAGGTGCGCCAAACGCTGTTGTTTTCGGCCACCTACCCCGAAGGGATTGCCAAACTCAGCCAGCAGTTCATGCAGAACCCGCAGCAAATTACGGTGCAGGCACAGCACAGCGCCAGCAAAATTGACCAGCGTTGGTTTGAAGTGAAAGAAAGTGAGCGTCTGCATGCCGTTGGGCAATTGTTGGCGCACTTCCGCCCCGAATCCACATTGGCCTTTTGCAACACCAAACAACAATGCCGTGATGTCGTGGCGGTGTTGCAGGCCCAAGGCATCAGTGCTTTGGCCTTGTATGGTGAGCTAGAGCAACGCGAGCGCGACCAAGTGCTGGTGCAGTTTGCCAACCGCAGTTGCTCGGTGCTGGTAGCTACCGATGTGGCCGCACGCGGCTTGGATATTGCCCAACTGGCCGCCGTTATCAACGTAGACGTCACGCCCGACCCCGAGGTGCATATTCACCGCATTGGCCGCACAGGCCGGGGCGATGCCGAAGGCTTGGCGCTCAATTTGGTCAGCATGGATGAGATGGGCAGCGTAGGCAAAATTGAAGTGCTGCAAGGGCGCCCTTCGGAGTGGACGCCCTTGGCTGGGCTTACCCCTGCCCCCGGTGGCCCCCTTGTGCCTCCCATGGCTACGGTACAAATTATTGGCGGGCGCAAAGAAAAAATCCGGGCCGGTGATGTGCTGGGTGCCCTGACGGGCGAGATGGGCTTTACGCGCGAGCAGGTAGGCAAAATCAATGTGAATGAGTTTTCTACCTATGTGGCGGTGGAGCGCGGCGTGGCTGCCCAAGTGGTAAATCGTTTGAATGCGGGCCGTGTCAAGGGCAAGAGTGTTAAGGCACGGCTGGTATAAGGCTGGGCTTTGCCACTGCCTTGTCTGAACAGGCCATGTTGATATCCCCTCCTGCTGCATTACTTGCATGGTTGACACCCCGCAACTTGTTGTGGGCCTCTGTGGGGATGGCACTGACCACTATGGCCCTCAAAACGCTGGCTTGGTATGTGACCGGCTCAGTGGGCCTGTTGTCCGATGCGATGGAGTCTTTGGTCAACTTGGCCAGTGCCATGTTTGGTGTCACGATGGTGACAGTGGCGGCCCAGCCTGCGGATGACAACCACCCCTATGGGCACCATAAGGCAG
Source organism: Giesbergeria giesbergeri (assembly GCF_054779375.1). Taxonomy (NCBI): domain Bacteria; kingdom Pseudomonadati; phylum Pseudomonadota; class Betaproteobacteria; order Burkholderiales; family Comamonadaceae; genus Giesbergeria; species Giesbergeria giesbergeri. The sequence goes on along the minus strand of NZ_BAAGYJ010000001.1, from coordinate 501,352 downwards.
AGTATTTCGCCTCCGGTTTTGAGGGCATGCTTATCTTTGTGGCGGCAGGCGCCATTTTGTGGACTGCGGTGGAGCGTCTGCTAGCGCCCCAACCTCTGGCGCAAATGGGCTGGGGTTTGGCCTTGTCCGTGTTTAGCTCGCTGCTCAATGGTGGTTTGGCCTGGGTTATGTTGTGGGCATCACGCCGCCATCGCTCTATTGCACTGGAAGCCGATGCCCGGCATTTGTTCACCGATGTCTGGACTTCTGCGGGGGTTGTGCTGGGGTTGGGGGCGGTTGCCCTGACGGGCTGGAATTGGCTAGACCCGATAGTGGCTATTGGGGTAGCGTTGAACATTCTTAAAGAGGGGGTGCATTTGGTGTGGCGCTCCTCCCAAGGGCTGATGGATGAGGCGGTGGAGCCGCAAGTGCGTGACACTATCCAACACACCTTGACGGCTTTTTTGCACCAACACAATGCCGGTGCGACACCTGCGGGTTGTGTGCGCTTTGACCACATCACGACCCGCATGGCAGGTCAGCGCCGATTTGTGGAATTGCACATGCATATTCCTGGGCATTGGACGTTGACCCATGCCGCCGAACTGCGTGGACAGGTGGAGCAAGCACTGATGCAGGCGGTGCCTGGTCTGCGCGCTAGGATTGAGCTGTTACCCTGCCATGTGGAGTCTTACCTTGATCCTGCCGATATGTCGGAGCCTTCCCCATGATGAGCCTTTTGCAACGCGTGCGCCAAGCCCATGTAGACATTGAGGGGCAGGTGGTGGGCCGTATTGGCCCCGGTTTGTTGGTGCTGCTGTGTGCCGAACGTGGCGACACCCAAGCCCAGGCCGACCGATTGTTGGCCAAGTTGCTCAAGCTGCGCATCTTCAGTGATGAGGCTGGCAAGATGAACCGCAGTCTGCAAGATGTGCAAGGTGGTTTGCTGGTCGTGAGCCAATTCACGCTGGCAGCCAATACCAATACGGGCAACCGGCCTAGCTTTACCCAAGCAGCCTCCCCCGAGGAGGGGCGACGCTTGTATGACTACTTTGTGCGCCAAGCCAAGGCCATACACCCTGTGGTGCAGACAGGTGAGTTTGCAGCCGACATGCAGGTGCATCTAGTCAATGATGGCCCCGTAACCATCCCATTGCGCATGGCACCCGACCTCCCTACAAACGGGGGGCCGTGAACTTGAGGCTTAGTTGGCGTAGTACCCTGGCTGCGCCACCGATTGTGGCTTGGCCGTGGGCAGTTCAAAGGCGCCAGCGGGGAGTGCATCGCTGTTGAGGGCTGGCGTGGTGGTGTTGTTCAACAACATGCCCCGCAACTTTTGCAAACTCTCTTGGAAAGAGCCGGTCAGGCGTTCACCTTCAGCACGGTTGGTGACGATATAGGGCGTGATAGTGATGAGCAGTTCGGTCTTGTCACGCACCTTTTTGGTGGAGCCAAACAGGCCACCAAAAACGGGAATGTCTTTGAAGCCTGGCACGCCCGTGACCACGTTGTTGCCCTTGTTCTGAATCAGACCGGCCAGCATGATGGTCTTGCCGTTCTCAATGGTCACATCGGTGGTGACTTTGCGCTTAGAAAAGCTGGGGTACTCTGAGCCGCCGGTAGTGACTGGATTACCCACGCTGCTGACCTCCTGAGAGATGCTCAGGGATACATTGCCCGACGAGGTAATGCTGGGCTTGACCTCTAGCAAAATGCCTGTTGGACGGTATTGCACTGAGTTGGACGTAGAAAAAGAGCTGCTCAACAAAGTGCCGCTGGACGGGGTAGATACGGTTTGTGTGATGACCGGAATTTCGTCGCCCACTTCCACCTTGGCAACCTTGCCGTCACTGGCCAGCACATGGGGTGTGGACAAGATATTCACGTCTGTATCTTGGCCCAACAAATTCAACATGCCAATCACTTGTCCGGCACTGCCAAAGATTGCATAGTTGAGACCCGAGCCGGAGCCAGCTACTGCGGGCGTGGCACCACTGGCACTGCTGACATTGGGCTTGATGGCCCCTTCCAGACCCACAAAGCCGGGCCAGCTCTTACCGTTGTACGACAGTGCCGACTTGAGCCACCACTCCACACCGTATTGCAGGGTATCGGTCAGGGTGACTTCGGCCACCATCACCTGAATCAGCACTTGGCGGGGCACAGAATCAAGGCGCTCCAGCACTTTGCGAATCTGTTGGTAGTCTGGTGCCGAGGCCCGAATAATCAGGGAGTTGGTCACCTCATCGGCAATGACCTGCACCGAGCCACCCAGCCCCGTACCTGTGCCGGTGCTGCCCTGTGCGCTGGGCACATTGCCGCCGCGTTCAATGGTGCGCGTGGTGCCTGCGGCGGCGGCGTTGGCCGTGCTGCCGGTGCTGCTGCCCCCCAAAGTTCCGGTAGTGCCAGCACTGGAGTTGCCAAAGGCCGAACTGTTGGCCGATGGCAGGGTGGAAGCACCTGCATTGCCCGCCGGTGCTGCGGCGCCTCCAAACAATTGCTGCAAGATGCCCGATAGATGTTGGGCATTGCTGTTGACTACTGGATAGACATGCACATAGGCACCCAGGCCATTGCGCGGCTCGGCGTCCAATGTCTTGACCCAGTGCTCGGCGGCTTGCATCAGCTTGTCGTTGGCCGTGGCTACGAGCAACGCATTCATGCGCACCACGGGCAGCACGTACACTTTGCTGGCATCGGTTCCGGCCCAGTTGAACAACCCTGAGGTTTTGAACAAGCCATCAATTTCCTTGGCCATATCATTGGCCTCGGCGTGCTCGATGGGCAACAGCTTGATCTGGACATGGTTGAAATAGTCCACATCCAGCGTTTTGACCATTTCAATGATTTTGTCTACATTGGCCTGCCGGTCGGTCACGATCAAGTGCTTGTTGGCCGCATCGTTGGTAATGGCGGCTTGGGGGCCAACAAAGTTGCGCAGTGTATTGACCAGCTGGTTGGCTTGCACAAAGCGCAGTGGAATGATCTGCATGACCATAGAGGCGGGCCCGACGCCTTGTTTGCCCACCGAATCGCGCACGGCAGTAGCGTCGCGCAGCACCTTGTAGGTTTTGCCTTGGCGCACGATAGCAATATTGCTGGTAGACAGTGCTGTCTCTAGTGCGCTAAAGATGTCGGCCATGCTGATGGCCCCAGTGCTTTTGAGCGTGACCCGGCCCTGTACGGATGGATCAATGATGTAGTCGAGCTTCAGAATATCGCCCAGCACGACCTGCAACACATCATAGATGTCGGCGTTGTCAAATTTGAGCGTCACGCCAGGATTAGGCGTATTGGATAGCTCTGCCCCCGATGGGGGGGGCGCACTGCTGGTGGCAGCACCGGGTGTTGGGGTGCTGGCGGGGGCGGCGGCGTCTGCGCTCGGTGGCTTGGCAGTGGGGTTGGGGGCCGTATTGCTTGGAGGGGGTGCTGCTGATGGGGTTGTGGGTGCCGGTTTGTGGGTTCCCAACAGCGTGGAGAGGGGGGTGTTGCCTGCCGCCTCTGGCGTTACCGGTGCCGCCTTGTCAGGGGGGGTGGGGGTGGCCGCACGCATCGGCTGTCCGGTGAAGGGGTTGACCAGTGGTTGTGGCTGTGCCAGCACGGTGGAGGCCATAAGAGCCACACCGGGGGCCAACAGGCTGGCTATGGCGATTTTGCGTAGCACGGGAGGGGACAGTTTGTTCATTGTTGCTTACGAGAATTCTGGGGATCGCTGTTGCCTTTGGCGCCAGCGGCAGCTACGGTGTCAAATCCGGCGGGCATGGGGTTCATGTGCAGGCCTGTCAGACGCAGGCTAATGTCCAACTGCTGACCGCCACGTTGGGGGTCTTGCACCACTTTGAGTTCCAGATTTTCTACGCCGATCTGTTGGGGTGAACGGGCCAAGGCCGCTTGCAGACGGGGCAGTTGCTGCGGTACACCGTTGAAGTGCGCTGTCATGGCAATGCGGCTGACCACAGTATTGATGGGCGTGTCTTGGATGTCGGTGAATTCGATGCCATCAAAATACAACGATTGCAGCAGTTGTTGCAACTGCGCCTGCATTTTTTGCGTGGCGGCCTGAACATCGGCCTCGACAAACAGTTTTTGCTGTAGTGGCAGGAATTCTGGTTCCAGTTTTTCGTGGCTGGTCGTGATCTTTTTGTTCAGCTCCAGCACGCTCTGGTTGTTTTCTGCCGTCATCTGTTGGTCGAGTGTTTCTTCGCGCTTTTCTAGGTAGCCACCCACATGCTCATCGAACAGGGAGGCCAGCAGCAACAGCACCACGACCGGAAAGGCAAAATATTTGATACCGTGTTCACGGTAAACACGTTGGACGGCACGTTTCATGGTTGGGCGGCCTTTGCTGGCGCAGTGGCTGGAGTAGCCTCCGCAGGCACCTGTGCGGGTGTGGCCTGTTTTTCTGTCTGTAGATGAATGGTGATGTCCTGCTGGGAGGCCAGAAAATCGGGCACAGGCATCTCAGTAAAAGGTTGGTATTCTGGCAAAGGATGCTCGTGCAGCCATTGCACGGCCGCTTCGTCACCCGTACCGGCCATCAACACCTTGTGGGCATCTAGTCGTAAATAGAGCAATGCTGCTGGCGCAGGAGGAAACACGGCCAATACTTGGGGCAGCGGTGGCAGTGTCAGACTCTCTTTCTCCTGTGCTTGGACGGCCTGCACTACGTCGGCCATCCACAATGTTTTGGCCTTGAGCAGTTTGGCTGCCTCGACTTTAGGGGCTTCTTTGCGCAGGCTCTCATGTGCTTGTTCAATCTGGCGTTCGAGCTTGCCATCGTGCCAGAGCATGCCAGCCAGACCCACCAGACCGACCACCCCCCACACCATGCTCCAGAAGTTGATTTTCTGCACCAGATACTGGTGGGTGGCTTGCAAGACGATGCCCCCGTATGGGGAGCGCCACAGTTGCTCCAACAAGGTAGCCTCAGACTGGGCCGGAAGGGGCTGGGTGGGGTGGTGCCAATCGTTGCCCACTGGCAGGCAGTCGGTGGACGCCCACAAGCCGACAGCACCCTCTTTGTGGCCCACTGTGCCTTCGGGCAAACTTGCCAGTTCGATTTTGAGCAAGCCCCCCAAGCCCTCAGCAAGGGCTGCAGGCTCGACGATGCGGCTGCGCAGTATGGCTCCATCTGGGGCAAAAATATGCAAAGAATGGGGTTGCCCTTTGTCCCCTTCGAGCACCATGCAAATTTGCCCTTTGGCCTGGCTAGACAAAGGCTGGAACAGTTGTGCCCGAGAAAAAAGCTCCACTGCCTGTAAACCACAGGCTGCGGTGATGCGCTCGATTTCGGCAACCCAGTCTTTGTGTATCCAGAGCAAGGATTTTTCTGTGCCTTGACCAAAGTGGGTGGTTTGGGTCAGAACGTTGCTGGGGGCAAAGGGTAGCAACGAGCCCACTTCTGCGCTGGCAGTGGCTGGGGTGGGCGCCAGTACGCCCATGATGTCACCTGCCAGCACCCAATGCACATCGCTGGATGCCGGAATTTGCCATTGCTGGCTGCACTCCTTCAGTGCAGACTGCACCTTCTGTAGGTAGTCATCCCCCTCGGGCAATGGGGTCTGGTGCGTGTGGGTTTGCTTCCAGCCCAGCCAGCCACGCCGAAAGTGCAGCACATGCAGGCAGCCAGGAGAGAGAGAGACGACCAGCTGGTGTCGTCGTGGTGGAGGAATGAGCCGATTGTGCATGGGGTGAGAAGCGTCAAAATCCTAAAATTGATCGTCAATGGTGTGTAGTGACTTCAAAAGGGCAGGTGGCGTTCTGTCCATTGGTCACCCACTTGCAGTGCCCCGTTTTTTTGAACCACTGTAGCCACGAGGGTATTGCCGCCCACTACGGGTTTGGCCCGGTGCAAGCGGGCGCGCAGCGTTAGCACAGGGCTGTCGGGCGTGGTCGCTGTCAGGCCGCTGCCCTGAAGCCATGCCTGAAACTGTGCTGGTGCCACAGCACCTGCGCGCCGCCACTGGGTCAACTGCTGCAGTTGTTCATCGCTGACATGACCCAGCACTTTGAACAGTGGCAAGGGAGTCAGGTCTCGGTCTACTTTTTTTTGCTCAGAGCCAACTACCAGCCAATGTCGCAAGCCTTGGGCGCCTGTGCCGGTGCCAGTGGACACCATGTAGCGTGGTATGTCGGGCCATTCCAGCAATTCTTGCAGACTGGCAAACCCAGCCCCACCCCGCATCCGGATCAGCTCCTGTTTGAACTCCACCAAGCGAGCCGCCAAGGTTTGGGCAGTTTGGGGGGAGGAGGCACCCAGCAGAACAAAAAGTCGCTGCCATTCCAAGGTTGTCAGTGTATTGGCATCGGGCAGCCCGCTGCTGTCTTCAATCAGCACATCAATGTGGTGCTGGCCTACAGCAATGGTGTAGGGCGTTGTTTGGGGGTGCCAGCGTTGCCAGTTGCGCAGCAATTCATCACGGGGGTCAAGTTGTAGCGCATCCACCGCAGAGGCGATGGCGAGTTGGGCCGTGGCATATTGCACCGCGCCTTGCAAGGCATAGTTCTCTTGGAGCAGTTCTTTTTCTCGTGCCAGCAGTTGGGTGTCTAGCCGCAGGGCTGCACTCACACCCAGCACCAGTGTGGAAACCACAGCCAGCAAGCCCAGCGCAAACAGCAACACATAACCTTGCTGTCGGCGGTCAGCACGGGAGTGGTGGCGGTGCAATCGTGGCAATGGTGGCATCAACGGGCTCCATCCCGATGGGCGGTATAGACCACCGCAGGCACATCGGCGTGCAAACCTGACAAAGCCAGACGCATCAGACGAGGGGGGGGTTGTTGGGCATCCCAGCCTTGTATCCAGCGCGGTTGGGGCTTGCCCTGTGCGTCCAGACCTTGCAACAGAAATGAGAAAGCACAGACTTGCAATGCAGAGGCCAGCACCTTGCGCGGGCCGTTGGGTTCGGTGGGGGGGCGCCGGGCTGCCGAGGTGCCTAGGGCCGTGGCTGGGGGCAGGGGCTGCGCTTGGTATACCAGAGACCAGCCTTTGCTGCCCGCTGTGGGCTCACAGCTGTAGCGTACCCTGGCCAGTGGCAGGCTGGCATTTTGTGCGGGCAGTAAGGGGTGTGCAGTATCAAATTCCAGCATGGCACCATCGGAGTGCACCCGCAGACCCCGCCCGGCCCATTCGTGGTGCAGAATGCGCTCCACCGCCCGAACGCTGTCTCGGGCAGGGGTGCGGGCCTGATGGCGGGCATAAAAATCCGAGGCCATCGACAACGCAATAGTTCCCACCATCGCCACCAGTGAGGACAAGGCCAGGGCGACAATCAGTTCCAGCAGCGTAAAACCCTGCTGTGGGTGTCTGGGCAACAGCCGTCTCGTCATGGTTTGGGGGGCGTTGTGCCTGCCGGGGGAGGCGTGGGAGCCGAGGGCGCTGCATTGTCCAGACGGTAAGTGACCAGCCGATACGACTGGGGTGCCGTTTTCGGCCCCCAGAACACTTCAATTTCTACCGTCTGCAATTTTTGGGTAAACCCGGTGAGTTTGGCCTGTTGTCGTGGTTCCAGCAAGGGTACAGGGCGTATTTGGACGCGATAGCCCAGATCCATGCCTGCAAAGCGTTCTTCTCCAGCATCGGCTGCCAGCAGGTAGTCTGGGTGGCTGAGCACCTCGTCAAGTTTGGCTTGGGCCAGTGCCATGGCTGCCGCATGGGCGGTGGATTTGGCCTCTAATTGTGTGCTGCCAGAGATGGCAGTGAACGCAATCGCCAGACCAGAACCCAGCAATACCATCGCCACTAGCACTTCAAGCAGGGTGAAGCCTTGCTGGCGCTGGTGGGTAGTTTTAGGGGGCAGCTGCCACCCAGTCTTGTCGTTCAATGCGGCCACTGATTTTTGCCAAATGAAAGATTTGCTGCATTCCTGTGGGAGTACGGATCAGGAAACGGGCCTCAGACAGACTGCCATCGGGATAAAACACCAGCGGCATGGCTGCCATCACCTCATCAGAGGCAGGCCGGAACTGGTAGCCAGGCGGCAGTTCTAGCACTGGGCGCCGTTCTTGGGCTGCCAATTGCAGCACGATGGCGTGGTGCTTGAAGTCCACCAGCGCCTGCACAGTGCCTCCACCCAGCACAGCCTTGTTGCGTAAACGCTTCAGATCAAGTTGGGTTCGGTCTAGCCAGTGCTTCTCATTGGCACGCAGGGCCATTTTGTCTACCGACACAATAGCCAGCCCCGTACCAATACCGATCAGCACCAGCACCAGCAGCAGTTCAATCAGCGTAAAACCCGATGACCTGAGCACAGCAGGGTGGCGGCAGGCCAAGGGGTTCACTCCCAACTGTTGATGTCGGCGCTGTCGCCGGTGCCTCCCTCTTTGCCATCGGCACCCAACGACGACAGCTCGTAGTCTGCCTTTTCGCCTGGTGCCTTATAGACATAGGAATTGCCCCAAGGGTCTTTGTCTACCCGTTTTTTCAGGTAGGGGCCACGCCATTTGAGTGCCTCGGCCTGATCAGCGGGTTTGTCCGATAGGGCACGAAGACCCTGCTCGGTGCTCGGGTAGCGCGACATATCCAGCCGGTATGTGTCCAGCGCCGCACCCACCATCTCAATTTGGGTGCGGGCCGCTTTGATTTTGGACGAATCGAGTTGCCCAAACAAGCGGGGGCCAACCAGCGAGGCCAGCAGACCCAAGATCACCATGACGATCAGCAGTTCGATCAGTGTGAAGCCGCGCGAGTGGCGCGCAGAGAAAGACGAGTTCTTGTGGTGGAATAGCATGTGTGTCAAAGCCTGCTCACAAAGGCATGTCATTGATCGAAAAAATGGCGGTTAGCATCGAAACCACAATGCCCCCAATCAGGCCGCCCATTAGCAGAATCATCATGGGTTCAAACAGGGCTACCAGATTGCGGGTGGCTTTCTGGATGTCCTTCTCATACTGGTCTGCCACCTTGATGAGCATGGTGTCTAGCGCCCCCGACTCTTCCCCTACAGTGGCCAATTGCCCTAGCAGTTTGGGAAAGAACGGATCAGCACGCACTGGCGCTGACACGCCCCGGCCTTCTTGTACTGCACGCACCAATCGATCCAGCGCCTTGCGCAGGGGGATGTGGTCGGTCAACTCACGCACGATGCGCATCCCGGTGAGTATCGGAACCCCGCTCGACAGCAGAGTTCCCCAAGTGCGGCACACATGGGCCAACTGCACCTTCAGCAGCAGTGGCCCCAGCACCGGCAGGCGCAACAGTGTCAGTTGCCAGCGTTCACGCCACAACTCATCGCGCAGCGCCATCATGAAGCCCACGACTGCCAGCACCAGCCCGATGACAAAGAAAATGCCATAAGACTTGAGAAACTCGCCCACACCAATCAAGACCGCTGCGGGCAATGGCAGGCTCTGGTTCATGTCCGAAAAGATTTGGCCGAACTTGGGCAGCACAAACACCGTCAGACCGAGCAAAGCACTCATGCCAAAGACGAACAACAAGATCGGATAGATGGACGAAGTGACCAGAAACGAGCGAAACTCCATGCTACGGGTGTAAAACTCTACCAGTCGCCGCATCACTACTGGCAACACCCCGCCTTCTTCGCCGGCCCGCACCATATTGATGTAAAGCCGTGGAAACACCTTGGGGTGCTGCATAAAGGCATCGGCCAAGGTGTTGCCCTTTTCTACCTCGAGCACCACCTGCTGCATGACAGCGCGGAAATGGGCTTGCTCTAAGCTGCCGGTGCTGATGTGCAATGCCCGGTCTAGGGGCAGTCCGGCATCCAGCAAAGTGAGCAATTGTTCGGTCATTGCCAGCACATGCTTGATGCTGACCCGTTCTTGGCCCCAACGCCCTGCCGCAGGGGAGAGGGGTGAAGACGGCGTGGTTGCCGTGCGCCCTTGCGCAGCCGCAGGCAAGGCTGCACCTACAGGCCGGGCGCGCGATGGCACCGTGGCCGAGGCAGACGGCAAATCGCTCTCTGTGGTGTGGGCGGTGGGACGTGGCCTCACTGTATCTCCTGGCGCGTGACGCGGGCCAGCTCTTCCAGCGTGGTGATACCGGCCAGCACCTTGCGAATGCCATCAGCGCGCATGGTGCGCACGCCCTGCTCGAGTGCCTTTTTGCGCACCCCTTCAGCGGGGAGTTTTTTGATGATGGCCTCTTTGATGGCGGTGGTCATGGGCAGCAGTTCATAAATGCCAGTGCGACCGGTGTAGCCCGATTGTCCGCAATGGCTGCAACCGCGGCCATGAAACAGTTGTGGCACTTGATCCGCAGACACGCCTTCTTCTGCCAAAAACAGCAAGTCGGCCTCAGTGGGCACAGTAGCCTCTTTGCAATGTGGGCAGACCATACGCACCAACCGTTGGGCCACAATCAGCACCACCGAGGAGGCAATCAGGTAGCTCTCCACGCCCATGTCCATCAGCCGGTGTGCCGCACCAAAAGAATCGTTGGTGTGTAGGGTAGAAAATACCAAATGGCCTGTGAGTGCCGACTGGATGGAGATTTCGGCCGTTTCTTGGTCGCGGATTTCCCCCACCATGATGATGTCGGGGTCTTGGCGCACGATAGAACGTAGGGCACTGGCAAAGGTCAGGCCAATCTGGGATTTGACCTGAATCTGGTTGATACCATCGATTTGGTATTCCACCGGATCTTCTACCGTGATGATTTTGTTCTCTGGCACGTTAACGCAGCCCAGTGCCGCATACAAGGTACTGGTTTTGCCGCTGCCGGTGGGGCCAGTGACCAAGATCATCCCATGTGGTTGGGCAATGGCCTGCTGCAAGGCTTGTAGGGTTTCGTCGTCCAACCCCAAAGACTCTAAGCCCATCAAGCCTGGCCCTTGGTCTAACAGACGTATCACCATGCTCTCACCATACACGGTGGGTACGGTAGAGACGCGCATATCTACTTGGCGCGCGGCCACTTCCATTTTCATGCGGCCATCTTGCGGCAGGCGGCGCTCGGCAATGTTCATTTTGGCCCGCAGTTTCAGGTGCGAGATGGCCGGGGTGTACATGCGCCGAGGAGGGGGTTCTGATTCGCACAACACCCCATCGACCCGATAGCGCACACGAAACTGCTGTTGCGAGATTTCTAAGTGCAAATCAGAAGCACGGCGTTCTACAGCACGCAGGAGCAGAGCCTGCACCAAGCGTACTACGGGAGCATCCTCGGCCAGTGCCTTGAGGGTCTCTAGGTCGTCATCAGGGTTGTCGCTGCTGCTGCCCACCTCGGCTTCGGTAAAGGCATGGGCGCCAGCACTTTCTGGGTGGTAGGTTTGGGCCAACTGGGCCGTAAGCCAAGCTTTGGGCACCAGGGTCAATTGGACAGGGGCGTTAAAAAACTGCTTGAGTGCATCCAAGGCTGCCATGCGCACAGGCACGGTAGCAGCCACTTGCACTGCAGCGTCATCGACCAAGAGCGGCAATAAACCGTTGGCCCGCAGAAAATCGGGCGACAGGCCGGCCACGGGCTGTATTTGTGCCAGCGGGGGCCGTGCAGTATCGAGCACGGTGGCCCGAAGGGTGCGTGCAAACTCGGCCAGAAGTTCTGCCTCCGCAGCGTCCGTTGCGGTGCCGGGGGGATGGCTGCTCATATTCAGGGAAATGGGGATGTGTTGCCAGAGGCTGTCTGGCCACGGTTATATGGGGCCGTGGGGACAAAGGAAAAGGGGATTCAGCGTCACAGCCAACCGCTGTGGTGGTCAGGCTGACATTCTACCGATTCGGCTCTGTTGACCCTAACAGGCTATCCACCCCATACAACACGGCCATGCGCTCTAGCGCCGATGGCAGCCCACACACGCGCAGGCGGCCACCTTGTGCCACCACCGTGCGGCGGCATTCGAGCAACACCGCCAGTGCCGAGGTATCAAATTGGCGCAGTGCCGATGCGTCCAACAGCAGCTCCCCCTCGGGCTGTATGGCCAAGGCCTGTTGTAAGTCCGCCAAGGTGGTGGCGGCTTGCCGGTGGGTCAATTCTGTTGGCAGTGCCAAGGTGGGGGGCACAGGGGCGTTAACGCTTGGTGGCATTGCTCAGGTTGCGGGCCGCTAGCGATTGAATCAGGCCATCTACGCCCTTGGCGTTGATTTCTTGGGCAAACTGGGTGCGGTAGGTATCGACCAGCCATACGCCCAGCACATTGAGGTTGTAGATTTTCCAGCCAGCACCTACACCAGGGGTTTTTTCCAATCGGTAGTCCAACTGCACAGGATCGCCGCGCCCCCGCACCTCGGTGCGTACCAGCACGTCCTTGTCTTCAGGGGTGGCACGCAGTGGCTTGACGGTGATGGTTTGGTCATTGACCTGTGCCAAGGCACCCGCATAGGTGCGCACCAGCAGGGTTTTGAACTCCTCCTGTAGGCGTTGCTGTTGTTGTGTGTTGGCTTGGCGCCAGCCTGGGCCTACAGCAGCCGCCGTCATGCGGCGAAAGTTGACGTTGGGCATGATGGTTTTGTCTACCAGCATGATGATTTTGTCGATTTCACCGGCCTTGATGCTTTTGTCGGCCCGCAAAGCATCCAGCACCTCGGTGGAGAGGCGGCGGATCAAGGCGTCTGGTGCTTCATCGGCAGCTTGGGTGGGTAAACTGACCCCCATGACCAAAGCTGCCAGTGTGGTGGCGGCCCAGCGGCCCAAAAAACGTCGTTGCATGAACTTCCTTTAAAACATCCAGTGTGTGATGGCCTTATTGTTCAGGCTCTGGAGGTAGGCTGCCATCGGATGCACCCCCTGTGGTTGGGCCGTTGTTGATGCCCGCACGTTGGTTGCGTACCCGCAAAAAAACATCGCGGGTAAAGGTGTATTTTTCCAGGGCTGCGCTGTCGAGTACCTCGCCAGCACGCAAAAAATTGGCACGGGTATCGACCAGACGCAACGCGTACAGGCTGTTGCGGGTGGCGACGTCGTCTACCCCATTGAGCAAGCTGCCTTGGCGGTCTATGGGCAGGGCCAAGGTGTCGCGCACAGTGGATGGCCCTAACAAGGGCAAAACCACATAAGGGCCAGTGGGCACGCCCCAACGGCCTAAGGTCATGCCAAAGTCTTGCTTGTGTCGCTCCAAGCGCATCTCGCTGGCAATATCGAGCACCCCCCCGAAGCCCAAGAAGGTGTTGATGCCAAAGCGGAACAGACTGCTCATGGCGCCCTCACCACGCAGTTGCAGGGTGTTGTTCACAAACGACCAAGCATCGCCCAAATTGGCAAAAAAATTGCTGACGCCTGTGCGGGCCAGCGCAGGCACCGCCTGTTGGTAACCCGTGGCGACGGGTTTGAGCACGGCCTCATCCAATGCGTCATTGAATTGGCTCATGCTGCGGTTGTAAGACTCAAAGGGGTCTTGTGGATGGGCCTGTGGGTGGGTGGCACAACCGGCCAGCACCAAGGTGGAGACGGCCAAGGCACCCATCCAACGGCGGGCCAGGGGGTAAGGAGCCTGACTGTGGCAGGCGGTAGCAGGAGGGAGAGTGGATGTCATTATTTTTTGTTGTCTGTGGTGGCGGGCTCGGACTCGGCGGCCTTGCTAAACAGGAACTGGCTGATCAGGTTTTCCAGCACCACAGCCGATTGGGTGGCCGTTACTACATCACCAGAGGCCAGAGAGGCTTCATCGGCCCCAGCCTCGATGCCAATATATTGCTCACCCAGCAAACCGCTTGTGAGAATTTTCAGCGAACTGTCTTTGGGGAAAGCGTAACGCTTTTGCAACATCAGTGTGACTTGGGCTTGGAAGGTTTTGTCATTGAACGTGATGGATTCAACCCGGCCCACCACCACGCCAGCACTGCGCACCGCTGCCTGGGGCTTGAGTCCGCCGATGTTGTCAAAACGTGCTGTGACACGGTAGCCCGACTCAAAGTTGAGCGTGAGCAGGTTGGCCGATTGCAAGGCCAGGAATACCAGCGCCAGCGCCCCCAGCATGACAAACAGGCCCACCCAGACATCGTTCTTGGATTGCTGCATTGATTCTTCTTTCTTGTGACGCACGCCATGGCAGGCGTCAGATACTGAACATGGTGGCTGTGAGCACAAAATCCAGCCCCAGCACCGCCAATGAGGCCATCACTACGGTGCGTGTGGTAGCCCGTGAAACCCCCTCGGGGGTGGGGTTGGCGGTGTAGCCTTGGAGCAGTGCCACAAAGGTGACGGTAAAACCAAAGGCCACGCTTTTGATGACACTGTTGCCCAGATCACTGAACACATCCACCCCGCCCTGCATTTGGCTCCAGAAGGCGCCACCGTCCAGGCCCAGCATGGGTACAGCCACAGCCCAGCCACCCATCACGCCCACGGCATTGAACACCAGTGAGAGCACGGGCATGGCTATGACACCCGCCCAGAAGCGCGGTGCCAGAATGCGTTGCACGGGGTCTACGGCCATCATCTCCATGGCACTGAGTTGCTCACCGGCCCGCATTAGGCCAATTTCTGCGGTGAGGGAAGTGCCTGCCCGCCCTGCAAACAGCAACGCGGTGATGACGGGCCCCAGTTCGCGCAGCAGGCTCAGGGCCACCAGTTGGCCCAGTGCCTCGGTGGAGCCAAAGTCCTGCAAGGTGTAGTAGCCCTGCAAGGCCATGACGAAACCCACAAACAGACCAGACACTGCAATGATGGCCAGCGAGTAGTTGCCCAAAAAATGCACTTGGTCACGCACCAGCCCAGGGCGTGCCAATGTGGCGGGCAGCAGTTGCAGCAAGCGGCCCAGCAGTCGGGCACTTTGGCCTGTGGCAGCGAGCTGGCGGCGCACAGCCAAACCTACAGTGGCAGGGTGGTACCAGCTCATGGGTGGCCTTTGTCTATGGGGCCAAAATCCTGCGCCACATGGGGGCCAGGGTAGTGGAATGGCACGGGCCCAGTGGGCAGGGCGTGAACAAACTGGTGTACCAGTGGGTCAGTGCTGTGGCGTACGTCGTTGGGGGTGCCTTGGGCCGCAACGGTACCAGGGCCAAGAATCACCACATGGTCGGCAATCTGAAAGGTGATTTCTACATCGTGCGAGACGATGATGGTGGTTAACCCCATGGCATCATTGAGTTGGCGGATCAGCTGTGCTGCCGTCCCTAAAGAAATGGGGTCTAACCCGGCGAAGGGTTCGTCGTACATCACCAGCTCTGGGTCGAGGGCAATCGAGCGAGCCAAGGCCACCCGTCGGGCCATGCCCCCAGAGATTTGGGCTGGCATCAGGTCGCGTGCGCCACGCAAGCCCACTGCATGTAGCTTCATGAGCACAATGTCACGGATCAGGGCAGCCGGAAGGTTGGTGTGCTCACGCAACGGAAAAGCCACGTTGTCAAACACCGTCATATCGGTAAACAACGCACCAAACTGGAACAACATGCCCATGCGCCGACGGGCTGCATACAGTGCATTGGTGTCCATGCGGCCTACCTCTTGGCCATCAAACAGCACCTGTCCTTGCTGGGCTTTTTGTTGGCCGCCAATCAGGCGTAGCACAGTGGTTTTACCACCGCCCGAAGCACCCATGATGGTTGTGACTTTGCCGCGCGGCACTGCCAAAGACAAGCCGCGCAGAATGGGGCGATCGCCATAATTGAAATGGACATCGCGCAGCTCGACAAAAGCGGCAGAAGAGGGGGGAAGGGATGAGAGCATGAAAAGGCGAAACGCAACCTGCAATGATATGGGTTAAGGACTGGCCCTATGGTGCATTAGGTTTATTGGCCTTGGAGGGGTGGCTATGATCAGATTCTTTGCCCGTTCCTCTGTCAGGTGGTGAAAGAGGTTTTTTCATGGTTCATGCCCCGCATCCAGCTTTGTCTCCAGCATCCTCTGTCGGCGGTCAGGCCAGTGGCCTGCACCTGACGGCCGATTTATATGGTTGCCAAGGCGACCAGCATCTGATGCACGATGCGGCCGGTTTGCAGGCATTTTGCCAAGCCAGTGTAGAAGCAGCAGGGTTGACAGCGGTGGGGTGCTTGTTTCACCATTTTGGTGAGCAAGGGGGGGTCACTGGCGTGGTGGTGCTGGCCGAGTCCCATTTGTGCATTCACACTTGGCCCGAGGCCGCCTATGTGACGTTGGATGTGTATGTTTGCAATTATTCCAGCGACAACCGGCATAAGGCAGAGCAATTGTTTGGCACTTTACAGCGGGCCTTTCAGGCTGGTGATGCCCGGCTGCACCGCATTGAGCGCGGTTGAATGCGTGCCACAGAGCAGGGCATCTGCTCAAACAGGCGCTGACAGCCGTGCCTTGCCTTGGTGCAGATGAAAAACGCTGACCACTTGGGTGAGGCTGTCGGCCTGACCGTGCAGGGCATCGGCAGCAGTGGCTGCCTGCTCTACCATCGCTGCATTTTGTTGTGTGGCGACTTCCATCTGCTCAATCGCCAGATGTACCTGTTCGATCCCTGCGCTTTGTTCGGCGCTGGCCGCCGTGATTTCGCCCATGATGTCAGTGACACGGCTGATACTGGCCACAATTTGCTCCATGGTGTGACCCGCCTGCTCTACCAGATGGCTGCCAGTTTCGACTTTATCGACCGAATCGCTGATCAATGTTTTGATCTCTTTGGCCGCCTCGGCACTGCGCCCCGCCAAGTTGCGCACTTCAGATGCCACCACGGCAAACCCTCGGCCTTGTTCGCCAGCACGGGCGGCCTCAACGGCGGCATTGAGCGCCAGAATGTTGGTTTGGAATGCGATGCCATCAATCACACTGATGATGTCCACAATCTTTTTCGATGAGGTGTTGATGGAGCGCATGGTATCGACCACCTGTGCCACCACTTCTCCACCTTGGGTGGCTACCTGTGATGCGGATTGTGCGAGCTGGTTGGCCTGACGGGCATTGTCGGCATTTTGCTTGACCGTGCCTGTGAGCGTCTCCATCGAGGTTGCTGTTTCTTCCAAAGAGGTTGCTTGCTGCTCGGTGCGCACCGACAGTTCAGTATTGCCTGCGGCAATTTGGCTAGAGGCAGTCGCGATGGTGTCGGTACTGGTGCGTACTTGCTGCACGGTATGGAGCAAACTGGTATTCATGTCTTTGAGGGCTTGCATCAGCTCGCCCGTTTCATCGCTGGACTCGACAACGATATCCATCGTCAAGTCACCGCTAGACACATGCCGTGCCACCTCCACTGCCTTGTGCAGCGGGCGGGTGATGCTGCGGGTGGTGCCCCAAGCCAGTGCGCTGCCCACAAGCACGGCTACCACTGCGACGGCATACAGAAACTGGCCCAAATGGCGACTGGCGGCCTCTGCCTGTGCGCGCATTTGCTGCTCGGCGGTTTGTTGCAATTGCACCAGTTGGTTGATTTCTACCAGCACTTGGCGATAAATGGGGTCGATTTGCTTGGCAATAATGCGGGCGACGCCTTCGGTATCAAAAGCCAAGGCTTGGCCAATTGCCTGCGCCGTAGGTGCCTCTAAGCCTTTTTCCAGTTGTGTGATACGGCCAAAGATGGCTTTTTCTTCTTCATTGGCCCCCAAGGCCATCAGTTGCTCGCGGGCTTGGGCAAACAGCTTCCATTGTTCTTTGAGCCGCGCCTCCTCCTTGTTCATTTCTACCACTTCGGTGTGTAGGCCAATGCTGCGGATGGATACGACCCCTTCGAGTTGCGCCGCCTTCATGGCGGTCGTCCATTTGAGCTTGGCACTGGCCAGCTCTAAGCCTTGAAACAACTGTGCTTGGTTGCGGGCATTGCTGATATTGACCAGTGCCACCACGGCAATCAACAGGGCGAGGATGATGCCAAAGCCGATTTTTAGGCGCGTGCCAATACGCAGGTCATTGATCTTCATATTTTCATCCACGCCCTGTTGGGGCGCTATCCAACCACAGCGGGTTTGGGCTAAGGAGCGATAACGCTGACCCATGCCACCACAATGCTGTGCTGGCATGGAGGAGAGAGAGGCAACTTACTTGTAGATGCCGACCCCGATCAGCACATCGTCAATTTTCTCGACATAGGTGGATTTGGGCTCTACCACCTTGGTCAGGGCATTGGGCCATTTGTAGTCTACCCAGCCTTTGCCACTTTTTTGTGCAGTTTCAATAAAGCCCTTGACGATGAACTTGCCGTCTGCATCCTTGATTTCAAGCAGGTTTTTGCCAATGAGCTTAGGGTTGGAGCCGTGGCACTTGTTGTTGCCCGACATGTCGTAGCACATGACATACAGGTCTTTTTGTACGAAGGTGCCTTTGGGGTTGTTGAATTCGGCAAAAGCCTTTTCTTGTCCGCCCGACTTGATCAGGGCCACTCCCTTTTTGACCATTGCCATGGCCTCTTCGGCCGTACCTTTTTCAGAGGCCACTGCACCAAAGGCCAGAGTGAGTGCAGTCATACCAACTGCCATATGCTTGAACATGGTTTTCATCGGAACATCCTTTTTTTGACTTGAGACACTGCCATGAGGTGCCATTGGATGTCAGTTGAATGACAGGACAATGGCAAGCAAAATCACCTCGGTTCCAGTATCACACTATGGCCTGTCGTGAAGTTGACGGCTCTTCCCTGCCTTGCATTATCTGTGCCTGAAAGACAGGGCTTGGCATGGCAAAGTGGCAACACAGGCCACACATGGTGTGTGCTGTGGTGCCTTTGGGGCCAAGCATGATGGACAATCTGTGGCGGTGCAAGGCATTAGCCACCAGCATTGCCGCGTTATGCAACATGGCAGTGGTGATGGCTATTTTCTCAACCGGGCCAACCATACTAGTCGTGAACAGGCAAGGCCCACAGCCTCGGATGTCTGGCATCCGGCGCTCTACCTCTCCGGCATACATGCTGGGGTTCCACGCGCATCTTGATGAAAAATTACTTTTCAGATCCCCGCAAGGTAGGCCATCCTTTGGGTTGGTTCCTGTGTGCATTATTGGCCTGTGCGTCGGCCCACGCCGAAGAAGGCAGTATTGCCGCAGATGTGTCCACCACAGAGCGAAAGCTGGAGTTCTCAGGGTTTGGCACACTGGGACTCACCCACCACAATAACCACAGTGTGGGGGTTATTTCTTCTTTTGGGCAGGCATATCCTGCCAACAGTGGATTGTCTGAAAACCTTGACAGTGTTTTGGGTGCCCAGCTGAACTGGCAAGTGGGCGATGCCACTTCTTTTGTGCTGCAAGCGGCAGGCCGTGCCGGAGAGGGCATGAAGCCCGAGATACGCATGGGTTATGTGCGCCAACAATTTGGCCAAGATTTGTCGGTGCGTGTGGGGCGTTTTCGTAGCGCATTGTTTTTTGATGCCGATGTCACTGAAATCGGTTATGCCAACCTCACAGCACGCAAGCCCTTGCCTGTGTATTGGATCAGCAACAATGTACCTGCCATCGATGGCATAGATGTGCAATGGCACCATACCACCGGCAATGCAGGGTGGCTGCTAGATGTATATGCGGGCGAAGGCAGTGCCAAACAGAATTGGCCTTTGATCAAAGGTAAAACCCAGCTCCATGATATCAGTGGCATTTCTCTGACCTACATGTTGTCTAACCTGTCTTTGCGTGCTTCCAGAACGTGGGTAGGTAAATATGCAGTGCGATCCTCCCAACAGGTGGATCAGCTCAATGCCAATTTGTCGCAAGCTGCTGGCGGTCTGGCCTTGTTAGCAACAACACCAGCGTTGCCTGCACCACTGCGGGCCCAACTGGCAAGCAAAGCCAGCGAAATTGCCAGCTACACCAGCCCATTTGACAACCAACCGATTTATACCAGTATTGGTTTTAATGCCAACTTTAACAATTGGTCTGTGATGGGCGGCTGGGTAGGCTTTGATTCTCAATCGGCCATGATTGGCAAGTACAACAGCTACTCTATCACCGTGGGACACAGCATTGGCAATGTCACACCGTATATTGAGTTTGCACGCCAACGCCGTTCTGATCCTATTTTTAATACCAATGCCTTAAATCCAACGGGGCTACATCCACAACTGGATGCTGGTTTGGCGCAGTTGCAAGGGCTGCTGTCTGAGGCGGCCCAGTTTGCCGATTTTTCTATGCAATCGGCCAGTGTGGGTGCCCGCTGGGATATACAAAAGAATATGGCTCTGAAACTGCAATACGATCGAATTAAAACCCCCAGTCCTTACCGTTCTGCCGGTTTTGCTACCAATACGCTGCCCATTAAAAACAAGGTGAATTTGGTCTCTGTCGTGCTTGATTTTGTTTTTTAAGGACAGGGCAATGAAAAACTTTTACATCGCATTATTAGGATGCTTTATAGCTACCGGTGCCTTGGCCCAAAATTCACTGGTTGTGATTGCCAACCCCACAGTGGCAGTTGACAAAGTAGATGCCAGTCAAGTGACGCAGATATTCCTCAAGCAAATTCAAACCTGGCCGGATGGCAAGCCCATACAGCCTATCGATATCAAAGAAGGATCGCCGCTGCGCACTGATTTTTATAGCAAAATCACTGGGCGTAGTCCAGGCCAGATGCGTTCTTATTGGGCACGTCAAGCCTTTACGGGCATGGGTTTTCCGCCAAAAGAGCTGGCTACTGCAGATGATGTCAGCAAAGCGGTGCAGGCCACACCGGGTGCTATTGGCTACATCGACAAGAAAAACGCCACCGGCTCGGCCAAAATCGTGCTAGATCCACGCCCCTAGTGGTGCCGTTGCTTTTATCCGTTGTCATCAGCAGTAGGCTGCGCCAAA
The DNA here is from genome assembly GCF_054779375.1 of Giesbergeria giesbergeri. NCBI lineage: Bacteria > Pseudomonadati > Pseudomonadota > Betaproteobacteria > Burkholderiales > Comamonadaceae > Giesbergeria > Giesbergeria giesbergeri. Next base: position 480,801 of record NZ_BAAGYJ010000001.1, on the reverse strand, counting down.
AAGGCACAGCCTAAAAAAAGGCCGCCAGCACTTGCTTGGGCAAGCACTGACGGCTACCGCAGAGGGGGGCTACTTAACGCGGCAGGCTTGATTGGCCCATCAAGAAGCTATCAACTGCACGCGCCGCTTGGCGGCCCTCACGAATCGCCCAGACCACCAAGGATTGACCCCGGCGGATGTCGCCAGCGGCAAACACCCTGGACACATTGGTGGCATAGCCGCCGTTGTCTTCGGTGCTGGCGCGGGCATTGCCCCGGGCATCTTTGTCAATGCCAAAGGCATCGAGCACGGCCGCCACGGGATTGACAAAGCCCATTGCCAGCAACACCAAGTCGGCTTGGTAGTGCTTCTCGGTACCGGCAATTTCAACCAGCTTGCCATCTTTCATCTCAACTTGCACAGTGGTCAAGCCTTTGACCTTGCCCTTTTCGCCCAAAAACTCTTTGGTAGAAATGGCAAACTCGCGCACGCAGCCTTCGTCGTGGCTGGAGCTGGTACGCAGCTTGAGCGGCCAGTAGGGCCAGACCAGTGGCTTATTTTCTTGCTCGGGCGGCATGGGCATGACTTCAAACTGGGTCACACTGGCTGCACCGTGGCGGTTGCTAGTGCCCACGCAATCGCTGCCGGTGTCGCCACCGCCAATCACAATCACATGCTTGCCATCGGCGCGCAGTTGGCCTTTGAGCTTGTCACCGGCATTGACTTTGTTTTGCTGGGGCAAAAACTCCATCGCAAAATGAATGCCGTCCAAATCGCGGCCCGGCACGGGCAAATCGCGCGATTGTTCAGCGCCCCCCGTCAGCAGCACCGCATCAAACTCGGCTTGCAGTTGTTCTGGGCTGATGGTTTCTTTGGCCCAGTTGGTGACTTTGCTGCCTTTGCCCAAGCCTTCTTTGGGGTCGGCCACCAGCACACTGGTGCGGATGGTCACGCCTTCGGCTTCCAATTGCTTGGCACGGCGGTCAATGTGCGACTTTTCCAGCTTGAAGTCGGGGATGCCATAGCGCAACAGTCCACCGATGCGGTCGTTCTTTTCGAACAAGGTGACATCGTGGCCCACGCGGGCCAGTTGCTGTGCGGCAGCCATGCCCGCTGGGCCTGCCCCCACCACCGCCACCTTTTTGCCGGTTTTTTGCGCGGCTGGTTGCGGCTGCACCCAACCGTTTTCCCAGGCTTTGTCGATGATGGCGTGTTCAATGCTCTTGATGCCGATAGCAGCACCATTGATGTTGACAACGCAGGCGGCTTCACAGGGTGCAGGGCAGATGCGGCCCGTGAACTCAGGGAAGTTGTTGGTGCTGTGCAGCACGTCAATCGCGTTTTTCCAGTCGCCTTGGTACACCAGATCATTGAAGTCTGGAATGATGTTGTTGACTGGGCAGCCGTTGTTGCAAAACGGGGTGCCGCAATCCATGCAACGGGCACCTTGCACTTTGGCCTGCTCGGGGGCCAGGCCAATGACGAACTCCTTATAGTTCTTCAGCCGTTCTGGTACCGGCAGGTAGCCTTCTTCGATGCGGTCGTATTCCAAAAAGCCGGTGGTCTTTCCCATGATGTTCTGTCCTTGAAATCTGTGTTCGTGTGAAAGGCAGGGCGCTTATTTGGCAACCACTGCGGCGGCGGGAGCTGCTGGCGCGCTGGCGGCTGGCGTTTCCTTGGCGGTACGTTCATAGATCTCGGCCAGAGCACGTTGGTACTCGGTCGGGAACACTTTGACAAACTTGGCGCGGGCAGCCGCCCAGTTATCGAGCAGATCGCGGGCGCGTTGCGAGCCAGTCCAGCGGCTGTGGGCTTCTACCAGGCTGCGCAGCAGTTGGTCGTCGCTTTGGCCTTTATGCCAGATGCCAGGGCTGACGCTGGCAACAAACTCCTCGTGGGGCAGCACTTTGTCCAGTTTGACCGATGCCTTGTTGCAGCGTTGGGCAAATTGGCCGTCTTCGTCGTACACATAGGCCACGCCACCGCTCATACCGGCAGCAAAGTTGCGGCCTGTCTTGCCCAGCACCACCACGGTGCCGCCGGTCATGTATTCACAGCCGTGGTCGCCCACGCCCTCGACTACAGCCGAGGCACCCGACAGACGCACGGCAAAACGCTCGCCAGCTACGCCGCTGAAGAAAGCTTCGCCAGTAGTGGCACCAAACATTACCGTATTGCCGACGATGGTGTTGCGCACCGATTCGCCACGGAATTCGTGGCTGGGGCGTACCACCACACGGCCACCCGACAAGCCCTTGCCGGTGTAGTCGTTGGCTTCGCCGGTCAGATTCAGCGTGATGCCTTGGCACAGGAAAGCGCCAAACGATTGGCCGCCTGTGCCTTCAAAGTGAATGCGGATGGTGTCATCGGGCAGACCTTCGGGGTGGGCCTTGGTCACGGCACCCGAGAGCATGGCGCCCACAGAGCGATTGACGTTGCGTGCCACTTCCATGATACGAACCGGCTCGCCATGCTCGATGGCAGGCTTGCAGCGTTCAATCAGCTTGACGTCCAGTGCTTTTTCGAGCAAATGGTCTTGCTTGGTGGTGTGGTAGCGCGGCACATCAGCGGGCACCGAAGGCTCGGCAAACAGGCGCGAAAAGTCCAAACCTTGGGCTTTCCAGTGCTCAATACCTTTGCGGGTGTCTAGCAGATCGACACGGCCAATCAGGTCGTCAAACTTGCGGATACCCAGTTGTGCCATGAGTTGGCGCACTTCTTCTGCAATGAAGAAGAAGTAGTTGACGACGTGCTCGGGCTTGCCGGTAAACTTTTTGCGCAGCACGGGGTCTTGCGTGGCCACGCCCACCGGACAGGTGTTGAGGTGGCATTTGCGCATCATGATGCAGCCTTCCACCACCAGCGGTGCGGTGGCAAAGCCAAATTCATCGGCACCCAACAGAGCACCAATCACCACATCACGGCCTGTCTTCATTTGGCCGTCGGCTTGCACGCGGATGCGGCTACGCAGGCGGTTGAGCACCAAGGTTTGTTGGGTTTCAGCCAGACCAATTTCCCACGGGCCACCGGCGTGCTTGATAGACGACCAAGGCGATGCACCGGTGCCACCATCGTGGCCGGCAATGACCACATGGTCGCTCTTGCACTTGGCGACACCCGCAGCCACTGTGCCTACGCCCACTTCAGATACCAACTTGACCGAGATGTCAGCGTGCGGAGCCACGTTTTTCAAGTCGTGGATGAGCTGGGCCAAATCTTCAATCGAGTAGATGTCGTGGTGTGGTGGTGGCGAGATCAAACCAACGCCGGGCACCGAGTGGCGCAGGAAGCCGATGTAGTCAGACACCTTGCCACCGGGCAATTGGCCGCCTTCGCCGGGCTTGGCTCCTTGGGCCATCTTGATTTGCACTTGGTCGGACGAGGACAGGTACTCTGCTGTGACACCAAAGCGCCCAGAAGCCACCTGCTTGATGCGCGAGCGCAGGCTGTCACCGGCTTGGAGTTCGATATCGGACTCTACCTTGTCGGCACCAATGATGGAGGCCAAGGTTTCACCCTGCTGAATCGGGATGCCTTTGAGCTCGTTGCGATAACGCTTGGGGTCTTCGCCACCTTCGCCGGTGTTGCTCTTGGCACCAATGCGGTTCATGGCCACCGCCAAGGTGGCATGGGCTTCGGTAGAAATCGAACCCAACGACATCGCCCCTGTGGCGAAACGCTTGACGATTTCTGTGGCGGGTTCTACTTCCTCGACCGGGATGGCCTTGGCAGGATCGCACTTGAACTCAAACAGACCGCGCAGCGTCATGTGGCGCTTGGTTTGGTCGTTGATGATTTGTGCGTATTCTTTGTAGGTACTGAAGTTGCCCGAACGGGTGGAGTGTTGCAATTTGGCAATCGCATCGGGCGTCCACATGTGTTCTTCGCCACGGGCACGCCAAGCGTACTCGCCACCCGCATCCAGCATGTTAGCCAGCACGGGGTCGTCACCAAAGGCCGCACGGTGGGTGCGGATAGCTTCTTCCGCAATTTCAAACACACCGATACCTTCAACACGGCTGGCTGTGCCGGTGAAGTATTTGTCTACGGTGTCGCTGTTGACGCCCACGGCCTCAAACAATTGCGCACCACAATAAGACATGTAGGTGCTCACGCCCATTTTGGACATGATCTTGGACAGGCCCTTGCCAATCGCTTTGACGTAGTTGTAGATGGCCTTGTCTGCCGACAGATCACCACCCAGTTCTTTGTGCATTTCGGCCAGGGTTTCCATCGCCAGATAGGGATGGACGGCTTCGGCCCCATAGCCCGCCAGCACGGCAAAGTGGTGGACTTCACGGGCGGTGCCGGTTTCTACGACCAGACCTGTGCTGGTGCGCAGGCCTTCATGCACCAGATGCTGGTGGATGGCAGACAGTGCCAACAGTGCTGGGATAGCCACTTGGGTGGCCGACAGGTTGCGGTCACTGATGATGAGGATGTTGGCCCCACCCTTGATTTCGTCTACGGCTTGCGCGCACAGCGAGGCCAGCTTGGCTTCTACGCCTTGCTTGCCCCAAGCCAGTGGGTAGGTGATGTCAATGGTGGCGCTCTTGAACTTGCCGTGCGTGTATTTTTCAATGTCGCGCAGCTTGGCCATGCCCGCAAAGTCCAGCACCGGTTGGCTCACTTCCAAGCGCATGGGGGGGTTGACTTGGTTGATGTCCAGCAGGTTAGGCTTGGGGCCGATAAAGCTGTTGAGCGACATGACGATGGCCTCGCGAATCGGGTCGATTGGCGGGTTGGTCACTTGCGCAAACATCTGGCGGAAGTAGTTGTACAGCGGCTTGTTTTTGTCCGACAGCACGGCCAGCGGGCTATCGTTGCCCATAGAGCCTGTGGCTTCTTCGCCGTTTTGTGCCATGGGGGCCAGCAAGAATTTGATGTCTTCTTGGGTAAAGCCGAAGGCTTGTTGGCGCTCTAACAGTGCCAAGTCAGAGGCGGCAAGCTGCACGTCTGCGGGAGCCTGCAAGGCATCGAGTTTGATGCGCAGGTTTTCAATCCATTGCTTGTAGGGCTTGGTGTTGACGATGTTGGCTTTGAGCTCGTCGTCTTCAATCAGGCGGCCTTGCTCCAGATCAATCAGCAGCATTTTGCCCGGTTGGAGGCGCCACTTGCGCACGATTTTGCCATCGGGCACGGGTAGCACACCGGCCTCAGAACCCAGAATGACCAAATCGTCATCGGTGATGCAGAAGCGCGAAGGGCGCAGGCCATTGCGGTCTAGCGTGGCACCAATTTGGCGGCCATCGGTAAAGACGATGGAGGCAGGGCCATCCCAAGGCTCCATCATGGCGGCGTGGTATTCATAGAAGGCGCGGCGGCGCTCGTCCATCGACTCGTGCTGTTCCCAAGGCTCGGGAATCATCATCATCACCGCTTGGCTGATGGGGTAGCCCGCCATCGTCAGCAGTTCGAGGCAGTTGTCAAAGGTGGCGGTGTCGGACTGACCGGCAAAGCTGATGGGATAGAGCTTTTTCAGGTCTTCGGCCAGCACGGGCGAGGCCATCACGCCTTCACGGGCCAGCATCCAGTTGTAGTTGCCACGCACGGTGTTGATTTCACCGTTGTGGGCGACATAACGGTAGGGGTGGGCCAGCGGCCACTCGGGGAAGGTGTTGGTAGAGAAGCGTTGGTGCACCAGACCAATGGCCGAGACGCAACGCTCGTCAGCCAAGTCTTTGTAATACACGCCCACTTGGTCGGCCAGCAGCAGGCCTTTGTAGACCACAGTGCGGCTGCTCATGCTAGGAACGTAGTATTCCTTGCTGTGTTGCAATTGCAGTGCCTGAATGGCGGCGCTGGCCGTTTTGCGGATAACGTACAGCTTGCGCTCCAAAGCGTCTTGCACGATGACGTCATTGCCCCGACCAATAAAGACTTGGCGCAGCAGGGGCTCTTTTTCGCGCACGGTGGGGGACATGGGCATGTCCAGATTGACGGGCACATCGCGCCAGCCCAGCAGCACTTGGCCTTCGGCCTTGATGGCACGCTCCATCTCTTGCTCGCAGGCCAAACGGCTGGCGTGCTCTTTGGGCAGGAAGATCATGCCCACGCCATATTCGCCAGCGGGGGGCAGATTGACACCTTGCTTGGCCATTTCTTCGCGGTAGAGCTGGTCAGGGATTTGGATCAGGATACCTGCGCCATCGCCCATCAGCGGGTCTGCACCTACAGCACCTCGGTGGTCGATATTTTCCAGAATCTTCAGGGCTTGGGTCACGATGTCGTGCCGCTTCACGCCTTTGATGTGGGCGACAAAGCCCAGTCCGCAAGCATCGTGCTCTTGGGCCGATGAATACAAACCGTGTTGTTGCAGATGCTGGATTTCGGCAGCCGTGGTCATGGGCGCATTCCTCATTGTTTTCGCAGGGATGTGTAGGGTAGTGCAATGCAGCAAAACCATGCAAGTAATTTAATTAGGGTCAGATACGAATTAATTTCAAAAATTAAAGTTCTTTATTTATTTGGGGACAAATCAAATAGCATAGCAAGAAATCCTGATTCCTCAGGGTCAACGGGTGATTCTTATGGTGTCTTGTACAGACTGCCTGTGCGTGAGGCGTGGCCTGCCAGGTTTGGCTTTGGTCACGCGGCGCTGCGCCTTCTTTTGTAATTCCGCCACAAATTTCTCTCCTCCCAACGCCCAGCCATTCAGGGTTGCATCGGTCAGGGCCGCTTGCACATCCGTATGCACACCTGTTTGCACCAATGCGTTGTAGGCAGCCTCTCGGGCAAACGGGGTGTTGCCCAACATCCAGTACAAAGGGTGTGCCGTGACCATACGATCCTGCCGCATACCTGTGTAATGGGCATGACTAGACCACGGCCAAGCCGCTGCTTGTGCTACCAACCCCGCCCGTACAGGGTTCAGGTCGATATACGCCATACAGGCAAGCAAATAACGTTCCGGCTCTATCAGCGTGGCACGGTAACGGCCTTCCCAGAGCGTGCCGCTGCGACCGTGTCGGTTGTTGAAGTAGCGCACATAGCTTCTGCCCACCGCCTGCATCATTTTGGGTAGGGCATCTACAGTGGCTGGTGTCGCCAGCAGATGGAAATGGTTATCCATCAGCACATAGGCGTGGAGCGTTACAGCAAACTGCCGCACATTCTCCGCCAGCAAGGCCAACATGCGCTCGAAATCCTGGGTATCGATAAAAATGGGCTGGCGGTTATTGCCCCGCTGGATGATATGGTGTGCGTGGTCGGGCAGAGTCAAGCGCGGCAAACGGGCCATCAATAGCTCCAAACAGAAACAGTATCTGGCCCTCTTGTCTGGAGGGGAGCTTGGGCTGCTCCCATCAGCCAGTTGGGCGGGGTTACGTTGTGGCGGGTGTCGCAGCAGCTACTCCAAAGCGTGCCCCCAGCATTTGCTCCAGTCCGAACTCTCGCAAAATGGCTCCTAGCCGCTCTGCTGCACTGCGTTTTTTTTGTCCGGTATAGCGGGCAATGATCAGTTCGTTCTTCATGCTGTGCTCCCAGCCTACCAGTTCTGTCACGGTGACTTGGTAGCCACTGGCTTCTAGGTGTAGGCAGCGCAGCACATTGGTGATTTGGCTACCCAGCTCGCGGGTGTGCAGTGGGTGACGCCACAACTCTGCCAGAGGGGTACGGGCCAACTGCAATGCTTTGCCTTGGCGCAGGCAGGCGGCCACTTCGGCCTGGCAACAAGGCACCAGCACCATGGCACGCGCTCTCTTTTGCAGGCCAAAGGCGATGGCGTCATCTGTGGCAGTATCACAGGCATGCAGTGCCGTGACCATGTCAATGCGTTCTGGCAGTTCTGCCGCATCGGCACTGTCAGCTACCGACAAATTCAGGAATGACATGCGTTCAAACCCTAGCCGCTGTGCCAACAGGCGAGATTTTTCCACCAAATCAGCCCGCCACTCAATCCCATAAATCTGGCCGCGCCCCAATGCCTTGAAATACAGGTCATACAGGATAAAGCCCAAATAGGACTTGCCTGCCCCATGATCGGCCAGTGTAGGAGCGTGTTCTCCCTGAGAAAACTCTTGCAACAGGGGTTCAATGAATTGAAACAGGTGGTATACCTGCTTGAGCTTGCGCCGTGAGTCTTGGTTCAGCTTCCCATCACGCGTCAGGATATGCAGCTCCTTGAGCAACTCTATCGACTGGCCGGGGCGCAACTCTTGCTGCACGGCTGCTTCAGCCAATGAGGCAGCGGATACGGGCGTGGTGCGCTGGCGATGGGATTTTTGTTGGCTCATGCGCGATCCTTGGCCGCAGTGTGGGGCGCCTCTGTGGCATCGTGCATGGGGCAACGTGCGCCCACATCCAAAGCTTTCCAGCCTTCTGCTCCCAACTGACGCAGCACTTCCATATTGCGCTCATAAATCATTTCTGCTTCTGGAAACGCTTCTACTGCTGCATCCAAGCTTTCTTCACGGATCAAATGCAACGTTGGATAGGGGGCGCGATTGGTGGCATTGGTGATGTCGTCTGGGGTGGTGCCTTCGAATTGAAACTGTGGATGAAAGCTGGCAATTTGCAAAATGCCGCCCAAATCCAGCATGTCCAGCATCTCATCGGCCAATTCCAGAAAATCATTGAAGTCCAAAAAATCTTCCATGCACCCAGGCACTATCAGCAGCGTGGTGTCGCGCTTTTCGGGCGAGGCTTCAGCCAAGGCTTCCAATTCACGTTGCAAATCTTGCAACACACCACGTCCGTCGGTGGCATGGCTGACGGCATAGTGGATTTGTCCTTTAACGTGTACCCCCTTGGCAAAAGGGCACAAATTAAGATCAATCACAGCACGCTCTAGCCAGCGCACCATGTCTTGCACCACTATGGCATCACGGGCAGCAAGATCAGCAGAAGAAACAGCAGCAGAAGACATGGGCAGCGCAATATGAAGAAGCTAAAAATGCGATTGTCACAGGAACCGGCTGGGCTGCTGCACCAGCAATTTGGCCAGCTCATCCATCAGATCCACTGTCACCTTAGCAGCAGGCCACAGTGCATCTTTGACACCAAAGCCTGACACCGTCACTAAGCGAAAAGCCAGCATCCCCTGATCATGGTTGGGGGTGATGGTCACATAGCCACGCGCTTCCACTTGGTAGTCAAAGCGGTAGGCCTGCAAGGTGTTTTTTTCTGGGTGGCGTATATCTTGGCGTTCGTGCGGTACGCTGGCCGTTTGCAAATTGGCCTCGACCCGCTGCAAGTCTGGTGGAAAATTCACAGTCACAGCGCCGCTAGGGTGGCTGCCCGGTTTAGGCTGTATCTTCCAGCCGATGGCAATATAGTCAAACACTTCGCGATTGCGCAGGGTTTTTTTGCGGGCATCTGCCCGGAAATTGACCAGTTGTAAGGCGGGCCAAGTGGTCTTGCCATCCAGCGACAGCGCAGGGCCATCGGGCATCAACACATTCAGCTGCGGTGCCAACTCTTGTAGATAGCGCCAAGCTTCTTTGCAGGCCAGTTCAGTGACGTGGGTGTTGTCCTCCACGCTTTGAATTTGTTGTTCCCGCTGGCTTTGCACCACGCTGGCTTGTGATTTCAATTGGCTCAGAAAACTCATTGGGCATTGATGTTCTATAAGGGTTGCTATGGGGCGCCTTCAATGCTTTAAACGCAGCAGGTGTCAATCACTTCACGCACCAGCGCATCAGGTGCAGCACGCATGACGGCTTGGCCTGGCACTTCGATCAGCACAAAACGGATCTCGCCGCCTTCGGCTTTCTTGTCCACACGCATCAGCTCCAGGTAGCGGCCTGCGTTGTCAGTGGCATCCAATATGGGCCCACGTACCGGCAGGCCTGCACGTTGTACCAAGGTGGTCAAACGCGCCACAAATGACGCATCTACCAAGCCAAGACGGCAAGACAACTCCGCCGCCATCACCATGCCTGCCCCCACCGCCTCTCCATGCAGCCAGACCCCATAGCCCATGCCTGCCTCGATGGCATGGCCGAAGGTATGACCAAAGTTGAGAATGGCACGCAAACCGGATTCGCGCTCATCTTGCCCAACCACCCAAGCCTTGATTTCGCAACTGCGGCGCACAGCATGGGCCAGCGCCTCTACATCCCGGGCCAGCAGGGCATCCATATGGGCTTCAAGCCAATCCATGAAGGCCATATCGGCAATCGGCCCGTACTTGATGACTTCGGCCAAACCGGCACTGAGTTCGCGGGTAGGCAGGGTGTTGAGGGTGGTCAAATCGCACAGTACCAGTCGGGGCTGGTAAAAAGCGCCAATCATGTTCTTGCCCAATGGATGGTTGATGGCCGTTTTGCCACCGACCGAAGAATCCACCTGTGCTAGTAGGGTGGTGGGCACTTGCACGAAGGGCACACCACGCATATAGCTGGCTGCGGCAAACCCTGTCATGTCACCAACCACGCCACCCCCCAAAGCAAACAGCACCGTCTTGCGGTCGCAGCTGTGGCCGAGCAGGGCATCAAAAATCAGATTGAGCGTTTCCCAGGTTTTGTATTCCTCACCATCGGGCAGGGCCACTACATGCACGCTGGCATAACGCTGTTGCAAAATGGTCTGTAGCCGTTTGGCATACAGAGGGGCCACTGTCGTGTTGCTCACGATCAGAGCACAGGTGGCCGCAGGCAGAGATGCATAGAGTGCTGGCTCATCCAAGAGCCCAGTACCAATGGCAATGGAGTAGCTGCGATCATCCAACGCAATAGACACCTGCTGTGTAGCAGTCTGGGCGTTGGGCAAAGAAAAGGAAGGGGAGGAAGAGACGGCTTGCATGGTCAGCAAGTGTAGGCCAGAGTGGCCTACAGTTCTTCCCCCAGGGCCGATGCCGATTCAATCGGTCTCAGACATAAAGCTGGCGTCTTGGAGTGCAGGTGCTTCTGGCACCACACGACCAGACAGCTCCAGCTGCATGGTGATCATGTTGACCAAGGTAGCCACCGAAGGGCGACCTGTCTCAACCACATAGTGGGCCGTCTCACGGTAGAGCGGGTCGCGCTGGGCATAGAGCTTGCGCAATTGTTCCAGCGGGTTGGCTACTTGCAGCAGGGGCCGGGTTTTGTCGTGGCGAATGCGGCGAAACACTTCTTCTGGGGAAGATCGCAAATAAACCACGGTGCCACGCTCATGCAGACACTGCCGGTTGGCGGGCCGCAACACGGCACCTCCCCCCGTAGAAAGCACAGCCGCCTCAGGGGCGGCTGTCAGCTCATCCATCACCGATTCTTCTAGGTCTCGGAAGTTCTCTTCGCCCTCACGGTCGAAGAAAGCCCGGATAGAGCAGCCAATGCGCTGCTCTATCACCTGATCAGAATCGATGAAAGCGACACCTAACCGCCGGGCCAGTTGCCGCCCAACGGTGGATTTGCCGGAACCCGGCAGCCCCACCAACACCAGAAGATGGGTAGGGGCTGCCTCTGCGAGTGGGGCAGTGGGCATCAGCGCAGGGGCACGTTCAGACCCGTGACCGTGTTGGTCTTTGGAGTCTTGACTTCAATGACCACCATGTCACCCGTTGCACATTTGCTCAACGATGCAGCCCACGGGAATGAGTCCAGGGTGTTGGGAATCACTGCAGTAGCACCTGCGGCCACTGCACATCCCATGTCATTTTCGGTGTTGTCTACTGCCGTGACAGTGATTTGGCTGCCAGTAGGCATACTGTTGCCATTGCCGTCTGCCACCACAAAAGCCACCCCACCTGTGGTGACGCTGGTGGTACTGATCACTGCACCACTGGTGGCGAAGATGATGATGTGTTCACCACGAACATCAGCCGCACCCCAGACGCCATCACCACTTGTTGGAGAGGCACCAGTGCGTGGCACAGAGAACTCCGCACTGTTGTCGAAAACATTGTTTTCGTTGTCGTCACGGAAGGCAGTACCCAAGTCGGTAAAGGTTTCACCAGCGTCATGAACGTTGTTGAAATTGCGATCATTGAAGTCTTCTTCACCAGCAGCATAGGCCAAGATGCTCACGCGGCCTGCACGAGGCGTGGCCGTTTGTGGGCGTGGGTTTTGGCTGCGAATCTTCACCATGCATTGTGAGTTGCCTTGGCCATTGGTGCCAGTGGTGCAGACAGGAGGAATCATCACGCCACCTTCGGTGACGAAGTTCACCGCTGTGCCATCGGGCACAGGATTGCCTTGGCGGTCGGCCAAAGACATGGTGACAGTGGATTCATCCCCATCCACATTGAAGCCTTCAATAGCAAACTTCTCGATGGACAGGCTCACACGGGCTTGGGCAGGACGACCCGAGGCAATGGTCAGCACCGCAGAGTCAGTCTGAATGGCCGTATCTGCTGCCAGCTTGGCATTTACCAATACGTTGGTGGGCACTGTGCCTGAGAACACGGGCACCGATACTTCACCATTGGAATCGGTAGGTGTAGTGATGGCACTGATATTGCCCACGCTGCCAAAGGTTGCTTTGTTGGCATCCAGTGTTCCGGTCACGGTCTTGAGCGACAGCACCACATCACGGCCCAGAATCGGTTCACCCTGTGCATTGACCAGTTTGAACTTGAGCAGCGATTGTGTGGGGCCACCAGAGTTGGCCAGATAGATGCGGGTGGGTGTGGCACTCACGAAGGCCATGTTGGTGGCCGGGGCGCCCAGCACGTTCAGTGTTTTGGAGGTCACTGCTGCACCCAAGGTGCTGGCCGAAATCTCCACTGTTTTGCCGCTGCACCCTTGGGTGCTTTGGGCAGTGCCTGTGGCATCTGTGGCCGAATAGCTCACCGTGACTTTGCCTTCGCTGTTGGTCGAGGCAGTGGCTGGCGATATCTGACCACAGGTGGTGGTGAAGTTCACTTGCACAGGGGTGGGTGTAGGCGCACCATTGAGGTTGACCTGTACTGAGACTTGGCGTGTGCCATAGGCTGCAAGGCTTGCAGTGCCCACATCCAAATTGTCCAGTGTGATATTGGCGGTAGCCAATTGGTAACCCACGTAAGTGGACACCACAGTATCTGCCGTGGGTGGTTGGACGCTGGTATTGGGATAGTAGCTGCTCAACGTACCTGCTTTGTAGCTGTAGGTCACGGTCAGGGAGCCTGCGCCCGTAGCAGTGAGGGCGGCGCGCTTGATCTTGATACGGGCCACGCCAGAAGCGTCGGTCAGGCCAGAGGCACCTTCAGGAAAGCCCACTTGGGTGGGATCGCCGCTGACAGTGATCAACTGGTTGGGGATCACTTGACCCGTGGGGCTGGCAAGCGTGACAGCCAAGGTGGTGTAACCCGATGCACTGATGGAGTTGGTGCTTGCGCCGCTGGCGTCTACCAAACCTGCCGATTGCAGAACAGGCGCTTTGTTGACAGGCGTAGTCGAGCCAGAGCCAGAGGTGCCGTCTTCGGTGGTGGTCACTACTTCCATCGCGGCACTGCTGCCTGCGGCATCACGCAACTCCAACGTGGCTGTACCGGCCTTCAGGGCGTGTACGGTCAGTGTGGTGCCTGCAATAGAAGCCGTGGCTACTGTGGGGGTGCTGTTGAACACAGAATAGGGTGTGGTGCCGCCATTGAGCAGGTAGCTTTGGCTGGTGCCAATCTTGATCTGTACGGTGGCTGGGGCATTGACGAAGAAACTGGTGGATGAGCCCACAGTAACGCCGATCGTCAAGGTGGCTGGACGAACAGGGTCACGGTCACTGACGGTGATGGTGGTCTGTCCTGGGCCACGCGCTGTAATAACCAGGCTGCTACCTGAAATGCTGGCATCTGCCACCGTGAGATCGGCACTGGTGACGCTGTAGGGCGTGGTGCCACCTGTCACCTGGTAGGTGCGCGAGGTGCCATTGATGATATTGAGTTGGGTTGGTGCTGTGCTGAACAGAGACTGTGGCGCACCAGCGCCCACCTGTACAGCAATGGCTGTGGAGAACCCACTGTAATCCATCACCGACACCGATGTGACACCAGCGGCTACCCCACTGATACGCAAGGTAGTGCCGTCCACAGCCGCAGTGGCAATGGCTTGGTCTTGGTAGGTGACACGGTAGGGTGGTACACCACCACTGATCTGGTACTGGTTGGTGGCACCCACTGGCAACACTACCGCATCACCTGCAGTGGTGACCAAATTGGGTTGGTTGGGATTGCCTCCAGGCGAGTCTCCTCCACCTCCGCAAGCCGCCAATGCTGTCACCAGCATCAGCATCAGGATTCTGAATATCTTTTGCATTTTCTATCCTATCGATGAAAAATTTTTAACGCTGTGCAGTACGCTCAGTGATGATCTTGGGGGTGATAAATACCAACATTTCCCGTTTGGCGGACTCCTTGGTTTTACTTTTGAAGAGATTGCCTACCACTGGCACATCACCAAAGAAAGGGATTTTGTTTTCTTGGTTGGTTTCTTCCATTTCAAAAATACCACCAATCACAACGGTGCCGCCATTTTCAATCAACACTTGGGTTTTGATGTGTTTGGTATCAATCGCTACGCCTTGCAGGGTGGTTTCACCACGGCTGTCCTTGTTCACGTCCAAGTCCAGAATGATATTTCCCTCAGGGGTAATTTGGGGCGTGACCTCCAGCTTCAAAACGGCCTTTTTGAACGCAATGGTGGTGGCACCATTGGGTGCCGTCACAGAATAGGGATATTCTGTACCCTGTTCAATCAGCGCCTTGACTTGGTCGGCAGTGATCAGGCGTGGGCTAGAAACGACCTTGCCTTGGCCATCGGCCTCCATGGCTGAGAGTTCCAAATTCAGATAACGATTGGCCGCAGAGTTAAAAATAGACAGCGCGAAATTGCCGAAACTGGCTGCGCTGGAGAGGCTGGCAGGCAGATTCACGAAAGAAGAGGAGGTATCTACATTGCCACCCGCACCACTGCTGGCCACTGCGTTGGCATAAGAAGAGCCAAAAGCCACACGGTTGTTGTTACCCAGACTATAGCCACCGTCGCCTCCTCGGTTGGCTCGCAGATCGGAGCCTCCCAAGCGCACCCCTAATGAACGGCCAAAAGTATCACGGGCCTCTACGATGCGGGCCTCAATCAATACTTGGCGCACTGCTACATCCAAGCTGGCGATCAGTTGACGTACTTCTTCCAGTTTACCGGGGGTATCTGAGACAAAAATCTGGTTGGTGCGTGGTTCAGAAATGGCGCTTCCGCGCTCAGACAAAAAGCGTGTGGAGCTGCCGCCACTACCACCACTGCTGGCCGATTTGGTGAGCTGGTCGACGATGGCATCGGCCTTGGCATAGTTGAGCTGGAATGCTTGTGTGCGCAATGGCTCTAATTTTTGAATCGCCAAGGCCGCTTCATAATCTTTTTTCGTGCGCTCATCAATTTCGTCTTTGGGCGCAATCCAGAGCACATTGCCAGTTTTGCGTTGGCCCAGTCCTTTGGCCTCCATGATGATTTGCAGAGCCTGATCCCAAGGCACGTCTTTCAGGCGCAAGGTCATGGAGCCATTGACCGTATCTGAGGTCACAATATTGATGTTGGTAAAGTCGGCAAAGACACCAAGCAGGGCACGTAAATCAATATTCTGAAAATTGAGTGACAGTTTCTCGTTGCTATAACCTGGGCCGGGAGAAAGTTTGCTCAGATCGACCTTTTTTTGCCGAACTTCTACCACGAATTGGTTGTCGCTTTGGTAAGCACTGTGCTCCCATTCGCCATTGGATTCGATGGTCATGCGCACACGGTCACCTTGCTGTGCGGCACTGATCAGTTGCACTGGGGTACCAAAATCGGCCACATCCAAGCGGCGGCGCAAACCTTCAGGCAAGGAGGAATGCAGAAAATCAATGCTCAGCCCCTTGCCTTGCTGTCGCAGATCCACCCCTACTTGGTTGTTGGGTAGTTTGATGATGATGCGGCCCGCGCCATCGGCACCACGGCGAAAATCCACATCCTTGATGGGCAGGGTGGTGGTGTTTTGGTCTTCGGCAAAGGTGGTTTTTTGGACTGCAGGTGCCACAGTGCCAGAGTTGGCCACAGGCTCCAGAATGAGCAACAGAGATTTGCCCTGCAATTCGGCGCGGTAGGAGGTGGCCTGCTTCAGGTTGAGTACTACCCGGGAGCGACCTTGGGCCTGCACCACGTTGGCGGATTTCAGGTTGCCCTGGTTGATATTGACCAGACTGCTGCCCAAAGCATTCAGGGTGTCTGGAAAATCCAGCGCAATACGCGCAGGCGATTGCGTAGCAAAACCATGTGGCAAGGCCGTTAGTGGCTCACTCAGGTCGATGCGCAACACTTCTGCACCTCCCAGAATCGAACCTGTCACGGCCTGAATGGTTCCTTGTGCCAGTGCCGCGGTCGAGACCAGCGCAGCGGCTGCAACAGCCACGGCACGCCGGAACGCTCCCATCATGGCCATGTTTTTCTGTTTCATTTCTTCGCTCCCTCTTGCAGTTCCAGCGATGCAGCACGCTCTACCCAGTCCCCAGTAGCATCCTGGACGATTTCCCGCAGTTGAATGGCCGTCTCTGTGATAGCGGTGATACGCCCGTAGTTTTGCCCCAGATAATGGCCCACCTGCACCTGGTACAAGAGGTTGTCTACCCGGAGCAATGCTGTAGGTTTGCCCAGCTTGTCCAAGCTGCCCACCATCGCCATGGTGTCTAATGGAAATGCTTCCAATGGTTCTTTGCGCCGTGCTAACTCGGGGGCAATAAGGCCCGCGTTGGCAGTCACTTGTGCCGATTCGCGTCGCAAAGCCTGTACCAGTTTGAGCTTGTCAAACGGCTCAATGCTGCTCTCGGCGGTGTAGGGCATTGGCTGAAATTGTTTTGGCTCGGACAGGGGGGTGACTTTGGGCTTGGTTTGGGCACGCTCTTGGGCCATCCAATCGCGCAATTCCTGTTCTCCGGACGATTCACATCCCAGCAGTGGCAAGGTGCAGCAGGCCAGTATCAGCATGCGCTTCATTTCTTCTTCCCTTCAGTCGCCTTGCGCTGGGCCTGTACTTCTTCAGAGTCCAGATAGCGGTAGGTGCGGGCTGTGGCATCCATGGTCAGGTTGGCACCGTCTTTAGGATTGGGGGCGATGACGATGTTGTCCATGGTCACAATGCGTGACAGGTGGGCTACATCTGCCGCAAATGAACCCATGTCATGGTATTTGCCGGTGACGCGCACGGCAATTGGCAATTCGGCATAGTAGTCACGGGCAACCACTTGACCCGGCCGGAACAGTTCAAATTGCAAACTACGACCCAAGCCTGCTTGGTTGATGTCTGAGAGCAACGCGGCCATTTCTGCCTTGCTGGGCAGTTGTTTTTCCAGTTGGATCACATACTGCTGAATTTGCTCACGTTGTTTCTTGAGGGCATCCAAACTGACAGCCTTGAGCAGCTTCTTTTGGTAGTCTTGGCGCAAGGTTTGCTCTTGTGCCTGTGCAGCCTCCAGCTCAGCCTCATAATCGACCAGCACGGCAAACCACAAGGCCACGGCAACGCCCACTGCAATAAAGACACACAACAGAGTACGCGGCAGGGGCGGCCACAGTGATGGGTCTTTGGTGTCTAGGTTGGTGAACTGGCGCTGCACATCCTGTTGCAGTGCTGCAAAGTCAATCTTGGGAATTTGCTTTTTGACCATGCTCTACTTTCCGGTCTGGGCGGTGCCTGTGCCTGTGCCTTGGCCTGTGGCGGTTTTCTCGACTTCACTGGCACGCATCAACTGGAAGTTCATCTTGAAGGCCGCAACACGGCGTTGGTCGCGGGCACCCAAGGCCACATTGCCAGAGACAATCTCCACCAGTTCGGGTTTGGCCAGCCAAGGGGTGTTGTTGCTCAGGTTGCGCAGCATTTCCGAAATACGCTCATTGGACTGCGCCATGCCTTGCATCGTGACAGTACGGCCCTCTTGCTTGAGGTTGGTCACGTACACGCCATCTGGCAGTTGCTTGACCAGTTCGGTCAGCAGATGCACTGGTAGATTGCGATCAGCCTGCAAATCTTCCACCGCCTTTTGTCGTGCGGTCAGGGCAGCAATTTCCTCTTCAATGGTGGCAATTTCTTTGATCTGGTTTTCCAGTACCTTGATTTCGCCTTGCAAAAAGTCGTTTTTGGTCTGTTGTTCACCGATTTGCATCTGGAACCACGAATAGATGCCGCCAGCAATCAACAACCCTACCAGGAACGATGCGAACATCGTGGCCTGGAACATTTCACGCCGGTGCTTGCGGGCGGCTTCCCGGTGGGGAAGCAAATTGATCAAGATCACTGCAAAAACCTCCGCATCGCCAATCCACAGGAGGTGAGATAAGACGGTGCCTCACGCGCCATTTTTTTCATGCGAACACCGCTGCCGATGTCCATGCCTTCAAAGGGATTGACCACACTGCACACAGCACCAGCATGTTGGGTAACTGCTTCGGTCAGGCCAGGCAGGGGGGCTGAACCGCCTGCCAGCATGATGTGGTCTACCCGATTGTGGGGGGTACTGGTAAAGAAGAACTGTAGTGCCCGGCCAATTTCTTGGGCCAGGGTTTCTACAAAAGGTTTGAGCACAGCAGAGGCGTAATCGTCGGGCAGATCACCATTGCGCTTTTTGCTTTCAGCTTCTTCGGGCGAGAAACCATATTGGCGCACGATGAGCTGGGTGAGTTGTGCGCCACCAAAAGCCTGATCTCGGTCGTAGAGCACTTCTTCGTTGCGGATCACCTGCATGCTGGTGGTCAGGGCACCCACCTCAAACAGGGCCACGACCGCATCTACGCCCTTGTTGGGCAAGGCTTCGATCAGGCGGCTGGCCGCCAAACGGGCGGCATAGGATTCGATGTCCACAATAACCGCCTTGAGTCCAGCGGCTTCGGCCAGCCCTTGGCGGTCTTGTACTTTTTCCCGGCGTGACGCAGCAATGAGCACGTCTACATCACCTGGGGAACTTTTATTCGGGCCAACCACACAAAAGTCTAAACTGACCTCGTCCAGCGAGAAGGGGATGTATTGGTTGGCTTCGGACTCAACCTGCACTTCCAGCTCTTGGTCGGTCAGGCCCGCAGGCAATGTGATCTTTTTGGTGATGACAGCCGAAGGCGGCAAGGCCAATGCCACCTGTTTGGTGCGGGTGCCGCTTTTTTTGACCAAGCGGCGTAGGGCCTCGGCGACTTCATCAAATTTTTCGATGTTGCCGTCGGTGATCCAGCCACGCTCTAGAGGCTCGATGGCGCACCGCTCCAGCACCAGCCCGCCGGCCTTGTTGTGCGCAAGCTCCACCAGCTTGGCACTGGAGGAACTGATGTCAATGCCGACCAGCGGGGCGGGCTGTTGACTGAACAAAGCTCCCACAGAAATCAAGATGGCTCCCCCTTATGCTGAAAAAATAGGCAACACGCTCGTCGTTTTGGATGGATGCTATCAGTAAGATAGTCCCGCAGCAAAGGCTTTTGCTGCCACGGTGCCGGGCGTTCGTTGCCAAAAGTAGACGCACTGACCGATGCCATTGCATCACTGGGCTCGTGCATCATCGCTAAAGCACAGGCTGTGCCAAGTGTGGATTTTCCACCAGCAAGCACGCATTTTTATAATGTGCATCCTTACCGATCCGGAGCGTTATGCCGCCCCCCGCCTTTCCCCCCGATAGTTCGCCTATTCCTCCAGAGGAAACTCCTTCGCCTCCAGCGCCTGTTTTACCCCAAAAGCGGCATTGGTTGCTGCGCCTGATTCTTTGGAGTCTGGGGTTGGTGGTCGCTGGTGTTCTGGCTGCCATACTGGTGGTGGGGGTCGCGCTGGCAATGGCTTACCCCAATTTGCCTGACATTTCAGACTTGGCTGATTACCGGCCCAAGCTGCCATTGCGGGTCTATTCGGCTGAGGGGGCGTTGTTGGGTGAGTTTGGTGAAGAGCGCCGCAATTTGACGCCAATCCAAGACATTCCAGAGGTGATGAAAAATGCGGTGTTGGCCATTGAAGACACCCGCTTTTTTGAACATAACGGGGTGGATTTCAAGGGGATTTTGCGTGCAGGTCTGGCCAATATTGGGCGGGTGAAAAGCCAAGGCGCATCTACCATCACCATGCAGGTGGCACGCAATGTTTACCTCTCATCCGAGAAAACATTCACCCGGAAGATTTACGAAATCTTACTGACCTTCAAGCTCGAACATTTGCTGACCAAAGATCAGATTCTGGAAATCTACATGAATCAGATTTTCTTGGGCAATCGGGCCTACGGTTTTGCGGCTGCCGCAGAGGTGTATTTTGGCAAGCCGCTCAAGCAGGTGTCGGTGGCCGAGGCGGCCATGCTGGCAGGGCTGCCCAAAGCACCATCAGCCTACAACCCGATCAGCAACCCTAAACGGGCGCGGGTGCGCCAGTTGCACATCATCGACCGGATGGAGGAAAACAATTTCATCACGTCTGAGCAGGCTGCACAGGCCCGCGAAGAGACGCTGCGTATTCGCAGCAGCTCGGATCAGACCCGCACCCATGCAGAGTATGTGGCTGAGATGGCACGTCAGCTCATTTTTGCGCAGTATGGCAATGAGGCCTATACCCGTGGGCTCAATGTGTACACCACACTGAATGCAGGTGACCAAGAGGCGGCCTATCAGGCATTGCGCCGTGGCATCATGGACTATGAGCGGCGCCAGCCTTACCGCGGGCCAGAAAAGTTTGTCACCCTGCCCAGTAATGCGCAGGCACTGGATGATGCGATTGATGAGGCGCTGGCTGATCATCCAGACAATGGCGATGTGTTATCGGCCATCGTGTTAGAGGTCAGCCCACGCAAGGTGGTGGCTGTGCGTGGCAATGGCGATGTGTTGGAGATCACTGGCGAGGGCTTGCGGCCTGTGCAGTCGGGCCTGAGCGACAAGGCACCACCCAATACCAAGTTGCGCCGCGGGGCCATCATCCGGGTGACCAAAACGGCTAAGAAGACTTGGGAGGCGACACAGCTGCCAGAAGTTGAGGGTGCCTTTGTGGCCTTAGACCCTCGCACGGGCGCTATCCGGGCGCTGGTGGGGGGGTTTGACTTTGATAAGAACAAGTTCAACCATGTGACCCAAGCATGGCGCCAGCCTGGGTCGAGTTTTAAGCCATTTATTTACTCTGCTTCGTTGGAGAAGGGGTTCACTCCGGCCACGATCATCAATGACAGCCCGTTGTTTTTTGATGCTGGTGTGACAGGGGGGCAGCCTTGGGAGCCAAAAAACTACGATGGCAAGTACGATGGGCCGATGACGATGCGTACGGGGTTGGCTAAGTCGAAGAATATGATTTCTATTCGTATTTTGCAGGCTGTAGGCACCAAGAATGCGCAGCAATGGGTCACCCGTTTTGGATTTGATGCTGAAAAACACCTGCCCTACCTGACGATGGCTTTGGGGGCTGGTTCGGTCACGCCCATGCAATTGGCAGTGGGGTATTCGGTGTTTGCCAACGGGGGCTACCGGGTCAATCCTTGGCTGATTGCCAAGGTCACAGACCACAAGGGGAAGGTGATTTCAGAAATACAGCCACCGGTGCTGGACAAGCAAGAGCGAGCCATTGATGCCCGCAATGCTTTTATTATGGACAGCCTGTTGCAGGAGGTGACCCGTTCAGGCACTGCGGCCAGAGCACAGGCCACACTGAAACGCCCTGATTTGTATGGCAAGACGGGCACCACCAATGATGCGATGGATGCTTGGTTTGCTGGGTTTCAGCCGACCTTGGCCGCTGTGACTTGGATTGGTTATGACACACCACGCAACTTGGGCAGCCGCGAAACTGGCGGCGGGCTGAGTTTGCCAGTCTGGATCTCATTCATGGCCCATGCCCTGAAAGATGTGCCCGTGATGGAGCCTACTGTACCCACAGGGGTGGTGCAAAGTGGTGGTGAGTGGTTCTACACCGAATATGCGCGTGGTGGCGGAGTGTCTAGCTTAGGAACAGAGGGGCGATCCACCACCACTGGCACCGGTGCTGCTACCGAGGCCGCCCCACAGCCACCCGCTGCTGAGGAGCGTAACCGGATCATGGATCTGTTCCGCAACTGAGGGTTATGCTGGGTGCAAATGGTTTCAAGCGCCTGCCGTGAAGCGCAATGCCAGCCCCGCTTGGGTGCTGGCATCAGCGTCTAGTCGGGCAAAAAACTCGCCACTGCCTTTGGTGCATTGCCACTGGCTGCCATCAAAACGGTAGTGATAGCCTCCAGAGCGGGTAGCCAACCAGATTTCATGCAGCGGCTTTTGCTGGTTGATAACAATTTGGCTGCGGTTGCGGAATGTGAGTGTGACCATGCCACCACTGCGTTGGCTGTCGATGTCTGCGTCGGTGGTGTCGTTGATACGGTCGCAGGATTGTTCGACGGCCAGTAACAATTTTTCAGCTTGGGCCAAGAATTCAAGGTCGGTCATACAATTTCACCATGTTGAAAGCGTTTCAAATTCTAGTCAGGCGCTTTGTCCTTGTTGCCAGCGTGGCAGCGGCATTGTCGGCTTGCGGTCAGCGTGGCCCACTGTATTTGCCATCGTCTGCGGCAGTGCCTGCCGTTACGCCGGCCCCAGCCACCCCAGTCCCTTCTTCTGTTGCTCCATGACGTCTACTGTATTGCCTGGTCATCCCCACATCGCCTATCGGGGCGCTGATTTGTTTGTTGAAGCAGTGCGTGTCACAGAACTGGCACAAACCCACGGTACGCCGTTGTTTGTCTATTCCAGCGCCGCCATGCAAGAGGCGCTGGCTGCCTACCAGCGCGGTTTTGCGGGGCGCAAAGTGCAGATTTGCTATGCCATGAAGGCCAATCCGTCATTGGCTATTGTGCAGTTCTTTGCCCGTCAGGGCTGTGGCTTTGATATTGTGTCGGGTGGGGAGTTGGAACGCGTATTGGCGGCAGGCGGCGATGCGGGCAAGGTGATTTTTTCGGGGGTGGGTAAAACCCGCGCCGAGATGCGCCAGGCATTGCAAGCCGGTATCCTCTGCTTTAATGTCGAGAGCGAAGCCGAGCTGGAGGTGCTCAGCGAGGTGGCGGTATCGATGGGTTTGCAAGCGCCAGTGAGTATCCGCGTCAATCCCAATGTGGACCCCAAGACCCATCCCTATATCTCCACGGGGCTCAAGGGTAACAAGTTTGGTGTTGCCCATGAGCGTACCTTGGTCACCTACCAGCGCGCTGCCAGTTTGCCAGGCATCCGTGTGGTGGGCATAGACTGTCACATTGGGTCGCAAATCACAGAAGCCACCCCCTATCTGGATGCCGCCGACCGAGTGCTGGATTTGATCGAGGCTATTGAGGCGGCTGGTATCCCGATTCACCATATCGATTTTGGTGGGGGCTTGGGTATCAACTACAACGGTGACACCCCCCCTGCCGCCGATGACTTGTGGGCGCAATTGCTGGCGAAGATGGATGCACGCGGCTTTGGCGACCGCCAGTTTTTGATTGAACCAGGCCGCTCGTTGGTGGGCAATGCCGGGCTGTGTGTGACCGAAGTGCTCTACCTGAAACCAGGCGAAGAAAAGAACTTCTGTATTGTGGATGCCGCTATGAATGATTTGCCGCGTCCAGCCATGTACCAAGCCTTCCACGGTATTGTGCCGTTGCACCAGCGCAGCGACGTGTTGGCGCAGGTCTACGATGTGGTGGGGCCGGTGTGTGAGAGCGGGGATTGGCTGGGGCGTGAGCGCAGCTTGGCAGTGCAGTCGGGCGACCGCTTGGCGGTGCTGTCGGCGGGAGCTTACTGCATGTCGATGGCCAGCAACTACAACACCCGGGGCCGTGCGGCTGAAGTGCTGGTCAGCGCCGAGACCGCCCAAGTGATTCGTCCACGCGAGTCGGCTGCTGAGAGCTTCCGTAACGAGCGCCTGCTTTCCCTCTGAGTGCCGGTCTGGGCGGCAACTGTCGGCCCGGCCTGGTCTTTCGATCCACCCGATGCGGCAGTTTTATGCCGCTCCCGATATGCCCATTGAACTTTACCGCGACAAAAACCATGCCTGTTACATGTTCACCGATTTGGTGGAAGAAGATGGGCAGGCTGTGCAGGCCAACCAATTCCTGATTGTGGATGACGATACTGGCGCCATCATTGATCCAGGAGGCAATTTGGCCTACAACGAGCTGTATATGGGGATGCTCAAGCATTTCCCGCCGCAAAAGCTCTCGTATGTGCTGGCCTCGCATGCTGATCCTGACATCATTGCAGCATTGGATCGCTGGCTCTCCAGCACCAAGGCATTGTTGGTCATTTCGCGTATCTGGGAACGTTTTGTGCCCCATTTCACCAAGGCGGGCAAGACCGAAAACCGGGTCATCAGCGTGGCTGATGTTGGTGGTCGTTTGCCATTGGGGCGCCATGAAATCTGGATGATTCCGGCCCACTTTATGCACTCGGAAGGCAACTTCCAGTTTTATGACCCGGTCAGTCGCATTTTGTTCACGGGCGATCTGGGGGTGTCGATGATGGATGGCGCCCAAGCGGCCCGCCCCGTGACCAACTTCAAGAGCCACCTGCCGCTGATGGAGGGCTTTCACCGCCGCTACATGGTGTCTAACAAGATTTTGCGCCTGTGGGTAAACATGGTGCGCCAGCTCGACATTGCCATGATCGTGCCACAGCATGGTGCCCCGCTGATGGGACAGCAGGCGATCAGCGAGTTTTTGGCTTGGATTGAGAATCTGGCTTGCGGTATTGACCTGTTTGATGAGCGGTCTTACCAAGTGCCCACCGCAATCATCGACCCGGTGGTGCGCCCGCCTCTGCCGATTCTGCAAGCTTTGCGCGCGCCCTGATCAGAAGGCACCGGGGTAGGCACCGCCATCTAGCAGTAGGTTTTGTCCGTTCAGGTAGCCAGCATGCTGGCTGCAAACAAACGCACAAAAAGCACCAAACTCAGCGGGGGTGCCAAAACGGCCTGCTGGAATGCTCTGCAACATCGTGGTGCGCACGGTTTGCAGACTCTGCCCGGTTTTGGCTGCGCTGCCATGGAGCGTGGCTTCGAGCCGGTCTGTAGAGAACTTGCCAGGCAGCAAGTTGTTGATGGTCACGCCCCGTCCGGCCAGTTCAGGGCTGCGTGCCAACCCAGCCACAAAGCCTGTCAGACCGCTACGAGCGCCATTAGACAAACCCAAGATGTCGATGGGTGCTTTGACGGCGCTGGATGTGATGTTGATGATGCGACCAAAACCCCGAGCGGCCATGCCATCGACGGTGGCCTTGATCAACTCGATGGGGGTGAGCATGTTGGCCTCTACGGCAGCCAACCAAGCCTCGCGTCCCCAATCACGAAAATCTCCGGTGGGTGGCCCCCCCGCATTGGTGACCAGAATGTCAAAGGCGGCACCAGGGCCATGGGGCGCGTGGAGCACGGCCTCACGTCCTTGTGCGGTGGTGATGTCTGCGGCGGCGGTGAGCACTAGCGGAAAGTGGCTGGTTTGCCCTCGCAGACGGGCGCTTTGTTCTGCCTCGGTGGTCAGCAGTGCTGCGGCCTGTGCCAGTGCTTGTGGTTGTCGGGCGTTGATGACTACATTCACGCCTTCTCGCACCAAGGCCTGTGCACAGCCTAGTCCCAGCCCCTTGCTGGCACCACAGACCAGTGCCCATTTGCCTGCAATTCCTAAATCCATGACTTACTCCTTTGGCTACAGCCAGCGCAGGGGCTGACCATGAAGAAACGAAAACCCTCCAGGCTGACCATCAACCAGCAGGGGGGCGGGGTGTTTGTGTGAAGACGAAAATGCCCACAAGCACCAAGGCAGTCCCGCCCAACACAGTCCATGTCAGTGGCTCATCCAGCAGCCATGCACCCATCAATATGGTAGACATAGGCCCGACCATGCCCATTTGCGCTGCCGCTCCGGCACCAATGCGTTCGATGGCCAACATGACCAGTAGAACAGGTGCCGCGGTGCAGAGTGTGGCATTGAGCACTGATAGCCACAGGACTTCGGGGGCTACTGCTGCCGCTGACCACGGGCGCAACAGCACGAACTGCAACAGGCAAAGAATGCACGCCACGGAGGTTGCCAATCCTACCAACCGCAAGGCACCTAGGCGCTGCACCATCTGGCCGCTATAAACCAGATACAACGCATAACTGATGGCACTACCCAACACCAGCACAGCACCCCAGACGGCTTGGGTGCCCTGCCCTTGCAGTTCGGTTCCAAACACCAAGACAACACCACCATAACTGATCGCCATGCCCAGTGCTTGTCCCCAGCGTATGCCGCGACCATACAGCAACCAGCCCAGCATGAGCACAATAGTGGGGTTGAGATAGAGAATGAGCCGCTCTAGGCTGGCACTGACGTAGGCCAACCCGGCAAAATCCAGAAAACTGGCCAGATAGTAACCCGACACCCCTAGGCCCAAAACGCCTAACCAGTCTTTGCGTGTTAAGGGCGGCTTGCCCCGACTGGCCCACCACGCCATAGCGGCAAAAATAGGCAGTGCAAACAGCATCCGATACATGATGAGTGTGACGGCATCTACACCGTGCCTATAGGCCAGCTTGACGATGATGGCTTTGCCACTGAAGGCCATTGCACCCAACACGGCAAAGGTCAAACCTGTGGCTCTGTGGCGCTGGGCTGTATGTGCGGGTGTAGCGTTGGTGGAAGGCACAAGGATAGACAAAAAAGAGGCCACAGGGCGGCCAGTAACAGCAACGGCGCCCAAAGGCGCCGTGGTGGAACGGTTAATACCGTGGGGTTGGGTGGGGCCGATCAGTCATCCACAAAGGCTTCTTCGCGTTTGTTCTTGACGGCAGGCAACAGCACGATGATCAGCAGCAGCAAGGCAGCAGCCAGCAAGCAGGCCGACAGAGGCCGTGTCACAAAAACGCTCCAATCCCCGCGCGATAACAGCAAGGTGCGGCGCAGGTTTTCTTCCATCATTGGGCCGAGAATGAAGCCCAACAGCAGTGGTGCAGGCTCGGTACCTAGTTTGTGGAACAGGTAGCCAATAAAACCAAAGCCCCCCACCATCCAGATGTCCCAAGTGTTGTTGTTGGTGGAGTAAACACCCACCGCACAGAACAGCACGATAGAGGGAAACAACCAACGGTAGGGCACTGTCAGTAGTTTGATCCAAAGACCAATCAGCGGCAGATTCAGAATGACCAGCATAGCGTTGCCGATCCACATCGAAGCAATCAAGCCCCAGAACAACTCGGGGTTGCTGGTCATGACCTGCGGGCCGGGTTGGATGTTGTGGATGGTCATGGCACCCACCATCAGGGCCATCACTGCATTGGGTGGGATACCCAGCGTGAGCAGCGGAATGAAAGAGGTTTGCGAACCCGCATTGTTGGCCGCTTCAGGCGAGGCCACGCCCCGGATGTTGCCTTGGCCAAATGGAACTTCGCCAGCGTGCAGGCGGGTTTTCTTTTCAATAGTGTAGGCCGCAAAAGCTGCCAACAAGGCACCACCACCGGGCAAGATGCCCAGTGCCGAACCCAAGGCAGTGCCGCGCAGCACGGCAGGGGTCATGCGCTTGAAGTCTTCTTTGGTGGGGAACAGACCTTCTACCTTGGCAGTGAACACCTCGCGGTCTTCAGAGGGGCGTGACAAGTTGGCAATGATTTCGCCATAACCAAACACCCCCATTGCAATGGCAACAAAGCCAATACCGTCGGTCAGTTCTGGAATGTCAAAGGAGAAGCGGGCGACACCCGAGTTGACATCGGTGCCGACCAGACCAAGCAACAGGCCCAAGACGATCATGGCGACGGCTTTGAGTAGCGAGCCGGAAGCCAGCACCACAGCGCCAATCAGACCCAACACCATCAACGCAAAGTATTCAGCAGGGCCAAATTTGAAGGCTACTTCTGTCAGTGGAGGGGCAAAGGCCGCCAAGATCAGCGTACCCACCGAACCAGCAAAGAACGAACCCAAACCCGCAGCCGCCAGTGCCGGCCCCGCCCGGCCCTTGCGGGCCATCTGGTAGCCATCGATCACGGTGACGACTGAGGAGGATTCGCCCGGCAGATTGACCAAGATGGCAGTGGTAGAGCCACCGTACTGCGCACCGTAGTAGATACCGGCCAGCATGATCAGTGCCGCTACTGGGGGCAGGGCATAGGTTGCGGGCAACAGCATGGCGATAGTAGCCACTGGGCCAATGCCGGGCAGCACGCCAATCAGGGTGCCCAACAGGCAACCAATAAAACAGCAGATGAGGTTTTGAAATGTAAAGGCGACGCCAAAGCCCATCGCCAGGTTGTCAAGCAATTCCATGAGCGGTACTCCCGATTAGCCAACGATAAAGCTAGGCCAGACTGGGAACTGCAACTTCAGCGCCCAGACGAAAGCCACATAACTGCCTACCGCCAAAACAGTAGCCAATACAAAAACGCCCTTGGCATTGAACTCCGTGCCCGCCAAGCTGGCAATGAAAGTCAGCGCATAGATGGCCACAATCAAACCCATGGCAGGAATGCCCAGACCGGGCAAGCCCGCCAGCAAGATACCAAACACCACATTGGCGCCCAGAATGAAGAACAGTGGCTTCCAGGCCCATTTGCCGATTTTGTCGCCGTCTACGGTTTCAATCACGGTGGCCTTGAACGCAATCACTGTGCCGATGAAGGCCAGCAGGATGCCCAGCACCAGCGGAAAGTAGCCTGGGCCCATGCGGGCACCTGAACCAATGCTGTATTCAGTGGCACCCCAAGCAAAGGCAATACCGACGCCCATGAACATGAGGCCGGAAAAAAAGTCTTTTTGACTTTTGATTTTCATGAACGTGTCTCCCAGACGGAATAACCAGCGGGCGATTGTCCAATCAATCAAGCAGGGTTCTGATGTGGATTCCACCTACAGAAACCCCCAGTGTTTACCCTTGCTAACGGTTTAGGGCTGAGGGGTGGTTGCTACGACTTCCTCTAGGGTGCTGAGGCCTTGTGCCACCCGCAGGGCACCTGCCATGCGCAATGGGCGCATACCGTCTTGTACGGCTTGGCGGCGCAGGGCATCGATGGATGGTTCGCCAGTAATGCCTGATTTGAGGGTTTCGCTGACGGTCAGCAGTTCGTACAGGCCCATGCGCCCGCGAAAGCCTGTCATGCGACAGTCGATGCAGCCCACGGGTTTGTAGGGTTGGTAGCCCCCTGAGAGTTTCCAAGGTTTGATGGCCTCGGTCAGCACTTCCAGTGGTGCATCCGGGTCAGGTTGTTTGCATTGCGGGCACAAGGTACGCACCAGCCGTTGGGCCAGCACCCCTAGCAACGTGGCATTGATCAGGTAGGCAGGCACTCCCAGCTCCAGCAGTCGGGTGACGGCGCTGGGGGCATCGTTGGTGTGCAAAGTGCTAAACACCAGATGGCCGGTCAGGGCGGCCTGCACGGCCATCTCGGCGGTTTCTAGGTCGCGAATTTCGCCCACCATGATGATGTCGGGGTCTTGGCGCATCAGGGCGCGCACACCTTCGGCAAAACTGAAGTCCAGTTGCGGTTGCACCTGGGTCTGGTTGAAGCTGGGTTCGATCATTTCAATCGGGTCTTCTACCGTGCTGACGTTTACCTCTTCAGTGGCTACGCGCTTGAGCGTGGAATACAGCGTGGTGGTTTTGCCCGAGCCTGTTGGCCCTGTGACCAAGATGATGCCATGTGGGCGCTGGATCAGTGCTTCCCAACGCTGTGCATCATGCGGCAAAAACCCCAGCGCATCCAAGTTCTTGATTGCCGTATCGGGGTCAAAAATCCGCATGACCATTTTTTCACCGAAGGCTGTGGGCAGGGTAGACAGGCGCATTTCTACCTCATCGCCACGCTGGTTACGGGTTTTGATGCGGCCATCTTGTGGGCGGCGCTTTTCCACCACGTCCATGCGTCCCAACAGCTTGATGCGGGCCACCATCGCACTCATAACGCCTTGCGGCATTTGGTAGACCGGGTGCAGCACACCATCGATACGGAAACGAATCACGCCTTGTTCGCGCCGAGGCTCTAGGTGAATATCGCTGGCACGTTGGTCAAAGGCGTATTGCCACAGCCAATCTACCACCCGCACCACGCCTTGGTCATTGGCATCGAGTTGCTTGTTGCTGCGGCCCAGTTCTACCAACTGCTCAAAGCTGCTGGCGCCTGCACCCCCGCCCGCTTTTTGTGCTGCCCGCACTGATTTGGCCAAAGCAAAAAATTCAGCGGTGTAGCGCAGGATTTCTTGTGGATTGGCCAATACCCGGCGCACTGTGCGCCGCGATTGGCGCTCGACCTCTGCCACCCAATCGGTAATAAAGGGTTCTGCTGTGGCCACCACCACCTCTGTGGAACTGACTTGTACCGGCAACACCTTGTGGCGCTCGGCATAGCTGGCGCTCATGGTGTCGGCCACCTTGCCTACATCTACGCGCAAGGGGTCGATGCGCAGGTAAGGGATGCCAACATGCCGGGCTACATATTCGGTCAGAGTTTCCAGATCCAGTGATTTGCCATCGCTGGCATGGGTCATGGCTACATTGGCTAGGCGCACCAGCGGATGTTGGCTGCTCTCGGCCTGAGAGCACCGGGCGATGGTGCGTTGGGCTTCTTCTGGCGCAATCACACCATCTGCACGCAGCCACTGCACAATTTGGCGCCACTCCAGCGGGCCATCGTGCGCCACCGTCGATGGCCTAGGGGCTGTAGGCTGTTGTTGTAAATCAGCAAAAGTCATGGGGTGGGGCTTTGAGGCAGGGCTGGCGTGGATCAGGCCAGCACAGGTTTAAAACTGCGCACCCATTTGCGGGTGGGAATGTCCCAGCGTGCTTGCACAGCATCGCAACGGGCCAACAGCTCGCCACGCTTGAAACGGCTGGGGGTACGCTGGGCCAGCACCACGGTGTTGCCTTCACGGGTGGGTTTGAACGACCAGACGGCATCTTCACCAAAGGCTGTGGCGATTTTTTCTAGGCTTTGGTCAAAGCTGGCCGCACGGCCAAACAGGTTGACAGTCATGCAGCCTTCTTCGGTGAGCAGAGCGCGGCAATCGGCATAAAACTCGGCACTGTCGAGCACCGGGGCGGCGGCATTGTCGTCATAAAGGTCTACCGCCAGGGCATCGACGGTGCCTGTCCATTCATCGCGGCGGATTTCTTCTGCGGCATCGGCCAACACCACCCGCAGCATCGGGCCGTCAGGGGGCAGTTTGAACCAAGCGCGGCACACAGCCAGCACCTGTGGGTTTAGTTCTACAGCAGTGGTACACATGCGCAATTTTTTGTGGCAAAACTTGGTGATGGCACCGGCACCCAAGCCCAATTGCATGGCATGACGCCCAGCCACTGTGGCGGGTTCCATAAACAACAGCCAAGCCATCATGCGCTGGACGTATTCCAGTTCAATCTCAAATGGTTCTTTGATACGCATGGAGCCTTGAATCCAAGGCGTGCCCAAGTGCAAATGACGTACGTCTCCATCGTCAGACACGCTGACATCGGGCAGGCTAGCAGGGGTGGTTTTGATCTTGGGACGGGCCATCACAGAGGTTCCAGTAATCCATCAGCAGACAAGGGTTGCACCGAGTCTGCACACATTTGCGCTGCAAGCTCCAGAGGGCATGGCAGCAGCTTTTCCTGCTATTGTGGGCGATGACTGTGGGTTGGTGGGGTGAGCCTTTGCAGTCTGGGGAGGGCTTGCAAGGCATTGGTGCTGGTTTGTTGTGCCAACCAATCCAGGGGCAGACCACGCAATTTGGCCAGCACTTGGGCAATGCGCGGCAGTTCGGCGGGAGCATTGCGCCCCTGTGCCAGCCCTTGGGATCGCTCTTGTGCTGTGCGGTACAGCCAATGTGGTGGCATATCGGGGGCATCGGTTTCTAGCACCAAGGCATCCAAGGGGAGCTCTAGCGCCAGACGGCGCAATTGCAAAGCCCGTTCATAAGTCAGTGCGCCACCAAAGCCTAATTTAAAACCGAGCGCCACAAAAGTTTGGGCCTGTTGCAGGCTGCCATTGAAGGCATGGGCGATGCCACCTTGCACAGGCACTTCGCGTAGCCCCTTGAGCAGTTGGTCGGCGCTGCGGCGCACATGCAAAATGACCGGCAGATCAAAGCGCCGGGCCAGTTGTAGCTGTGCGCGATAGAACTGTGCTTGTCGAGTGGCATCCAGCCCCGGAACGAAGTAATCCAAGCCGATTTCACCCACTGCCACTAAATGTGGATCGTGATGGTACTGCTCTAGCAAACGTTCCAGTGCTACCAGGTCGCCTTCGCCTGCCTGTGGCGTGTACAGCGGATGAATGCCCAAGGCATAGCTGTCGCCATGCTGGTGGGCAAGTTGACGCACCGCCTCGGCATGGGCCAACTCCACTGCCGGAATCACCAAATGTTGTACCCCTTGTGCGCGGGCCTGTGCCCGTACGGTATCCCGGTCAGGAGCAAACTCCAAGGCATCAAGGTGGCAATGGGTGTCGATCCAAGTGGGCATGGGACAATGATTCCGCAGAGATTTCCTGATAAGTTTGGATGTTGTTGAGTGTCGAAACAGACACTTAATCACTTTTAGCGTCAACACACCCTGTGTTCTATGTCTATGATCGTGAGATTTTCTTCAAATTGTTCATGTCTATCTGTCGTATCTGTTTGCAGGATTCCAACTACCTTAAGTTCAAAACAGAGCATATTGGTATTTGTCAAATATGCATTGACCATTTGAACGAAGCACCAGAGCCAGCACAATTTTCCGAAAACAGAATTGGTGACTTGCTTCGGAAAGGTATGGCGAAGCGTAACCCGAGTTACACCGAAGCTGAGTACCAACAAGCGTTGCCTAGATGGCTCAATCGTTTGCTGGCAGACCCAAAAAATAATGGGATTGACTTTAAAAGAGTTCGTGCATACCGACGAGGTTTGCTACGGGCCACTGGTGATCGAAGGTGGGACTATCCATCCGACTGGATAGAACGGACGCGTCGCATTAGGATGCGCGATCAGTGTTGTCAGGCTTGTGGAGAGTGTGGTATCCCTCTGGATGTACACCATATTATTTACTTGTCTAAATACGGTACCAATCGGCAAGAAAATCTTGTCTCTCTGTGTCGGTTTTGCCATGAGGAAGAACATGGAAAAGTCTTTGACTTTGGGGAGGCAGAGGAGCCTGAAGGTTTGAACCCTATCAAACCAAGGTTAGAACAGGTTCCATCGCCGCAGGCACAGCCAGTCATACCATCACCATCCATTACAGCACAGGTTCAGTCGGCAGCTTTCACGAAGCCAACAGAGAGAGCGAGTGACCATTGGCGAACCGTTATTTCTGACCCTGAGCCACTTGCATCATATGTGGACTTCTCATCATGCCCACGGTGTACCACCGAATTGACATTGCCAGTACACAAAGCTGTCCGTGGGCAAAAATTACGTTGCAAACAGTGCGGCCTCATCTTCCTGTACGAAGTCACTACCAGCCTTGCAGGAACTTCCACGTCCTACATGGCACCAGCACCAGTGGTACAACAGGTGCAGGTACTAAAAACTTCAAGAGATGTGATTGATGCACCACGTCCGAAACCGCGCCCACCAGCGAAAATGGCAGCAACCGATCTGTGGGTTCTGTTGGCTATCAGTATTTTTATCCTCGCTATTGTTTTAATGGGTTGAGGCCTGAATGAGGGTAGGTCTTTCCAGACTATGCCATCAGGAATAATCGATGTTGATTGCTGTTCATAGAAAAGGAAAGACCAGACCATCACTGATGGTGTTGGCCGTCTGTGGTGTTCACTGCGTTGCCTGTCGAATTAGGTGGTGCTATACCGAATTGCAAGATACCTGATGCTAGGGCATAGGCTCTGGCTTGATGTGCAGTATCTGGAATTGCATCTAGCATTTGGCCTAAGTCTCTTGCCATTGGGGAGAGTTGGCCTGAAAAATTGGCTTGGGCTAAGCAAAGTTGCAGAACATTGAATGCCAAGCCATAAGCCTTTTCTTGTAGTGCTGTGGTCTGTATAGAGTCCAGCATGTGGCCTAGCTCCATCGCCATTGCTGAAAGCATCGCCTCTGGTGTGTTTATTGGATGGAAGTTCGGATCGAGCAGTTGATGCGGTGAAGTGCTGAAATAAGCAGCAATTTTATCCAGAGTGTCCAAACCCACACTGGTGTTTTGCTTCTTCAATCTAAAGGCAGTCCCTGGACTGACCCCGCATTCTCTGGCAAGGCGATTAAGGTTCTCACCTCCCCATTGGGATTGCATGAGAACAGTTAAGTTCTTCCACAAAGTTTTGTTGCTGTCAATCATGATGTTGCAATTTTATTGACAGAATCGAGTGATTCTAGACAACGGTTTTTCGAGATTATTTGGGGATGGCGAGAGTCTATTGCTATGTTTGAGGGAGTCCTATCCCATCCAATCGCCCTGCCACCAAACGCAGCACCCGGTCGCAACGTGCAGCCAGAGTCTCATCGTGCGTCACCATCACAAAGGCGGTGCCCTGCTCGCGCGCCAGTGCCAGCATGTGCTGGAACACGCCTTCAGCGGTGTTGCGGTCGAGGTTGCCTGTAGGCTCATCGGCCAGCACACAAGCTGGTCGTGTCACCAGGGCGCGGGCAATGGCTACGCGCTGGCGCTCGCCGCCTGAGAGTTCTGCTGGGCGATGCTCGGCCCGCTGGGCCAACCCGACGCTGGTCAACATCTGTGTGGCCTGACGCTCGCATTCAGCCGGTGGCAACCGGCGGATGCGCAAGGGCATGGCTACGTTTTCCAAGGCACTGAATTCGGGCAACAGGTGGTGAAATTGGTACACAAACCCCAGGTGCTGGTTACGCAATTGGCCTTGCTGTGCCGCAGAGCACTGTGCCAGGTTCTGCCCCAGTAAATGCACGCTGCCAGCGGTGGGGCTGTCCAAGGCTCCCAGCAGATGCAACAAGGTACTTTTGCCCGACCCTGAAGCCCCCACAATAGCCAGCGTTTGGCCAGCGTGTATTTCCAGATCGACGCCTTGTAGCACCGTCACGTCTAAACGCCCTTCACTAAAGCGTTTGCTCAAACCCTTGGCTTGTAACACTGGGGCATGGGAATGGGGTAAATGTGGGTTACTCATAGCGCAGGGCCTCGGCGGGGTTGACGCGGCTGGCGTGCCAGCTGGGGTAGAGCGTAGCCACAAAAGACAGCAGCAGTGAAATCAGGCCAATCGGTACGATGTCGCTTGCTTGCGGGTTGCTTGGCATTTGGCTGATGAGGTAGATGTCTTTGGGCAAAAAGCTGGCCCCCAGCAGCCGCTCAATGGCGGGCACGATGACATCGATATTGAAGGCAATGCCCAACCCCAGCAGCAAGCCCGCCAGTGTGCCAATCACGCCCACCATGGCGCCTTGCACCACAAAAATGCCCATGATGCTGCGTGGGCTGCTGCCCAAGGTGCGCAAAATGGCAATATCGGCCCGCTTGTCTTGCACCGACATCACCAGTGTGCTGACCAGATTGAAGGCTGCCACGGCCACGATCAGCGTCAAGATGATGAACATCATGCGTTTTTCCATTTGCACAGCGGCAAACCACGTTTTGTTTTGCTGCGTCCAGTCGCGTATCCACAGATCACCGCTCAGCGTCCCCGCCAAAGCATGCGCTACGTCGCGGGCTTGGTGCAAATCGTGCAGCTTGAGTCGGATGCCAGTCGGCCCCTCTAGCCTGAAGATGCGCTGCGCATCTTCGTGGTGCAGCATCACCAGTGCCGAATCGTATTCATAGTGGCCTGAATCAAAGGTGCCTGCTACCGTCATTTGTTTCAGGCGGGGCACCACCCCTGCGGGCGTGACTTGTCCGGCAGGGGCGATCAGTGTCACGGCATCCCCCACGCGCACGCCCAAGCTGCGCGCCAGCTCTACGCCCAACACGACACGAAATTCGCCTGGTACCAGCTGCGCCAACGTTTGCACGCTGGCTGCAGCCAGATCGGTGACTTCGCCTTCGTGGGTTGGGTCAATACCACGCACCAAGGCACCTTTCATGTCCTCTCCACGCGCCAGCAGGGCTTGTGCTGCCACAAACGGTGCCGCCCCTGCCACCTGCGGGTGTTGGCGGGCTTCTGCCAAGGTTCGGGCCATATCGGGCAGGGCAGTACCACCAGGGGCAAAGATTTCAATGTGCGAGACCACGCTTAACATGCGGTCACGTACCTCTTTTTGAAACCCGTTCATCACTGACAACACGATGATGAGCGCCGCCACCCCTAAAGCAATGCCCAACATGGACACGCCCGAGATGAATGAGATAAAACCATTGCGCCGTGTAGCACGACCAGCGCGGGTGTAACGCCAGCCTAAGGCGAGTTCGTAAGGGATTTGCATGGAGCAACGATTGTGGCACTGCCAAGCACCCAGTAGATTGCCACGGTAGCATTGCCCTATGCGCCCACTGCACCGTTTTTTTCCGTTTCTCCAATGGCCTCGGCCCGATGCGGCCTTGCTGCGCAGCGAGGCCTTGGCAGGGCTGACAGTGGGGCTGATGGTGATTCCCCAAGGTGTGGCCTATGCAGCATTGGCCGGGATGCCATTGGTCACGGGCATTTATGCCTCCATGTTGCCTGCCTTGGTGGCCGTATTGTTCAGTGCCTCTACGCGGCTGTCGGTGGGGCCAACGGCCTTGAGTTGTTTGTTGGTGGGCACCTCCCTGGCCGGACTGGCCGAGCCGGGCAGTGCGCAATGGGTGCAATTGGCGGTTTGGTTGGCACTGTTGAGTGGCCTGCTACAGGCGGTGCTGGGAGGGCTGCGCTTTGGTTGGCTGCTCAATCTGGTCAGTGCGCCAGTGCTGATGGCGTTTACTCAAGCCGCAGCCGTGCTCATTATTGGTTCGCAATGGCCCGCCTTGTTAGGCTGGCAGGGTGATTGGCTGGGTTGGGGGCATGCCTTGCCGGTGCATTGGCCCTCGCTGGCCTTTGGCGTGGGCAGTGTGGCCCTGCTGGTAGGCGTGCGGCGCTGGAAACCAACTTTCCCATCGGTGTTGGTGATTGTGCTGGGCAGTGCGGGCTTGTCGCAGTGGTTGGGCTTTGCCAACGCGGGGGGGGCAGTGGTGGGGCCATTGCCCCAAGGGCTGCCAGCACTGTACTGGCCCACTTTACCGCAGGCCGATGTATTGGGTCAGTTGATTTTGCCCACGCTGGTCATCACATTGGTGAGCTTTTTGGAAACGGCTTCGAGTGCCAAGGTGGATAGCGAACGCGCTGGTAAGCGTTGGAACCAAGACCAAGATCTGATCGGCCAAGGGCTGGGCAAGATAGCCTCTGGCCTGTGTGGTGCTTTTGCGACCAGTTCGTCGTTTTCGCGCTCGGCGCTCAACCTGTATGCTGGCGCACGTACCGGCTGGGCTACGGTGGCCTCGGTGCTGGTGGTGATGGTGGTGCTGTTGTGGTTTACGCCGGTGCTGCGTCATGTGCCCCAGCCCGTGTTGGCAGCCATTGTGTTGGTGGCGGTGGTTGGGCTGATCAAGCCGCGCGAATTTGTTCGGCTGTGGCGTATCTCGCGCACCGAGGCGGCCATTGCTGCCGTCACCTTTGTTGTGACACTGCTGGCGGCACCTCGGTTGTATTGGGGTGTACTGGTGGGCGTACTGATGGCCTTGAGCCAGTTTTTATACCAACGCTTGCACCCACGCATCATTGAGGTAGGGCAACACCCCGATGGTAGCCTGCGTGACCGCCATCTGTGGCACCTGCCACCTTTGGCCCCCCACCTGTATGCGTTGCGCATGGACGCCGCACTGGACTTTGCCACAGCCAACGCTTGGGAGCGTGCCGTTGTTGAGCATTTGAGCACCCACCCCGGCACCCGCCATGTTTGTTGGTTGGCCCAACCCGTCAATCGTATTGACGCCACTGGCGTCGAAGTGTTTACGAAAGTGCTGGCCCAATTGCAACGCCAGCACATCACCTTGCACATCAGCGGCATGAAACTGCCGGTAGAAACCACCCTGCGCCAAGCAAACGCCTTGCACACTGGCCCTGGGCTGGTGCTGTACCGCACCGATGCAGAGGCGCTCAATGCCATGAGTTTGTTGCACGAGTGGCCCAATGATATTGCAGGCAGTGCCATTTAAGTGCCTTTTGACCCGGCACCCCTAGGGGCCAGAGGGCATCCGAGAAAATAACGCCCATGCCCCATCCCGTAGAACTGATTGTTCCCTATGCCGCTTGCCAGACGCCTGCTTGCCAAGAGACCTTGCAATCGCTGGCGCTGCCGTACCTGCACCGCTTATTGGCCCGCCTGTCGCCAGCACCCCAGCCACTGGCCACCATTGACGAGATGGATGCCTGCCTGTCTTTGCCCCATGAACGAGCCTGGGCGCAAGCGCAAGGCCTGCCCGATCACAACGGCCATATCCCTTGGGCAGCAGGATACGCCTACCAACAAGGGCTGGCGCAAGCAGAGCCCAATACTGCTTGGGCTTTTGTGACGCCCTGCTACTGGCAAGTAGGCACTGACCACATCACCCTGCACGACCCAGCCCAACTGCAACTGACACTGCCAGAGGCCCAAAGCCTGCTGGAGATCGTCTCGCCTTGGCTGGCCGAAGATGGCTTGCAATTGCGTCTGGATACCCCTGGCCGCTGGCTGGCCCACGGGCCACTGGTGGCCGACCTGCCCATGCCCTCACTAGAACGGGTGCAAGGCCAAGATGTGCGCCACTGGATGCAGCACCAGGCACAAAACCCGCATATCAGCGCCACCCAGCGCCGGGCCATGCAAGTTTGGCAGCGCCTGCACAGCGAGCTGCAAATGCTGCTCTATACCCATCCCTTCAATGATGCACGCCAAGCCCGTGGCTTGGTGCCGGTCAATGCCTTTTGGGTGCATGGGGCTGGTCAATTGGCAACGCCTCCCGCCACTATCACCCCAACGCCACAGCGGCTCGATCATTTGCAAGAGGCGGCCCAAAGTGGCAACTGGCAGGCTTGGGCCAGTGCTTGGCAAATGCTGGATGCGGGGCCATTGGCGCAATTGCTAGAACATCTGCAAACCGGTGGTGCTGCACGGTTGACCCTGTGCGGTACACAAGCGGCCCTGACATGGCATAGCGCCCCACGCAGCTTGGGCGAGCGCCTGTCGCGGTTTTTCCGGCCACCGTCATTGACCAGCATTTGCAAAGCCTTATGAAAATCACCGTGCGAGACACTCCCCCGCGCAGCGCCTGGGCGTTGGAGCAAGCGGGCATTCACCCATTGCTAGCGCGCCTCTACGCAGCCCGTGGCGTGAGCACACCACAAGAGCTTGATGCCAGTTTGGCCCAATTGTTGCCACCACAAGGACTGCAAGGAATACAAGCCGCTGCCACCTTGCTGGCCAATGCTATTGCCCAAAATCAGCGCCTGTGCATTGTGGCCGATTACGACTGCGATGGCGCCACGGCCTGCGCGGTTGCTATCCGAGGTTTGCGGTTGTTGGGAGCGCAGCAGGTGGACTTTTTGGTGCCCGACCGGGTGGTAGACGGCTATGGTCTCACCGCTGCCATAGCCCGGCGCGTCAAAGAGCGTGGGGCCGATATGCTGATCACCGTAGACAACGGTATTGGCAGCCCCGAAGGCGTGGACGAGGCCCATGCCCTCGGAATGCAGGTGCTTATTACCGACCACCATTTGCCTTCTAACAACCAAGTGCCAGCGGCTGACGCGGTGGTCAACCCCAATCAGCCCGGTTGCACCTTTGCCAGCAAACACCTGTCTGGGGTGGGTGTTATGTTTTATGTGCTGTTGGCCTTGCGTGCAGAACTGCGCCAACGCAGTCTGCTGGATGCCAGCAACCAGCCCCGGCTCGATGCCTTGCTGCCTTTGGTGGCTTTGGGAACGGTGGCCGATGTGGTGCGGCTCGATGCCAACAACCGCCGTTTGGTAGCCCAAGGCTTGCAACGGGTGCGCAATGGGCAAATGCCGCCCGGCATGGCGGCATTGTTCCGGGCCGCTGGGCGCGATGCCCGCCAAGCCAGTAGCCAAGATTTTGGGTTTGCGCTGGGGCCACGCATCAATGCCGCAGGCCGCTTGGCCGATATGGCCTTGGGCATTGAATGCCTGCTCACCGACGATGCCAGCCGCGCTGACGAGTTAGCCAAGTTGCTTGACGGCATGAACCGCGAGCGCCGTGAGATTGAAAGCGGCATGCGCGATCAGGCATTGGCGTTAGCCGAAAACCTCTTTGCGTCCGAAGAAACTCCGTCACCGGCCATTACTGTTTTTGACGAGAGTTTTCACGAAGGTGTGGTGGGCATTGTGGCCTCGCGCCTGAAAGACAAATTGCATCGGCCCAGCTTTGTGTTTGCTGTCAGTGGCGCACCGGGTAAAGAGCAAGAACTCAAGGGCTCGGGGCGCTCCATTGTGGGCTTTCATTTGCGTGATGCGCTCGATTTGCTGGTTAAGCGCCATCCGGGTGTGTTGCTGCGCTTTGGCGGCCACGCTATGGCCGCTGGTTGCACCATAGACCGGGCACAGTTGGACACCTTTGCCCAAGGGCTGGCCCAAATTGCCCAAGAGCAACTCGATGCTGCTACGCTCACGCGCCAATTAGAAACCGATGGCCCACTGGCGCCCCAATACCGCCGCGCTGATCTGGTCGATACGTTGCAACGCGAGGTTTGGGGCCAAGGCTTTGCGCCGCCCACCTTCAGTGAAGAAGTGGAGGTGCTCAGCCAACGGCTGGTGGGCCAAGACAGCAAGCACCTCTCACTCAAACTCAAGCACCAAGGTGACCCTGTGGATGCCATCTGGTTTGGGCACACTGAACAGTTGCCCTCGCGGGTGCTGCTGGCTTTTCGGCTGGATGTGAACACATGGCAGGGCCAGCGCAAGGTGCAGTTTCTGGTGGAAGGTGCACAGCTCTAAACAACGCACCATCCTTGCTACCAACTCAGTGTTCTGCGGGGGCAGGGCCGTGGCTCATGAGCTTGTCGGTCAGCGCAATAGCCAAGGCACTGAGCAAGAAGGCGATGTGAATGATGGTCTGCCACATCAGCACTTTCAAATCGTAATTGGCAGCGTTGATGAAGGTCTTGAGCAGGTGAATAGAGCTAATACCAATAATGGCAGTGCTCAGTTTGACCTTGAGCACTGAGGCATTGACGTGGTTGAGCCATTCGGGCTGATCGGGGTGGCCTTCCAAGTTCATGCGGCTGACAAAGGTTTCGTAGCCCCCCACAATCACCATGATGAGCAGGTTAGAGATCATCACCACGTCAATCAGGCCCAGCACCACCAGCATGATGATGGTCTCGTTGATCTTGGTGATCTGCACATCGGTTTTGTACCCAATGCCATTGATCAGTGCTTGCAAGGCATCGCTGTTGCCAAAAACGGCTTCCAGCAAATGCACCAACTCGACCCAAAAGTGAAAAACATACACCCCTTGGGCCACAATCAGCCCCAAATACAAGGGCAACTGTAGCCAACGGCTGGCAAAAATCAGCGAAGGCAGGGGGCGCAGGGGTGAGGAGGAGCCAGAGCGTGGGGTGGACATAGGATGGCAGGGAAGAGGACGAAGGAGGGGGCGCCGATTTTACGCAGCCCCCCCTGAAACGGGTGTGACAGTGCAGGGAGTCTGGGTGTCAGAAACTTTCCCAATCATCATCGTTGCGAGCGGCCTTGGGTGCAGGGGCTGCCACCAAGCGGGGGGCTGGTGCTGCTGGGGCACGCACAGGCGCTGGCGCTGGGGTGCTGCTGCGGGCCGATACCGCAGGCCGGGGTTTGGCTGACGGGGCCGCAACGGCAGGGGCTGCAGTGCGGGCACGCACTGGCGGCGTGGCGGTGCGCACAGGCGGTGCGGGCCGTGCCACCGTGGTTGCACTGGCCCCCACATTGAACACCGACACCACTTCAGCCAAACGCTGGGCCTGATCGCGCATGGCGCTGGCCGCAGCGGCAGACTGCTCAACCAAAGCAGCATTTTGCTGTGTCATCTGGTCTAGGTTGGTGATGGCTACATTGACTTGGGCAATGCCGTCACGTTGCTCGGTGGAGGACGCTGTGATTTCGCCAATCAGATCGGTGACGCGGCGCACGCCCTCGACGATTTCGGCCATGCTCTGACCAGCCTGGGCCACCTGCTGTGAGCCAGACTCTACATTGGCCACCGAAGTATCAATCAAGGCTTTAATCTCTTTGGCTGCTCCGGCACTGCGCCCCGCCAAGCTGCGCACCTCAGAGGCGACTACGGCAAAACCTCGGCCCTGTTCACCCGCACGGGCGGCTTCGACGGCGGCATTGAGCGCCAGAATGTTGGTTTGGAATGCAATGCCATCGATCACGCCGATGATGTCTGCGATCTTGCGCGAGCTGTCGGTGATTTGCTGCATGCTGCTCACGACTTGTTCCACCACAGCACCACCACGTTCAGCCGCCTGAGCCGCTGTGCTGGCCAGTTGGTTGGCTTGGCGCGCTGTGTCGGCGGCCTGCGTCACGGTAGCGGTGAGTTGCTCCATGCTGGCCGCAGTTTCTTCCAGATTGGCAGCGGTTTGTTCGGTGCGGGCCGACAGGTCGTGGTTGCCTGTGGCAATTTGCCCAGAGGCGGCAGATACCGACTCCACACCACTGCGCACTTCACCCACCAAGCCCCGCAGACGGTCTGACATCTGCTGGAAGGCATGGAGCAATTCGCCAAACTCATCTTGGCGGTCGCTGTGCAGGTTTTGTGCCAAATTGCCTTGGCTGATGGCATTGGCAGCATCTACCGCTTGGCGCAGAGGCTCCATGATAGAGCGCACCAATGCAGCAGCCAGCAGCAAACCAATCAGCACCGCCACCACTGCAATACCTGCCCCTAGCATGGCTGCTGTTTCTCGGGCGCTGTGTGCGGCAGCCATGGCCTTGTCACGCTCTGCTTCCTCTACCTTCACATAATCTTGCACCGTCTTGGCCAGGGCTGTGGCTACCGGAACAAACTCTTGCTGGGTAAAGGCAAAGGTGGCTGCATAGTCACCGGCCTCTTTCAACTCAGGCACTTTCTTGAGCAATTCTCGTGCAGGAGCGCGCGCTTTGGCTACCTGTTCCAGTGCCTGCTTTTCCACGTCACTGCGGGCGCGTTCACCAGCACGGGTTTGAATTTCGGTGATTCTGGCCGAGTCAGCCACGCTTTTTTGGTGCAAAAACTTGTAAGCCTCGGCAGAA
Organism: Giesbergeria giesbergeri; assembly: GCF_054779375.1. Classification (NCBI taxonomy): domain Bacteria; kingdom Pseudomonadati; phylum Pseudomonadota; class Betaproteobacteria; order Burkholderiales; family Comamonadaceae; genus Giesbergeria; species Giesbergeria giesbergeri. The sequence continues at coordinate 437,913 of NZ_BAAGYJ010000001.1, read as the reverse complement.
GGCACATTGATGGCCGCTACCGTGCGTTCCATCACCACTTCGGTCAGACCTAACCAACGGGTGGCGTCAGTGATCGAGGCTTGATAATGAGAAATATTTTCAAACGCCTGCACCATCGCTGTGGTGGTGCGCTGCTGCACAAAAATGGCTGCGGCCAGCACGATCAGCAGTAATCCCAAAATACTGCCCCACAATTTGTGGGCTACTCGGATATTGTTTAAATTCATCGCTCATCCATCCTCTGCTAAACATAGGCCACCATCAGAACGTGGCATGGCAGTCATGCACTTGTTTCTGGGGGGCCGGAAACACCATTAAAAAAAGCGGTTTGCGCACCCATAGCCTATAGCTAACAATACGCCTTTGTATATTGACCTAGCAATTTTACGAAGCCTTGGCTGTGGATACTCGACGGAATGGCAGCATTGGCTATAAGCAAAGCCCTAAAATCGTTTGGTGATCTCTTACCTCAACGCTGATTTGCATTGCCATTCTGTGGTGTCGGATGGCACCCTTCGCCCCGAAACGCTGGCGGCGCGCGCCCGCCATCAGGGGGTGGATCTTTGGGCCTTGACCGATCATGATGAAATCGGTGGCTTGCCACAGGCGCAGACAGCGGCCCTCTCTGAAGGCATCGCGTTTCTCAGTGGTGTCGAAATCTCTGTCACCTTTGCGCAAGAAACAGTACACATTGTGGGATTGGGCTTTGATATCCACAATCGCTCCTTGGTACAGGGGCTGGCCCATACCCGTGCTGGTCGTGATCAACGTGCCCAAGATATGGCGCAACAGTTGGCTCAAGTGGGTATTGCGGGTGCCTATGAGGGAGCCTTGCGCTATGTAGGCAACCCGGCATTGGTGTCACGCACCCACTTTGCCCGTTTTTTGGTCGATAGTGGCATTTGCCACGATACCAGCGAGGTGTTTCGCCGCTACCTCACCGAAGGCAAGCCCGGTTTTGTACCCCACCGCTGGGCAGGGCTGGGCGAGGCGGTGCGTTGGATTACCCAAGCCGGTGGCGTGGCTGTGATTGCCCACCCGGCCCGCTACCGCCTCACGCCTATCGAGGAGTTTGCCTTGTTCTCCGAATTTAAGGCGCATGGGGGCCAAGCGGTAGAAGTGGTTACGGGCAGCCACGCCGTGCATGAATACGCTACCTATGCCGACATGGCGCGCGAGTTCGGGCTGGCCGCCTCGCGCGGCAGTGACTTTCATGCGCCCGACGAGTCCAGCACCGATCTGGGCACACTTCCTCCTTTGCCTCCAGACCTGGTGCCCGTGTGGGACTTGCTTCGCCACCGTATCCAGCAACCCGCCTGAAAGTTTGATGCTATGGCCCAGTTCTTTGAAGTACACCCCGACAACCCCCAGCCGCGCTTGCTCAAGCAGGCCGCAGCACTGCTGCAAAAGGGGGCCATTTTGGCTGTGCCTACCGATTCCAGTTATGCGCTGGTTTGCCACTTGGACGACAAGCAGGCCGCCGATCGCCTGCGCCGCATTCGCCAAGTCGATGACAAGCACCACCTGACGTTGCTGTGCAGTGACTTGTCGGCCCTGTCCAACTATGCGCTGGTAGACAACAAGCAATACCGGCTGCTCAAGCTGGCCACACCTGGCCCCTACACCTTTATTTTGGAGGCCACCAAGGAGGTGCCCCGGCGTGTCAGCCACCCGTCGCGCAAAACGATTGGTTTGCGCGTGCCCGAGCGCAAGGGCTTGCAAATGCTGATTGATCTGCACGGTGCGCCACTTTTAGCCACCACCTTGATCGCACCGGGCGAGACCGAGCCGCTCAACGATGCCCACGACATCCGTGCCCGCTACGAGCACCAGATTGATGCTGTGATTGATGCTGGAGGTTGTCCATTTGAACCCACCACGGTGATAGACCTCACACCGATGGCCAGTGGCGATGACCCTGTGGTACTGCGCCAAGGGCGTGGCAGCCTGTCGGCCATCGGCCTTTAAGCACCAGAGAGCCTACCCTCGTGGACGATTTTTCCCAACTGATCCAGACCGTTCTGATCTATGCCTTGCCGGTGTTGTTTGCCATCACTGTGCATGAGGCGGCTCATGGCTATGCAGCACGCCATTTTGGCGATCCTACAGCGGCTATGCTGGGGCGCATCACACTCAATCCGCTCAAGCACATCGACCCAATGGGCACCATCTTGATGCCATTGTTGTTGTACTTTGCTACTTCGGGGGCTTTTTTGTTTGGCTATGCCAAGCCGGTGCCCGTGCAGTTTGGCCGCCTGCGCAACCCCAAGCGCGACATGATCTGGGTGGCCTTGGCGGGGCCAGCCTCCAATTTTGTTCAAGCCGTGCTTTGGGCTGCACTGCTGCTGTTGCTGATTGGTATGGGTATAGAAGAGCGATTTTTTCGTGAAATGGCACGGGCCGGTATCTTGACCAATCTGGTCATGTGGGCGTTCAATCTGTTTCCGCTGCCGCCGCTGGACGGAGGGCGCATCTTGGTGGGCTTGCTGCCTTGGAAGCAAGCGCAATGGTTGTCGCGTGTCGAGCCTTGGGGCTTTTTTATTGTGATGGGCTTGGTGTTGGCGGGTATTGTGGGGGCCGTGTGGCTGCGCCCGCTGATGGCCGTGGGTTACAGCCTGATCCAACTGCTACTCACCCCTCTGGCCTTGCTGCTGCGTTGAGTTTTTCTTTTTCTTGTTTTTACCGATTTCTGTTCCATGAGCACCACGCGCTTTCTGACCGGCATCACCACCACCGGTACTCCCCATTTGGGTAATTTTGTGGGTTCCATCCGCCCTGCCGTGGCGGCCAGCCACACTCCTGGTGTCGAGAGCTTTTATTTCTTGGCCGATTACCACGCCCTGATCAAATGCGAAGATCCGTTGCGTATCCAGCGGTCGACCTTGGAGATTGCGGCCAGTTGGCTGGCAGCCGGTCTTAACCCTGAGCAAGTGACGTTTTACCGCCAGTCTGACATCCCTGAAATCCCCGAACTCAATTGGCTGCTCAGTTGCGTAACGGGTAAGGGGTTATTGAACCGTGCCCATGCCTATAAGGCGTCGCAAGACAAAAACCTTGCCGCAGGCCGCGATGCCGATGAGGGCGTGACGGCGGGTTTGTTCATGTACCCCGTGCTGATGGGGGCTGATATTTTGATGTTCAAGGCCCATAAGGTTCCCGTGGGGCGCGATCAGATCCAGCATATCGAGATGGCCCGTGATATGGCCAGCAGCTTCAACCATCTGTATGGTGAGCATTTTGTGTTGCCCGAAGCCGTGGTGGATGACAACGTGGCGACCCTGCCAGGTCTGGATGGTCGCAAGATGAGCAAAAGTTACGACAATACGATTCCGCTGTTTTCGTCACGGGCGCAATTGCAAAAGCTCATCGGTGGTTTGCTCACCGATTCGCGTTTGCCCGGTGAACCCAAAGAGGTCGAAGGCTCGGCGCTGTTCCAGATTTACCAAGCCTTTGCTACCGAACCAGAAACCCTCGCCCTGCGCCAAGCTTATGCCGATGGCATTGCTTGGGGTGAAGCCAAGCAGTTGCTGTTGGAGCGTGTGGATCAAGTGATTGCCCCCATGCGTGCTGAGTATGAGTCCCTGATGGCCGACCCAGCGCGCATTGAACGTACTTTGCTGGCCGGGGCCGAGCGTGCCCGTGCGCTGGCTACACCGTTTATCCAAGAACTGCGCCATGCCGTAGGCTTGCGCAGTCTGGTACAGGTTGCGCAAGCCGCACCAACCAAGACCGCCAAAGTGGCCAAACCCGCCTTCAAACAATACCGTGAGGCAGATGGGCAGTTCTATTTCAAGCTGTTGGCTGCTGATGGTCGTCTGCTGTTGCAAAGCACGGGCTTTATTGCGCCCAAAGAGGCAGGCCAAGCCATTGCCCGCTTGCAACAACAGGGCGAAGCCGCACTGGCCGATTTGGCTGGGCAACTGGCTGTGGTGGCAGAAGTTACCGCCCAAGACGTGGCCGCAGCATTGCAAGCCTTGCGCGCTGACGACTAATCCCGCAGCCCAAGGGCAATCGCCCGGTAATGACACCGGGCGGGTGCTGCTTTACAGCCGCCGCCGTTGCTGCCAGTAGTGCCAACCGCGCCATCCCAGCAAAATAAGCAGCACACTGCCGTAAAGAATCACTTCGGCAAAATTGTTCTTGCCTGAGCGCATCCAAAAAAAATGCAAGATAGATAGCCCTGCCACGGCATACACGGCCCGGTGCAGCATCTGCCAGCGGCCCGCCCCCAGCCAACGGATGGCCTGCTGGAAGGAGGTGGCAGCCAACAGGGCCAGCAGCACCCACGCCAGCACCCCCACCAAAATGAAGGGGCGTGTCCGTACATCATCAGCAATATCTGCGGCTTCTAGTCCCATGTCGAACACGGCATAGGCCAAAGCGTGCAGCACAGCGTAAAAAAACACGAACAAACCTACCAAGCGCCGGAATCGGGCCAGTGCCGGCGTTCGGGTCAACACCCGCAGTGGCGTGATGGCTAGCGCCAGACATAACAGGCGCAGCGTCCAGTCGCCTAACGCACGAATCAGTGCCTCCGCAGGGTTGGCACCCAAGGTGTTGGTGGTTGTGCCATAGACCAGCCAGCACAGGGGGGCCAGCAACAGCCCCCACAGCAGTGGCTTGACCAGTGGGTGCAGTAACCAAGAGCGCGAAGGGCGGCTTAGTACCACTTTTTTAGATCCATGCCGGTATACAACTGGCCTACTTGGGCTTCATAGCCATTGAACAACAAGGTTTTGCGCTTTTTGGCAAACAAACCGCCTTCACCAATGCGCCGTTCGGTGGCTTGGCTCCAGCGCGGGTGTGGCACTTCGGGGTTGACGTTGGAATAAAAGCCATATTCATGGCGAGCCGCCTTATTCCAAGCTGTGGCGGGCACCTGTTCTGTGAGGCGGATAGTGACGATGCTTTTGGCACTTTTGAAGCCATATTTCCACGGCACTACCAAGCGCACAGGGGCACCATTTTGGTTGGGCAGTACCTCGCCATACATGCCAAAGGCCAGCAGGGTGAGTGGGTGCATGGCCTCGTCCAAGCGCAAGCCCTCGGTATAGGGCCAGTCTAGGATGCGAGAGTTCACCATGGGCATCGTGGCTTTGTCAGCGAGGGTGACAAACTCCACATACTTGGCACTGCCCAGCGGTTGCACGCGGTGCAATAGCGTAGCCAGTGAGTAGCCTACCCACGGGATCACCATAGACCAGCCTTCAACGCAGCGCAAACGGTAGATGCGCTCTTCTAGCGCCCCCAGTTTGAGCAATTCTTCTATGCCGTAGCGGCCCGGTTTCTGCACCAGTCCCTCCACCATCACCGTCCAAGGCCGGGTTTTCAGGGTGTGTGCATGGCGGGCCGGGTCGGCCTTGTCGGTGCCAAATTCATAGAAGTTGTTGTAGCTGCTCGCATCTTGGTACGCAGTGGGTTGCTCTGGCGTCGTTGCCCCTGGTACCACAGAAGGTGGTGCAGCCAACGGTGCCAGTTTGCCAGGGCGTTGCCCTTGCGCCAAACCATCACGCCCTGCCCAGGTTGCCAGTGTGATGCCTGCCACCCCAGATGCCAGCTGCTGTAACCATTGACGGCGACCTTCGTATTGGGCGCGTGGGGTTATTTCGCTGGTGTTGCGATGGTCAAAGCCGTGGTGGTGGGTGTGGATCAACATCGGGCACTCCTGAGAAGGCTGAGGCGTCAGAAAGCACAGGGGTTGTGGTGCCGTGGGCGCACCTGACACAGTTACGCCCCGATTGTTTGGCACGGTACAGCGCCTCGTCTGCCATGCGGATCAGCATAGCAGGCCCATCGTTGGGTACGACTGGCACCCATGAGGCCACTCCCACACTGATCGTGACTACGCCTAGCGAGGTGCAGGCATGGGGCATCGCCAAGCTCTCTATGTCACGGCGCAATCGGTCGGCCAAGGCGCAGGCTTGGGAGGCTTCTTGGCCCCGGATGATCACGGCAAACTCTTCGCCTCCATAGCGTGCCACCAGCTCATCAGGCAGTTGTGCATCATCGGCCAACACCTGCCCAACCCGTTGTAGGCAATGGTCGCCTGCCACATGGCCGTAATGGTCGTTGTACTGCTTAAAGTGGTCTACGTCCAGCATGATCAGAGCGATAGGTTGGCCGGTGCTCCCTGCACGCGCCCATGCACTGCTCAACGCTTGGTCAAAGTGGCGCCGGTTGGCCAAGCCCGTTAGGCTGTCGGTGGTGCCCAATACTTGCAACTGGGCATTGGCGTGCTCCAATTCGGCAGTGCGCTCACGCACTGCACGCTCTAGGTTTTCTTCGGAGTGGCGCAAGACCGCCAGCATTTGCTGTTGGGCTTGTAAAGCCTGTTGTTGTGATTGCTCGCGGCTGCGGCGCTCGGCATGGATGATGTCGGCCAGTGCCAAAGACAACAGCAACATCTCTACCGCCGAGGCGATTTGCAAGGCATAAGAGGTGAATACATTGCTGGGCAACCCACCAAAAGCCCGTAAGCTTGCCACCAATACCCCTAGCCACAGCACCCCCCAAGCCAACAGAAAAAAACGGATGTTGTGCTCACCGGAACGCTGTACCCTCCAGCCCGCAACGGCAATGGCCACACCCATGCCCAAAGCATTGAACAGCACCCATTGGTTGAGTAGCATGATCGGCACTGCCACATGCAATGAGGCCAAGAAACCACTGGCCAATAGTAAAAATGCAGTGGCATGGCCTTGCAACCATCGATCTAAACGGGGGGCGCGCTGGCTGGTGTGTAAAAACACCCGTGTGAAATGGGCACCAAACATTGCGGCCAAACACAAAATAGTGCTTTGCGAAACAGCGTCAAAGGCGGGGGCGTCTGTCCAAAAAAACAATCGGCCATAGCCATTGCCGGCCAACATCCCTAAGCCAAAAAACAAGGTGTAGAGGGTGTATAAGACGAAGCGCCGATCCCGCAGGGAGCAGTACAACAAGAAGTTGTACAACAGCAGCGACAACAAGGCACCATAGTAGAGGGACTGCCATATCAGTTCCCACTGCTCATGGCGGGCAAAGGCTTCTGTGCTCCACAGCACCAGTGGCAAGGTCAGTGCATAGTCAGAACGCGCCCGCAAATAAAAAAACTGTTCTGCGGTATCGAGTTCGAGCGGAAACGCAAAATGCCGATGAAACACCGGACGACTGGATAAAGGCAAATCGTTGCCCGTGCTCAGTGCGCTTCCTGTGGGTGGGTACCATTGCAGGGTATTGATTTGCCCATAGGGCACTTCCAGCAGCCATCGTGTTGGCGCATCCATCCGTCGGTGCAGTGGAATGCGCAGCCAGTAAGCTGAGGTAGTAAAGCCGAAGTTGAGATCACCCTTTGCACTATCGACTGGCACAAACTGGCCGGTTTGTGCCAGTTGGCGCACGGTTTCTATGGTGAGCTGGCCTGTACGGTCTTCCAGTGCTTCAATGCCAGATACCAGTGGGGTTTTGCTGGCGTCGGATTGAATTTCTATGGCCAACACCCATTCTTGGCTGCAACCCAGCAACAGCAGAATCAGCAGCAGGCAGCGCCTTGTCATGGGCGTGGGCCGGTTTTACAGCGTGCCGTAGCTGTGCAACCCCGACAAGAACATGTTCACACCCAAAAAGGCAAAGGTGGTCACAGCCAACCCCACCAGCGCCCACCAAGCCGATATGGTGCCGCGCAAACCTTTCATGAGGCGCATGTGCAGCCATGCTGCATAGTTGAGCCAAACGATCAGTGCCCAAGTTTCTTTGGGGTCCCAACTCCAATAGCCCCCCCAAGCCTCGGCAGCCCACAAGGCACCCAGCACCGTAGCAATGGTGAAAAAGGCAAAGCCTACGGCAATGGCTTTGTACATCACATCGTCCAGCAGTTCTAGCGCAGGCAACTTGGCCGCAATGCGTTGGCGGCCCAGCAAGATGGCGGCCACAATCAGTGCCGACACACCAAAATACACCATCCAATAGCTGCTGCCATTTTGACCGGCGGTGGGCCGGAACACCACAGGTTCAAAGCACAACACGACCCCTAGCAACCACAGTGGGGCCAGCTTGTACCAGCGTGTTTCTCCTGCCGATTGTTTGATCAGGTAGGCAAAGGCCACCATGGCCGACAAGGCAAAAGTGCCATAACCAATAAAGTTGGCTGGTACATGCAGCTTCATCCACCAACTTTTCAGTGCAGGCACCAAGGGTTGGATTTGATGCGCTTCACGTACGACCGAATACCAAAGCAAAAAGCCCACGGCAGCACTGACTACCAGCATGACAAAGGCACCTAAAGCCCGTGTGTTGTATTGCTCTTCGTAGTAGAGGTAAAAAGTGGCTGTCATCCAGCAGAACATCACGAACACTTCGTACAGGTTGCTGACAGGAATGTGGCCCACATCGGCACCCACCAAATAGCTTTCGTACCACCGCACCAAGGTGCCAATGAGTGCCATTGCCACTGCTACCCAAGCCAGACGCGATCCGATCAACGACATCGTGCTGCCTTCACCGCGGGCAAACATGCTGATCCAGTAAAAGAGGGTGCTCATGAAGAACAACATGCTCATCCATAAGATGGCCGACTGGCTGGACAAAAAGTATTTGAGCCAGAACACTGTCTCGGCTCGTGCCAAGCTGCCTGCATCGCCGTCTTGGTACAAGCTGATAGCCAGCAGCGAGCAACCGGCTGCCGCCAGCATGAGCATTCGCATGGGCCGCCAGAACCACCCCAGCCAGATAGTGGCGGGAATGCTGCCGAGCAAAATGCCCTTTTCGTAGCCATCCATGTAGGCGGCATAGCGTTGCAAGGCAAACAGGCCACCACAGAGCACTAAGGCGGCAAAAATCCAGTCAAAAGCGTTGCGACGCGAGGCAAAGCTCGCATTCAGGGTCAATGTCGTGTTGGTTGTGGTGCTAGCCGTAGCCGTATTCATTGCGTGGCTCCTGCGGGGCGTACCCCGATGAGTTTTTCCGTCAGTTGAGCAAATTCGCGGTCTGCATCCATCGTCTTGCGGTTGGTGGACAGGGCCATCGTGGCCTGGGTTGCGCCGGTGTCTTCAGCGGGAGTCAACCAGATCCAGACGCGTCGCTCACGCACATAGAGCATGGCAAACACACCCAGAATCAGCAAGGTGCAGCCCAAATACACGATGTTTTTCCCCGGTGCCCGTGCCACCTGGAACACGCTGGCTTGCACCTGCTTGAAGTCTTTGAGTTGGAACACCAGTGGTGCAGGGTAAATCTGCACATCGCTCAGGGCCAACACGGCCTGTGTCATAAAGCCTTGGGTTTGCTCACTGGGTTGCAAGGGGGCCAGCCCCGCACGCTCACGGGCCAGTTGGGCCAGTTCAAACAGGGTGCCGTTCAAAATGCGAATGAGTACTTCACCCGCTTTGCTGCGCTCAGCTTCAGGCACATTGGCCTCAATAAATTGGGACAGTGCAGGCAGCCCTCCGATTGGTTCGCCCGGTTTGCCGGTGCTCTCAGCCCCAGCAAACAAGCCCAGCGCCCGTGCCGCTGATTGGCGCAACTGTTCTATGACATCGGCGCGCGAGGCATCTACGGCTTGTGTGGCATAGCGGCGTACGGCCTGTTCGCGCAGAGCGGGATCGTTTAGGGCAGCACGCAGGCGAATAAATCCCTCCATGCTGCCTTGCTCATCGGCGGGCAGGCGCAGGTAACGCAAGGGGGCAGAGGGCGTTTCACGCACACCCAGCAGGAACATGGGGGTGCCCCCTTCTTCCATCTGTACGGGCAGCATGTAGTTGTGAAACTCGCGTGCTTGGCCCGCTGCATCACGCAACTTATAGCCAATGCTGGGGCCCACATTGCGCAGCTCTTTGCGTGTCACGGTTTTGTTGGCAGCCCCTAAGCGGGCATCTAGCGATTCACGCAGATCGACCTTGCGCACATCGGCCCCAGAGGTCGTGGCATCGTTACCAAAGTTCTCGATGTTGAAGACGCGCAGCGCAGTGAATTCCAGTGTGAGGGGGTCGCCTCCGCTGGTCTTGACCAGTTGTGAACTGCCGCCAATCGTGCCCTGTACCTCAAAAGAGGGGGCTCCTGGGGTTAGTGGCAGGGCTTGCAGCGTTACAGAGGAGCCACCATCGTCAAAGCTGGACTGGTAAATCTCAATGCCTTGGTAGCTGGCGGGGTGGTTGACTTCGATACGGGCAGGGGTTTGCGCTCCGCTGGCTTTGTCGTGGATGATGATCTCACTGGCAAACAGTTTGGGCATGCCCGTGGAGTAATGCTCAACAATGAATTTTTTGAGTTCAATGGCAAAGGGCAGCTCTTGTAGCAAGATGCCATCAGACTGGTTGAGGATGGCGGTGTCGGCCTGTGTGCCCTCAGCCACCAATAAATTACCTCGGAAGGTGGGGTTGCGCTCGCTTAAACGGTGCTGTTCGGGCACGGCAGAAATCAATCCCCCGCCGTTATAGGGCTGCTTGCCCCCCCACCACATTTGTGCCCGTACTACCAGATCACCGTCGAGCAAGCCACCAATGCACACCAAAACAATGGCGCTGTGCGCAGCAATGTAGCCAAATTTGTTGGCTGCCCCAGCTTTGGCAGCGACCATCCAGCCGGTGCCTGGGCCTGCAGCGGTGTCTCGCTGTTGCAGTTTGACCTTCCAGCCCCCACCAGCGAGCATGTGGCCTATGCGTTGGGCTTGGCCAGCGGTGTCACCTTCCAGCGTGGCTTGTGCCTTGTGGTGAAAAGCCGCCAGATTTTTTTCGCGGATGTTTTCTTTGTAGGTTTTGAGGTCTGCCAAGATCTTGGGCGTGCTGCGCGCAATGCACAGCGAAGTGCTCAACACCAGAAACGCCAGAATCAGCAAAAACCACCACGCGCTATAGACGGCATTGAGTTTGATGGCTAGAAACAAGTCAGCCCAAAACGGCCCAAACTGGTTGACGTAATTTCCTACAGGCTCATGCTGCTTGAGTACGGTGCCAATCACCGAGGCGATGCAAATGACCGTCAGCAAAGCAATGGCAAAGCGCATGGATGCCAGCAGTTCCATGCTGGCACGCAAGGCTTGTGCACCAGCACGGGAGCGGACGCCGGGTGAAGAATCAGACATGAACGAAATGATACGGGGCAAAAATGAAGAGGGCGGGCCATCTAAAGGATGGCCCGCCCGTCTTGGGGTCTGTCAGTGGCGTTTGGTTCCGCGCCAGCGGTACAAACTGTACCGGGGTGGTGGCACGGCACGGCTCTGGGTTTCAGCGCAGGCCAGCAATGTAGTCGGCTACGGCCTTGATTTCGCGGTCGTTGAGCTTGGCGGCTACGCCAGTCATTTGGGCGCTGTTGGTACGCACACCGTCACGGAACTGTACCAACTGGGCGGCCGTGTAATCGGCATGTTGACCCGCCAAGCGTGGGTATTGGGAAGGGATGCCAGCACCGTTGGGGCTGTGGCAACCTGCGCAGGCCGCAATGTTGCGGTCGGCGATGCCGCCGCGGTAGATGCGCTCACCCAGCGTTACCAGTGCTTTGTCCTTGGCAAAGGCAGGGGCAGCTGGCTTGGTGGCAACCCAAGCGGCAATGTTGCGCATATCATCTTCAGTCAGGGCCGCTACCATGCCAGACATGATGGCATTGGCACGTTTGCCAGACTTGAACTCGTGCAACTGTTTAACCAAATATTCGGGGTGCTGCTGTGCCAGTTTGGGATTGGCTGCAATCGTGGAATTGCCATCGGCGGCGTGGCAGGCAGCACAGACAGCGGCATAGCTGGCCTCGCCTTTGGCCAGATCAGGCTTGGCCGGGCCGGCAGAGAAAGCCGGGAACGCAGGAGCTGCCAGCGCGGCAGCCGTGAGCAAGGAGGCGAGCAACTTCATATCGAGGGTCTTGTTGGTGGTGGCGCAAAACTTCCCGATTCTACAATGCCGCTCTTACCGCTGGATTTGATTTCATGACCCCCTCTGTTTCTGCGCCAGTTGCTGGCACCCCTTCGCCGGCACCTGATGGCCGCACCGCCCTTGGCTGGATGCACACAGCACGCTTTTTGACCACGGCAGCCCAGTTGAACCAGCTGCCGGTGGTGGATGTGCCAGAAATTGCCTTTGTGGGCCGCTCCAATGCAGGCAAATCTACCTGTATCAATACCTTGACACAGCAAAAGCAATTAGCTTTTGCCTCCAAAAAACCGGGCCGTACCCAGCATATCAACCTGTTTAGCTTGGGGCGTCAGGGCATCACCGATGCGGTGCTGGCCGACTTGCCCGGCTATGGTTATGCAGCGGTGTCGCGCTCAGACAAGATGCGCTGGCAACAGGTGATGGTCAACTATTTGATTGAACGCCCCAGCCTGACCGGCATTGTGTTGCTGTGCGACCCGCGTTTGGGCCTGACAGAACTGGATGAGGCGCTGCTGGAGGTGGTGCGCCCACGGGTGCAAGACGGGCTGAGATTTTTGGTGCTATTGACCAAGGCAGACAAGCTCACCCGCGCCGAGCAGGCTAAGGCGTTGTCGATTGCCCGTTTGCAAACAGGCGGTGGTGAAGTGCAAATGTTTTCGGCCCTGAAAAAGCAGGGCGTGGAAGAGGCTGCATTGCGCCTGTGGCACTGGGCGCATCCGGCTGTGCAGGACTTAGCCGCGCAAAGTGCTGACGCGCAGAGCGATGTCCTTGAAGACGAGCCACCTGCACTGGACTGAGAGCGGCACAAGCAAGCGGGATTTGCTCGGCTGCACCGACCCTATCGCTCCGACCGCAAGTGCCACTTGGAGGCTGGCTGTTCGGTGTGCTTCAGGGTGTCTTGGGCAGGTTGTTCTGAGCCATCTCAGAGACCACAATGCTTTGCACCAAATTCAAGCCAAAAAAATGAACTGTATGGGGCAGTTGCATGTGTTGCTCTAATGCCTGCTGATCGGCAAAGCATTCTATGAGCACAAAATTCTTTTTATCAGATAAAGACTGGTAAAAAGAAAAGAAAATACAGCCGGGTTCTAATAAAGTGGCAGCTTCCAGATCAAGTAGTGCTTGCTGGAGGGGTTGTATTGATTCTGGATTGGCGTAAATATAGGCAATTTTGGATATTGTCATTATGTCGATCAAAATTGGATGAGGCCCAGTTTTAATGATTTTACGACCGCTGCGGTCCTGTTTTTGACATCCAATTTCTTGTAAATATTTTTGAGGTGCCATTCCACCGAGTTTTCGGAAATGCACAAGGCGTTGGCAATATTGAAGTTGTCCATGCCATCCGCCAGAAAAACCATCAGTTGCACCTCTCGTAAGGTGAGGTGAATGGAGTTTTGCGGCGTTGGTATATCTTGTGCATGGTAAAGACGATGGGCAATCAAACTCAATACGGGTAGCACCTCCTGATGGATGGCCTCTGCATACGCTGAGGCAAATCCAACCGCCATCGCCATGCCATTGGGGCCATGCACTGGTACCACGACACCATCACACATACCGGTAGCCCGACAATCATGAAACAGCTCTCGTTGCTCTTTAGGCAATGAGGCCTCTAGGGCGCCCCAGGTAAAGGGGCGATGGCTGGACAGCGTTTTAGTCCTCACAGGATTACGTTGTAGGTATTTTTTTTCTGCATATATTTTCTGCCACTCGGTAGGGTACGTGGTGGCTGTCCAGTTAGAACTGGCATCTGGATGACTCCTCACAGGAGCATGGATCATGTAAGAAAACCCCAGTTTTTCTGCTGATGCACAAGCCGCGCTAAATGCATTTTCCCAATCAATCACTTGCGAGAATTCTTGGTGAATTGAGGCATAAATGTCTTGGATGGATTGAGTTAAATGCATAGAAGTAAAAAATCAAACCATTTTAAAAAGAAGGTTATCCCACGGAAATCCGTAGTTGTGAAATCTCAAGCATCTTGCTACATTGAAATTTTACTTCGCCTCAGATTGTTTTGAATTAACCATAGATGTGGCTTGGATATTGCTGCTCGACCTGTAGATTTCGACAGTTACGAATGCCTCTGTTTTTTCGAAAAATCAAGAAAAAGGCCTACCACTTTTCAAACAAGATGCACGATGTCCCCTACAGCCAGTACGAAGCCCTCTTGGCTGCGGAGCACCTTGACGCACTTCAGCAGCAGGCACAAGCCATCGTGGCAAGGCTGGGTTTTGGCGGATTCTTGTACTGCAGTATCAAACACCGCTCCAAACCCAAGGCGCTTCCAGACATTTGCGTGTTGAGCAGTCATGCACCCGCTTTGGTGCAGCGTTACCAAACACAGCACTGCCATCAATATGACCCTACAGCACTGCATATCCAGCAGCATCCCTATCCCATCGCTTGGGGGCGACATACCTTTGAAGGGGCACGGGCCAAAGCGATGTACCGATTTGCCCGCCAATATGGCCTGCGTTCTGGTGCCGTGTTTCCGGTGTCTTCGGCCCATGTAGGGTTGGCCCATTTCAGCTACGCCTGTAACCAAAATATCGAACAGGCTTTGCCCCGCATTTTGGCAGCCATGCCACATGGGCAACTGTTGGCCACTTTTGTGCATCAAGCCGCCAGCAGGTTATGGCATTTGCAAGCCTGTACCCCACCACAGCACGGCATCACCGAGCGAGAGCGCACTTGTCTTCGTTTGGCAGCACAGGGCTTGCGTGATAACCAAATTGCCCAGCAGTTGGGCATCACCCCGCGCACGGTTTTGTTCCATTTGGGCAATGCACGGCAAAAACTGGGGGCCGACAACCGAGCCCAGATGATTGCCCAAGCCTTCGCCTTGAAAGTGATTGCGCTGTGAGTGTGCCATCACCTTCGCCACCCACGGTGATTGAACTGCTCTTGCCTCAGCACGGTAGTGCGGCGGCAAAAGAGCAGTGGCATATGCACCCATTGGATTACGAATTGCTGCAACAAGCAGCCCAAAGCCAAAAACAGAGTTTGGCCGACTTTATCGCATTGGCTACGTATCTCCATGCGCGTGATGTGTTGACAGAAATAGCGATACGGCGCACTGCTGCAGCGGCATCAATTCCAAAGCAGCCAAACAGCCATACCCCACCCCCTCCTTTACCAAGCACCTGATAGCTCTACCCACCACCCTATCTATCTGAGGATTCTTTCATGTCCAACGCCCACTACGCTACAGAAATCCATGCTGCCACCTTATTCACCGCTGCGACACCAGAGAACAACAACGGTCGTCACGAAATTACTTTTGTGCTGGACAACGTTGCCGACTGGCAAACCCTGGCCAGAGGTGTGCGCCCCGGCGTAGAAGTGGTGGTACTGGACAGCTTAGGTGATGGCTTGGCACAAATGGCCGACTGGCTGGCACAGAAAGCACCTAGTAGCGTGGATGCCATTCACCTGCTTGGCCACGGCAGCAGCGGAGCTATCAATTTGGGTGCGCTGATGCTAACTGGCACCAACCTTGGCCAGTATGGTGACACGCTAGCCCAGATCGGCAGGGCCTTGACCGCCGAAGGTGACTGGCTGGTCTACGGCTGCAATGTGGCCCAGGGGCAAGTGGGGCTGGACTTCGTGGGGAAACTGGCGCAGGCTAGTAGTGCGGATGTAGCTGCTTCGGACGATTTGACTGGGGCTGCAGGGCTGGGGGGGGATTGGGTGTTGGAGCGTGTTACTGGCGACCTGGATGCATCGCTTGTCAGTCCTTTGTTTTTCAATGGCGTACTTGCAATTGTTCCAGGTTACATCGCTGCTGCAAGCGCAAAAACACTGGCCGGATATACATGGAACTGGAGTATGGGAGATGGTAGCGGTGGGTCGACTGCCACGCCTGCCCGACTTAATACGGGTCAATTTGGTAGTGGTGCATCTGGCGTAAATGATGCCGAGCTCTTGTTCGGAACTGCGAATAACAACCAAGGAACGGGGGCTGGCGAGCAGTTTGTTGTATATGCGACAGACGGAAAAGACTTCACAATAAAGTCGTTTCAGGTAATTACCGGCATTGGCTCAGCAGAAATTTCGATTGTTGGCTATAAAGACGGGAATCAAGTCTATACAGATAGCAAAAATTTTGCCGAAGATGGATTGATGAATGGAGCAGAAACATATTCATTTCTTGGAGGTGGTGTTTCTGTTGACAAACTGGTTCTAACCCATGTTGATAATTTTCAATATGACGATGGAACGAGTTTATTTAATTTCCTAGTTGACTACGATAATGCTCCCGCATCCGACATCGTTCCTCCAACCTTAGACGGCTCTAACTCCACCCCCGCCGACAACGCCACCAACGTTGCGATAGGCGACAACCTCGTCATCGACTTCAGCGAAAACATCGCATTTGGAGCAGCCGGTACGATCACGTTGCGCAATGTCACCACCAACAGCGCGGCAGAGACCTTTGACGTGTCCACCGTTTCCAGCGGCACAGTCACCGGCAGCGCTGGCAGCACGTTGACCATCAGCAATGACAAACTCACCCTCAATCCCAACGGCAACCTGAAGGCAGGTACCGCTTACAGCATGCAATTCTCTGCCGGCTCGATTGTGGACACCGCTGGCACGCCGAATCCGCTTGCCGCTATCACGGACGACAGCACTTACAACGTCACCACCGTAGCCCCCACTGTCACGCTATCAGTCGATAGCGCCAGTGTTGCTGAAGCGGTCGGTACCCGCACGATCACGGCGACACTGAGTGCCGCCGCTAGTACCGACACCACGGTGACTATCGGTCGCAAAAATACCAGTACCGCCACACTGACCGATGATTTCACCTTGTCATCGACGACCATCACCATCGCTGCCGGCCAAACGACGGGTACTGCAACACTTACCGCTGTTCAGGACACGCTGGATGAAACGGATGAAACTGCAATCATAGAAATCACCGGGGTATCTGGGGGCGGTAGTGCCACCGAGAGTGGTACACAGGAGGCCACCGTCACCATTACCGACGACGATGCAGCCCCCTCGGTCTCCGTCGCCAATGCTAGCCTGACGGAAGGCCACAGCGGCAGCAGCAACATGACTTTTACGGTCACATTGGGCGCAGCCTCGGGCAAGACCGTGACGGTGGACTACGCCACCAGTGACAACGCCAGTGCCACGGCAGTGACAGATTACACCGCCAGCAGTGGCACCCTGACCTTTAATCCCGGCGATACCAGCAAGACCTTCACCGTGCCGGTGCTGGGCGATACCACACAGGAGGGCAATGAAACATTCACCGTTACGTTATCCAACGCAACCAATGCCACCATTGGTACGGCCACAGCTACGGGCACCATCAACGACGATGAAAATGCCAGCCCCGTTCTCGATTTAAACGGTTCTGGTACAGCAGGCACAGGCAACACCATCACGTTGGCCAATGCCACTAATGGTCTGGTAAGCGCCACTGCCGTGGTCAGTGATGCTGAATTGGATGCCAGCAATTGGAACAACAGCACTTTGAGCGTGCATCGTGTCAAAGCCGGTGGCGTGGCCGATGGCTGCGCCCATGATGTGTTTAGCTTTACCTCAGGAGCCACCTTCACCGCCACGGGTGGCCCAATGGCCCAAGGCACTAACAGCAATGGCACTTTGACCTCGGGAGGAGCCGCATTTGCTTCGTGGACTTACACCAGCTCTACGGGCTCGCTCGATATCAGTTTCAATGCCAACGCCAGCAGCAGTTTGGTGCAAGACGTGGTGCGCCATATCGGCTACAGCAACACCCGACCCTACGGCGATGCCATCATCCGTATGGCCTTGAGTGATGGCACCAGCACGACCAACTCGGACGTGACGGTGAGCAGTACCACGATTTATGTGGACAGCAGCGATTCGGCCAGTACGGCCGTGGCCAGTGCCGACAACCAAGGTGATGCAGCCGATGGATTCACCCTGTACGAGGCGCTCGAGAAGGCTGTCAGTGGTGACACCATCAAAATTCTGGATGGCACGTATTACGGTTTGTTCCGTGCTGCCACGGGTGGTGTCACGATTGAGTCGGCCAGCGGAAATGCTGCAAACGTGACGCTGGCTGCACCAGACACTGCTGTGATTGCGGCCGCTCCATCGGGCCAAAGCACCATTCATGGACAAACGCGTTACCCCATCCTCGACCTGCGGACGACCACGCCAGATTCAACCAACATCACCGTTCACAACCTCACCATTGACGGGCGTTTCCAGGCGGTTGATACGTCTGGTCATAACCTGCTGGGTATCGGTGTTTACAACACTAACGCATCCATTGACCAGGTCACCATCAAAGGAGTTGCAGCGCCGGTAAATGGAACAACTGGAGCGTATTCAGGCTACAGCAACAACCACGGCATCCTGGCTGAGGGTAGCAGCGGCAACAATGTGGATGTGAGCATTACAAATGCAAGCATCCATACGTTTCAAAAGACGGGCATATTGGCGTGGGGGCCTGGCCTGACGGTAAACATCACCGACAACAGCATCACCGCAGTGGGTGAGTTGGGTTTATCAAATCAGAACGCGATGCAGATCGGCTCTTCAGGCGGCAGGGTGGGAACGAATGCAACCGTGTTGCGCAACACGCTGACGGGCATTGGTTCGAATGACCCTGTGTACTCGGCCAGTGCCATCATTGTGAGGCAAGCAGGCACGGTTGAACTGGGCCACAACACATTCAGTACCGTCAGCGCGGTCACCAGTTCAGGAGGTACTACCGGGGTGGTGCTGTATGAACAGGTGACGCCAGTCAATGTGCATGACAACGTGTTCACTAACGTGTACCAAGGCCTCCTTGTGGAGGCCCCATTTGGCCCGTTGAGCACCTACGACGCCGCGCACGTTATATCCAACAACAATTTTGCCAGCACCTATCTACCCATTTACGACAGTCAAGACGATGTCGACCCCTCTGTCGACAAACTGGCTGAGAACCCACTGACCATCACCCTGAACAGCAATGCCACGGTGAGCAATAGTCGAGGCTTCCTTGAGTACAGCTTGTTTGGGGGCAATGACAGCTTCACAGACACGGGCGCTGCGGTAAGTCGCGTCTATGCAGGTGCAGGGAATGACACCGTGACCACAGGCAGTGGTGCAGACCTGTTGGACGGAGACGCGGGTGCCGACACCCTCAACGGCGGTGCAGGTAATGACACCATCAAAGGTGGGGCAGGTGCAGATAACCTGACCGGAGACACAGGCAACGACGTGTTCCAGTACGCAGGCAGCGGCAACGATATAGACACCATCACCGATTTCAGCACCGGTGATGCCATCCAAGTGGTGGGACGGGCCTCCACAGGTGGGCTTGTGACCACGGGCACAGGCACATCAGTTGCTGCGAACTCTGTACAAGTAACCGAAGCCAGTGGCGTGACTACGCTCTACATTGATGCTGATGGCCTAGACGATGCACCGGAAGTAGAGCTCAAACTCACGGGCACTTTTGCCCCCGAAGACTTTGTGCTCGATGGGGAGTTCATTCGCTTGGCAGCGCGTATCCCCACCATCACCAGTGCTACCTACAATGCCAGTACGGGTGTGCTTATTATCACTGGCACCCACCTCACTAGCGGCAATGCCGTCGATGAAACCAAACTCACCCTCACTGGCGAGGGCGGTAGCACCTATACCCTGACCGAGACCGGAGCCGTCACCGCCAGCAGCGCCACCAGCATCTCCATCACTCTCAATGCCACAGACAAAGCAGCCCTGAACCAAATTTTGAACAAAGCGGGGACAGGTTCAACCAGTGGCACCGCCTTCAATCTAGCCGCTGCTGCTGATTGGCACGGCACGGGCAATGCAGACCTGACAGGTAATGCCATTACCGTCAGCAATGTCGCTGTCCCTACCCTGACCAATGCTACCTACAACGCCAGCACGGGCGTGTTGGCCGTTACGGGCACTGGATTGGTCAAACGCAGTGGCGGTACCAATGACATTGATGTCAGCAAGCTGTCCATCACCGGCGATGGCACGGCCTACACCCTGACCTCCGACAGCGTTGAGATCACCAATGGCACTGGTTTTAGCATCACCCTCAATGCTGCCGATCAGGCAGCCCTGACCAGCCGTCTCAACAAAAATGGTACCAGTAGCACCGGTAGCATCACCTACAACTTAGTGGGAGCTGAGGATTGGGCCAGTGGGGCGGATGCAGAAGTCACTGTGGCCGATACCACCGACAATGGCATCACCGTGTCGGGCATCAGTGCCGGAGGTGGTGGTGGATCTGAAACCCCGGCCCCAGCACCGACACCTGCACCTGCGCCAGCGCCAGCGCCAGCGCCAGCACCGGCACCGGGTACCACGACCATTGATGGCACTACGGTACAAACCGGCACCACTGCCCAAACCGACAGTTCAGGCCAAACCCTCACTACCACTACCCAAACCGTTGCAGCAGTTACAGACGATCGTCCTGAAGACCCCAATACCCCTAACGGTGCTTTGGCGGATATTCCGTTGGTCAGTAGCGTTGCAGGCGATACCCTGCTACAGGTGAGTTTGCCTGTCGGTATTGGTCTGACCGCAGAGCACACCGAAGGCAGCAGACTGACCCTGCGCGAGAAACTCATCTTGGCCAGCGAGCCTCGTATTGATTTGCCCGCCAACTTCCAACAGGTGCTTGACCAAGGCATTGACCAGTACGTGCCCGGCGTCATTGACCAAGATCAGATCACAGTGCGCACCATTACACTGACATCCAACAGCAGCGCCCCCCCCGAACAACCGATTGTGATTCGCGGCACCACTGGCACCGGCGAGGATGACAGTGCCAATCCCCAACGCGGCGAAGCCTTGGTGATTGACTGTCGCCAATTGCCTCCCGGCACCATGTTAGACCTGAGCTTGGTGGAGTTTGCCATTGTCATTGGCCCCACCACGGCCCTTGGTGGTAGTGGGCGCAACTTTGTGATTGGTGATGGCAGTGCCCAATTCTTGGTCTTGGGGCCCGATGACGATGTGTTGCGTGGTGGTGATGGGGACGACACTATTGGCTCCAAGGGGGGAGACGATCAACTTTTTGGCGATGGTGGTGACGACTGGATCGTGGGCGGCATTGGCAATGACACCTTGCAAGGTGGCGATGGCAATGATCTGCTCCAGGGCGGTGCCAGTGATGCCGGACATTGGCGTTTTGACATCACCCCAGAGAGGCGTTTGCAAGCGTCTTTCACCCCACGCAGCACGGAGCTGGCCGACAACACAGGTTTGCGTGTGACCGACAACTGGAGCAATGGACATGCCGGTGGATTGGTCACCGATGATCGCTTTGCTTGGGTCTATGGCGACTATCAACGGGCCAAAGACACCACGCTGCTGGTACATGCACTGAGCGGGCGCTTGCCCACATTGACCGAAATGGGTTGGGTGGTGCCGGGTGCCTACAGCAGTGAACAACTGGGTGAGATGGCCCATGCCTATTGGGTACGAACCCAACCCGTTCCAACGGCTTTGGTAGGCGATGACTCTTTGCCACAGCAAGTGGCTGGCGTGATCAACCAAGTGTGGGGCGCAGGCAGCGCCACCGCTGCGTTAACCACTTTGGGGGTGGACTACCTCAACGCTGGCGGCAGCTGGTCGGCCATTTGGTTGGCTTTGGCACGCCACAGTCGCCATGCCAGTGCATTGACCGACAGCCAAGGCAATCTTTCACTGATCGATCAGTCACTGAGTGAAACTGGTTGGTCGATGGATGCAGGCAGTAACACCTTGTTGGGCGGAGCGGGCAATGATATTTTGGTCGGAGGCAGCAGCAGCGATGTGCTCGACGGCGGTGCGGGCACAGATATGGCTGTTTACCTAGGGCAGCCGTCAGACTATGAAATCGCCCTGGCACCCCGTCTTGATGCCGAGGGGAGTGATGCACTGATTCGGCACAAAGCCAGCGGCGCTGTGGACACTGTGCGCAACCTAGAACTGTTGATGCTTGGTTCTACGGTCTATGAGGTGCCAATAGGCCAACCCCAACCCGCTAACAATGTTTATGTGGAGTTGGTGGATTATGTGCAGCCTCTGGGGCAAACCGCTCTGAGCCGATTGGTCTGGAACCAAGAGTGGCTCTAGCAGGCAGTTGGGCATTGTTGAACCACCCCAACATGGTTTAGCCTGCCACCAACTTGTGAACCAGATCAGCTGCGGTAGATGCCCCGTATTTGCGCATCAGCCGGGCGCGGTAAATCTCTACCGTGCGATGGCTGATGCTGAGGGCTTTGCCAATTTCTTTGGACGTGAGACCCTCCAGCAGCCGTGCTGCCACTTCACGTTCGCGGCCTGTCAGGTCGGCCTTGACTGGGCGTTGCGCGCTCATGTCTTCAAAACTCCAGATGCCCGATTCGTGCGGGGCTTGCCGATTGACGGCCCGCCCCGACACATGGCACCAGAACATCTCGCCACTCAGGCGGCGCATGATGCGGCTATCAGAGTAATAACCCTTGGCATTGAGGATGGGTACCAGCCGCTCGCCAATGCGTTCATACTCATCGGCGCTAGGGTACAACAGACGAAATGACTGCCCCATCAGCACCTCGCGTGAAGCACCAAACATTTCGCAAAAGTGGTGGTTGCAGTCGATCATGATGCGGTGGCGCGACAGCACCAGACCCACTGGGGCCATATCAAAGGCAAGGCGGTAATCAACGTCCATAAGTGATTGCAAGGCAGGGCAAGTATTTAGGGGATACTACGTAAAAGATTACGTAGTATCTTCTTCATCCTATCTCAAGGAGACTGTTGTGAACAAAGTGTTTCCCTCCGCCGCTGCAGCCCTCGAAGGCGTGGTGGCCGATGGCCAGCTGATCGCCGTGGGCGGCTTTGGCCTGTGCGGTATTCCAGAAGCGTTGATTGATGCGCTGCGTGACTCGGGCGTCAAAGATCTGACCGTGATTTCCAACAATGCTGGTGTTGATGGCTTCGGTTTGGGCAAACTGCTGGAGACAC
Organism: Giesbergeria giesbergeri; assembly: GCF_054779375.1. Taxonomy (NCBI): domain Bacteria; kingdom Pseudomonadati; phylum Pseudomonadota; class Betaproteobacteria; order Burkholderiales; family Comamonadaceae; genus Giesbergeria; species Giesbergeria giesbergeri. The sequence continues at coordinate 415,120 of NZ_BAAGYJ010000001.1, read as the reverse complement.
GCCAGATCAAGAAAATGATCTCCTCCTACGTGGGCGAGAACAAGGAGTTTGAACGGCAATACTTGGCGGGTGAGCTGGAGTTGGAGTTCACGCCTCAAGGCACGCTGGCTGAGAAGTTGCGCGCTGGAGGTGCTGGTATTCCGGCTTTCTTTACCAAAACTGGCGTGGGCACGTTGGTGGCCGAAGGCAAAGAGCTGCGCGAATTTGACGGTGAGACCTACGTCATGGAGCGTTCGCTGGTGCCCGAAGTGGCCCTGATCAAGGCCGATGTGGCCGACCGCAGCGGCAACCTGCGCTTTAACTTGACAGCCCGCAACTTCAATCCCGCAGCCGCCACGGCAGGCAAGATTTGCATTGTCGAAGTGGAGCGCATTGTAGCCACTGGCGAGATTGCCCCGGATGATGTGCATCTGCCCGGCATTTACGTGCATCGCATTGTTCACAACCCTACGCCCGAAAAGCGCATCGAAAAGCGCACCTTGCGCGACCGCAAAGTTTGAGGAGATACCCCATCATGGCCTGGACTCAAGACCAAATGGCTGCGCGCGCTGCGCAGGAATTGCAAGACGGCTTTTACGTCAATCTGGGCATCGGCATCCCAACGCTGGTGGCCAACCATGTGCCAGACCACATCGAAGTGTGGCTGCAAAGTGAAAACGGCATGCTCGGCATTGGCCCCTTCCCCTACGAGGATGAAGTCGATGCTGACCTGATCAATGCAGGCAAGCAGACCGTCACTACCATCAAGGGCTCGTCCATTTTTGGTTCAGACCAATCGTTTGCGATGATTCGTGGCGGCAAAATCAACCTGTCCATCCTCGGCGCTATGCAAGTGACCGATCAGGGCGATCTGGCCAACTGGATGATCCCAGGCAAAATGGTCAAGGGCATGGGGGGGGCGATGGACTTGGTGGCGGGCGTCAAGCGCGTGATTGTGCTGATGGAGCATGTCGCCAAGAAGAAAGACGGCACTGAAGACCTGAAAATCTTGTCCCAATGTACGCTGCCATTGACCGGCAAGGGCGTGGTCAACCGTATCATTACCGATTTGGCTGTGATGGATGTCACGCCCCAAGGCCTGAAAGTGGTGGAATTGGCCCCCGATGTCACTTTTGAGGCATTGCAGGCCAAGACTGGCGTGCCGCTGTTGCAGTGACTTCAACATTCATCGCTTGAAGTTGCCGAGGCCCGCATTCAGCGGGCCTTTTTGTTGTGCAAAGGGGCTGCGGTTTAATACGCAGCGTCCCTTTTTTTCTTGCCCTGCATGAGCGATTTCTCCGCGATGGTCGATACCAGTCCATCTAGCTTTCCTACCCAGTTGCCGCAAAGTCCGCATTACCTGCGGGCCGTCACGGACCTGGCGCATCGCCGTGCCGTAGTGGCACATGAGGCGATCTATGCAGAAAGCGGTATCAAGCTGGTAGAAAAGGGCATGCGCATTGATGGCCGCCTATATGACAGGCTGGTGCAGCACACCCTGCGCGAGCCAGTAGATAGCCATTTGGTGGCCGAAGATGCGGTAGATCACACGGTGTTGACAGCAGTAGCCCGCGAGTTGATCCACAGCAATCGTCTATTGCAATTGCTGGCGCAGGACATGGGGGCGCATTTTGACCAGTTCTGGCCTACCCTGGCGCAAATACCCTTGCCAGGCCCCATCATGTTCAAGTTGACAGTGATGCGAGACGAATGTTCAGACATGTTTGCACACAGTGTGCAAATGGCATTGGTGGCTTGGTTTCTGGGTGTGCGCAGTGGGCTCGACGATGGAGATTGTGTGGCGCTGGTGGCTGCTGCATTGTTGCACGATGTGGGCGTATTGCATTTAGATCCGGCTTGGCGTGATCGCCAACAACAGATCACGGGGGTGCAGCGTAAACATTTAGTGGCCCATCCGATCATTGGCATGTTGATGGTGCGTGGCACGGAGGCGTATCCGGCAGCGGTGGCTACAGCGGTGTTTGAGCACCACGAGCGCATGGATGGCAGCGGCTACCCGCGGGGCATTCTGGGGGCCGAAATTTCTCCTCTGGGGCGCATTCTCTTGTTGGCCGAAGTAGTGACAGCGTTTTACGACAAATATGCCGAAGATTCTCCAGGGCTGCGTTTGGGCACAGTGCTGCGGCTTAACCATCGCAAATTTCCTGCCGATCTGTGCAGTCATGTCTTGGTCTTGGTGCGCCAAACTTTTCCATCGGCTGGCACACTGGCAGTGCCAGAGGGGGATGCGCAACGGTATTTGCAGGCTATTCCGGTAGCGTTTGCCCGCTGGGAGCAGCTCAGCAGTGCAGTGAGCATCACGCCAGGGGGGCCACTGGCTTTCGTCAATGACCATCTACAGGGTTTGTGCAAAACCCTGACCGAGGCGGGTCTCCATCCACAGTGTGCGCCCAAGCTGCCAGACTTGCTGCAAGATGATCCCCAAGCCACAGCGGAGTTGTGTTTTTTGGGGCGTGAGGCTTTGTGGCAGTTGCAGGTGATTGCCCACGGTTGTTTGCATCGCTGGCCTGAAGTGGCCCAGCGTGAAAGTCTGGCCCATCGGCTTTTGGCAGATTGGTGCGAATGGCTGTTGGGCCAGCAACGTTGATGTAGGGGAGTCGTCGGTCTATGACTCGCGCACGTTCTGCCGTGGTGCCAATCGTGTTGCCCATGCGCAATGGGGTCAGTCCAAGCACCGTGGTTTTGCCCTCGGTGGGCGCGGGCACGATGCTGGATTTTTTGGCTGCCCGTTTTCCGGCAGTGGGGCGAGACCAATGGCAACAACGTATGCTTGCCGGAGATGTGGTGGATGCGTGCGGCCAGGCAGTGGCACCCCAACGCGCATTTGAGCCTCACTTGCGGCTCTACTACTATCGGAGCTTGGCTGTAGAGCCAGAAATTCCTTTTTACGAAGAAGTGCTCTATCAGGATGCGCACCTGTTGGTGGCAGACAAGCCGCATTTCTTGCCCGTGGTGCCCGCCGGGCGTTATGTGCGCCAGACCTTGTTGGCCCGACTCAAGGAGCGATTGGGGCTGCCCGAGTTATCACCACTACACCGTATAGACCGTGATACAGCCGGTTTGGTGCTGTTTTCGGTGCAACGGGCCACGCGCGGGCTGTACCAAGGGCTTTTTCGGGAGCAGGCGATGGTCAAGCACTACGAGGCTGTGGCACCGTGCAAGCCTGGGCTGGAGTTTCCGCGTGAGCACCACAGCCGATTGGAAGAGAACGGGCAGTTTTTCTTGATGCACGAGGTGCCTGGCAGCCCAAACAGCCATACCCGTATGGAGCTACTGGAGGTGAGTTCGGGCTGGGCGCGTTATCGGCTTTCGCCCGTGACTGGCAAGCGCCACCAATTGCGCGTACACATGGCTGCTTTGGGGTTACCCTTGCGCTACGACCCTTTTTACCCTGAGGTCAATGATCCACCCGAGGGCGATTTTTCGCGCCCCTTGCAGTTGTTGGCCCAATCATTGGCTTTTGACGACCCATTGACCGGTCAACATCGCCGGTTTGTCAGTGGCCGTCAGCTTTTGCCGCTGGCCTGAAATCTTTGCCCTGCCGCCATTTTGCAGGGGAGGGTTACACTGATTCATCTGGGCTGTTGGCCTTCTTTTTCCGCTTCTTTTCCTCTTGTCCACCTTCTTGACTCGCCATTTGGGGCCGGTAGTGCGTCCCCTTTCACAAAAAGTACGTGCTTTGGTGTTGCGGCCACTGGCAGGGTGGGGTGTGCTGTTGTTGGCACTGTTGGTGTATTGGGTGCAGCTCTACTATTCACACCAAGCCCAATTGCAGCAGGTACAACTCCAGACTCGGCAGGGGGCTTCCCAAACAGTTCATGCACTGGCCTTGCAAACAGAGGCACTGATTCGCAAGATCGACTATGTGGCGGTGCATTTGGGGGAGCATTGGAATAGCCAAAATCGGTCAGAGTTTCTCGATTCTTTGCAGGTTGCGCAGCAGACTTTTATGCCGGGTGCATTGACCCAGGTATCAGTGGCCGATGCACGCGGGCACATCGTGTTTTCCAGCCTGTCGCCAGACAAACCACTGCAAAGTGCCGATGGTCAACCGGTGTCGATTGCCGACCGAGAGCACTTCACTGCCCATCTGGATGAGCAAGATGAGCTACCCCATTTGTTCATTAGCCATCCGGTACAGGGGCGGGTGTCGCAACAGTGGATAGTGCAGTTTTCAAGGCCATTGCACGACGCACGGGGCCAGTTCTCTGGGGTGATTGTGCTGTCGGTGCCGGCCCGGTATTTGTCGCGCGCCTTGCAGGATATTTTTCCTGATCCTGCCGATGTGGCCCTGTTGTTGCGTGCCGATGGTGCTTATCTGGCCCGCTCTCAAGGCATGGAAGGTGTGATGGGCCAGTCGGTACCGCGTATCCGTCAGTTTCTGACCGACCGATCGGCCACCCACGGCGTCTATGAAACCGTCGCCCCCCCCGATGGCATTGAGCGTTACTATGCTTGGCATCGGGTGACCAGTTATCCAATCGTGGTCAGCTTGGGCATCAGCAAGCAACGGGCCTTGGCTTCGGTGCAGCAGGCTTTGCACGATAGCCATGTGCAAAATGTTGTGGGTTCCTCCCTGCTGCTGTTGGCTGCAGCATGGATTACCCATCTGTGGCTGCAGCGCAGCCGACAGGCGCAAATGTTGGCTACCACCAGCGAGCGTTTGGAGTTGGCTTTGCGTGGTGGCAATTTAGGCACTTGGGATTGGAATTGCAAAACCCAAGAAAACCATTTCAATGAGCTTTGGGCGGCCAGGTTGGGCTACCAAGCGAGTGAGTTGGCACCCCACTTTTCCACTTGGCAAGAGCGTATTCACCCCGATGACTGGCCCAGAGTGCAGGCGGCCTGCATGGCCCATTTGCAAGGGCAAAGTGCGCAATATGAGTCGGAATACCGGATGCGCCACCGTGATGACCATTGGATATGGGTGTTAGACCGGGGGCAGGTGGTGGAGTGGGCCAGTGATGGCTCTCCCCAACGCATGGCTGGCACTGTGCTGGATATCAGCGATCGCAAAATTGCCGAGGCAGCAGCGCAGGGCTTGCGCGAGCGCCTGAGCAAGCTCATGCGCGAGGTGCCGGGCGCGGTGTACCAGTATTTGCAGCGGCCCGATGGCACAGCCTGCCTGCCCTATGCCAGTCCTGGCATACAGGGCATTTATGGCATCACGCCAGAGGAGGCAGCCTTGTCAGCAGACAAGATTTTTGCCCATCTGCACCCGGCTGACCGTCCTCGGGTGATCGAGTCTATCCAAGCCTCTGCTGCGGATTTGGTGACTTGGCGTTGTGAACACCGGGTGCGTTTGTCTGATGGTACGGTGCGCTGGGTGCTGGGCCAGGCCAACCCTGAACGCACGGCAGATGGGGGTACCCTTTGGCACGGCTATATCCACGACATCACGGCAGAGCATGCAGCCGCCGAGGCCTTGCGCCTACACGCTGAATACCAGCGCCTGGCCTTGCAGGCCGTGCGTGATGGCCTGTGGTCGTGGGATATAGCCCATGGCAGTTTGGAGTGGGATGAATACATCCGCGAGATGTTGGGAGAGCCACATTTGCCAGCCACTTTGCGCTACCAAGATTGGCTAGACCGGCTACATCCCACAGACCGTGAGCGTATCTTGCCACAGTGGCATGCACAGATGCGCCAGCACCCAGATCAGGTGATTGCTGCAGAATACCGGATGCGCACTGCACAGGGCCAGTGGCTGTGGGTAGAGGCCAGAGGTCGCATTGTGGCTTGGGGCGAGGACGGCCTGCCTGCACGCATGGTAGGCACTTATACCGACATCAGCACCCGTGTGGCGCAGGCCCAGTTGCACCACGCACTGATCGACCAAAGCCGCGCTGCGATTTTGCTGGTAGACCAACAGCGCCAAATTTTGTATGCCAATGCGCGGTTGGTAGAGATATTTGCGACGCCAGGGGAAGATATTACCCAGCGGCCTATGTCGAGCCTGCACATCAGCCCAGAGCACTTTGATGGTATGCGGGTGTACTACGACGCTTTGCAGCATGGTGGCAAGGTGCGCTTTGAGTACCCCATGCGTGATGCGCAGGGAAAAATACGTTGGTTTGACATGCATGCGGTGCTGCGTGATCCAGATGAGCCAGACAGCGATGTGGTCTGGACTTTGGTAGACATCACTGAAAAGCACCAATCAGCCGCCGCACTGGCCATGGAGCGGTTGCGTCTGACGACGTTGCTGGAGTGCTTTCCTGGAGGGGTGTTGATGGAGGATGCCCAAGGGGTGGTGACAATGGCCAACCAGAACTTGTGTGATTGGTTGGAGTTGCCAGACCCCGCAGCTGCCTTGCAGGGGGTGGCCCACGAGGCACTTTGTGAGCGGCTCGGCCCGGCACGGGCAGCGTGGTTGTCGGTGCCGGGCAGTGCCACGGATGGAGAAAAGCGCCGCAATATTGAAGTCTTGTCTACAACAGGGCGCACGCTGGAGATCAATTGGGTACCCATAGCGCGTGATGGAGAGCAGCTGGGTCGGTTCTGGCTGTTGCAAGACATCTCAGAGCGCAAACAACGTGAAATGGCCTTGGCGACTTTGGCGGCTACCGATGTCCTGACCAGTCTGCCCAACCGACGCAGTTTTATGGCCAGTCTGGAGAGTGCGGTTTTGGAGGCGTGCAGTCATCCTGAACGTGGTTATGCACTGATGATGATGGATATTGACCATTTCAAGCGTGTCAATGACACCTATGGTCATCCGGTGGGGGATGCTGTGCTCCAGCATGTGGCGCAGCTCATTCGCCACAATTTGCGCCAGAACGATACCGCAGGGCGCTTGGGTGGAGAGGAGTTTGCAGTGTTGTTGCAAAACATCCAGCCCTCAGACGCCTTGGCCTTGGCCAACCGGGTGCGTGAGATGTTGTCTCAAACACCAGCCCTCACGGCGGCAGGTAAGGTGACCGTGACTATCAGCATTGGTATGGTGCTGCTGCGGGGCGAAGATGCCACGCGCAGTCTGAGCCATGCTGACGAGGCACTCTACATGGCCAAGAACAGTGGGCGCAACTGTGTTTGTGTCTGGACGCCTTGAGTGGGGGAAGGCTTTTTTAGCGCCAGCCCGACAGCAAGGCAGGCAGAACCAGCGCAGTGATGGCACCATTGAGCCCCCATTGCCAAAGCGGCAAAGGCGCCAGCTTGCTCGCTGATTTGGAACGCACGGGCCGTGCCAACACCGTGGGCTGCCACACCCATGGCAAAGCCCTGAATGGCATGGTCGTCTACGCGCAGTAGCCGAAACAAGGTGGGGGCTACCACAGCACCCACAATGCCCGTGACGATGACCAAGACCGCAGTCAGGGAGGCAATGCCCCCAATGCGTTCGGCCACACCCATGGCAATTGGTGTGGTGACAGATTTGGGCGCCAATGACAATTGTGTGGGCACACTGGCCCCCAACAGCCATGCGGTACCCACCGCAGAGAAGACTGCAGTGAGGCTGCCAAGGGCCAACCCCAATACGACGGGCCAGCGCATGGCCCGCACCCGTCCCAGTTGGGCATGGAGCGGAATAGCCAAAGCTACTGTGGCTGGCCCCAACAGAAAATGCACAAACTGGGCACCATCAAAATAAGTCTGGTAGGGGGTGTCTGTCCACAACAGCAGCGTCACCAGCAGCGCCACCGCTAGCAGCACCGGATTGGTGAGTGGGTGCAACCGAAAGCGCCGATGCAGTGCCAAGGCCAACACATAGGCCAGCAGGGTGAGCGTCAGTCCAAGCAGTGGTGATGCTGCCAGATAGACCCAGATATCGTGGATGGGGGCGGGCAGTATCATGGCTGTTCCGGCGCAGGGGCGGGGGGCTGCTGTGGGCGGCCACGGCAAGCACGCATCACCAGTGCAGTCACGGCCATGCTCAGTAGGGTGCTGAGAATCAATGCCACCACCAGCGCCAGCCATTCATCGGCAATGCGGTGACCATGCACCATGATGCCCACCCCAGCAGGCACAAACAGCAACGAAAGGTTGCCTAGCAATCCTTGTCCAGCACTGCGCAGATTGTCGCTGGGGCCACCACGCCAGATCAGTGCCAACAACAGCAGCAACATGCCCATCACCGGCCCTGGCACCGGCAGTTGCAGGCCGCGCACCATGACCTCTCCAGCCAGTTGAAATACCAGCAACCAGGCAAAACCTGAAACCATTGGCTGTCCCCTTGAATGCACACACAAAGTGTGCACTGTAGCGGCTCAAGGCCAATGAACACGCACACGCAGACCACCCCACTGTGGGCTGCGGTCTATTTGTACCTCTAAGCCGTGCAGTCGGGCAATGCGCTGCACAATCGACCAGCCCAAGCCACTACCACTCTGACCAGTGCCCAGCACCCGGAAAAAACGCTCCCCGAGTCGGTCTATGGCTGCTTGCGTCATGCCAGGGCCGCTGTCTTCGACACACAACTGGATAGAGGCTCCTTGGGTTGTAGCCGTGTGCAGATGCAGGTAAACCTGTGCGCCATCGGGGGTGTAGCGCAGTGCGTTGTCTAATAGATTGCGCAGCAACACACGCGCCAATGGTTCTGCCAGTGGTGCAGGCACGGATGGGGGAATGTCTAGCACGATCTGCTGTTGGCGGGCTTGGGCACTGGGGTGCAGATCGGCTGCCAGGGCGCGTGCTATGTCGGCCAAATCGCAATGTGCCGTGGCCGAAGAGGCTGATTCGGCATCCAAGCGGGCTAACTGCAATAGCTGTTCTACCAGCCGGGTAGCGCGATCACAGCCTTGCACAGTGGCTGCCAGTGCTTGGGCGCGTTCGGTGTCTTGCATCGCTCCTTGGGCCACTTGGGCTTGCATGCGGATGCCTGCAATGGGGGTGCGCAGTTCATGGGCTGCATTGGCCGTGAATTGTTGTTCGGCGGTGAGCAGTTCAGTGGTGCGATCAAACAGGCCGTTGAGTGCTGTCACCAAGGGCAGCACCTCTGGGGGGACGCCAGCGGTAGCCAGTGGTTCTAAGGATTGAGGTTGGCGTGCGGCCACGGCCTGCCCTAATTGACGTAAGGGGCGTACCGAGCCATGCACCGTCCACCAAATGCCCAGCACCAACAACGGTAGCATCAATACCGTGGGCCAGATCATGCTGTACAGGCTGACCATCACGACATCGTTGCGTGTGGATTGCAGCTCTCCCACCTGCAACAATAAATCAGTGTCGTGGCCAGGCGTCACGAAGACGTGCCATGATTCTCCATCGGCTTGGCTGTCGGCAAACCCCCGTGTCTTGCGCTGGGTGAGGGGTTCGCGGGGGGCATTGGCAGAATGGGCCAGTAATTTGCCTTTGTGCCATACCTGAAACACAACACGCTGCTGGTACTTGTGCAGATCGGGGGCCAGATTGAGGTCTTCGTCTTCCAACTCATCGAGTGGCTGCATCAACAACAGAGCGGCTGTTTGTACCAGATGGGCATCGAGCAGTTCACTGACCTCATGGCGGGCGTCATACCAAGTCATGATGGCCGCCAGCCCCCAGGCAGTAGCCACCAGTGCCAGCACCGTGGACAGCAGTCGCCTTTGCAAGGAGCGTGGTGCCGGTGGCATTGTCGTCTGGGGGGCGCTCATGCTGGAGTGCGTGCAATGCGGTAGCCCACGCCCCGCACAGTCTCAATCAGGCCGGCACCCAGTTTGCGCCGCAGGTGGTAGATATGCACTTCTACCGCATTGCTGTTGATTTCGTTGCCCCATTGATACAGGTGCTGTTCCAATTGTTCACGGTTGAGCACGCGGCCAGCATTGAGCAACAGGGCATGCAACAGGTCGTATTCGCGCTGGGATAAATCGACCAGCACCCCCTCGCACCAGACTTGATGGGCCGCAGAATCGAGCTCCACCGTGCCTGCACACAGCCGGTTGGCGCTTTGGCCGTGGGCGCGGCGCACCAAGGCACGCAGTCGGGCAGCCAGTTCGTGCAGGTCTACGGGCTTGATCAGGTAGTCATCTGCTCCAGCATCTAAGCCCGCGATGCGGGCGCTGACGGCATCGCGCGCAGTCAGCACCAACACAGGGGTGGCTACCCGGCGGGTGCGCAGTTGCTGTAATACATCCATGCCATCTTGCCGTGGCAGCCCCAGATCCAGCACGCAGGCTTGGTAGGCACCTGTGGACAGTTCGCGCGCAGCCGCGATGCCATCGCGTACCCAGTCCACTTGGAATCCATGTTGTGTCAGTCCGGCACGGATGCCCGAGCCCAGTAATTCATCGTCTTCAGCCAGCAGGATACGCATCAGGAGGGGTCTTTCGCTCAGTCGTCATGGTGGTTGGATACAGAGTTTTGGCCCCACGGCTCTGTGGGGGTGTTTGTGCTTTGGGGGGCTGCGCTTTGCCATTGCCAGCCCCAGAACGCCAACACGCAGGCCAAAATCAGCAAGGCCAGCAGACCGTAGTTTTTCTTGGCAATGTCTGGCCCACGTCCTGGCACACGGCCTGTGAGCATGGGCAAGGCTTGATTTTTGCGTTGCACCATGCTCCACAGTCCAATCAAGCCAATATGCACCAACACCACCAGCAGCATGGCGTTGCCTACCCATTCATGTATTTCTTCCAGCCACTCGCCCCCCCATTCGTCCCAGACGGCATAGCCGCTCAGGCTCAAAGGCAGCACCAGTGCCAGCATAAGCAGCATAGCCAAGCCCATGAGCAGATTGCGCCCAGGGCGGCCCAGAGCTTGTAACGCCACCAAAGAACGCACTGCTACCAGTGAGCGCAGCCAAGCAGGCAATCCGCGCACCCGGCTCCACAGACCCGACAGTCGTACTGGGCGTGGCCCCATGAGCCCCCAAAGCAAGCGTGCCAACACGATGCCTGCCAGCGTATAGCCCAAGGTGACGTGTACCAAGCGCCAGCGTTCGCTGTCGGCACTGAGGTATGCGCCGGTAAAGCACAGTGCCATCAGCCAGTGCAGCATGCGTGTCGTGGCATCGACTACGCGGCGCATCGTGGGAGGGCTGGCAGTGGAGGCCGTGTCCAATGGACGGGTATGAACAGTGTGGGCGGTCATGATCGGCCTCACTGGGGGATGCGAACGTTGTCGTCGTCAAAATCGCCCCGATCTGCGCGCGTGTGGCAGGCCATGCAGTTGGCCCGACTGCCCACAGAGGGGCGTTTCCAGACAGTGGGTTGTATGTCGCTGTGCTTGCGTTCAAACCAGGCCGATTGGGTGAGGCGGTCTTGTGGTGGTTCTTCGCGCACCCGTTTGTAGGTGCCAGCGTTACCTTGTAACCAGGCGCTGATTTGGCGCACCGTGGCTGGGTCTAGCGAGGCATCGGTGCCGTAGTGTCGATCCAGCCCCTGCATGATCCGGCCCCAAGAGGGTGCAGGCAACAAGCCCGGCGGATAGGCCATGTGGCAAGCGGCGCATTCTTGCTGGTAGGCAGGCAACATGGCGCTGGCCGCCATCATGGGGCGGTCGGCCCATGCGGCAGACAAGGTGCCACAACTCCACAACAGTACAGCCCAGCGCCTACCTCCAACCAAACCCCATAGAACAGCTAAAACAGACATGACACGCCTTTCTTAAGGTTTGAGCTGCACCAGCCAAGCCAGCACATCGGCTTTTTCTGTAGCGGTGCATTCGCGGCTCAATACATCTTTGCAATTGCGCCGGAACCATTTGTCGGCTTTGGCGGCATCGGTGAAGCGTTCGGGGTTGAATGCAGGGGCCAGCGGTGCAACGGTTTTGCCCGTACTGGCATGGCGTGCCGGGGTGGTGGGTAACTGGCCGTGGCAAGAAGCGCAAGACCACTCGCCACCGTGGCGACTGTTAAAGAACAGGCGCCCACGTTCTGCATTGGGCACCGTGGTTGCTTCAGCACTCCAACGCTGCAACTGGGCTTGGGCGCTGGTATCGCCTGCATAAGCCCAAGGCAAATGGAAGGTCAGTGCCAGTAGTGCTGCCCACAGCCCACGGGATGGATGAAAAGTACGCATGCCGTGATGGTGCGACACCGGCCTGAAGAAAGTCTTAAACGTGTGTCTCTTTGCAAAGACAAAAGCCCACAGCTTTTGCAAGCTGTGGGCTTGGTGCGCAAAGCTGGCGCTGTTGGCGCCAGCTGGGCTGGGTTTACATACCCATGCCGCCCATGCCACCCATACCGCCCATGCCACCCATATCAGGGGCACCAGCAGTCTCGGCCTTGGGGGTCTCGGCGACCATGCACTCGGTGGTCAACATCAGACTGGCCACGGAAGCGGCGTTTTGCAGCGCGGTGCGGGTCACCTTGGTGGGGTCCAGAATACCCATTTCGATCATGTCGCCATAGGTGTCGTTGGCGGCGTTGAAGCCGTAGTTGCCAGCACCAGCCAAGATGGCGTTAACCACCACCGAAGGCTCGCCACCGGCGTTGGCCACGATTTCGCGCAGGGGCGCTTCGATGGCCTTGAGCACCAAGGCAATGCCGTGGTCTTGGTCGGTGTTGTCACCCTTGATGGCGCCAGCAGCTTGGCGGGCGCGCAGCAGAGCCACACCACCACCGGCCACAATGCCTTCTTCCACGGCAGCGCGGGTAGCGTGCAGGGCGTCTTCGACGCGGGCCTTCTTTTCCTTCATTTCGACTTCGGTGGCAGCGCCGACCTTGATCACGGCCACACCGCCAGCCAACTTGGCCACGCGCTCTTGCAGCTTTTCGCGGTCGTAGTCGGAGGTGGCTTCTTCGATTTGCACGCGGATTTGCTTGACGCGGGCTTCGATGTCAGCAGCAGCGCCGTGGCCGTCGATGATGATGGTGTTTTCTTTGCCCACTTCGATGGTCTTGGCTTGGCCCAGATCGGCCAGCGTAACCTTTTCCAAAGTCAGGCCCACTTCTTCAGCGATAACCTTGCCGCCAGTCAGGATGGCGATGTCTTCCAACATGGCCTTGCGACGGTCGCCAAAGCCAGGAGCCTTCACGGCCACCACCTTCAGGATGCCACGGATGGTGTTGACCACCAATGTTGCCAGAGCTTCGCCTTCGACGTCTTCAGCCACGATCAGCAGCGGACGGCCAGCCTTAGCCACTTGCTCCAGCGTAGGCAGCAGGTCGCGGATGTTGCTGATCTTCTTGTCGAACAGCAGCACGAAGGGGTTGTCCAGGATCGCGGCTTGCTTTTCGGGGTTGTTGATGAAGTAGGGCGACAGGTAGCCACGGTCAAACTGCATACCTTCAACGACATCGAGTTCGTTTTGCAGGCTCTTGCCGTCTTCTACGGTGATCACGCCTTCTTTGCCTACTTTGTCCATGGCATTGGCAATGATTTCGCCGATGCTGGTGTCAGAGTTGGCGGAAATGGAGCCGACTTGGGCAATTTCTTTGGAAGTGGTGGTGGGCTTGGAAGCCTTCTTCAGCTCGGCGATCAGGACTTCTACAGCCTTGTCGATACCGCGCTTCAGGTCCATGGGGTTCATGCCAGCGGCCACATACTTCATGCCTTCGCGCACGATGGCTTGGGCCAGCACGGTAGCGGTGGTAGTACCGTCACCAGCGTTGTCAGAGGTCTTGGAAGCCACTTCCTTGACCATCTGGGCGCCCATGTTTTGCAGCTTGTCTTTGAGTTCGATTTCCTTGGCCACGGACACACCGTCTTTGGTCACGGTGGGGGCGCCAAAGGAACGCTCCAGCACCACGTTGCGGCCCTTGGGGCCGAGTGTCACTTTAACGGCGTTGGCCAGGACGTTGACGCCTTCGACCATGCGGGCGCGGGCTTCACCACCAAAAACTACGTCTTTTGCTGCCATGTGTATTTCTCCAGAATTCTAAAAACAGGGGTCAGTGCTGAAAGTGCTTAGGCTTCAACGACGGCAAAGAGGTCGTCTTCCTTCATCACCAGCAGTTCATTGCCATCGACCTTGACGGTCTGGCCGCTGTATTTGCCAAACAGCACGCGATCACCCACCTTGACGTTCAGCGCAATCAGCTCGCCCTTGTCATTCTTCTTGCCGGGGCCAACGGCCAGCACTTCGCCTTGGTCAGGCTTTTCTGCGGCGTTGTCGGGGATATAGATGCCGGAGGCAGTCTTGGTTTCGCTTTCGATGCGCTTGACGATGACACGGTCGTGCAGAGGGCGAAGGTTCATGGATCTATCTCCTGAAGGGGTCAAAAAAATGCTTTATCAATTGAGGGTCTGTGTTTGCAGACACGTAGCCAATCTTCCGCTGACAGGGTGTTGTTAGCACTCTTGTCAGACGAGTGCTAATGATAAGGGCTTTTTGCGGGCTTTCAAGAGGGGGCTGTGTATGGGGGGTGCCTTAACATCGTGCCTTGCGTATGGAAATAACAAGGCACAGCCCTCAATAACAAGCCAATACCATGCTGATCTCTTCTTTTTCTCTGCACCAATCGGTGTTTGAGCATCTGCCCGATGCGGTTTACCTGATTGATCCACAAACCTCCAACATTCTGGACTGCAATGCAGCAGCCCTGCACCAAGTAGGGCTGCCCCGCGACGAGGTGGTGCAGCATTCGGTGCTGAGTCTGCAAAAAGATGTGATTGGCATTGAGCAGTGGGCCAGCATTGCGCAGGCGGTTCGGGAGGCACAGGGACAGTTTGTTTTTATTGGCCGCCATCGCCATCGCAGTGGGGCCGAGGTGCCGGTAGAGGTAACGACCAGTGCCTTTATGCACCAAGGCTGCGAATATTTTGTGTCGGTAGCGCGGGACATTGGCCGCCGTCTGGCGCTGGAGCAAGACCTGAACGACCGCGATGTGCAGTTGCGCTATGCCCTGACCGAGGCATCTGATGGCCTGTGGGACTGGAATCTGCTCAACAACGAAGTGTTTTTTAGCCCTCAACTCAAGCGTATGCTGGGTTATGGCCCCCATGAGATGAAGCCCACGCTAGAGACTTGGGCCACCAATGTCCACCCCGACGATGCCAGCCGTGTACGCCGGGCGCTGCAAGAACACATCAAAGGCTTGCGTGAGCGTTATGAGGCTGAATACCGGCTGCGCAACCGCAACGGCCATTACCTGTGGGTGCATGACCGGGGGCGTGTTTGTGAGCGTGACGCCCAAGGCCAACCTATTAGGGTGGTGGGTATGGTGCAGAACATCACCGACCGTAAACATGCCGAGCAAGCCCTGCAAATGCAGGCATCACACGATGCCTTGACCGGGCTGCTCAATCGTCGCGAATGTGAGCGTATCTTGCAGCAGCAATTGCAGCGATGCCAGCAGCAGAACTTGCCCTTGGGGTTGTGTTTGTTTGACCTAGACCATTTCAAGGACATCAACGACCGTTTTGGTCATCAGACGGGAGATTTGGTGTTGCGCAAAGTGGCCCACGAGATTCAGGCGCATGTGCGGGCCGCAGACTATTTGTTTCGCTGGGGGGGGGAGGAGTTTCTCTTGGTCAGTGCTGGTGCGCCCTGTGGGCATGTGCTCCACTGTGCCCAGCGGTTGCGGGCGCGGTTGGCGGAGCTGGATTGGCCCGAAGTGCCTGGACTCCACGGCATCAGTTGCAGCTTTGGTGTGGCTATGTTTCCAGAACATGGGCAGCAGGCCGATGATTTGTTCTTGGCCGCAGATTCGGCGCTGTACCGTGCCAAGGCCCAAGGGCGCAACCGGGTAGAGCTTGCCGTGATGGCCTAAAGCGGGGCTGTGGGCAAACTGCTGGTCAGGCCCAAAAAGTGGTCGAGCATGTGAAAGTGGTCTTCAAAAAACTCGGCCTCTAGTGCTGCTAATTGGTTCATCGGTACCCATTGCACCTGTGCCGCATCGTCACCCGCCTGTACGGTGGGCAGTGGCTGTGCGCCCAAATCGAAATAATGGGTATGGGTGAGGGTGCGCCCGCGTTGGCTGCGGTCTGGGTGGTCAAACACACTGACTTGGCGCAGGGCGGCGCGCAAGGTGTCTTCTGGCACATGGCAGTGGGTCTCTTCGGCCAGCTCGCGTAGGCAAGATTGCCAGAGGGTGTCGCGTGGCTCCAAAAAACCGCCGGGCAGGGCCAGTTGCCCCACACCGGGGGCATGGCCTCGGCGAATCAGCAAGACATGTTGCTGGCAGCACAGCAGGGCATCGACTGTGACAAACACTGGCGCATAGGGCGCACTGGCCCAAGCGGCTCGGTATTGGCGTAGCATTTGCCATTCTTGTTGCAGCAGCAGGTAGTCTTTGCTTTGTGCAAAGCGGTGCAGTTGTGCCAAGGTGGTGGCGGGCATCTGGTCGGCCAGTGGTGCCAAGGCGGCCAAGACGGCCCCGCTGCCTGCCCCAAAATAGGCATCGCGGATGGCGGTGGCATCAACGGTGCCGTGGCGGGGCACATCGAGCAACGCCCAACCCGGAAAACTGCGCAGGTAGTTGCTGCTGGCGTCTTTAAAGTGGCCCACCAAGGCAATGCGGGCACCGGCAGGCACACGTGCCGCCACTTCTTGGCGTACGCTGGCCACCCAGCGGGCCTCGTTGTAATAGTCACGCACCGCCACGCATTGCACCCGCGCTTGGTCGGTGGTGGGCAGGGCTTGGCGCAGCATCTCGGCGCGCTCTTGCCAGGTGAAAGGGTTTTTGGGTGAGCGCGGCTGCCAGGCTGAGCCCAGTACCACCACGACATTGTTGGCCTGGGCTAAGGCGTGTTGCAACAGGGCGATATGGCCGCTGTGAACTGGCTCAAAGCGCCCAATATAAATGGCGGTGTCGTACATCATGGGTAGGTTCCTTCAGCGGTGTGCGCTGCAATGGGCATTTGTCGCCCGCTGCCAAAAGCACGGGCGCGTACCCGCACAATGGGTGGGGCTTGGCGGCGTTTATATTCGTTGCGCGCCACCATCTGGCGCACGCGCTGCACCAACGCCCGCCCCACCGGGTCTTGCTGGAGTTGCTGCACCAACGCGTGTGCGCTGGCGTATTCGGCAGTGGCAAGGCGTTCGCCTTCAATCAGCAGTTTGAGCACTTCGTCCAGCACGGGGTAGGGGGGGAGGCTGTCCTCATCTTTTTGGTGTGGAGCGAGTTCTGCCGAAGGGGCTTTGTCGATGATGGCTTGCGGGATCAGTGCCTGCCCGGCCTGAACATTGAGGTGCTGGGCCAGCGCAAACACTTCGGTTTTGTACAAGTCGCCAATCAGCCCCAGCCCGCCGTTGGTGTCGCCGTACAGGGTGCAATAGCCTACCGAGATTTCTGATTTGTTGCCAGTGGTCAGGAGCAGGTGACCAAAGGTGTTGGAGTATTCCATGAGCACGGTGCCCCGGATGCGGGCTTGTACGTTTTCCAGTGCCAAGCCGCGCAAAGGGGTGCCAAAGCTGGCGGCAAACTGCTGGGTGTAACTGGCAACCAAATCCACAATGGGATGAATATGCAGCACGATGCCCAAGTGGCGACAGAGCTGTACGGAGTCCTGCACCGAGCCGCTGCTCGAAAACACCGAGGGCATGGTCACTGCCACCACATTGTCTGCCCCCAAGGCCTCCACGGCCAACGCCAGCGTCAGGGCGCTGTCAATGCCGCCAGAGCTGCCCACCACGGCTTGGGTAAAGCCGCAGCGGCGTGCATAGTCTCGCAGGCACAGCACAATTTGCCGGTGGTAAAAATCGGGGTTGGAGATGTCTTGGGCCGGTACGGGGGAGGGGGGCTGGCCTTGGGCAGTGAAAAAATGCCCATGCTGGAATTGCAGGGTGCAAATGTCTTCGGTAAACCGCTGGGCCTCAAAGACGATGCCGCCTGCCGGTTCTACGGCAAAGGAGGCGCCGTCGTACACCAGTTGGTCGTGGCCGCCAATTTGGTTGACATACAGAATGGGCAGGCAGTGGCGGCGCGCAGCATCGGTAAAAATTTGCTGGCGTTGCCCACGTTTACCAATATGGCTAGGGCTGGCGTTGATGCTGACCACCAAATCAGGCGCAGCATCGGCCAGCGTTTGAAAGGGGTTGGTGGCGTAATCGGTGCCGTGGTCGTTCCAGCCGTCTTCGCAAATCAAAAAACCCACCCGTGTGCTGCCAATGTGCAGCACTTGGGCCACGTTGGGGCCGCGTTCAAAGTGGCGGCGCTCGTCAAAGATGTTGTAGGTGGGCAGCAGTTGTTTGGCATAGTGCAGGCACACTTGGCCGTTTTGCAGCACCAGCAGGCTGTTGTGCAGGCGTTTGCCGGGGCCGTGGGCCGGGGTGGGCGTGCCCACCACCCAATACAGCGCAGGCCATTGTTGCGAGGCTTGCAGCAACGCTGCCAGCCCGGCCTTGATGCGCTGCAAAAATGCAGGCTCATCGAGCAAATCGCCGGGGTAATAGCCGCACAGCGCCAGTTCTGAAAACACGACCAATGCAGACTGTGCAGCGGCGGCTTGCTGGGCAACTGCCACCATCCGTTGCACATTGCCCTCGATGTCGCCCACGGTCAGATTGAGCTGGGCTATGGTGATGCGAAGCATGGCCTTATCCTAGGGTTGAAGTGAAGAGGTGACGGCAAACACTTGGCGTAGATAGGCTAAAAAGGTTGGATCGTCGCACAGCGTTTTGCCAGGGCTGTCGGAGAGTTTGGCTACGGGTTGGCCGTTGGCGTGGGTGAGCTTCATGACGATGTTGAGTGCAGGCAGTCCCATATCGTTGGTCAAATGCGTGCCAATGCCAAAACCCAATTGGGTGCGGTTGCCAAAGTGGTGGTACAGCTCCAAGGCGTGGCCGATGTCCAGCCCGTCCGAGAACACCAAACGTTTGGTGTGGGCGTCGATGCGCAGACGCTGGTAGTGGGCCAAGGCTTTTTCGCCCCACACGATGGCATCGCCCGAATCGTGGCGCAGGCCATCAAACAACTTGGCAAAGTAGAGATCAAAATCGGCCAAGAAGGCGTCCATGCCCACGGTATCGGTGAGGGCAATGCCCAAGTCGCCCCGGTATTCTTGCACCCAGTCTTCCAGCGCCGCTTTTTGAAAATCGCGCAGGCGCACGCCCAAGGCTTGGTAGGTTTGTAGGTATTCATGGGCCATGGTGCCAATGGGCACCAGCCCCAAGCCGCGCGCCAGCAAAACGTTGGACGTGCCTTTAAACCACTGCCCCGTTTGGGTAGCCAAGGCGTGCACCACTTCGCGCTGCCATGCACCGCAGTAGCGACGGCGCACGCCAAAATCAAACAGCTCGAACGGGTGGGCCATCGCGGCTTCACCGGCCAGTGCTTGTAATTGGCCGATTTTTTGGTGCAGGCGCGCGCGTCCTTGGGCCAGGGCGGTGGTGGCATCAAAACGGCGAAAGTACAGCTCGTTGACGATGGACAGCACAAAAATCTCAAAGGCCATCACATGGACTTGCGGCCCCCGCGCCACGATGCGCAAGGCTTCGCCTTCGGCGTGGGCGTGAATAAAGGCGCGCTGAAACTGAAAGATACGCAAAAAATCGACAAAGTCTGAGCGAATAAAGCGCAGCCCGGCCAAGTAATCCAAATCTGCCGGGGTAAAGCGCAGACGGCACAGCTGGTCTAGCTCGGCATTGACTTCATCCAGCAAGTCGGCCAACGGGTATTGCGGGGTGTTGCGGCAGACAAAGTGGTACTCGGCTTGCGTTTGTGGGTGCCGGTGCAGCATGGTCTGCCACATGGTGAACTTGTACAGATCGGTATCGAGCAAGCTGGTGATGATGGGCTGCATGGCAGTGGCTCCGGTGATGGTGGATGGCGATGGGTTCACAACGGTCAGAGCCTGATCTGGCTTGAACAGGCCAATTGCACGCCGCGCGCTTGCATCTCTGCCAAAAATGCCGTGTGCTGGGCCTCAAAGCCCGTGACTGGGCTCATGCAGTCGGTCAGTAACACGATGCGTTCGGGGCGCTGGCGGGGCAGATGTTGCACCAAATGCTCGGTGGTAGCGCGCACACAGTGGCTGCTGGCCTCGCCTGCCACCAACAGCACTTGGGCGCTGTCCAAGGCGGCCAGCAGGTGGGTGTTGAGTTGCGTGTGGGCGTCGGTGGCGTCGGGCACCTCGGCTTGCAGGGCGCTGTAGTGCTCGGTGGCGGGGTTCATCCCCTTCAAAATATGGGTCACAGCACGTTGGTGCTGTATTTGCCAAGCGCCACACGCCGCTGCCACGCTGGCATGGATGTTATGCCCCCAGTGGCCGATTTCGCAATGCACCGGCCACACCATGTGGGTGTAGCGGCCTTGCTGCTCAAGCGCGTCCAAATAGGCCAATACATCCGGCAAGCTGTTGGCATGGCGTGGGCGATAAGTACCAGCCCGCACTTGGCTGGCCGTGATGGGTGTGAACGGCGCGACCTCAGCGCCTTGTGCATTGCACCAAAAATTGGGGTGGGCTATGTCGTGGCGCTGGTGTGTATCGAGCGTGATGGTGATGGCGTCTATGGCCGCCCCTTGTGTGCTGATCCAGGCAGCTAGGCGCTGCATATCGGCATGGGCACCTGCCACAGGCAGTGCGGGGGCAAGGCGCGCCCCGGTCAGGGGATGGGGGGGCTGCCATGCGGTGGGTAGATCACAAAAATCGTTTTGTGGATCGATCACCAAAAGCTGTACGGGGTGGGCCATTGCGTTCTCCTTGGGGGGTGCTATCAGTGTAATTTAGTTAGATTAAATTTGCAACTAACTAAGGAAGGCCATGCCCCAGTGATACGCTTGTTGCTTCCAACACAAGACCGATTGAATATGCCTTCTACCGAACAGCGCCATGTCATTTGCACTGTGGATGTGGTGCTGCTGACCTTGCTGCACGGAACCTTGCATGTGGCTCTGCTGCCGCGTGACAAGGCGCCGTTTGCGGGTGTGTTGGCGCTGCCGGGGGGGTATGTCCATGCCCAAGAAGATGCCGGGACGCAGGCCAGTGCCGCCCGCGTGCTTCAGAGCAAAGCTGGATTGGTCAGCCCTTATTTAGAGCAGTTGGCTACGTTTTCTGGGCCCATGCGTGACCCGCGAGGCTGGTCGGTATCGGTGGCCTACTGTGCGTTGGTGCCAGCTTCGGTGCTAGAGCAGTCGCGTGGTTTGCAGTTGCTGCCAGTGCAGGAGGTGCCTGCACTGGCGTTTGACCATGCAGACATTCTTGCCACCGCGCTGGAGCGGGTACGCAGCAAGAGTCTGTATTCATCGCTGCCGGTGCATTTGTGTGCCGAACCCTTCACTTTGCCGCAGTTGCAGGGGGTGTATGAGGCCGTGCTGGGTGAAGCACTGAACAAAGTGAGCTTTCGACGCAAGATGGACGAGCTAGATATGCTCGAAGCCTTGCCCGGTCAATTGCAAACGGGGGGCGCCCACCGGCCCGCACAGTTGTACCGTGTGCGGGCGGCGTTTCGTCAGCAGTTGTCTTTGAGTGTGCGGGGGTTGTAACGCAACGCCCAATGATGCCTGCTAACGCAGGCCTCAGCCTTTCAGGCCTGCTGCATTGCGCAGCAGTTGGGCCTTGTCTGTGCGCTCCCATGTGAACTCGGGTTCTTCGCGGCCAAAGTGGCCGTAGGCGGCGGTTTTTTCGTAGATGGGGCGCAACAAATCCAGCATCTGGATGATGCCCTTGGGGCGCAGGTCAAAGTGCTGGTTGACCAGTGCGGCAATTTGATCATCGGGGATGACGCCAGTGCCTTCGGTATACACCGTGACGTTCATCGGGTGGGCCACGCCAATCGCATAGGCCACCTGAATTTGGCACTGCTTAGCCAAGCCTGCGGCCACGATGTTTTTAGCCACGTAGCGTGCAGCATAGGCTGCCGAGCGGTCTACCTTGGTGGGGTCTTTGCCAGAGAAGGCACCGCCGCCGTGGGGGCAGGCACCGCCATAGGTGTCCACAATGATCTTGCGCCCGGTCAGGCCGCAATCACCTTGGGGGCCACCAATCACGAAGCGCCCGGTGGGGTTGATCAGGTATTTGGTGTCTTGCAGCCACTCTTTGGGTAGCACAGGCTTGATGATTTCTTCAATCACCGCTTCAATGAAGCTGGCCTTCATCTTGTGCTGGTTTTCGCTTTGGTCGGGGTGGTGCTGGGTAGACAGCACCACGGTGTCAATGCTGTGCGGCTTGCCATCGACATAGCGCATGGTGACTTGGCTCTTGGCGTCGGGGCGCAAAAACGGCAGGCGGCCATCCTTGCGCAGTTGCGCTTGGCGCTCTACTAGGCGGTGCGCATAGTAGATGGGGGCGGGCATCAGCTCGGGTGTTTCGTCGCAGGCGTAGCCAAACATCAGGCCTTGATCGCCTGCGCCGGTGTTGAGGTGGTCATCACTGGCATGATCGACCCCTTGGGCAATGTCGTTGGATTGTTTGTCGTAGGCGACCAATACGGCACAGCCCTTGTAGTCAATGCCATAGTCGGTGTTGTCGTAGCCGATGCGTTTGATGGTGTCGCGGGCTACTTGGATGTAATCGACATGCGCATTGGTGGTGATTTCACCGGCCAGCACGACCAAGCCGGTGTTGGTGAGCGTTTCGGCCGCCACCCGCGAACGCGGGTCTTCTTTGAAGATGGCGTCCAAAATTGCGTCAGAGATCTGATCGGCCACTTTATCGGGGTGGCCTTCCGAGACGGATTCGGAGGTGAAAAGAAAATCGTTCGCCATTTGAATAAACTCCTGTAGTTCAGCACTTGGGCGTTGCGCCCACCCGAAACGAGTTTTGGCGAACGCTTTAGCAGATGTGTTTAACGTCGCCCTGCAAGTTGCTCTTTTAACTCAGCGACCCCGCCATCTTAATGCCTGTTGCTTTCCGAATTTTTTCCACCTTGCCACTGTGGTTGTTGCACGCCTTGGGGGCGCTGCTGGGTTGGTTGGCCTTTCTGGCCTCGCCCATCTACCGCCGCCGCCTGATTGAGAATGCCGCCTTGGCGGGTTACCGCTTTGCCCAAGTGCGCGCTGGCGTAGCCCATGCGGGGCGTATGGTGGCCGAATTACCCCGGCTGTGGCTGGGTGCGCCACCGCCTTGCCGTTTGGTGGGGGAGGCCTGTGTGGAGCAGGCCTATGCCAAGGGGCGTGGCATCGTCTATCTGACGCCGCATTTGGGCTGCTTTGAGCTGTCGGCCCAAGCCGCGGCGCGGCGCTGGAGTGCCGAGCATGGCCCCATCACCGTGCTGTATCGTCCCGCGCGCCAGCCTTGGCTAGCCAAGGTGATGGAGACAGCCCGCAACCGCCCCGGTATGCAGGCGGTGCCCACCACGCTGGCCGGGGTGCGCCAGATGATCAAGGCCTTGCGCCGGGGTGAAGCAGTGGGGCTGCTGCCCGACCAAGTTCCGCCCGAAGGCCAAGGCCATTGGGCACCAATGTTTGGCCGCGAGGCCTACACCATGACGCTGGCGGCCCGGTTGGCTTTGCAAACAGGGGCCACTGTGGTGCTGGTGCGTTGCGAGCGCCTGTCTTGGGGGCGGGGCTTTGTCGTTTTTTTTGAACCTTTACCGGTGCCGCTGGATGCGCACTTAGAGACTGCCGTGCTGCAAATCAACCAAGCCATGGAACATGTGATCCGCCAATGTCCGCAGCAATATCTGTGGGGTTATGGACGCTATAAGCAACCGCGTGCCGAAACCCCTACACCAGGAGCACCCACATGAGCGCGCGCTGGGGGGTATGGTTGATGCGCCAGGT
This sequence comes from Giesbergeria giesbergeri, assembly GCF_054779375.1. NCBI lineage: Bacteria > Pseudomonadati > Pseudomonadota > Betaproteobacteria > Burkholderiales > Comamonadaceae > Giesbergeria > Giesbergeria giesbergeri. Next base: position 391,656 of record NZ_BAAGYJ010000001.1, on the reverse strand, counting down.
GTTGGCACGGCTGCCACTGCCTGTGCTGCGGGGGCTGGGCTGGCTTATTGGGCGCTTGCTGTTTGTGCTGGCACGGCCCCGGCGCAAGGTGACGCTGCGCAATCTGGAGCTGTGTTTTCCGCAGGCCAGTGCTGCACAGCGCAAGGCTTGGGCGCAAGAGTGCTTTGTGGTGTTTTGCCAAACTTGGTTGGATCGCAGTTGGCTGTGGGCTGCGCCGCGCGAGGTGGTGCAGGCCAGGGTGCAGTTGCAGGGGGCTTTGCACGAGTTGGAAGGGGATACACCCACCATCATTTTTGCGCCGCATTTTTACGGTATGGACGCGGGCGGGCTGGCCCTGCCTTTGCACACCAGCCGCGCTTTTACCTCGATTTTCTCTACCCACCCCAATCCTGCTGTAGATGCGTGGTTTATGCAAGGGCGACAGCGTTTTGGGGATGTGCGCATGCTCAATCGTGCCGATGGCGTGAAGCCCATCATTGCGAATCTGCGTCAAGGGGGGTTGCTCTATTTGCTGTCAGATATGGATTTTGGCCCGAGTGAGTCTATTTTTGTGCCGTTTTATGGGGTACAGACAGCCACTGTGCCGTCGCTGTCGCGCTTTGCCCGGCTGGGGCGGGCCAAGGTAGTGGGGATGGTGACGCGTCTGACGTCCACGGGCTATGTGGCCGAGATCACCCCAGCTTGGGAGCATTTTCCCAGTGGCGATGTTGAGGCCGATACGGCCCGCATGAACCAAGAATTGCAGCACTATATCGACCCAATGCCAGGCCAGTATTACTGGGTTCACAAACGCTTCAAAACCCGGCCAGTGGGGGAGCCGTCTGTGTATTGAGGGGGTGTGGTGGTCTGATTCGGGGCCATGTTTGTCGCTTTGTGGTGAGGCTCAGCGGCTGGGGTGGGCTGCTCCAAGGTCACTGCCCAAGAGGCGCAGCGCCAGCCCCAGAAAAACCAGCCCGGCCAGCCTATCCAGCCAGAGGTGGGCGCGTGCATGGCGTTGCAGCAGGGCGCCAAAGCGGCCTGAAAAGCAGGCAATGGCACCAAATACCAACAAGGTTGCCAGCATGAATACCAGTCCTAGCAGCAAAATCTGGGGGGCAATGTGGCCTTGGGCCGGATTGGCAAATTGGGGCAAAAAGGCCAGAAAAAATACCAATACTTTGGGGTTGCTCAAGTTCATGACCAGCCCGCGCCCGACCATACGGGCCAAGGCCGCGTGGTCGGGCGTGGCCGTGTTGTGGTGGACGCTGGCTCCCGCAGGGGCATTGGAAGGGCGTGGTCTGAGTGCTTGCCATGCCAGCCAGCAAAGGTAGGCGGCACCACACCATTGCAACAGCGTAAAGGCCAGTGGCATGGTGCTCAGCATAGCGGCCAACCCAAGCGCAACGGCGCTTGTATGCACTATCAGCCCCAAACACAAGCCTACTACTACGGCCATCCCTGCATAGGCACCACGCTGGATGGACTGCACCAGCACAAACAGGTTGTCTGGCCCCGGTGTGAGGGCCAGCAACAGAGAGACACCAAAGAAACTGACCAAGGTTTGTAATGTAGGCATGGCAAGTGCGCTAGGAGGCGTGAAGCAGGGGGCGCTATGGTAGCGGTGGGCGCAGTGGGCGTTGACAGCCTGGGCCTGCAAAAGGGGGGCTGTCTTGCACCCAGCCGGGGCCGGGGGCGGTTTGTGCACAGACCTTTTGGGGGGATGTGGCGTGGCTCCAGTAGTACCACGGGGCTGGGGCTGCCCTGAGGGAGGAGCAGGCCAGCAACAGAGCGCCCAGTAGCATGGGTGGGCTGGTCAGACGGGGCATGGTGGTGGTGGGGCGGTGATGATCCAGCCTTCCAGTGGGTCGAGGGTGGCAGGTAGGCCATAGAGGGCATCGCCCGCGGCATGGCGGGTACTGGCCCAAGCAGCTTGCAATAAGCAGAGTACGGCGTCAAGGCGGTCGCCACTGCCGTCTGCCAACAGGGTGGCACGCTGTTCGGGTGTCAGTTGTAGGCACAGGCCGAGCCGGGTGTGGCCTTGCTCCAATGCCGTGAGGAGTTCAGCTCTGGCTTGTTGGCGCGCGGGAGTTTGTTGGATGGGGTTGTCGCTTTTGTAACTGCGCCTGCCCAGTACCTCGCGGGCCAGTAGGCCGGGGTAGCCCTCTAGTGCCACCCGTTGCGGGTGGCCGGTGTGCAGACCGGGGAGATGCCAGCGGGCTGCCAGTAGGTATGGCAGCCCAGCGTGCAGCATATAGGCCACAGGGGGATTGACCCATTTCATGCTGGGGCTGGAGCCTGCCGGGCCATCGGTGGCACGGTGGGCCAGTTTGCTGCCTGCCGGGCGCGCGGCACAAAAGGCAGCAAAGGTGTCTCGGATGTGTGCCCGCGTGAGGGATTGGTAATGGGCAATGCAATCGTGCCATTGCAATGGCCAACCCAGCGTCTGTACCAGCTCGCGTGGCAAGCCAAAAGGCAGGTCAAAGGCACCAATCCAGTGCTGGTCAGGGGGCAGGGGTTGTGCCAGCCACTGGCCCCAGGCATCTAAGCTGTGAAAGTATTGTAGGCCCGTCAGTTGCACCTGGCCTGCTATGGCTTGGCCTTGGGCCACAACAATGGGTTTGCGTTGGCTAGGGCTGCTGGAGAAGTCACAGCCCAGCAAGTGAGGGGCAGATGGCGCTATGCGTTGCGACCCCTGTGCTGTGGCGGGGGCGGTGACACGGGTTGCCATAGTGGTGGCATGGCCGATCAGGTGCGACCTATGATGGAGGCCGTAGCCATCAGCTCTTCGAGCAGAGCCAGCGAGACCCTGCCGGAGACGGCGTAAGGGTCAAGCTCGGCGCGTTCGGAGTATTTGAGCAGCGTAGAGTGGTTGATTTTGGAGAGATTGACCTGCCCCATCCTCCAGCACCCGAAGCGACGTTCGGCAATTTCTTCGTAGTGCAGCAGTTCTACTTGGCGGTGGCGGGGATCGCGCAGGATTTGACCATAGAGGGCATTGACGGCGGAGCGCCCGCCTTCAATGGCTTGCAGAAAAATGCCATCGCCATAGCACAACACCCCGGTGATGCCGTTGCCAGGATTGTGTTCCCGCGATTGCGCCAAGATGGTTTCAATCGCTTTGGGGGAGGTGTCGGCCACGCGGCTGACATAGAGCAAGCGCACCAGCATGGATCAGTTCTTTCGGGGTAGCAGAGACAGGAATTCGCGCCGCAGAGCCGAGTCTTTAAGAAACACACCACGCATGACGGAGTTGATCATTTTGCTGTCCATTTCGCGCACACCGCGCCAAGACATGCAAAAGTGGCTGGCCTCCATGACCACGGCCAGGCCATCGGGCTGCGTCTTTTCCATGATGAGGTCTGCCAGTTGGATGATGGCTTCTTCCTGAATCTGTGGGCGGTTCATGATCCAGTCCACCAGACGGGCATACTTGGACAGGCCAATCACGTTGGTTTGCTCATTGGGCATGATGCCGATCCAGATTTTGCCTATCACTGGGCAAAAGTGGTGACTGCATGCGCTGCGCACCGTCAGCGGGCCCACAATCATCAGTTCATTGAGGTGTTCGGCGTTGGGAAACTCGGTGATGGTGGGCTGTGTGACGTAGCGGCCCTTGAACACTTCGAGCAGGTACATCTTGGCCACCCGCCGGGCCGTGTTGTGGGTGTTGTGGTCGTTGTGGGTGTCGATGACCAGGCTGTCGAGCACGCCTTGCATCTTGGCCTCGACTTCATCGAGCAACAGTTCCAGTTCGCCAGGTTGCAGGAACTCGGCAATATTGTCGTTGGCATGGAAACGCTTGCGCGCAGACGCGATGCGCTCGCGGATCTTGACGGAGACTGGCAAGCCTTCGTCGGAGGTTTCTGGTGTCATGTCGGCGGCCAATGGTCTGTAAATGCTGCCATCGTACCAGTGAAGCGACAACCGCAAAATGCAGGGGACTTTGTGTTCTCTGCCTTATGCAATCAATGGTATTAGCTATTGTAAAGATAGCATATATGATTTGTTTGCATTGCAGCTCAGTAATTTTTCCCGTTAAGCCAGAGTGCTACCCGCACCAGGGCAAAGGCAATGCGATCGAGCCATCGCACGCGCCAGGGGCGTTGGGCATAGGTTTCAGGGTGCAAGAGCTGCCCAGCGTGCTGCATGGCATCGACCAGTCGTTGGCGCAGAGCCAGCGCAAAGTCACTATCTTCCAGCACTACATTGGCCTCGCGGGCCAGCAGCAGGCTCAGGGGGTCTAGATTGGAAGAGCCCACGGTAGCCCACGGATGGGCACTGGCTGCATCAATCACCGCCACTTTGGCGTGCAGAAAGCTGGGCTCATATTCGTGGATTTCTACACCGGCTGCCAGCAGGGTGCCATACACAGGCCGGGCGGCGTGGTATTGCAAAAAGTATTCATACCGGCCTTGCAACAGCAGTTGCACTCGCACACCGCGCCGTGCCGCCAGCACCAGCGCCCGGCGCAGTTTGCGCCCTGGCAGAAAGTAGGCATTGGCAATGATGATCTCTTCCCGTGCAGCGCCAATCGCCCGCAGGTACGCTTTTTCGATGCGAGCACGGTGGCGCACGTTGTCGCGCAGCAGCAGGCTGGCCCGCGGACGCTGGCCGCTGCTGGTGGTGGCGCGGTGCCGTGCCGCTTGGGCGGCACGCAGGGCACGCACCGCCGCAGGCAACTGGTAATGGCGTATGTTGCGCACGGCCACCATGCGTTGCCACAGCCGCTCCATGGTGTCGCTGGCCTGCACTACCAGATGGCCCGTGATCTGCACAGCAAAATCAAACCGAGGTGCCTTTAGCGCCCCGTGATTGGGGTCATGAAAATCATCCAGCACATTGATGCCACCGCAAAACAGCGTTCGCCCATCCACCACACACAGTTTGCGGTGCAGTCTGCGCCAGCGGCTCGGCAGCAACCAGCCCCACAGACCCAGTGGTGCATACACCAGACAGCGCACGCCAGCGGCCCGAAAGCGCAATCGCCACGGCGTGGGCAGCCGCCCCGTGCCCACGCCATCCACGACCACCCGCACATGCACCCCGCGCTGTGCCGCGCGCACCAGCGCCTCGGCAACGGTGGCTCCGGTGCCCGTGAAGTCAAACAAATAGGTCTCAAACTGCACATCGGTATGGGCAGCATCCAAGGCAGCAATCAGTGCTGGAAAAAACTCTCCAGCTCCCTGTAGCAGCACGATCTGTGGGTCATGGTCCCAATCCACCTCACTCACCTGCATCTGCTCTCAAATCTTGAACTCGGCCACCAGTGGCAAATGGTCGGACATGCGCCACCAGGCACGTCCGCGTGGCACTTGCAAGCCCAGAGGCTGCAAGCCGCGCACATAAACATGGTCTAACTGCACTATTGGCAAGCGGGCAGGATAGGTAAAAGCCCGGTGGGGTACAGCCTCTTCGTATTCGTGCAAACCTTGGCCTGCCAGCATCCGCTTGATCTGCTGGCCCCAGTCGTTAAAGTCTCCGGCCACTACCAGCGGGCTACCTCCGGGCACCTCGCGCTCCATAAACGCATGCAGTCGGTGTATCTGTCGTATCCGGCTGCCCGGAATCAGCCCCAAATGCACCACAATCACATGCACAGCAGCACCCTGTATTTCCAATTCCACATGCAGCAGCCCGCGCTGCTCAAAACGGTGGTCTGAAATATCTTCGTGTTGGTGCCCCAGCACCGGCCAGCGGGTGAGCAAAGCATTGCCATGCTCGCCGTGGCGGGTGACGGCATTGGTGCGGTACACCGCTGCATAGCCCTCTGGAGCCAAAAAATCCGCCTGTGGCAGAGCGGGCCAGTGCGCAAAAAACTGCGCCTCGCGCCGGTGCAACTTACGCACCTCTTGCAGGCAAATGATGTCGGCATCCAGTTGGGCCACCGCCTCGCCCAGATTGTGGATTTCTAGACGCCGTGTGGGGCCCAGACCTTGTACGCCTTTGTGGATGTTGTAGGTAGCGATGCGCAGCGTGTTGCTGGCCCGTTGGCCCAAGGCTGTGGTAAAGCTGTGCATAGCGGGTTCTCCCATAGACGCCAAAACCAGCGGTTAACCGGGTGTGCGCACGGCATCCGTACGTGTGGGCACAGCGGGTGGCAATGTTTTGGCCTGCAAGGCCCGCACCTGCACCACCAAATGGTTGTGTGCATCCAGAAAAGCGGCGGCAATCACCTTGCCCTCGTTGGTATTGCTCCAGCCCATCCCTGCACCGCCACCCAACTGGCCCAGTATCAGCCCACCCACCCCCAAGTCGGTGGCCCGTGCAGCACCAGTTGCAGCCGCTACTTGCTCGGTGGTTTCGTTGTCTGATAGCAGCAGCGCGGTCTGAGCCTCTTTGAATTTGACCTGCTCAGCCAGCCCTAGCAACCCGGCCATCTCGCGCAGCACCGGAATCAAGGCCAAAATGCCTACCAGCCCCCGCCCCGCATCTTGCTCACTAAAGGTCAGACTCGGTGTCAGAGTGTATTGCGCCTCATAACCACGCCCCTTAGCCACCGTAGAGCCCTCTTTGCGCAGCACGCCAGCCTCTTTGAGCTCTTGCTCTTGCACGGTGGCCCGCAGCCCAGCGCCCCGGTCTACCACCCTAAAACAGCCGCTTTGCTGCGCCAGCAATTTCACCAGCGGCACCGGCGAGGCCGGAAGATGACCACTCGAACCCATCACATAGCCATGCGCATTCTCGGCCAGTGCCACGGTAGCTACGGGTGCATCGCAGCGCAGCAATTCGCGGGCTGCGCCTTGGGCACCCTGCGGGCCAGCCGACCCAGTGACCACCGATCCGCCTTGGCCTAATTCTGTTTTCTTCTCACCGCAGCCACCCAATCCTATACAAGCCCACAGCAGCACCACCGTGCCCCGCATCATCTTGTGCATGGTTTTATTCCTCACTGAAGAAATCGGAGTCAATGCGTTTCAATTCGTAGGATTTCCAGGTGGAAACGCCAACGCCATGTTCAATCATCAACTGTGCCAGACGCTCCCCATCCATCAAGATCACCCGCACATGCAACGATTTGACGTATTCCCGCGCCTCCTGACTGAACCGTGAGGTGGTGATGAACACCCCACGATTGGCCTGACGGCCTGCCAAGGCACCCACAAACTGCTGGATGTCGGGCCGCCCCACGGTCTGATGCGTCCAGCGTTTAGCCTGTAGGTAAATGATGTCTAGCCCCAGTTTGTCTTGGTTGATAAAGCCATCCACCCCCCCATCACTGCCCTGTTGCAACGCCAGCCCTTGCCCTCCTGTGCCGCCATAGCCCATAGCCAGTAACAACTCTACAACCAGCCGTTCAAAAAACTTCCAAGAGTTGATTTTGATACGTTCCAGAATTTCTGCGGCCAAAGTGGAGTTCACCGCTTTGCGCAGCCGCTCAAACTGTTCCTCGGGGGGCTCTTGAATCGCGTGGGTGTCATCCGATTTTTCTTTGCCAGAAGATGCCGAGGTGTTGATCTGTTCTTTTTTCCAAGCGCGGTAGCCATCACGGGCTTTGAAGAAAAACCCCTCTGCGCCCAGCGTCAGGGCTTGCTCTCCCAAGAGCGTCAAAGTCCAGACCCCCTTGGATTTGAGCAGATAACCGGATTTCACCGCATCCACCGAAAAAAACTGCACATACATCCTCCAACGGGGCAACCCATTGCTTTCAATCTCCTCCAAGGCCCATTTGTCCAGCGGAACATGGGCGGCAATCGCATCAAAGATATCTGCCGCCTTCATCGTTTTGCCACCGTCGCGCAAGATGCTCATGGCCGCATACATGACCTTGCTGGCCAATGCGTGGGATTTAGAGAGTGGCTTGGTCACGTACATCGCTCCTGAGCATGAAAAAAGGGCGCCAAAGGCGCCCTGTCATTCTGCCGGCCTGCACACAGGCCCGCACTACGGGGTTTAGCCCGCCTTCACCGCATCGGGGTTGCGCAAACGGATGTGCAGCTCGCGCAGTTGTTTCTCGTCCACCGGGCTGGGTGCTTGGGTCAGCAAGTCTTGGGCGCGCTGGGTCTTGGGGAAGGCAATCACATCGCGGATGGATTCTGCGCCGGTCATCAAGGTGATCAGACGATCCAAACCGAAGGCCAAGCCGCCATGTGGGGGCGCACCGTATTGCAATGCATCGAGCAGGTAGCCAAACTTGGCGCGGGCGTCTTCGGGGCTGATATTGAGGGCCGCAAACACCTTGCTTTGCACATCAGCACGGTGGATACGCACCGAGCCACCGCCCAACTCCCAACCATTGAGCACCATGTCGTAGGCTTTAGCCAAACAAGCACCGGGGTCGGTGTCCATCAGGTCTTCGTGGCCGTCTTTGGGGCTGGTGAAGGGGTGGTGTACGGCTGTCCAGCGGTTTTCTTCCTCGTCGTGCTCAAACATCGGGAAGTCCACCACCCACAGCGGAGCCCAGCGGTCTTCAAACAGGCCGTTTTTCTTGCCAAATTCGCTGTGGCCCACCTTCAGGCGCAGTGCGCCGATGGAGTCGTTGACCACTTTTTCTTTGTCGGCACCAAAGAACAGCAAATCGCCATCTTGTGCGCCGGTGCGCTTGAGGATTTCAGCCAAAGCGGCATCGTGCAGGTTCTTGACGATGGGCGATTGCAGACCCTCGCGGCCCTTGGCCACTTCATTGACCTTGATCCAAGCCAAGCCCTTGGCACCGTAAATTTTGACGAATTCAGTGTATTGGTCAATTTCGCCGCGCGAGATTTGGGCGCCACCGGGCACGCGCAGAGCCACCACACGGCCACCCTTGGTGGTGGCGGGGGTAGAGAACACCTTGAAGTCCACATCCTTCATGACTTCGGTCAGCTCGGTAAATTCGAGCTTGACGCGCAGGTCGGGCTTGTCCGAGCCAAAGCGGTGGGCCGCTTCTTGATAGCTCATGATAGGGAACTCGCCCAAATCGACATTCAACTGCTGCTTGAATACTTCGGTAATCATGCGCTGGAACAGGGCGCGGATTTCTTCTTCGTCCAAAAACGAAGTCTCGCAGTCGATCTGTGTGAACTCGGGTTGGCGGTCGGCACGCAGGTCTTCGTCGCGGAAGCACTTGGTAATTTGGTAATAACGGTCGTAGCCCGCCACCATCAGCATCTGCTTGTAGAGCTGGGGCGATTGGGGCAGGGCAAAAAACTGGCCGTCATGCACCCGGCTGGGCACCAAGTAGTCGCGCGCACCTTCGGGCGTGCTCTTGCCCAGCATTGGGGTCTCGATGTCGATAAAGCCTTCTTTGTCCAAGAAGTTGCGCACTTGGATGGCGGTTTTGTAGCGCAGCATCATGTTGCGCTGCATATAGGGGCGGCGCAAGTCCAGCACGCGGTGTGTCAGGCGGGTGGTTTCCGACAGATTGTCTTCGTCAATCTGGAACGGAGGCGTGACAGACGGGTTGAGCACGTTCAACTCGTGGCACAGCACCTCGATTTTGCCGCTTTTCAGGTTGTCGTTGGTGGTGCCTTCAGGGCGAGCGCGCACCAAACCTTTGATTTGCACGCAAAACTCGTTGCGAATGCTCTCGGCGGTTTGGAACATCTCAGGGCGGTCGGGGTCGCACACCACCTGCACATAGCCTTCGCGGTCGCGCAGGTCGATAAAAATCACACCACCGTGGTCGCGGCGGCGGTTAACCCAGCCCGACAAAGTAACGGTTTGGCCCAACAGGGCTTCGGTCACAAGACCGCAATAGTGGGAGCGCATGGCCATGACAAAACTTCCGGCGCCGTTGCAGGCGCGTTAAGGGTTAGGGGGGAGCTGGGCAGCAGCCACCGCCAAGGGATCGACGGGGGTTACCACCCCCATAGAGACGATGTAGCGCAGCGCGGCATCGACGCTCATTTCCAGCTCGACGCATTCGCTCTTGCGCACCATCACGAAATAGCCGCCCGTGGGGTTGGGCGTGGTAGGCACATACACGCTAACAAACTCATCACGCAGGTAGGTGGCTACCTCACCGCTGGGAGCCCCCGTGATGAAGCCCAGCGTCCAAACACCCTCGCGCGGCCATTGCACCAGCACCGCCGTGCGAAAGGCATTGCCGCTCTCAGAAAACAGGGTGTCAGACACCTGTTTGACACTGGAGTAAATGGAGCGTACCACCGGAATGCGGTGCACTACGGCGTCGCCCCACTGCACCAACTTGCGCCCAGCAAAGTTGCTGGCAAACGCACCCACGGTGAGCAAAATCAACAGCGTGAGCAGCACACCAAAACCGGGCAGGTGAAAGCCCAACAGCCGGTCGGGGTGCCAAGCCTGCGGCAGGATCAGCAGCGTCTGATCGAGCAGACCCACAATCCAGTTGAGCACCGACAGGGTGATCGCTCCGGGAACAATCACCAACAGGCCGGTGAACAGCCATTTGCGCAAGGCAGACATGGGCGTGAACTCAGGCTTTGGGGGTAGGGCTGGTGCTGCTGGTGGCGCTGTCTGCTGCGGGGGCAGGCTTGGCCGCCTCGGGGCTGGTGTTGGACGCTGCAACATCCGTGCTGCTGGTGGCCGTTTTATCCGATGTGGCGGGTGCAGTGGTGCCACCACTGCCGCCTCGGAAATCGGTCACATACCAACCAGACCCCTTGAGCTGAAAGCCCGCAGCCGTGACCTGTTTGGTAAAGGCTTCAGCGCCACAAGCGGGGCACTGGGTGAGGGGCGCATCGGACATTTTTTGCAGCACATCCTTGGCATGGCCACAGGAGCCGCATTTGTAGGCGTAAATAGGCATATTTTGGGCCTGGACTGAAAGTGCAAAGCTTTCAATTATAGGCTGCCCTCTTGACGGCGCTATGCCTGCGCGCTAACCGTGCCACCCTTTAGGTGGCAGGGCTGCCCTGATAGTGTGGTACATGGCCCTTATGGTCGGGAATGAACTGTGGCAACAAGGAGCCAAGCAGCATCCCGACCAGTGCGGCCAGCACCCCTGCCAATTGCTGTGGAAACGCCTCCGACAGCATGGGGCTGGCTACAAACAACAACCAGACCCCCAACCCCAACACCACCGCCAGCAACGCCCCTTGGGTGGTAGCGCGTTGCCAGTAAAGGCCAAATACCAGTGGTACAAAAGCCCCTACCAACGGCACTTGGTAGGCCCCTGACACCATCTCATAGATGGATGTGCCTTGCATGGTGATGGCATAGGTGAGCACACAGCCAGTAAACACCAGCACCGATATCCGCATGGCCTTGAGTGTGAGCGCATCGCTCATGTCAGGGCGCAAATTGCGCAGGATGTTTTCCACAAAGGTGGTCGATGGGGCCAACAACGTGGCCGAGGCTGTAGACATGATGGCCGATAGCAGCGCACCAAAAAAAGCAATTTGCAAGACCAGTGGCATGCGCTCCATCACCAGTGTGGGCAACACCTTCTGCGGATCGTCTTGCAACAAGGTGCGTGCGGTATCGGGCATGATCAGCACGGCAGCCGTGACCACAAACATCGGAATAAAGGCAAACAGCAAATAGAGCACACCGCCAATCACGGGGCCAATGCGGGCCGTTTGGGCACTGTCAGACGACATGACGCGTTGAAACACATCTTGCTGTGGAATAGACCCCAGCATCATGGTGATGGCCGAAGCGATAAAAAAGCTCCACTCCTTAAAGCCACCGTCTTGCGGAAAGAACTGGAACTTGCCCTCGCGCGCGGCAAAGTCCACTACTTTGTTGGCACCTCCAGCCAAATCGGCGGCAAACCACGCAATGGCCACCAATCCGATAGCAATGACAATCATCTGCACAAAATCGGTCAGGGCTACCGACCACATACCACCGTACAGGGTGTACACCAACACCACCAAAGTGCCTACCACCATCCCCACAGTGATCGACATGGCGCCCTGTGTGAGCAGGTTAAATACCAGCCCCAGTGCAGCAATCTGTGCCCCCACCCAGCCCAAATAGCTGAAGATGATGATGACGGAACACACCACCTCAACTGCACGGCCATACCGTTGGCGGTAGTAGTCACCCAAGGGAATCAGATTCTTTTGGTACAGCTTGTAGGCAAAAAACAGCCCCACCAACACCAAACACATGGAGGCACCAAACGGGTCTTCGACCACTGCGCCCAGCCCCTGATCGACAAACCGGGCGGACACGCCCAGCACCGTCTCTGAGCCAAACCAAGTGGCAAAGGTGGTTGCAATGACTACCGCCAGTGGCAGGCTGCGGCCCGCCACGGCATAGTCTGCCGTGTTGTGTACCTTGGTGGCGGCAAACAGGCCCACGGCAATGGAGGCCAGCAAATACAGAACGATAAAAGTAATCAGCATGGGCAGCTCCGCCATCCCGAGTGGTGAAAAATGCCGCGCATTATCCGGGCAAGAGGGTTAAAACAGCTGCACACGCACCACCAGTTGCATCACCAACAGGCCCAGCACAAAACCGCCGCCACCATAGAGCAGTGCCTGCAACAATCGGTTGGTGCGGCGTTGCTCTTGGAGTAGTTCTTGTAGTTCGCTGGGGGCCGAGGTGCCAGAGCGACGGTGCAGTTGTTCGTACAACAGGCGCGGCAGCGCAGGCAGCAGCTTGGCGTAATGGGGCGCTTGTGCGCGCAATTCTTGCCATAGGCGTTGTGGCCCCATCTGGTCGAGCATCCACTTTTCCAAAAAGGGCTTGGCAGTGCTCCACAAATCCAAGTCGGGATCAAGCTGGCGGCCTAGGCCTTCGATGTTGAGCAGTGTTTTTTGCAACAGCACCAGTTGTGGCTGGATTTCGACATTGAAGCGCCGCGAGGTCTGGAACAGCCGCATCAACACCATGCCCAGGGATATCTCACGCAGGGGGCGGTCAAAATAAGGCTCGCACACCGTGCGAATGGCCGCCTCTAGGTCATTCACACGCGTCTCTGGAGGCACCCAGCCACTCTCAATGTGCAACTCGGCCACGCGCTTGTAATCGCGTCGGAAAAATGCCGTGAAGTTTTGCGCAAGGTATTCTTTGTCGATCTCGGTGAGGGAGCCGACAATGCCAAAGTCTAAAGAGATGTAGCGCCCCAGCGTTTCGGGGGCCAAGCTGACTTGGATATTGCCGGGGTGCATGTCGGCGTGGAAAAAACCATCGCGAAACACCTGGGTAAAGAAAATGGTCACGCCATCGCGCGCCAGCTTGGGAATATCCACCCCAGCCTCGCGCAGTTTGTCTACTTGGCTAATGGGCACGCCATGCATGCGCTCCATCACCATGACTTCGGGGTGGCAAAAATCCCAGTAAATCTCGGGGATGAGCACCAAATCCAGGCCATCCATATTGCGCCGCAGTTGTGCGGCGTTGGCGGCTTCGCGCACCAAATCCAGTTCGTCGTGCAGATAGTTGTCAAACTCGGCCACCACTTCGCGTGGTTTGAGGCGCTTGCCATCGCTGGACAGGCTCTCTAGCCAGCCCGCCATCATGCGCATCAGCCCCAGGTCTTTGTCGATCACGGGCAACATGCCGGGGCGTAGCACCTTGACGGCCACCTCATGCAGTTGGCCTTGTCGGTCGCGCAGCGTGGCAAAGTGCACTTGGGCAATGGAGGCACTGGCCACTGGCACCTGCTCAAACGAGACAAAAACCTGCCCCACGGGTTTGCCAAAGGCCCGTTCAATGGTGGCTACTGCCACTTTGGAGTCGAACGGTGGCACCCGGTCTTGCAACAGCGCCAGCTCATCGGCAATATCCGGTGGCAGCAGGTCGCGTCGGGTGGAGAGGACTTGACCAAACTTCACAAAGATCGGCCCTAGCCGCTCCAACGCCTCGCGCAGGCGCTGACCGCGCGGTGCGCGCAGATCGCGTCCGATGGAGATGATGCGTGCCAGCAGATGCAGCCAACGGTGTTGGAAGCTGTTGAGCACCAGCTCATCTAGGCCATAACGCAAGGCCACCCAGACGATGGTGGCACCACGAAGCAGTCGGTTCATGGGATGGTGCGGTCGTCCGACCACACTGGGGCCGCTCCAGGGGCATGGGCGGAGGATTCCATGCCTTGGGCTGCAGCCATGCGGCTGCCCACAAATTGGCGTAGCGCCTGTGTCAGCCAGCGCATGGCATCAGACAGGGTGCGTGCAGGCACATCACCAATGACGCGGGCCAGGTCTTCTTCGATGTCCCAGCGCAGGTTGTCCGACAGCCACTGGATGTCACCGGCAAATTGCACATCGCCATCAATGCGCACGGCAGGACGCTCACCACGCAAGGCCAATTGGGCCAGTCCTAGCGGAGAGTCTTGCATCACTTCGAGGCGCAAATCGGGGGTGACGGCTTCGTCAGCAGTGTCAAACAGACCTGCCGGAGTGACTTGCAGGGCAATAAAAAAGTGGCGCCATTGCACTTGAACAATACGCCCATGCTGGCGCTCTAGGCGCTCCATGGCCGCAGGTTCCTGTTGCAGCACATGGTTGAGCAGCAGCACGGCGCGGTGCTGCACCTCATGTACCAGCCACGGTGGAGGGACAAGCCCAGGGGCAATGCGCTCGAACACGCTGCCAAGAATGGAAAAAGGGGACTGTGTTGCCATAGTCCCCGATTATTCCTGAAGCGCGCCCAGCGTTGGGCGGGTGTTGTTATTGCAGGGCTTGCACGCCTGCAACCAACCAGCCGCTGCTACCGGTCTTGGGCTTGGTCATGATCCAGACTTCGCGGAAGGGGTTGGGCCCGGCCGAGGCTTCTTCACGGATCATGCCCGAGAACTCAACGCTGGCCATGTAGGCATCGCCCAGATCCTCAATGCCCAACAGTTGGGCTTCGAGCATCACCACATCGGTTTGGTTGGGGTGTTGCTCGCCACGGTGCGATTCACGTTCGGCCAGTTGGCTGCGAATTTCTGCCAACATGCTGTCGGTCATCATAGAGCGCAGAGTGGACACGTCGGAGCGATCCCAGGCCGCTTGCAAGGTAATGAAGTTGCGTTTGGCCGCTTCGACAAAACCTGCTGCATCAAAACCATCAGGAACGCCCCAGTTTTGTGATCCTGCCAGTGCAGAGCCAATCATGGAGCCACCAGAGCGGCTGTTCTCGAAAGACATGCTGTTGCGCTCCCAAGGGCGGGCAGAGGCGTCGTTGCCTACTTTGTCCGGGCTGTAGTCGCGCAGCACTGGGGCATTGGCAGGTGAGCCAGCCCCGGCCCCTTGGAAAGCAAACGGTGAGGCACTGGTGCCGTTGGCTGTTTGGCGCTTACGCAACACCATCGCGACCACGGCCAAGATAGCAATGCCCACCAAGGCAAAGAGTAAAAACTGGGCCAGTCCCTCGCCAAAGCCCAGCGAGTGGGCCAGCCAAGCCAGCCCCAGCCCGGCGGCCAAGCCACCCAACATGGCACCCCAAGGTTTTTTGGGGGCTGCTGCCGCAGCGGCGGGTGCGGCGTTGGCTGGGCGTG
Organism: Giesbergeria giesbergeri; assembly: GCF_054779375.1. NCBI lineage: Bacteria > Pseudomonadati > Pseudomonadota > Betaproteobacteria > Burkholderiales > Comamonadaceae > Giesbergeria > Giesbergeria giesbergeri. Next base: position 376,346 of record NZ_BAAGYJ010000001.1, on the reverse strand, counting down.
GTGCGGCTTGGTTGAAGTTTTGTGTGGGGGCGCCGGGCGCGGCTTCGCGTTGGGTCACATTGCTCGACTGCTGCCCTACCGATTTGCCACCACCCAGGCGCTTGGCCTCGGCCTCGGGGTGGGCCACGATTACCATGATTGCCAGCAACAGGGCGGGCCAGAGTTTTTTCATTGCTATGTTCTCCTTGGGTTCAACACTTGATGCCAACATGCAGTGCCACTACCCCACCGGTGAGGTTGTGGTAGTCCACATGGCCGAAGCCGGCCTCATGCATCATGGCTTTGAGTTCTTGCTGGCCGGGGTGCATACGGATGGATTCGGCCAGATAGCGGTAGCTGTCGGCATCCCCCGCAATCAACTGCCCCAGTTTGGGTAGTACATTGAACGAATACCAGTCGTAGGCTTTACTCAGAGGTTGGGCCACCTTAGAAAACTCCAGCACCAACAATTTGCCACCGGGTTTGAGCACGCGGCACATCTCGGCCAGTGCCTCGTCTTTGTGCGTCATGTTGCGCAGGCCAAAGGCCACACTGACCACATCAAAGTGTTCGTCGGGAAAGGGCAGTTGCTCGGCATCGCAGACCAGTGTGGGCAGGGCCACACCTTCGTCCAGCAGACGGTTGCGGCCCACGCGCAACATGGCTTCGTTGATGTCGGTGTGCACCACACGGCCGCTTTGACCTACCTTTTTGGCAAAGGCCAGTGCCAAATCGCCAGTGCCTCCGGCAATGTCCAACACCTGACTGCCTTCACGCAGGTTAGCCACCATGACGGTATAGGCTTTCCAGAGGCGGTGCAGGCCCGCCGACATCAGGTCGTTCATCAGGTCGTATTTGGGCGCGACCGAATCGAACACACTGCGCACACGCTGTGCCTTCTCGCGCTCGTCAACCGACTGAAATCCGAAATGGGTGGTACTCATGGTGCTGATGCTATCTGCTGTGGCGACAACCCTGCAAGGTTTCCGGGTATGGCGCCGGGGTGTTGGAGAAAGAGGAAACTTTACTGGCTGGCACAGCCGCTGCCCTCTGCGCGGGGGCTGCCGCGAACAGGCATGGGTGTGTCCCGATCCAGTCCGGCAGCCGCCAGTCGTTGCAGGTACTGTTGCCAGATATCTTGTTGTTGCTGGCCCAATTGGTAGAGGTATTCCCAAGTAAAAATGCCGCTGCTGTGACCATCAGAAAAAGTAGGTTGCACCGCGTAATGGCCTACTGGATCGAGTGCCAAGAGGGTCACATCCCGTTTGCCCGTTTGCAGTGTTTCTTGTCCGGGGCCATGACCTTGCACCTCGGCAGAAGGGGATGCCACGCGCATCAACTCGAATGGGATGCGAAATACCGCGCTATCGGAGAATGCCACTTCCAGCACGCGCGAGGTTTCATGTACCGTGAGGGCTTGGGGTCTGGGTGCATCGGGTTTCAGAGCTGCCATGAAATATCACCTGAGAGAAAACGAAAATCGTTGAAACAAATGCCTGTTCACGCCCCAAGACTGGGGCCAGGCTCCGTCATAGGAGGAGGTGCCGTGGTTCATCCGCAGATTCGAGAGGGCGATCTTTTAGACCAGGATGTAGACGTGATTGTCAATGCCTGGAACCGGAACATCATTCCTTGGTGGCTGTTGGTGCCCCAAGGCGTATCGGGCGCTATCAAACGCCGTGCAGGCTACCAGCCTTTTCGAGAGTTGGGCCGTCTGGGGGCTATTCCACTGGGGGGGGCCGTGCAAACCTCGGCAGGCCGTTTGCCGTACAAAGCCATCATCCATGTGGCAGGCATCAGCATGTGGTGGCGTTCGTCCCAGTATTCGATTCAGCAATCGGTTCATTCGGTCATGGCATTGGTAAACCAGCAGCAGTTTCGCTCTGTGGCTTTTCCGGTCATTGGGGCGGGTACGGGTGGGTTTGGTGAGCAGGGAGCGTTGGCATTGATGGTGCAGGCCTTGGCCTCTGTGGAGTCTGGCGCTACCGTGGTTGTGGTTCGTTTCCGCAGCAAGGCGGCCCCCACCGGGTGTTAAGCGCCCATGAAAAAGGCCGGCATGGAGCCGGCCTGTGGGGTGTGCAGCTTCAGGGCTTGCTGGCTTCGGCACCAGCGGCAGGGCCAGGGATGGCAAACTTGGCACCACCTGCGTTGGCCATGTAGGCCACGGCGCGCCCAATTTCGATATCGTTGAATTCGCCTCCGCCTTGGGCGCCCATCGCACCCTTGCCCTTCAGGGCCGATTGCAGCAGTGCATCAAATCCGGCGCCAATGCGTGGCCCCCAAGCGCCGGCATCGGCAAACTTGGGCGCGCCCACAGTGCCCGCAGCGTGGCAGGCAGAGCATTGGGCTTTGTAGACATCTTCGCCGCTGCGCAGTGCTTTGTTTGCTTCACGGATAGCCACAGAGCCCACTTTTTGGATGCGGCTGGCTACGCCCTGCTCGCTGTTGTCTAGGCGGCCTTTGGGTTCGGTGGGATTGGTCTTGACATAGGCCGTGGCGACCAGTCCGACCACCACGGCAATCGGCAGCACGAGCGTCAGCATGACGGAAGACAGCGACCCTCGGGAGCGGTTGGGGTGTTTTTTGTGGGGATTGGCGCGCATGACGTCCTCGCAAAGATCGGGGGGTAGGTGGACTGAAAAATAACCCCGGATTATATGGGTGCATCCCCACGGCCTTGGCACAACCAGCACCAATGGGGCCATATCTTGCGCTAGGACAGGCGCAGCCATGCGATAATGCGCGAGTCGGCCTTGTGCCGTGCCAGCGGCTGTAGCTCAGTGGATAGAGTATTGGCCTCCGAAGCCAAGGGTCGTGGGTTCGATCCCCGCCAGCCGCACCATTTCTTTCCAGCCCTTCGGGCTGGTGCATGTATCACCCCGTTGTTGCCTCGGGGGTCAGCTCAGACGCCACTCGGTTGCGTCCTGATTTTTTGGCTTGATACAGCCATTCGTCTGCCAACTCTACGGCCTTGTCTTTGCTCTGATCGGCCACGCCCACCTCTTGCGCACCCATGCTGATGGTGATTTGCCCTACCGGCTCGATGGGGGTGTTGGCTACGGTTTGGCGGATTTTTTCTGCCACCAATAAGGCTTGGGGTAAGCGGGTCATGGGCAAGAGGGCCATGAATTCTTCTCCGCCTACACGCCCCACCAAATCCACATCCCGCACCGACTGGCGCAAAACTTGGGCCACCCGCTGCAACACGATGTCGCCTGTGGCATGACCATAGTTGTCATTGATTTTTTTGAAAAAATCAATATCCAGCATCAACACGCTATAAGGTTCGTGGCCGCGCTGGAAGCGGACAAACTCTTCTTCTAGCCGTTCGTAGGTTTGGCGGCGGTTGGGCAGGCCGGTCAGGGTATCGGTGCGGGCCTGTTTGTCTAGCTCCACATTCAGCCGTTGCAGTTCGGCCGTGCGTTCGGCCACTTTGGCTTCCAAACGGTGATTGCTTTGGGCCAGAGAGTCTTTTTGCGCTGCCAGGGTCGAATACATGCCTTGCAAGGCATGAGACAGGCGCTGTAGCTCTAGGGCATCAAAATCGCCATCGAACAATACATTCTCTTCACCGTGTTGAATGCGGTGGGCAATGCGGGTCAGGTGCTCCAATGGGCGGCTCATGTGGTTGGCCCCTATCCATGCCAGCAACAAAAATGCCATACCGGCTAGCCCAGTGGCCCACAGAATGACTTGCTGCAAAGCCCGCACATCGGTTAACACGGTCTGTTCTGGTTGGCGTGCCACCACGCGCCACTCCAAGGGTGTAGAGGGTACGGGGTTTTTGATGGCTGCGCTGGCTGTGAGGTACCAGTTGTCTGGTGCTTGCCCCCAGCTGTGAAAGTGGCCTGACTGGGTGTGGCGCAACTGCTCTGGTGTGGGCACTTTGAGTTGTGCGGGGATATTTTCTGGATAGATGACTTCGTTGTTGCGGTTGACAATGAACAAGTCCAAAGCCAGTTCTTCGGCGTTGTGCGGCCTGACCGCTTGCAGCACATCACCCGCCCAATGCCAATGGGCATGGGATGCCAGTACGCCACGCAGCGCACCTGCATCGTCATAAACGGGGGCTGCAAAATCAATAAAGCGAATCGGCTGCCCTTGTGCTTGCTCTTGCAGCAATTTGGCTAAGAGCAGGGCTTCATGCAAATCCCCAGTAAAAATCCCGTGGCGGCCCTGTTGAAACCACGGGCGCTGTGCCACGCTGGCGCCAAGCAGGTGATCAGAGGTGGCGGCCCGCACCTGACCATCGGTATCGGTCAGGCCAATCCAAGAATAATGCGGATAAGATTTTTTCAGGCGCTCCAAGCTGGGACGAAACTCGGGGCTGTCGAGTGGGGCGCGGCGGTAGAGCGTGGTTTGTGCCAGCAGCTCGATCTCGCGGCGGCGCTCGACCAAGTTTTCGGCAATGACTGTGGCGGCTGAATTGGCCAAGGCGTTGAGGTATTCACGCCGATCATGCAACAGTTGCTCACGGTACACCTCGCTCACATAGAGGTAGGTTGGCAGACCTACCAGTAATGACAATAAGCCAAAGAGCGCCGCCATCCGGCTACGAAATGAGCGTGGTATCAATTCTGAAAGCATGGCATGGCGTGACTTGCGCTGCGTACACTATGGAGGGTGTAGAGAAAAGGGGCTCCGTTGTTTGGGCGGGGTGGTGCAATGGTAGGCCATTCCGCAGTGGGTGCTGCCTGTTTGCATGTGGATATGGGGGTGGGTGTTGCGCAGGGATGGCGTGGATTTTTCTTGCATCCAGTCATGTGCAAGCGCACGCTAGAGCCTAGAATTTGCCCGCGCGAGTCTCCGCGTAAAGGACATGGAATGAAATCTGTACAACACGAGATTGATGAGCGGACTAACCTCACCAGCTCCAACAAGTTCGAGCTGCTGCTGTTTCGTCTGGGGACTGACAGCGCCTTGGGTCAGTCAGAGCTGTTTGGCATCAATGTGTTCAAGATCCGCGAGATTGTGGCCATGCCCAGCATTACGCCCATTGCTGGGGGAACGGCTCACTCGCTTGGGGTGGTGAACTTGCGTGGCCAGGTGATTCCGGTGTTGGATTTGCCTGCCATTGTGGGCTGCAAACCTGCTACCGGGCTGAACATCATGTTGGTGACTGAGTTTGCCCGTACCACCCAAGCGTTTGCTGTGGAGTCGGTAGAAGACATTGTGCGCTTAGACTGGAACCAAGTGCTGTCTGCCGAGAGCAGTGGCGCTGCGGGCAAATTGGTGACCAGCATTGCCCGGCTGGATGGCAATACCGATGGCACACGCTTGGCCCAGGTGCTGGATGTGGAAGCCATTTTGCAAATGGTCACGCCCAACGAGCAAGCCTCCCAAGAGTCGCAAAAACCACGTTCTCAACTCAATATCAAAAACGGCACCATCATTTTGGCTGCCGATGACTCTTTTGTGGCGCGTACCTTGATTGAGCAGGAGTTGCAGCATCTGCATGCACCCTACGAGATGCTCAAGACGGGCAAGGAAGCTTGGGAGCGTTTACAGGCACTGGCCGATCAGGCCCATGCTGAAGGTAAAACCATCATGGACAAGGTTTGCTTGGTGCTGACCGATCTGGAAATGCCCGAGATGGACGGCTTTACCCTGACGCGCAATATCAAGGGCGATGCCCGTTTTAAGGGGCTGCCGGTAGTGATTCATTCTTCGCTGTCGGGATCGGCCAATGAAGACCATGTGCGCGGCGTGGGTGCCGATGGTTATGTGGCTAAGTTTTCTGCTGAAGATTTGGCCGCCACCTTGCACGCGGTGCTACCCGCGAAGGCCAAATAAAGGCCGTTGGGTTTTATGGGAGAATCGAGGCTTCGATTTCTCCTTTTTCAGTGCAAGAAAGATGCCTCGGTTATGACACCGCGAACGACAACCAAGGAGTTGGTTTCTGCCCGTTGAGGGGCGGCAGTTCGCGCCTGCACCGATTTTTCTTTCTTGTTTTCAGCGCGGCCCCAGAGCCGCGTTTTTTATTTTTCCATTGCCCCATGTTGAACATCACGCTCCCAGACGGCTCGCAACGTCAATTTCCCGGCCCGGTCACGGTGGCCGAAGTCGCCGCATCGATTGGCACTGGTCTGGCCAAGGCGGCACTGGCGGGCAAAATTGGTGACAAGGTGGTGGATACCAGCTACCAAATCACCCAAGACAGTTCTTTGGCTATTGTCACGGCCAAAGATGCCGATGGTCTGGAGGTGATTCGCCACTCCACCGCTCACTTGTTGGCCTATGCGGTCAAGGCGTTGTTCCCCGAAGCGCAAGTCACGATTGGCCCGGTAGTAGAAAACGGCTTTTATTACGATTTTTCGTATAAGCGCCCCTTTACTCCTGAAGATCTGGCCGCTATCGAAAAGAAGATGAGCGAGCTGGCCAACAAGGATGAGCCGGTGGTGCGCCGCGTGTTGCCACGCGACGAAGCGGTGGCTTATTTCAAGGGCTTGGGCGAAAACTACAAAGCCGAGCTGATTGCCAGCATCCCCAGCAATGAGGATGTGAGCTTGTACCGCGAGGGCGATTTTGAAGACCTGTGCCGTGGCCCGCACGTCCCGAGCACTGGCAAACTGAAGCATTTCAAGCTGATGAAGGTGGCTGGCGCTTACTGGCGCGGCGACCACCGCAACGAGATGCTGCAACGTATCTATGGCACAGCCTGGACGACCAAAGACGAGTTGCAACAGTACCTGACCCGCCTAGAAGAGGCTGAAAAACGCGATCACCGCAAATTGGGCCGCGAGCTGGACTTGTTCCACATGGATGAGCACGCCCCCGGTTTGGTGTTTTGGCACCCCAAGGGCTGGACGCTGTGGCAAGAGGTGGAGCAGTACATGCGCACCGTCTATCGCCAAAATGGCTACCAAGAAGTGAAAGGCCCACAAATCTTGGAAAAGACGCTGTGGGAAAAAACCGGCCATTGGGACAAGTACCGCGACAACATGTTTGTCACGGAATCGGAAAAGCGTGATTACGCCCTCAAACCGATGAACTGCCCCGGCCACATTCTGATTTTTAAGCAAGGCATCAAGAGCTACCGCGACTTGCCGCTGCGCTATGGTGAGTTTGGGCAGTGCCACCGCAACGAGCCTTCGGGCGGTTTGCACGGCATTATGCGTGTGCGCGGTTTTACACAAGACGATGGTCACATCTTCTGCACCGAAGACCAAATTTTGCCCGAGTGCGACACCTTTACCAAGGTGCTCAAGCAGGTGTATGCCGATTTTGGCTTTACCAACATCTTGTACAAAGTCTCGACCCGTCCAGCAGCGCGCATTGGCTCTGATGAACTGTGGGACAAGGCCGAACAGGCGCTGATGGACAGCCTGCGCCATTCGGGTTGCGAGTTTGTGATTTCGGAAGGCGATGGTGCCTTTTATGGCCCCAAGATCGAATACACGCTCAAAGACGCGATTGGCCGCGAATGGCAATGCGGCACGATTCAGGTGGACTTTAACCTGAGCGAGCGCCTCGATGCAGAATACGTAGCCGAAGACGGCACGCGCAAGCGCCCTGTGATTTTGCACCGCGCCATTGTGGGCAGCTTGGAGCGTTTCATTGGCATTTTGATTGAGGAGCACGCTGGTGCCTTGCCTACTTGGCTGGCCCCTGTGCAGGTGGCGGTGCTCAACATCACCGATGATCAGGCAGATTACTGCCGTGAAGTAGCCGCTCGCTTGCAAAAAGCATTGCCTCAACACCCCTTGCGTGTAGCGATGGATCTTCGTAATGAAAAGATTACGTATAAAATACGCGAGCATTCCATGCAGAAGTTGCCGTTCATTCTTGTCGCAGGCGACAAAGAACGCGCAGCCGGTACAGTCGCAGTGCGTGCTCGGGGCAATAAAGACCTGGGTGTCATGTCGGTTGATGCGTTCATTGAACTCATTACCCAGACGGTTGTCGCTAAACAGTGATTTTTGATCAAATCGCGGCGTGGCGCTTGCTGACTGCTTAAAAGCAGCTACGCTTTTCGTAGCATTTTGATTGAAGGTGATAGCCATAGCTACTGAATTTCGTGATCGTCGCCAGCGTGAAGAGCGCAAGCACCGCCTCAACCGTGAAATCATGGCCCCTGAGGTGCGTCTGTCTGGCCCTGACAATGAGCCCCTGGGTGTCGTCAGCCTGATGGAAGCCCTGCGCATGGCGGGTGAGTTGGATGTGGACTTGGTAGAAATTGCCGCCACGGCCAATCCGCCGGTGTGCCGCCTGATGGACTATGGCAAGTTCAAGTACCAAGAGCAAAAGCGTGCTGCTGAAGCCAAAGCTAAGCAGACGGTCATCGAGATCAAGGAAGTCAAGTTCCGCCCTGGCACCGATGACGGCGACTACAACATCAAGCTGCGCAACATCCGCCGCTTTTTGGCCGATGGTGACAAGTGCAAAATCACGCTGCGTTTCCGTGGCCGCGAAATCACCCACCAAGAACTGGGCTTGGCCTTGCTCAATCGCTTGCGCGATGATCTGGCCGATACCATTTTGGTAGAGCAGTTTCCGCGCCTGGAAGGCCGCCAGATGATCATGATGATTGCTCCGGCACGCAAAAAATCCGGTGGCGGCAAGTCTGCCACTGAGAGTGCAGCCCACACCGCAGAAGGCGCACATTAAACCCAACAGCCCGCAGCAGCCCCTAAAGCTGGTGTGGACTTACTGGGGGCTGTTATGCAGCCCCTTGCGGCAGGCTTTGGCCTGCCAATAAAAGTGGCTCGGGGCCAACAAGTTTGCAAGTCCGTTTGCAAACGCCTCACGAGCACAAACAAAGGAGCATTCACATGCCCAAGATGAAGACCAAGAGCAGCGCCAAGAAGCGCTTTCGCGTTCGTCCCGGTGGTACCGTCAAGCGCGGCCACGCCTTCAAGCGTCACATTTTGACCAAGAAGACCACCAAGAACAAGCGCCAGTTGCGTGGCGTAGCAGCCGTTCATGAGACCAACATGGGTCACATGGCACAAATGCTGCCCAAGTGCGGCTTGTAATTTACTGACGAACAAGGAGTACATACATGCCTCGCGTCAAACGTGGTGTAACGGCCCATGCCCGTCACAAAAAAGTTCTGAATCTGGCCAAGGGTTTCCGTGGTCGTCGTGGTAACGTCTATCGCATCGCCAAACAGGCGGTGATGAAGGCTGGCCAATACGCCTACCGTGACCGCCGTGCCAAGAAGCGCGTGTTCCGCCAACTGTGGATTGCCCGTATCAACGCCGGTGCGCGTGAACTGGGTCTGACCTACAGCCAGTTCGCCAACGGCCTGAAGAAGGCTGCCATCGAAATCGACCGCAAGGTGCTGGCTGATCTGGCCGTGCACGACAAGGCCGCCTTTGGCGCCATCGTGGAACAAGTCAAGGCCAAGCTGGCTGCTTGAGTTTCACAGCCGTAGCTACTGCCCGCAGTAGCTGTGAGCGCACTAACCACAAGGGCTAGAGCTTGCAAAAGCACTAGCCCTTGTGCCTTTTCAAGAGCAGAAAAAATGAACGAGTTGGACTCTCTGGTCGAAAGCGCACAGCAGTTGTTTGCGCAAAGTGCCACCCCCGCCGAGCTAGAAAATGCCAAGGCCCAATTTTTAGGCAAGGCTGGGCGCATCACCGAGCTGATGAAGGGCATGGCACAGCTGTCCGTGGAAGAAAAGAAATCGCGTGGCGCAGCCATCAATGTGGCCAAGCAGGCGATTGAAGCCGCACTGACCGCTCGCCGCCAAGCTTTGGCCGATGCCGAGTTGCAAGTCCAGCTCAAAGCCGAGGCGTTGGATGTCAGCCTGCCCGGTCGCCAGCGCGGCATGGGAGGTTTGCACCCCGTCTCCCTGACCCAAGAGCGCATTGAGAGCATTTTTGGCTCGATGGGTTTTGATGTGGCCGAAGGCCCAGAAATTGAGGCCGACTGGTTCAACTTCACGGCGCTCAACACCCCTGAAGACCACCCCGCCCGCTCCATGCACGACACCTTCTATGTCGAAGGCGGTTCGGCCACAGCCCCCAATTTGTTGCGTACCCACACCAGCCCGGTGCAGGTGCGCCATGCCGTGCAGCACGTCAAGCAATACCGCAACCTGATTGATGCTGGTCAGTCTATGCCCGAAATCCGCGTGATTGTGCCGGGCCGTACCTACCGTGTGGACAGCGATGCCACCCACTCGCCCATGTTCCACCAATGCGAAGGCTTGTGGATTGGCGAGAACGTCAGTTTCAAAGACCTGAAAGTGGTCTTTACCGATTTTTGCCGTACCTTCTTCGAGAGCGATGATTTGGTGCTGCGTTTCCGGCCCAGCTTCTTCCCGTTCACCGAGCCCAGCGCCGAAATCGACATCCAGTTTCAAACCGGCCCCTTGGCCGGTCGCTGGCTCGAAGTGGCTGGTTCGGGCCAAGTGCATCCCAACGTGGTGCGTAACATGGGCCTCGACCCCGAAAAATACATCGGCTTTGCCTTTGGCATGGGCATGGACCGCCTGACCATGCTGCGCTACGGTGTGAACGATCTGCGCCTGTTCTTTGACGGCGATATCCGTTTCTTGTCGCAGTTCCAATAAAGCACAGCAAGCCCCCCGGCGCTCGCTGCCCGGCCCCTGAAGTATCCGAGTCTGACTATGCAATTCCCCGAATCTTGGTTGCGTGCCTTCTGCAACCCCCCACTCACCACGGCCCAATTGGCCGATACGCTGACTATGGCTGGTCTGGAAGTTGAAGAACTTCAGCCGGTGGCACCGCCGTTCACACGGATTGTGGTGGGGGAGATCAAAGAGGCTGTGCAACACCCGAATGCTGACCGCCTGCGCGTGTGCCAAGTGGATGCCGGACAGGGCGAGCTGCTCAATATCGTCTGCGGTGCGCCCAATGCCCGCGTCGGTATCAAAATCCCCTGCGCCTTGGTCGGTGCTGAGCTGCCGCCCGGCGCAGATGGCAAACCCTTCAGCATCAAGCTGGGTAAACTGCGGGGTGTAGAAAGCCAAGGCATGTTGTGCTCGGCCCGCGAGTTGCAAATCTCGGAAGACAGCGCCGGGCTGCTAGAGCTGCCGCTGGATGCCCCAGTCGGCCAAGACATTCGCCAATACCTGAACTTGGACGATACCCTGCTCACGCTCAAGCTCACGCCCAATCTGGCCCACTGCCTGAGTGTGTATGGCATTGCGCGTGAACTCTCGGCCCTGACTGGCGCACCGCTGTTGCAACCCGAGTTCCCCGCCGTGCCGGTGGGCATCCAAGACAAGCTCCCGGTATCGGTGCAAGCGCCCGATTTGTGTGGTCGCTTCAGTGGCCGCATTGTGCGTAACGTGAACACCCGCGCTGCCACGCCGCAGTGGATGGTTGATCGACTGGCCCGTTGTGGTCAGCGCAGCGTTTCGCCGCTGGTGGATATCTCCAACTATGTGATGTTTGAGTTGGGCCGTCCCTCGCACATTTTTGATTTGGACAAAATCCACGGTGGCCTGCAAGTGCGTTGGGGCCAGCCGGGCGAACAGCTCAAGCTGCTCAACGGCAACACCGTGACGGTAGATGCCCAAGTGGGCGTGATTGCCGATGACCAGCAAGTTGAATCGCTGGCCGGTATCATGGGTGGCGATGCCACAGCGGTATCCGACGACGCGCGCCACATTTACATCGAGGCCGCTTTCTGGTGGCCCAAGGCAATTGCGGGCCGTTCGCGCCGTTATAACTTCTCTACCGATGCCGGGCACCGTTTTGAGCGGGGTGTCGATCCGGCCTACACCGTCGAGCATATCGAACGCATCACCCAATTGGTGATCGATATTTGCGGCACCCCCGACACCGTGGTCGGCCCTATCGATGACCAGCAAACCGCCCTGCCCGAGCGTAGCCCAGTCACGTTGCGCGTCGATCGCTGCGCCAAGGTGTTGGGTATGGCGGTTACGCAACAACAATGTGCTGATGCTCTGCGCGGCTTGGGCCTGCCGGTGCAAGAGGGTGATGGCGTGCTGACTGTCACACCGCCCTCCTACCGCTTCGACCTGACCATCGAAGAAGACCTGATCGAAGAAGTCGCCCGCATGGTGGGTTACAACCAGTTGCCCACCACGCCACCGTTAGCACCCATCACCGCCAAGCTGCGCGCCGAAAACCGCCGTAGCGCCTTTGCCGTGCGCCGCCAATTGGCCGCACTGGGCTACCAAGAAACCATCAATTTCAGTTTTGTCGATGAGCGTTGGGAGCGCGAGTTGGCAGGCAATGCCCAGCCGATCAAGTTGCTGAACCCGATTGCCAGCCAAATGGGCGTGATGCGCTCTTCGCTGTTGGGTTCGCTGTTGCAGGTGCTCAAATTCAACGTTGATCGCCGCGCCGAGCGTGTGCGCGTATTCGAGTTGGGCCGCGTGTTCTTGCGCGATGCCACAGTGCCCAACAGCGACAACACGGTGGCCGGTTTTGATCAGCCCATGCGGGTCGCAGGTCTGGCTTTTGGCCCCGCCGACAACCTGCAATGGGGCCGCAAAGAGCAAGCAGTGGACTTCTTCGACCTGAAAGGCGATGTCGAAGCCTTGCTGGCTCCTTTCAAGGCCCAATTTGAGCCGGCGACCCACCCGGCCATGCACCCCGGTCGCTGCGCCCGTGTGTTGTTGGATGGCAAGGCCATTGGTTTTGTGGGGGAGTTGCACCCACAATGGCGGCAATCGTGGGACTTGCCTCAAGCGCCTATCTTGTTCGAGTTGCAACTCGATGCCGTGTTGCAACGCAACGTGCCCCAGTTCAAAACCGTGCCTAAGCACCAGCCGGTGCAGCGCGATTTGGCCGTGGTGGTGGCCGAGCAGGTCAGCCATGCCCAGATCATGGCGGCGATTGAATCGGCAGTGGCGCCCGAAATGCTACGCCAAGCGGTGCTGTTCGATGTGTACCGTCCCAAGCCCGTCAAAGCGGGCGAAGCAGCGCCTGCTACTGGCTTGGCTGCCGGAGAAAAGAGCTTGGCGGTGCGCCTGACCTTGGGCAGTGGCGAGGCCACCCTGACCGATGCTGAGATCGAGGCCGCTGTGGCTGCTGTAGTGGCCCAGTTGGCAGGACAAACTGGCGCAAAGCTGCGGGTGTGATGGGCGCCGACCAGCGCACCACCCCGGTGCTAACCAAGGCCCAGCTCATTGAGCTGTTGCAGGAGGAGATTGTGCTGAACAAACGCGAAGCCCAAGAACTGGTCGATGCGTTTTTCAGCCTGATTGCTGAGCACCTGGTGGCGGGAGATGAGGTCAAGCTGCTGGGCTTTGGCAATTTTCAGGTGCGCGACAAACCCCCCCGCCCCGGCCGCAACCCGCGCACTGGAGAACCCGCACCTATTCGGGCGCGGCGCGTAGTCACCTTTCACGCCAGCAGCAAACTCAAGGAGCAGGTGCAAGCCTGTGCTTTGGTTTCTTGAGTTTTTGGCCGGTGTTCAGGAGCGTGGCAGTAGGCCACGCATCACGATACCCTCTTGGGCCGGTTGTGCTTGGGGCTGAAAAAAGCCCTCAAACCGCGCTACCTCTCGAAAGCCTGCCCCCATGTAGATGCGCCGGGCTGGCGTCCAAGTGGCATTGACCAGTAGCAGTGCCGAGTGCAGTTGGTTATAGACTTGGGCCATTGTTGTCAGGCAGCCCTGAAACAGCGGCAGGCCCAAGCTGCGCCCGCGCAGGGCTGGATCGAGCACCATCGAGGCGATATACAGTGTGTTGCCATGCACAGGATCGTGGCGCTCCAGAATGTCGTGTCCTAGCGCAAAGTGGTCAGCCTGCAGGGCGTTGTCGTTTGTTTCTGGCCAGATTTCACAGAAAACGCAACCAATGTTTTCCCCCTCATAGAAGGCCATCAGAGAGCCTTCGGGAAAGACCTCTACGCGCTGGGCATAAACATGCCGTGCTTCCCAATGTCCGGGATCGAAGCCTGTGACCTCTAGTGCCATGATGCGATCGAGATCGGCCAAAGTGGCGGCTCTGAACGTTAATTTTGTCATTAGCGAGGGGCCAACATAATGATTGCCATCCCTGCAATGGCTACCAATGCACCCAGCAAATCCCAAAATGTGGGTTGGATGCCATCTACGGCCCAAAGCCATAAAACGGCCACAAAAATGTAGACGCCACCGTAGGCTGCATACACCCGTCCAGAGGCTGTGGGGTGCAAGGAAAGGAGCCATGCAAAGGCCGCCAAACTGATGGCCCCCGGAACAAGCCACCAAATGCTCTTGCCTTGGTTGAGCCACAGGCTTGGGAAGTAGCAGCCGAAGATTTCTGCCACTGCAGTGACTAGGAAAAGGCCAACGGTCTTCAGTTCTGAAGGCATGGGGCGTCGTTCTTCAAAGTGGATAGGCGCCAGAGTGCGCCATCATGGCACTGGGGAGGTACTGTTCCGTTGGCAGCCATATCGCGGCACATGGTGTGCTAGAAATACAAAAGGCTTGCTACTCAATGGATAGTAGCAAGCCTTGGTATTGCTTGGCGGAGAGGGAGGGATTCGAACCCTCGGTAGGGTCGCCCCTACGCCTGATTTCGAGTCAGGTACATTCGACCACTCTGCCACCTCTCCTGTGTGCCGAAGCGGGCATTGTAGCAGTAGTTTGCTGAGGCCGAAAGAGAAGGGCGCTGGAGACGATCAGTCGAGGTAGGTGAGCTCCGCCGTAACCAGCCGTCCCTGCCGGGCCGTGATGCGGCAGATATGCCGCGAGAACGGTGACATTCCGGTAAAGGTGGCATAGAGCAGCGCATCGCCTTGTTCACGCTGGAACCAGCGTGTTTGGCGCGGTTGGGCTCCTTGCAAGATAGCTTCTTCTGCCAAGTGCGTGCTGTCCATTCCTGGAGTGAGTGGCCGACAAAATGCCTGCGCCCGCTGCTCGGCCTGGTGTTCGGCATACGTAGCGTAGGCCAGTAACAGCACCAAGGTGGTAAGCAGCACCAGTATGGTTTTGCCTACCCTCCAGCACCAGCGTTGCCAACGGTTGTTGGGCATGGCGCATTACTTTCCAGCAGGGTGAGACAGGGCCACCTGTACCTGTGCATTGGGGTACTCCCCAAACATTTCAGGGGCATACATGGCTTCTGCCCGGCTGGGAGGCAAGGCAAAGACCCCGGCATTGTTCAGGCGCACGGTGTATTCCATCTTCATGGTGCCTTTGGGTAGATATTGGTAGTAGCTGCGGAAGGCTTCAAAGCTGCGCTCCTCAAATGCGGGCCAGCCCACGCCGCTGCGTTTTTCGCCTTGGGTGGCCAATTCGGAATCACGCCCCAGGCCGCTGCCCAAAATGGTGGCTCCGCCGGGAATCGGATCGGTGATGACCACCCATGTCATATCGGCGCTGGCAGTCACTTCCAGCGTGATGCGTAGCACATCGCCCCTGGTGTATTGGCCGGGGGGCAGGTGTTTGTTGGCCTGCTCAATAGGCGTGATGGTTTTTTGCAGGCCGTAGCCTGATGCAAATGGGGCTTTGCGTTGGATGGCCGCCACCGATTGCAGCGTCAGCCACGGTTTGCCACTGCCTTGGTGGGTAACGTCCAGCGGTGCTTTGTCACCCGGCTTGGCCCAAGGCAGGAACATACTGTTGCCACGCAACATACCGGGGGCAGCAGGGGCACCAAACCATACGCTCTGATGCGCCGCGCCACTGGCATCTGCTGGCTGAATGCGTTCGACTTTGGCCCAATCCACCAGTGCGGTGTTGTTGCTCAGTGTGGCACGGGTGGTACCAGCCACCGGGATCGCCTCAAATTTTTGCGAGAAACGCTCTAAGGCCAAGCCGCCCCAGAGGTTGGCAGTGGTGGTGTGCCAAGCACCGTTTTGTTGGCGCTGAATAAAGCCGTTGGCTAAGCGGCCCATGTCGTCTTTCCAACTGGGATCGTCCATCACGGCCAGCATCAGCCGGGCCGTGTTGGCATCCCCGTTTTGCATCAGCCACCACCAGTAGTCGTCTTGCTCGGTGCTGAACAGTAGTTTGGTGCCTTGGTAGCTCAGGCGGCCCCGCACAATTTGCATGGCTTCTTGCAGCCGCTTATCCCGCTCGGGCGCATCGCTGACGCGTTGCAGCACATTGATCCAGTCCAGCACGGCGTGGGTAGGCCATTGGTTGGGGGCGATGGTGATGCTGGTCAGCATTTTGGGTGTAGCCTTACCGTAGCGCGATAGCGCCTCGATGGCCGCTAGCTTGCGCATGTCCAGGTCTTTGCGGGGGCTCCAGAAGTTGCGTTCAATGCGCCCTTCCACAAAGGCGATCAGGCCACGCTCCATGGGTGCGCGGGCGTCGTCGGGCAGAGCAAAGGCGGGGTTGATGCGGGCGGCCTCGTGGGTGGCTGCCAGCAGGTAAGCTGTCAGGGTGTCGCTGCCGTGGTTGGCCTCGCTGCTGTGTGGTGGGAAGTAGTTGGCCAGCCCGTCGCTGTCGAGGTAGGTGGGCAGTTGTGCCACCACGGTTTGCCAGAGTTTGGTATCGCGCAGGCCAATCGATTTGCTGGTTTTTTGTTCTAGGCAGGCAAACGGGTAGTTGGCCCACCAGTCGCGCACACCGGGCAAGCCCTCGGCCAACTTGGGTTGCAGTGCCATTTTCAGGCCACCGCGGCCGGGCAGCGCCTCTGCTGGGGGGCTAACGGGCAGGTTGTAGCTGCCATCGATTTGCACCAAGGTAGCCTGCTGCACCGACAAGGGCACCGCTGGCACGATGCGCTGGCGGGCCTTGAGGGCATCGCGGGCGCCGCTGCGGCTGTCTTTGGCCTCTATCTCCCACAAAATGGCCTCAATGCGGGTTTGGCCCAGTGGGGCTGGGGCTTTCACGTCCCAGGCCACTTCGCGGGCTTCTCCGGCTGCAATCTCCACCGTTTGCGGCTTGAGGTCGATCAAAGTGGCACGGGGGCTGACTTCTACCTGCATGGCCGCTTTGGTGGTGTTGCGCAGCGTGATTTGGGCGCGGAACAGGTCGTCTTCGCGCACCAGTGGCGGCAGGCCGCTGATGATCTGCAAGTCTTGTGTGGTGCGGATGCTGGTGCTGCCTGTGCCAAACAAGCCGGTAGCAGCATCAGCCACGGCCACAACTTTGAAGCTGGTCAGGGCATCATTGAGTGGCACCGTGACTTTGGCTTGGCCGTTGGCATCGAGCTGCACGGTGGGGTTCCAGAGCAGCAGGGTATCGAGCAGTTCACGCGTGGGGTTGCGGCCTCCGCCCCCGCCTGCAGGCACGGCTTTGCGGCCATAGTGGCGTCGGCCAATGATTTCCATCTGTGCCGTAGACGTAGCCACGCCCCAACTGCGCCGTTGCAGCATGGCTTCCAGCAGGTTCCAACTGTGGTTGGGCATCAGCTCTAACAGGGCTTGATCAACGGCAGCCAACGCCACCTCGGCATGGGCTGCAGGCTGGCCGTTGGGCAACTTGGCTGTGATGGTAATTTGTGCCTTGCCGCGCACGGGGTAGCTGTCTTTGTCGGCAGCCACCTTCACATCGAGTTGGTGGGCTTTGGTGCCCACTTTGATTTCGGTCACGCCCAAACGGAATGCTGGTTTGCTCAAATCGACCAGCGCGGTGGGGGCGACATATTCGCGGCCCTCGTACCAGAAGGCTGTCCACCATTGGCGTGGGGCTTTGTAACCCCAGCTAAAAAAGCTGTACCAAGGCACTTCGTGCAAGCGACCCCGCAGCGCCAAGACGCTGACATAGACGTTGGGCCCCCAGCCCTCTTGCACTTTGAGGCTGACCGTGGGATCTTGACCATTGAGTTCTACCACTTGGGTGTCCAAAATGCCTTCGCGTTCTATGCTGACCAGCGCCGTGGCAAAACGGAAGGGCATCCGCACTTGAAAGCGGGCGGTCTCGCCGGGCTGGTAGGTTTTCTTTTCGGGCAGCAGGTCAATACGGTCGTGGTTTTCACCCCCAAACCACACTTCGCCTTGGCGTGTTACCCAAACAGAGGCAGCGGCCTCGAAGGTGTTGCCGTTGCTATCGCGGGCGCTGGCGGTCAGTTCGATCTCGCCAGCGTCAGTCACTTGGGTTTGGCACAGCAGCAGACCACGGGCATCGCTCTTGCCGCTACAGACGGTGCCCAAGTCTTTGGTGCTGGTTTGGCTGTCGTAACTGTAAAACCCGCCCACCATGCGCTTGCGGTTAGTGGTGGTGATGCGCACATTGGCCTGCACTTGCAGGGGCACATCGGCAGCAGGCTTGCCTTCGGGGGTTAATGCCAGCACTTGGAATTGGGCCTTTTGGCTGGTCGATACCCAGCCCTCGGTTTTGACGCCCACCACCACGGCAGCAGGCCACAGGGTATGGGTGCTGCGCAGGGTTTGCACTTCGCCGTTGGGGTCGGCATAGGTGGCTTCGAGCACCAAATCTTGGGCTTGGGATGAGCGTGGCAACTTGTCCAGGGTGATCTGGCCGCTGCCTTCGCGGTTGAGCGTCAGGGGCAGCTTGTCGGCCACAATACGGCTGTCTTGGCTGGCGCTGTCTTCCTCCTCGCCGTTGCTGTGGCTGGCTTGGCGCTGGCGGGGGGGGCGGAAGCTGAAGCCCTCGTAATCGGCAAACTCCAAGCCTTTGCGGCGCACTTGGGCCGAGACCCGCACGGGCAGATTGGCCGCACCACCACCGGCCACATAGTTGATTTGCACGTTGGTGGGCACAGAGCGCACACTGACCAATGGTTTCTTCTCGGCGGGGCCAATGCGGCCTTCAAAGACGGGCAAGCGGAACTCTTCTACCCGAAACTGGCCTGAGCTGAAAGTTTGTTCACCTGCTTGGCTGCTGTGTAGTTCTACGGTGTACAGCCCCAACTTGGCAGCGGGTGGGATGGCAAAGCTGTTGTACGCACTGCGCCCACCAGTGGCGGTTTTGCGCCAAGCCAGTGGCTGGGTAAATTGTTGGCCGCTGCCGCTGTGCGTGATCACCAATGTGTCAGGCAATTGTGCTGGGAGGCCAAAGCCTTTGCCGGTTTCGGTGCGAATCAGGTGCTTCATCGACACGGTTTCACCAGCGCGCAGTAGGGTGCGGTCAAAAACGGTGTGGGCACGCTCATCGGGTTGGATGCTGCTGCTGGTGGGCAGGTCAAAGCGCCAAGGCTCAATTCCGCGCTGCCATTCACTCCACGTAAAGGCCATGTCTTGCACGCCATCACTCCCTTGGCTGCGGGCGCTGACAAAATAGCCATGCGTACCGCCATGTGAGTCGTTGCAGTGGGAGGGCTCGGGATTGAGTTGGCCCAACAAGGCTCGCCCTTGGTCGTCGGTGGTGGCACTGGCCAGCAACCGGCCGTGGCAGTCAGAGACCTGCACTTTGGCCCCTGCCACTGCTTTGCCTTTGTCTAGGGTGGTAACCCATGCCAAGGCATTTTCGCGGCCTAGCTTGAAATGCACGCCCAAGTTGGTCACCAGTGCCGAGGTGCGCACGACCATGGTACGGTTGGCACCATGACGCTCGTCGAGCAGCGAGGCTCCCAGCCTGGGTGAGGCAATCTCCACCACATGAAAGCCCGGTGTGAGTGGAATACCCACCACCTCAAAGGGGCGCGGGTCGCCCTTGGCGGGCTGGGGCAGCTCCAGTGTTTGCACGCCTGCCTGCCCCGCCAACAACGACAGCATCCGCGACTGCACATAGGCTTTGTCATCGGGGTTGATCACTTGTGGCAGTGGGCCTTTCACATCTTGGCGGGCTTGGCTGCGATCGACGATAAAACTATCGTAGTGCTGCACCTTGCGGTACCAACGGATGATGTCGGCATCGCTGCCGGGTTGCAAAGTGCTGACCTTGCCTTGGGGGGCTGCACCCGTCTGCAAGCCTTGGATGTGCAACTGGGCCTCCACATTGCGCAGCGTCACGGGCAGCAGCGCCGGGCCGTTGGGGCCTTCGGCAAAACGCTCCACAATGCCAAAAGGGGCGGCGGCAAACTTGGCCAGTGGTGGCCTACCTGCTGTAGCCACTTGCAGCGGAAAACTGGCGGCATTGACCAAAGAGCGGCCCGCCGCATCGGCAAAATGCTTCGGAAGCTCTATCGTAAAACGGGTTTCTTCTGCCAGTGGTGGCGCAAATTGCACTTGCTCCACCAACTCATCTTCTGTCGCTTGCGGCGCTATGGTTTCGTCTTTGGATTTGAGGCGAATGGCGCTGGCCAGCTTGGCGGGCACAGGGGCGTTGAACGACAGCGACATCGGGCGAATGGGCAAGCAAGCGGCTTGGGCGTTTTCGCGCTCGCAGTGGAACTCGGCTTGAAACGGTGCTCGTACCGTGAAGCCAAAGCGTTTTTCTATGCGGTTGGCAATGCCGCTGGGGGTGCTCACGCCCTGCCCCCAAACCAGTTGTACTTTGGAGGAGGGCGTCAGGCGTCGGTTGCAGGCCAATGTGACGACCGACAGTGCATCTGTGCTGGCCTGCTGGCGCAGGCCGTGGGCATCAAGTAGGCTACTGCGCTCCTTGCCATCGATCAGTCGCACGGGCACCCGCTCGCCCAGTCCTTCGGCGGTACACCAGACATTGGCCTGCACACTGGCCGCAGTGGCGGGGCCATTGAGTTGCAGAATGAAGAACTGCTCCTCGTCAATCGGTTGCCAGCTGGAGGGCCAGACCTGTTGCACAAAAGGCCCGCCGGTATTGAACTGGTAGCGGGTCGTACCGCTCAAGGCGGTGCTGGTGGGCGATTGAAAACCCGGTTTGCCCTGCACAGTGCAGCGCAGGCCGGGGGGCAAGTCGCGGGCAAAGTCAAATACCCATTCTCGTTCGCTAGTCCAGCGGCCCGTGCCTTGGCTTGCTTGGGCATCACTGCAACGCACCTCCAATGGCGCTGGCGCCTGCGGATCGCCAAAGCGCACTGCAGCCCCATCAAATTTGGCTACCACTTGGCGCACGCGGGCCACTTCGCCTTGGGGCGACAGGCTGGTGATTTGCAGCGCCTGTGCGCCCAGAGACGTCAGGAGCAGGCTGGTGGCTAACAAGAGCTTTGAGAATGTCAAGGTGTTTCTCCACGCCGTGGTGGGCATAAAAAACGGCCTGTATGAAGACAGGCCGTTTCAGCGGGGCGTCAGGGCCAAGGCACAGCATACTCCTGTGCGCTCTTGGCTACGGGTTTTGTTTTATCGGGGCTGAAACCCGCTTTTCTGGATGATCTGTGCCCACGCTTGGCTATAAGCGCGCTCGCGGGTTGCCAATTGTTCGCTGCTCATATAACCCACGGTCAGGCCCATATCGGTCAGTTGTTTGTGTACGTCGGGCAAGGCCAGCACCTTGGCTATCGCTGCCGATAGGCGTTGTATCTCGGCAACTGGTGTGCCCTTGGGGGCATAAATGCCATAAAACGGCAGTTCCTCAAACCCCTTTAGGCCCAGCTCATCAAAGGTAGGTACATCTGGCATGGCGGCTTGGCGCTGGGCACCCAGCACGCCCACTACACGCACTTTGCCCGCTTTGTGGTTTTCAATGAAGTCGGGTACAGAACCTACACCAGCGGCAATCTGGTTGCCCAACATGTCGGCCAGCATGGGCGCGCTGCCCCTGTAGGGTGCAGAGATCAGATCAAGCTGGTACTTTTGGCCGATGAGTTTGACCAAGAACTCGGGGGTGGAAGCAGGCGCTGGAATGCCGACGGCCCCTTTGCCTGCACCTTGGGTTTTGATCCATTCCACATACTCTTTGAAGCCCTTGGCGGGGGTTGCCCCAGAGACAGCAAAGGCATTGACGAAGGTGGCAAACCCTGCCACCGGCACAAAATCCTGTGCGGGCTGGTAGCCTGGGTTCTTGACTACCAAGGGCAGGATAGAGATGGTGTGATCGTGCGACAAAAACAGCGTGGTGCCATCAGCGGGGGCTGCCTTGAGCGTTTGTGCTGCAATTTGCCCGCCTGCGCCTGGGCGGTTGTCCACCACCACCGAAGTGCCCAGTGGCTCCTTGAGCTTGTCAGCCAATAGCCGGGCAATCATGTCGGAGCCGCCCCCAGCTGGAAAACCCACCAGAATATGCACGGGCTTGGCCGTTTGTGCCAAGGCGGCAGCGCCTGCGGTGCAGGTCACTGCCAGAGCAGCGGTGCGCAAAATACGGGTCAAAAAATGGCGGCGCAAGGCAGGCATGGGCTGGTGCTCCAGAAATCAATAAAAAGAAACACAGTGTTCAATGGCGTATGGAACCGGGGACTTGCATGGCGTGCAGAGCTGCGTGCAGTTCGGTGGAGGCCAGCACAGCACGCAACTGGGCCAGCGCCGGGTGGCTCAGGTAGGAGCGTAGATGGAACGTGTCGGAGCCTAGGTCGGCATCCAAATCGTAAGCCTTGAGCGAGGCCAATTGGCCCAACGCCAGTTTCTCACCCAAGCCAATGCACAAATAACCCAGAGCCAAGAGCGGTGCCTGTGCTGTATCAACCGCAGTGGCGGGTGTGACCAGCACCCGGCTGATGGCAGACACATCCTGCACCAAGGTGGTGGGCAACTCCCACAAGCGCAATACCAAACTGGCGACTTCACCGGCAGCCACACCAATCACTTCTTGCTCCAGTTCGGCGCGGTGTAGCCGGTCTAGCATCAGCCACTCTTCCACGCCATTGCTGGGCAAGAGGGAGGCTGCTGCCAGATGCCCCACAAAGGCCAGCACCACCTTGGTGGCTAGCACCCCTGGTTCAGGCCAGCCCAGCGCCTTGCCCAAGTGCAGGCACAGTTCGCTGGCGGTGGCACTGGCCTGCCAGATGGCATCAAACGAGCGTTGGGCCGAGGCCAGTTCTGGGCGGAAAGCTTGCGCCAGCATGTATTGCAGGCAAACATTGCGCACAGTGTCCATGCCCAGCAGCGTCACGGCGGGTTCAATACTGGTGACGGGTTGGGGCAGCCCATAGAACGGTGAATTGACAATCGCCAGCACCCGTGCGGCGATCAGCGGCTCGCCCATTAACAGTTCACTCAATTCTGCGGGGTCGGCACGGTTGAAGAAATCGGGTTCCAGCAGTTTCTGCATTGACAGAGGGGGGCGTGGAATGCCGCCAATCACCGTCATCAAGGCCTTGTGCCGTGCGGGCGACAAGTCACGTTCTAGCATCCAATGGAATGCGGCCAGCTCTGGAGGCGTATCGGGTGGCAGCGTCCCTGTGCTGGGGGGGGATGTTGGTTTGCCCAGTGCCGAGGCGTTGGGCAGTGCCTGCCTATCCAAACCCGGTGCATGGACGGTGGGGCGTTTGGCAGGCAGGATGGTTGGGGGCTGTGGGCTGGCGGTAGGGTGGGGCTGTTGTGCCTGTCCATCGCTAGGCAGCTGTGCCGTCTTGGTATGGTGTTGCCGTGCGGTGGGGCGGAATTTCCACCAAACCAAGGCAGCAAGGGCGATCAGGACAGGGATCAAGAGCAGCAAGGCAGGCACGGGTTCAACTCCTGGTGGGGGATACAACAAGTTGCCTATGCTAACCACTCTGAGCAGCCCACAGCCCAAGTACAACGCAAGTTTCAGCGCCTCAATACAATCGCCTCCTCTCTTGCCCCCCACTCTGCCTGCACTGTGCGTCTGACCCGCCCCCGCCAACTGATCCTGCTTGCTGTACTGCTCTCACTGGGGATTGGCGCCTTGTTCATGCACGCTATCTGGGCCATGCGGCAAGACCAGTGGAATTTTGCCAGCCGTACGCAGGTCAATCTGGCACAGACATTGGCGCAGGCCATTCACCACACTTTGGATGGTTTTGATGAGTCACTCAAGGGGGTGGTGGCCGGAGTGCAATATCCACAGCTGATGGCTTTGAAGCCTTTGTTGCGAGATCGGGCCTTGTTTGACCATTCCCTGACCGTGCCCGGTATTGAGGGGGTGGCTGTGCTCGATTTGCAGGGCCGCATACGGATGGCCTCGGCCTCCACCACCTTGAAGTCGGGGGGCCGCATAGAGCTGGAGGCGTTAGGTGTGCTGCCCGTTGAACAGCACCAGGGCTTGTATGTGGGCAACCCCATACACAGCCCGTTTTCGGGGGGGTACGTATTGCCGCTGAGCCGTGCTTATCGGGGGGCTGATGGTCGGCCTGCGGGCTTGGCGGTGGGATTTATCCAGTTGCAGCGGTTTAACGAATTGTTTGCTTCGGTCAACCTTGGGCCGCACAGTGGACTGAATCTGTTCCAACTCAACGGCACTGTGGTGGTACGTTTTCCTTACAGTGATCGGGATACGGGCAAATCGCTGGCGGGCACTGACAACATGCGCAGGCTGCAAGCGGCACCCCACGGCACGTTCTCCAGTCGTGCGGTGCTGGATGGTGTGTTGCGCATGTATGCGTTTCACCGGGTAGAGGGCTATCCGCTGGTCATCAATGTGGCGCAATCGGTGGATGCTGTGTTGGCTGATTGGCGCCGCAGTGCGGCTTGGTTGGGCATTTTTGCTTTGGTATTGATGGCCGCCTGTGTGGGGTTGGCCGTACTGTCTGCACGCGAACTTGAGCGCCGCCAAGCAGTCAGCAGCCAACTGCAACAGGCACAGCATGACTTGCACACGATTCTGGACAGTTTGCCATCGATGGTGAGCTATTGGGATCGCGATCTGCACAACCGCTTTGCCAACCGGGCGACTGAACTCTGGTTTGGTATCTCACCCGAGCAATTGCGCGGTATGCCTGCGGCCACCCTGTTGGGGCCACGCGATTACGCTTGGGTGCAGCCTTATCTGGAGCGTGCTTTGAATGGGGAGGCCCAGTGCTTTGAACGCCGTTTGACGGACGCGCTAGGGCAAAGCCACCATGTCCATGTCACCTATACCCCTGATGTAGACCATGGGCAGGTGCGTGGCATTCTGGCCCAGCTGATCGACATGACCGAACGCAAGCGCATGGAGGACGAGCTGTTTGAGGAAAAAGAGCGTATCCGCCTGACGCTGCAATCCATTGGTGATGCGGTGGTGTGTACCGATGCCCAGGGACGGCTGACTTACCTCAATCCGGTGGCCGAGCGCATGACGGGTTGGCCCAAAGACGAAGCCGTTGGGCAGGATGCAGACACAGTGGTGCCACTGTATTGGAGCAATGGTCAGTCTCTGCAGCCCAGTCCGCTGCGCCAGGCGCTAGAGTCGGGTGTGTCGTGTGGGCCTACCCGTGGGGTCGTGTTGCACTGCAAAGATGGCCCGCGCTATGACGTAGAAGAGTCGGCCAGCCCGATTGTGGATCGCCACGGCCAGAAAGTGGGAGTGGTCATGGTCTTGCACGATATGACCCAGACGATGGCGATGGCTGCACGCATGGCCCATCTGGCGCAATACGATTCCCTGACCGACTTGCCCAATCGCCTGCTGCTGCAAGACCGTGCCCGCCATGCGCTGGCCCAAGCGCGGCGTGATGGTCGCCAGTTGGCTGTCATTTACTTGGATTTGGATGGTTTCAAACAGATCAATGACGGCCTAGGCCACGATGCAGGCGACCAATTGTTGGTGGAGTTTGCCCGGCGCCTCAAGGCCACGGTACGTGAGTCCGACACCGTTTGCCGTCAGGGGGGAGATGAATTTGTGCTCCTGCTGCCGGGGTTGGAAAATGCCGCACATATTGATCGGTTGGCACACAAGATACTGGCTACTTGCGAGGCACCATTCAACTTGCAAGAGGGCTGCTTTGGCAAGACGGGGCGTGTGGGTGTGAGTGCGGGGGTGGCGCTGTTTCCGCAGCACGGCCTTTCGTTTGAGTTGCTGGCCCGCCATGCTGATGAGGCCATGTATGCCGCCAAACGTGCTGGGCGGGGCTGCTTTTATCTGTACCAAGGTGATGGCTTGGCCCCGATACCCATTGCCCCCCGGCACCCCTGAAAACATGGCCTGTTCAGTATGCCCCCCATGTTTGTCGATGTGCGGCCCACTTGGTAGCCCTCTACAACTCTTTTTTCATTCTCTTGTGCCATGAGCCATCTCTCTGACATCACCTGCATTGAAGACTTGCGCCAACTGGCCCAGCGCCGTGTGCCGCGCATGTTTTACGACTATGTGGACACTGGCTCATATACCGAAGCCACTTACCGTGCCAATGAGGCCGATTTGCAACGCATCCGGCTGCGCCAGCGTGTGGCCGTTGACCTGAGTGAGCGCAGTACCCGTAGCACGATGGTGGGCCAAAGTGTGGCTATGCCAGTGGCACTGGCCCCAACGGGCCTAACGGGTATGCAACATGCCGATGGCGAGATTCTGGCTGCCCGTGCTGCGCAGGCTTTTGGCGTACCGTTCACGCTCTCGACCATGAGCATTTGTTCGATAGAGGATGTGGCTGCACACACAGGGCGCTACCCGTTCTGGTTCCAGTTGTATGTGATGCGCGACCGTGATTTTGTAGCCCGTCTGATTGACCGTGCGAAAGCCGCAGGCTGCTCGGCCTTGCAACTGACGCTCGATCTGCAATTGCAGGGGCAGCGCCATAAAGACATTAAAAATGGCCTGTCGGTGCCAGTGCGGCCCACGTTGGCTAACTTGCTCAATTTGGCCAGCAAGCCACGTTGGTGCCGCGCTATGCTGGGCACACCACGGCGCAGCTTTGGCAACATCATGGGCCATGTGCAGGGGGTTGAAGATCTGTCCTCGCTGGGGGCTTGGACAGCCGCCCAGTTTGATCCCACGTTGAACTGGAATGATGTGGAATGGATCAAGCGCCGCTGGGGTGGCAAGCTCATCCTCAAGGGCATCATGGATGCCGAAGACGCCCGGTTGGCCGTGGCTACCGGGGCCGATGCTTTGATCGTCAGCAACCACGGTGGGCGCCAGCTCGACGGTGCGCCCTCCACCATTGAGGCACTGCCTGCCATCGTACAAGCCGTGGGCCAGCAGACAGAGGTGTGGATGGATGGTGGTATTCGCAGCGGGCAAGATGTGCTCAAGGCGCTGGCCTTGGGCGCGCGTGGCACCCTGATTGGGCGCAGCTTTCTGTATGGCTTGGGGGCTGGTGGTCAAGCAGGGGTGACTCGGGCGCTGGAAATCATCCAGAAAGAACTAGACACCACGATGGCTTTTTGTGGCCGTACCGATATCCGCACTGTCGATGCCTCTGTGTTGTGGCCCGGCAGTTATCCGCAGCCGCTGGCTGAATCCGGAGGCTTGGACTAATGTCTTCTGTTGCTCTTCATGCCTCTCCAGACTGGCTGTGGGTGCCT
The DNA here is from genome assembly GCF_054779375.1 of Giesbergeria giesbergeri. Classification (NCBI taxonomy): domain Bacteria; kingdom Pseudomonadati; phylum Pseudomonadota; class Betaproteobacteria; order Burkholderiales; family Comamonadaceae; genus Giesbergeria; species Giesbergeria giesbergeri. The sequence goes on along the minus strand of NZ_BAAGYJ010000001.1, from coordinate 349,386 downwards.
GTGGTGTTGGTGGCTGCTTTGGCTCAAACGGTACGCAACACGGCTCAACGCTCTTTGACTTCGGAGTTGGGCACCATGCCGGCCACCTTGGTGCGTTTTTTGTATGGGCTGCCATTTGCGGTGGTCTATTTGGCCGCGTTGTATCTGCTGCTGCCAGAGGCACGGGTGCTGCCAGCGTTCAGCATCAGCTATGTGGGCTGGATTGCGTTGGGGGCGCTGTTTCAGATCTTGGCGACGGCAGCCTTGCTGCGGGCGATGGAGGAGCGCAATTTTGCTGTGGCTGTGACTTTGGCCAAGACCGAGGTGTTGCAAGTGGCCTTGTTTGCTGCGGTGTTTTTGCACGAGTTGCCTACCGCTTTGGCATTGGTGGCCATGGTGCTGTCCACATTGGGCGTGGTGGTGTTGTCTCTGCCGGGGCGGGGCCAGTGGCTCTCGCTGTCGGCTTGGTTCAGTCGCCCAGCGTTATACGGTTTGGCGGGGGGCGCCTGTTTTGCCATTGCCACAGTGTGTTTTCGGGGCGGGGCGCTGGCGCTGGATGCGGCCTCGCCTTGGGTTTCTGGAGCCTGGGGCGTGTTGTTGGCCCAAAGTTTGCAATCTGTAGGGTTGGGCGCTTGGGTGGCCCAACGCACTCCGCAGGGGCTGGCGCCACTGTGGCGGGCTTGGCGGGTTTCTTTACTCACAGGGGCCATGGGGGCAATCGCTTCCATTGCTTGGTTCACCGCCTATGCTCTGCAAAGTGTTGGGCAGGTGCGCACGTTGGGCATGATTGAAGTGGTGTTCAGTTACTTTGTATCGCGCCGTATCTTGAGTGAGCACCTGCTATGGCAGGAAAAGACGGGAATGTTGATGGTGGTGGCCGGGCTGGTGTTGATCTGCTGGCCTTGACAGAACCGTGGGATGATTCAGGGTACGCATGGTGAATATGGCAAGAGAATGAAACCGTTCGTATCGAGTTGTAAACTTTGCCGTTCTAGAGCAAAGCATTTTTGAGGAGGAGACCCATTCATGCGTGTGAATTTGCCCGTGACCGATCAGGAATATGAATTTCCTGCCAAAACTATGCTGGTGTCCACCACTGACACCACCGGCGTGATCACGCATTGCAATCAAGCCTTCATGGATGCCAGCGGTTATGCCTACGAAGAACTGATAGGCCAGCCACACAACCTGATCCGCCACCCCGATATGCCGCCCCAGGCTTACAAAGATCTGTGGGCGACTGTGGGCCGGGGTTTGCCTTGGTTGGGCATTGTGAAGAACCGGCGCAAAAATGGCGGTTTTTACTGGGTGCGTGCCAACGTAACGCCCATTATGGAGGGGGGCAAGCCGCGTGGTTACATGTCGGTGCGCACCAAGCCCAGCCGCAACGAGATCGCGCAAGCTGAAGCCCTGTATGTGCAATTGCGTGCCGATTTGGCAGCCCAGCGCGAGACCTTCCGTTTGCACCGTGGCACTGTGGTACACCCCGGTTTGCGTGGTGCATTGCAGCGTGTGCGGCAGGTGGGTGCCACTCCCACTTTAGGGCTGATGTTGGCGGGTATGGCTGCCATAGCTACCTTGCCACGCTGGTTGGATTGGCAAGGGCCGCTGGCTTGGGCAGCCGAACTAGGCTTGCTGCTGCTCACTGGGGCTGGGGTGTTGACATGGTTTCAGCGCCGCATTGTGGGGGGAATGCGCAATGCAGGCTACTTTGCCCGCGACATTGCGGCCTGTAATTTGAGCACCCAGCTCGATATGTCGCAGTTTCCCAATTCGCTCCAGCCTATGGCCCGCAGCCTGCAACAGATTCAGGTCAATTTGCGTGCCGTGGTCGGAGATGTGCGTACCGAGATTGTGGGCTTCATGGCCGCCGCAGACCGCATAGCCCAGGGCGGGCATGACCTCTATGCCCGCACTGAGGCCCAAGCCAGCAGTTTGGTGCAGACGACTTCGGCGATGGAGACGCTCTCCAGCGCAGTCCACCAAACGGCCCAAACAGCAGAACAGGTGTCGGGCGACAGTGTGCAAAGTGCCGAGGTGGCCCGCCAAGGTGGGCAAGCGGTGCAACAGGTAGGGCAGGCCATGCAGGCTATTGAGCACTCCTCCCGTCAGGTGCGTGACATCATTGCCGTGATTGAAGGCATTGCCTTTCAGACCAATTTGTTGGCGCTCAATGCGGCGGTGGAGGCCGCGCGGGCGGGTGAGCAGGGGCGTGGCTTTGCGGTGGTGGCTGGTGAGGTGCGGGCGCTGGCCCAGCGCAGTGCGCAAGCGGCCAAAGAAATCCGTACCCTCATCAGTGCCTCGGCCCAACAGGTTGCAGATGGCACACACCAAATGGCTCAGGCGGGGCAAACCATCAATGACGTGGTGGCTTCGGTGTATCGGGTCAGTGAATTGGTGCGCCAGATCAGCCATGCCACCACCGAGCAATCGGTGGGTATCGACCAGGCCAATGCAGCCATGGTGCAGCTAGAAATGGTAACGCAGCAGAACGCGGCACTGGTGGAGCAAACCTCCGTATCGGCGGATGCACTCAAAAATAGCTCCACCGCCTTGTCGCGTTCTGTAGAAGTGTTTCGTCTCGATTGAGATTTGTTGGTTTTTTGTTACGCTGTTAACAAAAAGACGCAGTCATCCGATTCACGTCAGTGGCCTGCGTAGCCAGCATCCCTATATTGGAGCCTTCAACGGAGGACTTGCTGCATGCGTACCAACCTACCTGTCACGCCCCACGAGTTTGATTACTCGGGTGAAGAGCTGCTGATGTCCACCACCGATGAAACGGGACGGATCACCCATTGCAACGCAGCATTTTCCCGTGTCAGTGGCTATGCCATCCATGAGTTGATGGGCCAGCCCCACAACATGGTGCGCCACCCCGACATGCCACCAGAGGCCTTTAAGGACATGTGGAACACCATTGGCAAAGGCCGCACATGGGTGGGCGTTGTCAAAAACCGGCGCAAAGATGGCGGTCATTATTGGGTGCGGGCCCATGTGACGCCGCTGATGGAGAACGGCAAGCCCAAAGGCTATATGTCGGTACGGGTCAAACCATCGCGTGAAGAAGTACACGAGGCACAAGCACTGTATGCCCGTGTGGTGCAGGAGCGCGAGTCGGGGCGACACACTTTTTACCTGCATTGTGGCCGGGTGCGCCCCACAGGGTGGCGCGACAGGGCTGGACGTTTGCAGCGTGCCACCTTTACCGAGCGTTTGTTGGCCATGATGGTGCCCCTGTGGGCAGTGGCCTTGGTGCCACAGGCTATGGGCTGGACGAACGACTTGACGGTGCGTGTTTTGCAGCTGGTGTTGGTGTTGGGGGTGTCGGGCCTGATTGTGTGGCTTTTTCACCGGCGTATCACGCTGGCACTGGCCGATGCCAACCAACTGGCCATAGGAATTGCTGGTTGCAGCGTGATGGGTGATGAGCAGCGCATTCGCGAGCGCCATCCGGTCGCCTTGTTGATGGAGCGATTGCAGCAAATACAAGTCAATTTGCGGGCGATTGTGGGGGATGCCCGTACAGAAATCAGCGGCTTTGGTGAAATTGCCGAGACCATTGCCCACGGTGCTCAGAGCTTGGCCCAACGCACCGATGCCCAGGCCAGTAGCCTAGAGCAAACCGCAGCCTCGATGGAGGAGCTGGCCAGTACGGTGCGCCAGTCGGCCGATACCGCACAGCAGGTGCTGCGCGAGAGTGAGCGCAGTGCAAACTTGGCCCGCCGTGGGGGCCAGGTGGTGGCAGAGGTGGGGGAGGCGGTGCAATCGATTGAGCAGTCCTCGCACAAAATGGGGCAAATTATTGGCACCATTGAGGGCATCGCTTTCCAGACCAATTTGTTGGCCCTCAATGCCGCCATTGAGGCAGCACGCGCTGGTGAGCAGGGTCGTGGTTTTGCCGTGGTGGCCGGTGAGGTGCGGGCGCTGGCGCAGCGCAGCGCCACAGCGGCCCGCGAGATCAAGGGCTTGATTGGGGAGTCCAGCGCCCATATTGAGCGTGGTGCCACCCAAATGGCCTCGGCACGCCAAACGATCCAAGAGGTGGTGGAATCGGTGTCCCATGTAAATGCCCTGATGCAGCACATGGGGGCGGCGGCCCAAGAGCAATCCCAAGGTATTGCCCAAGTCAATCAGGCCGTGACAGAGCTCGACCGTGTGACCCAAGAGAACGTGGCTCAGGTGCAGGAGTCTGCCTCCACCGCCGCAGCCATGAGCAATAACGCGGGCGTGCTGGGGCGCACGCTGGCGGTGTTTCAGTTGCCCTGAGTTTGGGCAGGGCGGTTTATTGCCTTGCTGTGCGGATGTTGCGTGGCAAGGCTTGTGGATGGCTGGTGCGCAATGGGTTGATGTCTAGTCCGCCCCGGCGGGTGTAGCGGGCATAGACCGTCAACTTGATGGGTTTGCAGCGTTGCCAGAGATCCATGAAGATGCGTTCAACGCATTGCTCATGGAACTCGTTGTGGTTGCGAAAGCTGACAATGTATTGCAACAAACTTTCTTGGTCGATTTGTGGGCCGCTGTAGGCAATTTGCACCGTGCCCCAGTCGGGTTGGCCTGTGACCAAACAGTTGCTCTTGAGCAGGTGGCTAACCAACACTTCATCGACCGGAGCTTCATCAAACTGAGCGCGCAACAGCTCGGGGGCAGGCTGGTATTGCGTGCATTCGATGTCCAGCCGGTCTAGCAGCAGGCCATCGAGTTCATGCACAGGCTCGCGGTCAAACATATCGGGCAGCAGCAACTTCACGCCTACTGTGGCGGTGCGGTCGGCACCGCGCCAGACGGCCTCACTCACATCGGCACGGATGCGCGCCTGCACTTCGGTGGCATCGGCAAAGCGGGTGTTGTTAAAGCTGTTGAGGTAGAGCTTGAAAGACTTGCTCTCAATCAGGTTGGGTGTTTCACAGGGTACCGTGATGTGGGCCAGCGCCACCTGGGGTTTGCCACGCAGGTTCAACCAAGACAACTCAAACGCTGTCCACAGGTCAGCACCAAAAAAGGGTGGGGCCGCCGTCGAGATACCGATCTCGCTGCGCTTGCTGGCCCGTGGTAGTGGAAACAGCAGGCTGGGGTCGTATTGGTCGGCATAGCTGGACGTCTTGCCCAATTGGGAATGTTCAGGAGTGTTAGAAGGCATGAGAGATCAATGTCAGAAGCTTTCCCAGTCATTGTCCGATGAGGTCTGGGGGCGGGCCGCCGCTACGGGGGGCAAGGCCGGTTTGGGGCTGGAAATGCCAGCTGCACGTTGGGGTGCAGGCATGGCGGGCTTGCGCGCGGTGGCAGGCAGGCTGGGCGCAGCGGGGGGGCTGCTCTTTGGGGGCAGTGGTGCTGGCCGTGCAACTTGGGGTGGCTGTCGGTGGTCGGTGGTGGCCAGCTGGAACACAGAGACTGTTTGCACCAAGTCTTGCGCCTGGTTTTTGAGGCTGCTGGCTGCGGCTGCCATCTCTTCCACCAAGGCGGCATTTTGTTGCGTGGCCTGATCCATTTGTGTCACGGCCTGACCGACTTGAATCACTCCGGCACTTTGCTCGGTGCTGGCCGCACTGATTTCACCCATGATGTCGGTGACTTGCTTGATGCTGCTGACCACCTTGTTCATGGTTTGGCCGGCCTTGTCCACCAACAGCGTACCTTGTCCAACACGCCCAACACTGGCATCAATGAGGGTTTTGATTTCTTTGGCGGCTGCCGCGCTGCGTCCTGCCAAAGCGCGCACTTCAGAGGCCACCACCGCAAAGCCACGGCCTTGGTCTCCGGCCCGGGCGGCTTCTACCGCAGCGTTGAGGGCCAGGATATTGGTTTGGAACGCAATGCCATCAATCACGCTGATGATGTCAGCAATTTTTTGTGAACTGGTGTTGATCTCTTTCATGGTCTCAACGACCTGGCCCACCACTTCGCCACCTTCGGCGGCCACATCGCTGGCCTGTTGGGCCAGTTGGTTGGCCTGGCGGGCGTTGTCTGCATTTTGGCGCACCGTGGAGCCGAGCTGCTCCATGCTAGAGGCGGTTTGCTCCAGCGCACTGGCTTGGCTTTCGGTGCGAGAGGAGAGATCTTGGTTGCCTTGGGCAATTTCGGCACTGGCTGTTGCCACCGATTCGGAGCCTGTGCGCACACTGCTCACCACCCGGATCAGGGCGGTTTGCATCTCGTTCATGGCCGTCAGCAAAGTGCCCAGTTCATCGGTGCGTTGCACTTGAATCGGGTTGCTCAAATCGCCTTGGGCGATACGGCGGGCCGCATCGACTGCATCATGCAAAGGTGCGGTGATGGAGCGGATGATGACGGCGCTCAACACCACGGTGGCACCGATGGCGATCAACACCAAAACGATCATTTGCAGATGTGCCGAAGTGTAGGCACCGTCCGATTTTTTGGCAGATTGGGCGCTGCCTTGCTCATTGATCTGAATTAGCTTTTCCAGTTCGGCCACCATGCCGTCAAAGGCCTGTTTGGATTCGCCCTCAAACAGCACCCGCGCCTCTTCGTTGAGGTTTTGGCTGCTGAGATGGAGGGTGGTTTGGTCTAGCGCCTGCATTCGTTGCCACTTGCTGAGGTAGATGGGGTAGGTGGTTTTCTCCCCCGGCTCGGTGATCAACAACTCATACTTTTTGCGGCTCTTTTCTAGCAGTTCTTGGTGCTGCCGGAATGCCGACTCCAGCTTGGTCATGGCCTCTGAATTGGTGTTCATGACATGCTCGGCCACCAACAAGCGCAGGTTGCTGTGCTGGAGGTGCAGTGTCTCCACCGCCGTGAGGGCGGGCAGCCAGTTGGACATCACTTCATCGGCAGCCTCATTCATCTGCTTCATCTTGAGCAGGGAAGAACCTGCCAACAACAGCAGCAAGAGAATGATCAAACCAAAGGCACCCGACAAGCGAGTGCTTATTTTCCAATGTCCCATAGTCTCCACCTCTTTGATTGTTGACGCCAAGTTGAAATAGCCAACCCAGATACGTTGTAACCGCATGATGGATCAAAAGCGGCTATCCAACACCTACCCGTTGGTACTTTAGTGGTATGTGTGGTGTTGATGGGGCGTTGGGGGCTGATGGTGTCAGCCCCCTGTATCGTCAGATTCGCCAGAATCGTTAGAACGTCTCCCACGCATCGTCTTCTGGCGTGGTCTTGGAGGACATGGTCAGAGGTGGTGGTGGTGCCGTTTTGGGGGCCGCTGCCCGCAGTGTGGGAGCACTGGGGGGGTTGGCGGGCATGGGGGGGCGTTGCACCCTTGCGGCGGGCGGGGGTGTGGTGCGTGCAGGGGCGCTGCTTGGTGTGCTGGTGTGCTGGGCATTGAGCTTGAACACATCGACGGCATGCACCAGTTCTTGGGCCTGCACCTTGAGGCTGCTGGCTGCCGCTGCCATTTGCTCGACCAGCGCCGAGTTTTGTTGTGTGACCTGATCCATTTGTGCCACGGCCTCACCCACTTGGCCGACGCCTGCACTTTGCTGCACGCTGGCTGCACTGATATCGCCCATGATGTCTGTGACCCGCTGGATGGCGCTGACCACTTCGGTCATGGTATTGCCTGCTTGGTCTACTTGGCTCGCGCCCACCTCTACGCGGTCTACACTGGCGTTGATCAACTCCTTGATTTCTTTGGCGGCATTGGCCGAGCGGCCTGCCAAATTGCGCACTTCGGCGGCAACCACTGCAAAGCCACGGCCTTGCTCTCCCGCCCGTGCGGCTTCCACCGCCGCATTCAGTGCCAGGATGTTGGTCTGGAATGCAATGCCATCAATCACACTGATGATGTCGGCAATTTTGCGTGAGCTGTCATTGATCTCCTTCATGGTCTCAATCACCCGGCCTACGGCTTCGCCACCTTGCACGGCCACCCCGGAGGCATGGCGGGCCAACTCGTTGGCATGGCGGGCGTGTTCGGCATTTTGTGTCACTGCCGAGCCTAGTTGGCTCATGGAGGCTGCTGTCTCTTCCAGTGCGCTGGCCTGGCTCTCGGTGCGTCCAGACAGGTCTTGGTTGCCTTGGGCAATTTCGGTACTGGCGGTGGCTACGCCTTCTGCCCCTTGACGCACCTTGGCAACCACACCTGCCAAGCCGTCTTGCATCCGCTGCAATTGGGCCATCAGGCTGCTTTGGTCGTGGGGGCGCACCACAATGGATTGGCTCAAATCGCCTTCGGCCACACGGGCGGCAATGGCCGCAGCATGTTCGGGCTCCCCGCCAATCGGGCGCAGCACCATGCGTTCAAGCGCCAGTGCCAAGCCTATCGATACCAGCAGAATGCTCAACAGCCCCAACCCGGCAGCGAGCCAGCGTTGTTGGTAGATCTCGGCCAGAATTTCGGTATTGGGCACGGTAATGGCGAAAGACCAAGGCGTTTTGCTGGCCCCAATTTGCAAGGGCATGTAGATGCGGGTGACGGTCTCATTCAAACGCTGGCTATATGTCTCCATGCGCAACAGGCGCCCTTCAGCAATGGCAGCCCGTGCCTGCTCTGCTTCGGGGTGTTTGCCTATGTCTTGGCCCACGTTGGCTGGGTCTTGGTCACCCAGAAAAATACCGCCGTGCGAGAGCAGGCTGGCATAACCGTTGTTGAAGACGCGCACCTGCGAGGTCATCTTTTGTAGCCCTTCTAGCGTCAGATCGACACCGGCCACGCCGACAAACCGACCATCCACCTGAATGGGTACAACCAAACTGGTGATGAGCATTTCTTTGCCGCCCACAGTGTATTTGTAAGGCTCAATCAGGGTTTCTTGGCCGGTTTTCTTGGGCAACAGGTAGTAATCACCCGCCACAGGCTTGTCGTAGTCGACCAGCGGCTCTACTGCCAATGTGCCACTGCCCCGGTTCCAGTAGGGGATGTAGCGGCCTGTGGCATCGTGCCCTGGTTGGTTGGCATATTCGCTGTCCTTGCCATCAAAGGCATCGGGCTCCCAGCCAGACCAGACCCCAATCAAAGCAGGATTGCCTGCCAGCACTCCCTTGAGCAAGGCGTCTGCACTGGCACGGTTGGCCAGCCCAGACGACTTGAGTTGCCCTAGGGCATGGGCCAGTGTGCGGGCCACATCCATCCCCTGTTCCAAGTCTGCGGTGGCCTTGTGGCCTTGGTTGGCCGCCAACTGCTCGGTGTAGCGCAAGGCGCTTTCGTGTTGCAGTTGCCCTGCTTTGTATGTCAGGACTGTGAGTGTGAGGGCATAGCCTGCCAGCACGATCAGTGCCACCAACAGCAGTAACCTGGTGCGCAGGGTCAGCTTGTGGGATGTGGGCATTTTGAGGAACTCCGATAGATCAATGATTCAGGTGAACTCGCGTTCGCGTAGCCATTTCGTGGCTATCCACTTCTCGCCTGCCTGCACGGGGGCACCACCATGCAGGGTGCGCGTAGCAGGATGGGGCAGGGGGTAGCTAAAAAACACCGCATTGCCCCGCTGGGCGGCTACTTCCAGCCCTACATCAGGGAAAGTGGTGCCCCCGCCCTGTTCAGGTGTGTTGAGGTACAACACAAAGGTGCCAACACGTTGGCCGCCACGGGCCAGAATCCGCGGTGTGCCTGGCTGGGCCGGATCGAAATAGTCGTAATGGGGCCGGTATTGAGCACCGGGTGCGTAGTGCAGCACCTGCAAGCCTTCGCCGTTTTCCAGGGGCCAGTTAGCCAAGCGGGCCAGTCGGGCCTCTATGCGCTGAATCAGTTCGCTCTCACCACGTTGGAAGAACATGCCATCGCTGGTGCGGTCTGCATTGACTTCTTCGCCGCCCGTGAGGGTGGCTACCGTCAGCGAGCGGGCCATGCGTGGACGGGCGGCTTCAATCAGGGCATCACACTCTTGGGGTGACAGCACATTGCCCAACACCACCACCCGGGGTAGGGCCAGCGACAGCAACACATCGACTTGGCGGTCACCTGCATCCAAGCGGCTGGGTGCACCTTGCAGTGAGGGTTCTGGCACAGCTTGGTCGGTTGCAGGGATGGCATCACTACCCATGTGACCTAGGTGTTCACGCAGGGTCTCTTCCAGTGCCTGCATGGCAACTTCTTCGTGCCAGCCCGCAGTGGTCATGGCCTGTATCAGGGCCGGAGCACTGACGTTGGCTTGGGCTTGTTGGATGATCCAGGTTCGCAGCTCGGGCGTAATGGCGGGAGCCGCAGCCGTGCGGGCAACCTGGGCAGATGCGGTGGTGGGAGCGATTTGTGGTGCCATGATGGTATTGCGTTATGTAACATTGTCTTACATTAAGCGCCGCCGGAATACCAGCCGGTTGCATTCCGAGGCGTGTGGGTCAAAGGCATAGCCTTCTTCCTGAAAGCCTAGCAGCTGTTCTGGCTGTGTCGCGCGTTGCAAGATGGCGTGGCGAGCCATCAGGCCACGGGCGCGTTTGGCGTGGAAGCTAACGATCTTGTAGCTGCCTCCTTTCCATTCTTCAAATACACATTCCACAATGCGGGAGCGCAGGACGCTGGTATCAACGGCTTTGAAATACTCTTGAGATGCCAGATGGAGCACTACGGGAGTGGGGTCGTGGGCAAGCTCTTGCTGCAGATGGGCAGCAATTTTCGTGCCCCAGAATTGGTACAAGGTATTGCCCACTGGGGTTGCCAGCCGGGTGCCCATCTCTAGTCGATAGGCCTGCATCCAGTCCAGCGGGCGTAGCACGCCGTACAGACCACTGAGAATGCGCAGATGTTGCTGTGCCCATTCCAGATCGCTCTGTGCCAAGGTGCGGGCATTGAGTCCGTCATACACATCACCATTGAAGGCCAGGATTGCCGGGCGTGCATTGTGGGGGGGGAACTCTGGCGACCAAGCCGCATAACGGGCCACGTTGAGAGCGGCCAAGGCATCACTGATTTTCATCAGGGCGGCCAAGTCTTGGGGTGCCTTGGTACGCAGCAGCTCAATCAACTCGGTGGTTTCGGGCAGGAATGGGGGCAGGCTGTGGGGCCAATCCGCAGCCACGGGGGTGTCGTAGTCCAAAGACTTGGCAGGAGACAGCAGGATCAACATGGTGCTAAGAAAGAGAGACTGAACAGAAAAAAGCGCCGGTCTGTGTGGCACAGATCGGCGCTGGGGAGCGTTCTGGTCTGAAGGTCAGCAGCAGGGGGCGTTGTGCTGACCTTGCAGGCCTAGGGCGGGCTTCTTCAGGGCTGGATGGCCTGCTCGAATGGCAGCACCAACTCGCGCAGATCGCGGCGGGTTTCTACCAGCACCAGTGGGCCTTCGTCCAGCAAGACGGGGGCTGGGCGGTGGCGGGGCACATGCACCGGGCGGGGTTCGGCGGCAATCGCTGCCTGTGCCCGTGCTACCTTTTCTGGGTCAGACTGTACCCATTGCAGGCCGGCACGCTCGGCCAACGCTTGCATTTCAGCGACGGGCAACACAAACGGTTGCACTGGCTGCAAGGGGCTGGCGCTGGTCTCGACATCGGCGGTGTGGGCCGATGCTTCAACTGCTGGCTCTACCACGGGGGCAGCTGGTGCAGGTGCTGTAGGCTCTGCCACAGGAAGGGGTGGCTCCGAGGCGTTAACCGCTGCCACAGGCGTGAGCACTTCGGGTGCCAGTGCTGGGGTGGCTGGTGCTGGGTCAGCAGCGGCTACCACTGTAGCCACTGCTGGCGTTGCCGCAGCAAAGTAGCTGCGGCGCACAGGGGGCTCTGCCCCCTCGGTGGTCACTTCGGCAGGTGCTTCGCTAGCAGGCATGGTGGCCTGTTCAGGGCGCTCACCGCGCTCGCCGCGCTGACGGTCGCGGCCATAGCGGTCACGGGAGCGGCGTTCCCGGCGCTCTTCTGTGGCTGTGGCTGGCGTGGAGGGTTCTGCCCCGTTGTTGACGGTGACCTCAGCCGCCACGTTGGGCGTAGAGACTGGGTTCAGGCCGACATCAACGGCTTCTGCAACGCGTGGGGTGCGCTCACGGCCTTCGTTGCGTGGATTGCGCTCTGCCCGTTCGGCGCGGTCGCGCCGGGGTTGCTCGTTGCGTTCGCCGCGTTCACTGTTGCGGGGCGGGCGTTCGTTACGCGGCTCATGGGCAGGGGCCTCGTTGGGCTGCACCGACAGATTTTGGGTCAGTTCGGTATCGAGCACCTCATCGTTCAAAGGGCGGTTGTCGGCTTCGCGGCGTTCACGGCCCCGGTGGGGGGTGCGGGGTTCGCGGCGCTCGTTGCTGTCAAAGCGGTCGTTGTCTTTGGTGGGACGGGTCGTGGTGTCATGGTGGCGATTGTCCGTGCCGCGCTCATTGCGTTCTGGGCGTTCGTTGCGGCGGGTGCCGTTGCGTTCTGGACGTTCGTTGCGCTCGTAGCGGTCATTGCGCTCGGCACCTCGGCGTGGGCGGTTTTCACTGCCATTGCGTTCGTTGCGTTCGCCACGGCGGGCATCCCGTGCCGTGGGGGCGGGTGCTGGGGCCGGTGCCGCCACGGGGCTGGGGGTACGGCCAAAACCCAATAGCCGTTTGAGCCAAGCAAAGAAACCACGCTCTTGGGCAACAGGTGCGGGTGCTGGGCTGGGGCGGGCAGCGCCACGGTGGGGGCGGCCCTCGCCTTCGGGGCGGGGTGCTGCTTGGGGGGCTGGAGCGTCGGGTAGCACGCCCCGGATCAGCGGGGTTTGCTTGTTGGTCGGCTCTTGTGAGCGGCGGGTAACAGCCGTGGGGTCTTCAAAGTCTTCGGCCAGCTTGTAGCTGGGTTGGATGCCATCTAGGCGAGGATCGTCGTGCTTGAGGCGTTCTAGGCGGTAGTTGGGGGTTTCCAGGGTTTTGTTGGGCACCATCAGCACATTGACGCGCTGTTTGAGTTCGATCTTGGCAATTTCGGTGCGCTTCTCATTGAGCAGGAAACTAGCCACCTCTACCGGCACTTGGCAGTGCACAGCCGCGGTGTTGTCCTTCATCGATTCTTCTTGGATGATGCGCAGGATTTGCAGTGCCGATGATTCGGTATCGCGGATATGCCCAGCGCCGCCACAACGGGGGCAGGGAATCGAGGAGCCTTCGCTCAGGGCCGGTTTGAGACGTTGGCGGCTCATTTCCATCAGGCCAAACTTGCTGATGGTGCCAAATTGCACCCGCGCACGGTCTTGGCGCAGTGCATCGCGCAGGCGGTTTTCTACTTCGCGGCGGTTTTTGGCCTCTTCCATGTCGATGAAGTCGATCACGACCAAGCCACCCAGATCACGCAGACGCATCTGGCGGGCTACTTCATCGGCGGCTTCAAGGTTGGTGCGGGTAGCGGTTTCTTCGATGTCGCCACCCTTGATGGCGCGGGCCGAGTTGACGTCCACCGATACCAGTGCCTCGGTGTGGTCGATGACGATGGCACCGCCCGAGGGCAGTTGCACAGTACGGGCATAGGCCGATTCGATTTGGTGCTCGATTTGGAAGCGCGAGAACAGGGCTGCATCGTCGCGGTAGCGTTTGACGCGGCTGGCGTGCTCAGGCATGACATGGGCCATGAACTGCTGGGCCTGCTCGAAGATATCGTCGGTGTCGATCAGGATGTCACCGATGTCGGTATTGAAGTAGTCGCGGATAGCGCGGATCACCAAGCTCGATTCTTGGTAGATCAGGAAGGCGCCCTTGCCTGCCTTGGCGGCACCGTCAATGGCATTCCACAACTTCAGCAGGTAGTTCAAATCCCATTGCAGCTCGGGGGCCGTGCGGCCAATGCCCGCTGTGCGGGCGATGATGCTCATGCCGTTGGGGTAGTCGAGCTGATCCATCGCTTCTTTGAGCTCGGCACGGTCTTCACCCTCAATGCGGCGGCTCACGCCACCGCCACGCGGGTTGTTGGGCATGAGCACCACATAGCGGCCAGCCAGGCTGATAAACGTGGTCAGGGCCGCGCCCTTGTTGCCGCGCTCTTCTTTTTCGACCTGGATGAGCAGTTCCTGGCCTTCTTTGATGACGTCGTGGATGCGCGCTTGGCTGGGCGAGACGCCAGGGGCAAAGTATTGCTTAGAGATTTCTTTGAACGGCAAAAAGCCGTGGCGGTCTTCACCGTAATCAACAAAGCAGGCCTCGAGGCTGGGCTCTACACGGGTTACTACTGCTTTGTAGATGTTGCCCTTGCGCTGCTCGCGTCCTTCGATCTCGATTTCATAATCCAGCAACTTCTGGCCATCGACAATGGCCAAGCGACGTTCTTCGGGCTGGGTGGCGTTGATCAGCATCCGCTTCATGATGCGTTTCCTTTTTTTGCGTGGGCTGGCAGCCTGGCAGCCTCGATGCTGCACCGCTGCGACCCGTGATTCCAAACAAACAACAGGCTCTGTAGGAGCCAACAATGCCTGGACTGACGCCTTGAAACGAAGGGAATTGCCGGGTATGCCAAAGGCCGTTGGGCTGTGTCAGCTCAACGGGGGAGGCAGGGGCGCATGGATGGGAGCGGGCCTGAGAATCTGTAGCTTTGCCATTGCAGGAATGGCTGCTGGCGCAGGCAGGATAGGCACTGGCAGAGCATTGTTGGCCCATAGCGGCGGCATAAGCCATCGCTCCAGGGTCTGAAACAACATTGCCAGCATCCACATATTCGCTTTGATCCGCTGGCAGTCGCACCCCCGTGGGGTGAACTGCCAGATGGGGTATTCCGTATCTGTATTTCAATTGTGTCAGTCTGCCGTGCATCATGTAGGCCAACGCAGGCAACTGGCCTGCGATTCTTGCGTGCATGACACCCGCTGGCATCGACCGGCCTGCGCGGGGGGAAATGGCCGTGTGGACTAAACTCCAGACGAATCAACCACTTACAAAACACTGCGCAGGTGACACAGATTATAGGCGGCAAAACCCCGCAGCCCCAGCATGGGGCCAACCCTTCCCACCCCATCTCTCGTGCTGTTGGCACACCAGCGGCACGTCAAGTGCTGGTCGATGCAGACTCCAGCGGGCAGCGGCTGGACAACTTTCTCATGCGCCACCTCAAAGGTGTGCCCAAAACCCATGTCTACCGCATCATTCGCAGCGGCGAGGTGCGTATCAACAAGGGCCGTGCCAGCGCCGATACCAGGGTGCAAGAGGGCGACATGGTGCGCCTGCCGCCGGTACGGGTGTCGGAGAAGATGGCCGACAAGGCTGCGCACCCTGCGCCAGCGCGCGAGTTTCCGCTGCTGCACGAAGATGAACACCTGCTGGCGATTGATAAGCCCGCAGGCGTGGCGGTGCATGGCGGCAGTGGCGTGAGCTTTGGCGTGATTGAGCAATTGCGCCAAGCCCGGCCCCAAGCCAAGTTTTTGGAGTTGGTGCATCGCCTAGACCGCGAAACCTCAGGCATCTTGTTGGTCGCCAAAAAGCGCAGCGCGCTCACGCACTTGCAAGACCAATTTCGCGAACGCGAAACCGGCAAAACCTATCTGGCGTTGGTGCAGGGGGTCTGGCCTGCCAAACTCAAGGTTATTGATGCGCCATTGCACAAATACTTGTTGCCCGATGGTGAGCGCCGTGTGCGTGTCACCACCGCAGATGACCCCGATGGCATGCGCTCGATCACGCTGGTGAAGGTGCGGGCCACGGCAGCCGCACGGCCTGCGCAGGGCTTGCCTGCGATGAGTTTGTTAGAGGTGACGATCAAGACCGGGCGCACGCACCAAATTCGCGTTCATCTGGCCTCTCAGGGCCATCCGATTGCGGGCGATGACAAATATGGTGATTTCGAGCTGAACAAGCGCCTGCAAAAAATGGGCCTCAAACGTATGTTCCTGCACGCTTGGCGCTTGCAGTTTACCCATCCAGCCAGCAGTGAGCGTCTGCAATTGCTGGCCGAGTTGCCCCCCGAGTTGCTTTCTTTTGCACCACAGCCATCATGACCCTGACCCGCTCCCGCCGTTTTGACCTGATCGCTTTTGATTGGGATGGCACTTTGTTTGATTCCACCCAGATCATCGTGCGCTGTATTCAGGAGGCTGTGCGCGATGTGGGGGGCGTGGTGCCTAGCCAAGAGGCCGCCGCTTATGTGATTGGCATGGCGCTGATGCCTGCATTGGCCCACGCTGCCCCGGATGTGCCGCCAGAAAAATACCCCGAGTTGAGCAACCGTTACCGCTACCACTATGTGCGGTTACAAGATGAGTTGAGCCTGTTTGAGGGTATCTTGCCGCTGCTGGATGATTTGCGTGCGCGGGGCCATTTGCTCACAGTGGCCACGGGCAAGAGCCGCCGAGGCTTGAACGATGCACTGCAAAGCGCCGCACTGCGCGGGGTGTTTGATGGCTCACGCACCGCTGATGAAACAGCGGGCAAGCCCCATCCCCTGATGTTGCAGGAATTGATGGCCGAATTTGATGTGCCGCCTGAGCGGGTGCTGATGATTGGTGACACCACACACGATTTGCAAATGGCGCTCAATGCAGGCTGTGCCAGTGTGGGGGTAGCCTATGGTGCCCACGACCCCAAGACCTTTGCGCCACTGCGTCCGCTGGAAGTGGCCCATACAGTGCAGGGGCTGCACGACTGGTTGCGCGCGAATGGCTAAAGACGGTATGTACCTTGCTTGTGCCGCTGGCATACTGCATACCACGTTCCGCCGATAGCCTTTTTATTTAGCCATGACTGAACCGCACCCGCCTCACCCATCCGCTCCAGAACCCCATCGGCCTGCTCCAGATCTCTGGGCTCAGCAGCAGGCACCTGATGCGAGTGCCACGCAGGCTCCCAAGACGCCGGGTTGGGAGCGTGATGTGTTGGAAAAACTGGTGCTGGGCACTTTGGCCGAGCAGCGTGCCGCTCGGCGCTGGCGTACGTTAACACGCCTGGGGTGGTTGGCCTTTTTTGCCTTTTTGATTTGGTTGGCCATGTCGCAGGAGATGGCTGCCTCTACGCAAAAGAGCAAACCGCACACCGCAGTGGTCGCCATTAAAGGCGAAATTGCGGCGGGCGTGGACGCCAGTGCCGAAAACATTGTGGCGGCCATGCGCAGTGCTTTGGAAGATGACGGCTCTAAGGCGCTGGTATTGCTGATCAACTCGCCCGGTGGCAGCCCAGTGCAGGCAGGCATGATCAACGATGAAATCATGCGCCTGAAAGCCAAGCACCGCAAACCCATCTATGCGGTCGTGGAGGAGACCTGTGCTTCGGCAGCCTACTATATTGCAGCGGCGGCCGATGACATTTATGTAGACAAGGCCAGCATTGTGGGCAGTATTGGGGTGCTGATGGATGGCTTTGGTTTTACTGGCACGATGGACAAACTGGGAGTGGAGCGCCGCTTGCTCACAGCGGGTGAGAACAAGGGGTTTTTAGATCCGTTTAGCCCACAGTCAGAGCAGCAGCGGGCTTATGCACAGACCATGCTAGACCATATCCACCAGCAGTTTATTGCTGTGGTGCGCGCTGGGCGTGGCGACCGGCTCAAGCCCACCGACGAGACCTTCAGCGGTTTGTTCTGGACGGGCGCACAGGCGATTGACATGGGCTTGGCAGATCGCTTGGGCAGTGTGGACTATGTGGCCCGTGAGGTCGTCAAGGCCGAGGAGTTGATCAATTACACCCGCCACGAGAATGTGGCCGAGCGATTGGCCAAGCGTTTTGGTGTAGCGGTGGGTTTGGGTATGGCACAGGCGCTGCACACGCAGACGGCGGTGCCTCAGTTGCGTTAAACAGCCTTTGCAGGAGCCTCGCCATGGAATGGACGACCTGGATGCAACTGGTGGTTTTGGTGGCGGTAGCGTGGTGGGCTATTGGGGTCTACAACCGGCTGGTCAAACTGCACAACCGCATTGCCAATGCCTTTGGTCAGATTGATGTGCAACTCAAGCGTCGACACGATCTGGTACCCAATTTGGTGGAGGTAGCACGGGGTTATCTGCAACATGAGGCCGCTACGCTCGAGGCCGTTATTCAAGCGCGGGGCCAAGCACAAGGCGCCGCCAAGACGGCACGCAGCCAGCCTACGGATGCGGCGGCCATTGGTGCGCTGGCCGTGGCAGAGGGGGCTTTAGGCGCTAGCTTGGGCCGCCTGATGGTAGTGGCCGAAAACTACCCCGAGCTCAAAGCCGATGCCACCATGGCATCGTTGAGTGAAGAGCTCACCAGCACCGAAAACCGCATCGGCTTTGCCCGCCAAGCCTACAACGATCAGGTGCTGGACTTTAATAATCTGGCCACGCAATTTCCAGCCCTGCTGGTGGCACGGCTGACGGGGTTGCCCCCGGCAGCCATGCTCCAGTCCACCCAGTCTGAGGCGGAGCGCCAAGCGCCGCGCGTGCAGTTCTGAGCCGGGTTAGGCCAGCGCAGCAGCTGGGCCAAAAAACTCGTAGTGGGTTTGGCTTTCTGGCACACCCAAGGCAGCCAAACTGCGTTTGACCAAGGCCATAAATGGTTTGGGGCCAAGGAAGTAAGCATCCACATCACGGTTTTCGGGCAGCCATTGTGCCAATTGCTCGGGGGTCAGGTAGCCCACGGCATCGGCACCATCGGCCTCGGTGGCTTGGTCGTAGCTGTAAAAGCGTTGCAATTGTGGGTGCTGTGCTGCCAAGGCATCCACGGTGTCGCGGAAGGCATGCACCGCACGGTTGCGGGCGCAGTGGATAAAGTGCACGGGCCGTCCGCTGGGCAAGGCCGCTTGCAGCATGGCCAGTGTGGGGGTAATGCCCACACCACCACTGATCAGCACCAAGGGCTTATCGCTGGCTTGTAGTGTGAACGGGCCAGCAGGCGGGAACACTTCGAGCACGCCACCCTCGGGCACTTGGTCATGCAGGTAGTTGGAGGCCACGCCGCCCGCTTCTCGCTTGATGCTGATGCGCAGGCCTTGCCCATCGGCAATGCTCGAAAGCGAATAGTTGCGCCGCTGCTCTTTGCCATCCACCACCAAACGCAGGCCAATATATTGGCCGGGCTGGTAGCGCAGCACAGGGCCACCGTCTTCGGGTTGCAAATAGAACGAGGTGATTTCGGCACTCTCGGCCACTTTGCGTGCCACCCGAAAGCGCCGCACCCCGCGCCAGCCGCCTTCAAGAGCGGCATTGGCGGCATACACCTGTTCTTCGGCACCAATCAACAGGTCGGCCAGTTGCTGGTAAGCGGCTCCCCAAGCGGCCAGCACCTCGTCGGTGGCAATGTCTGCACCCAGCACCTCGCGAATAGCACGCAGCAGGCAGGTGCCCACGATGGGGTACTGCTCGGGCAGCACTTGCAGAGCGACATGTTTGTGGACGATTTGCGCGGGCAGGTTGCCCAGCTTTTCGAGGTGGTCGATATGGCGCGCATACATCAACACGCTGTTGGCTAAGGCGCGGGGCTGGTCGCCGCTGGCTTGGTGCGCTTGGTTGAACAGGGGGCGCACTTCGGGGTACTCATTGAGCATGATGCCGTAGAAGTGCTTGGTCAGGGTTTCGCCGCCGGTTTCGAGCAACGGAACGGTGGCTTTGACAATGGCGCGTTGGGCTTCGGTGAGCATAGAGGTCTCCAGAGGAAAAAATATCAGAAAGGCAAACAGGGCCTGTTGTGCCTACGCAGCATCTGTGCCAACCCAAATTTCTTTTAAAAACAAGGACTTCATAAGAATGTTGTCTTAATGACCGCAAAAATATAAAAGTCATAAAGACTGCAAAATAGTCAATATGACTACATCTACCCTGCTGGCTGCCTTGGTTCCTTTGGTGGCCGATTTGTCCCAAGAATTGCCCGAGCGCGAACGCTATCGCCGTTTGTTGCAAGCGGTGCGGGCGCTGTTTCCGTGCGATGCCGTGGCTTTGTTGCGGCTGGAGGGCGAATGGTTGGTGCCTTTGGCCATGGATGGCCTGAGCAGCGATGCGCTGGGGCGGCGCTTTCGGGTCAGTGCCCACCCCCGCTTGCAGGCACTGTTACAGGCTGGTCTGCCCACCCACTTTCCATTGGGGAGCACCTTGCCCGATCCCTATGATGGCCTGATCGAAGGGGTGAGTGGGCACTTGGAAGTTCACGACTGCATGGGTTGTGCGTTGGCGGTAGAAGGCCAACCGTGGGGTTTGCTGACTTTGGATGCCTTGGTGCCAGGCCAGTTCACGCCTGCCCATTTGGCGGCCTTGCAGGCTTTCAGTGATCTGGCCGCTGCCACGGTGGCGGCAGCCATGCGCATTAACCGGCTGGCAGCTCGGGTGGAGAACGAGCACCTGCGTGCCGAGTCTTACCGTTTGGCTGCCAGCAGTGGTTCTGCACATCAATTGATGGGGCACAGCCCAGCCTTGCAGCAGTTGCTGCAAGAGATTGATCTGGTGGGCCCCAGCGATTTGACGGTGCTGATCAGCGGTGAAACGGGCGTGGGCAAAGAGCTGGTGGCTCGGGCGCTGCACGCCCGTTCTGGTCGGGCAGATCGGCCTTTGGTGAGCGTCAATTGTGCCGCCCTGCCCGATACGCTGGTAGAGAGCGAACTATTTGGTCATGTGCGTGGTGCGTTTACTGGGGCGGTGCAAGAGCGCCAAGGCAAGTTTGAGTTGGCCGATGGCGGCACTTTGTTTTTGGATGAGGTGGGCGAGTTGCCCTTGCCGGTGCAGGCCAAGCTGTTGCGGGTGTTGCAAAGTGGGCAGTTGCAGCGCCTGGGTTCGGACAGGGAGCACCATGTGGATGTGCGGTTGATTGTGGCGACCAACCGCGATTTGGTGGCCGAGGTGCGTGCCGGACGCATGCGCGCCGACATTTACCACCGCCTCAGTGTCTATCCGTTGCCAGTGCCCGCACTGCGCGAGCGCGGGCGCGATGTGCTGATGCTCAGTGGCTTTTTTCTGGAAGAGAACCGTACCCGCTTAGGGCTGGGCAGCCTGCGGCTAGACCGTGAGGCCCAGGCCGCATTGCTGGCCTACGATTGGCCTGGCAATGTGCGTGAGCTGGAGCATTTGATTGGGCGCAGCGTGCTCAAGGCGCTGGGCCGCCACCGGCCCCGCCCACGCATTTTGACGCTCACGGCCACGGATTTGGGCTTGCCGGAGTGGGGGCCGTCCACAGGGTCGGTGCCATCGGCCCATGTCCAAGGGCCGTCGGTGATCTCTGCACCACAGGGGCTGGGTTTGCGTGCCGCTGTAGATGCCTTTGAGCGCCAATGGGTGCAGGATTGTTTGGAGCGGCATGGTTACCATTGGGCCGCAGCAGCGCGTGAGTTGCGCATGGATCGGGCCAATTTGGCTAGATTGGCTAAGCGGCTGGGCCTAGCACAAAACAGGAGCGCCAACGCATGAAGTTCTGGAACCACCAAGAAAATGCCCGCACCGAAACCCGCCGCCTGCTGCTGGCCTTTGCCGTGGCCGTGCTGCTGTTGGTGGCAGGGGTGCATGGTGCCTTGGTGTTGGCGTGGTGGTTGCTGAATGCCTTGTTGCCGGTGCATTGGCCTTACCCGGCAGGATTTATGGCGGTGAATATGGGCATGACGCTGTTTTTTATTCTGGGTGGCTGGTGGCTAGAAACCGCCAACTTGCGTGCAGGTGGCGTCAAGTTGGCGCTGCGGGTGGGCGCACGCGAGGCCCGGCCCGGCAGCTCCTATGCCGAGCAGCGCCTGTGCAATGTGGTGCAAGAGCTGTGCATTGCTGCCCACATGCCAGTGCCGCAGGTGATGGTGCTGGCGCGTACCCCTGCCATCAATGCCTTTGCCGCGGGGTGGGATCAGTCTGATGCGGTGGTGGCCGTCACCCAAGGCGCGTTGGACTACCTCAACCGTGAGGAACTGCAAGGCATGGTGGCCCATGAGCTGTCTCACTTGCATGAGGGGGACACCCGCCTGAAGATGCGCTTGGCGGGTATGGTGTTTGGGCTGGAGCTGGTACACCATTTTGGCGACACCCTGCGTGAGCGTGGCGGGCTGGCCCCCCTGTTTGGCAGTGCCATCATGGCAGTAGGTTGGTTGGGCTGGTTGGTGGGGCAGGCGCTTCAAGCTGCGGTGTCGCGCCAGCGTGAATATTTGGCCGATGCCCGTGCGGTGCAGTGGACGCGCAGCCAGCAAGGCTTGGGCGGTGTGCTGCGCAAGGTGCTGGCACAGCGGCAAGCGGCCCAAGCCAATCGGCATGGTCGTACCGGTTTAGAGCATCCTAGCGTGCAGCCTATGCTGCTGGTCGATGTGGCCGGTGGCGGGGTGTGGGCGCGTTGGTTGGATAGCCATCCACCGTTGCTCGAACGTGTACAGCGCATTTATGGCCGTCCCATGCCACCGCTGCCACTGGTACGTGTCGAGATGCCCCCCGACCCCCAGCCGCCCAAGCCAGTGCTGCAACCTGGCCCCGACTCTCTGGCGGCACAGGTCGATCCGTTTGCGCGCTACCTGTAGCTGGTGGGTCTACGGGCTTTCATTTGCAGAGGCAGTTTGGGCATGCCCTGCTGGCACCAGCAGCACCAACAAAGCGCCAGCCCCCCCCTGCACTGGGCGTGCTTGGACAAAGGCCAGCACTTCTTTTTTTTGTACCAACCAGCCTTGTACCCGGCCTTTGAGCACCGGGCTTTTGCCTGGGGAGCCTAGACCTTTGCCGTGGATGACACGCAGGCAGCGCAAGCCATTGCGGTGTGCTTGGCGTATGAATTCACCCAGCGCCTCGCGGGCCTCGTCGGTGCGCAGGCCATGCAAATCTAGCTGGCGCTGAATGCTCCAATGCCCTGCGCGCAGGCGGCGCGTGATCTCGACACCAATGCCTGGGCGGCGAAAACTGAGCTGGTCATCGGTATCGAGCAGGGTGCTGACATCCAAGTCGTCACTGATCGACTCTTGCAGCACGCGTTCCTCATCTAGCCACAGTTGCAGCGGCAGTGGTTCGGGGGGGGGCTGTTGGAGGTGAACGTGGTTGCGCTGGTGCAGTGGTGTGACTGGCCCCACAGCCCGGCTGAACCACTGGCGTTCGGCCTCTTGGCGGGCAGCGGCTTCGCGGCGCTTTTGTGCCTCGGCTTGCGTTTGGGCTTGGGCCTCGCGCCATTGCTGTGCCACTTGGCCCAGTTCGTGCAGGCCATCAAGGCGTGTGCTGGCTGGGCGTGGTGCTGGGGCGCGCTTGTTGCGTGGAGGCCGTGCAGAGGTGGATGCTGCCACGCGCACATTGGACGTGCCAGCGCCTGACGGGCGCACTGACCGTGCCAACAAGGTGGCCGTATGGGTTAGGGCACGGCGGGCTGCCCTGGCAGGGCGGGGCGCAGGGGGGGCCGCTGGTGCTGTGGGGGGTGTAGGCTGGGCTGGGGGCTGGCGCACAGCCTCTAGGGCGTGCGCCAGTGCCGAGCGCAAGGTGCCTGGGTCGTTGCGGCTCATGGCTTTTTGAAGTGGGGCACAGGCCGCAAGAGCGAGGCTGGCAGCAGGAGCAGAGGGGGCAGGCGGTGCATTGTGGCGTTATTTTCCGGCATCCTCTGTGGTGGGGTTGCGAGGGGTGGGCATGGGCTTGTGCATATTGGGGGCAGAAGATGGCAACACCCCCGCATAGAGCGTGTGCAGGCGCATGATCACGGGGTCGTGGGGGTGCAGACCCTGTAGGCGTTGGAGCTCGTGGCGCAGTCGTTCGTGCGCCCCCAGATCCCACAGCCCGGCCAGAAAATAGACCTCGGGGTTGTGGTCATCGGCGGCGGTGTTGTGGCGTAAGGACTGGTAGTTTTCTTCCAGTGTTGCCAGATTGGTGGACGAGGCACCAGTCGATGTCTCGGGGGCCAAGGTGCTCACGGGTGGGGTGGGCGGCTCTTGGCCGGGAGGAGGCGCAGAAGAGGGCAGACGCCGCAGCCGCACCCCCCCGATGCGGGCTGTGCTGTCACTGCGCGGAGTGCGGGCCATTTGCTGGGTGATAGCCAGTGGGAGTTGGCGTGTTTCGCGCCGTGGTTGGCCCCGAACAATGCTGCTCTCGGTGCTATTGATGCGCAGTACGCCAGCATCTTGCCAATCTTCTTGCAAACCGCTGCGGGCATACAACAGCCGGATGTGGGCGCCGGGGGCCAGCCGGACGCGGTCGCCCTCTAGCAGCCGGATCAGGGGCTCTATGCTTTGGGCCTTGTCGGGGAGTTCTAGCACCACATCCCCTTGTATGCGCAAAACCATTGCTGAGGAGGGCTGTCCCCATGCCAGACTGCAGAGCACCATGCTGCTCCCCCAGATGACCCAGTGCTGCCATTGTTTCATGCTGCTTCCTCCATTGCGATGATTTCAAAAACCTCTGTCGGGTGGATGCGGCCCCGCACGGTGATGCTGTCACTGCGGCCCAAGACAAAACCGGGGCCAGCGGCATGCAGGGTGTCTTGGCTGGCCAGAATCACGCAGCCTAGCGCCTTTGTCATGCCTTCAAGCCGTGAGGCAATGTTGACTGTATCGCCAATGGCGGTGTATTCCATCCGCTGTGCGGTGCCGATGTTGCCTGAAATCGCCAGCCCCGTGTGTACACCCACGCCAATCCGAAATGCGGGTAGATTTCTGCCCGGAAAACGCTGTTGCATCCATTGCCCGAAGTGCTCAGCCACGGTGCGCAGGTGCAGAGCCGCAGTCAGGGCGCGGTGGGCGTGGTCGGGATTTTTGAGTGGGGCACCAAATTCGGCCATGATGGCATCGCCAATAAATTTGTCTATGCATGCACCTTGTTCCGTCAGCACAGTGCAGGCCGCAGAAAAATAATGGTTGAGCATCTCCACCACTTCTTCTGGGGTCAGCTGCTCGCTGATCGTGGTGAAGTTGCGGATATCGGTAAACAGCACCGTCATCTCGCAGCATTCGCCACCCAGTTGTGGCATACGGTCGGAGTGAATCAGCGCCTCTACCACCCGAGGTTCTAGGTAGCGCGAGAACATCAGCCGGATGCGTTGGCGCTCGCGTTCGCCATGTGTGAAGCGCCAAGCGTAAATGCCCATGAAGCAAAACAGTGCTGTCAGTTGTATGTGGCTGGTCGAGAGCAGTAGATTGCGCTCCAGTGCGGCATAACCTAATCCACCGGCCAATACCCAGAGCAGCCCACACAGCAACAGCCCCCGCCATAGCCGCTGGTGCCACCAAAAGAGGCCCGCAGGCAGACAGAGCAGCAAGGCCAGACCCATGCGCGTGTGGTCTGGGGTGGCATTGAGCCAGTGCCCTTGCAGGAGCGCCTCGACGGTCTGGGCCTGAATCTCCATACCCAACATCAGGGGGGCGTTGCCCAAGCCGCGGCCATAGGGGGTGATGTGTACATCGTTCATGCCGCCATAGCTGGCCCCCAAAATCACCACTTTGCCGCGCAGAGCCTGCACTTGGGGCTGTGCTAGGGCATCGGGCCGCAGCAGATCCAGCATGGGGATGGCTGGTACGCTGCCAGGAGGGCCAGCATAGGCCAGACGCAGGCGCTCATCTATAGACACCGTGCGTCCGGCAAACTCCCATGTGGGCCCCTGCACGGGCTGCCCGCTGGCGTGCAGGGCCAACAAAAAGGGCAAGGAGCGCAACCGCAACGCAGAAGAGGGGTCGGGGTGCGGCACGGCAGGGGAATAGGCCCGTAGCACGCCATCGGCATCGGCTTGCAGATCGGCAGCCCCGACAAAGCGGGCAATGTCCCAATCGGGCAGTGCAGCGAGGTAGTCGCTGGCAGGCAGCAAAAGGTCGCCGGGGGGCTGCATGCCAGCCACCACTACCCGGCCTGTAGCCAGAGCTTGGCGCAGGGGTTGGTCAAACTGGCGTGCTGCCAGAGTAGGAACCCCGCCGAGTTTGGCTAGCCATTGCTCTGGACTGCTGCTCAGTACCAAATCCAGACCCACCACGGTGGCCCCAGCGGCTTGTAGGGTCTGAATTGCTTGGGCGTAATGTGGCCCCCAAAACACCAGCGGTTCATCGGGGTACTGTGCCAGAGTGGCTTCGTCCAGCTTCACCAGCGCCACCCGCTCTACCGTGTGGCGCTGTCCGGCCAATCGGAACCAGCCGTCGCTGTACCACTGGTCTATGCCCTCCAGGGCACCTTGTCGCCAGAGGGTTTCGGTCAATGCTAGGGCGATGATGGCGATGAAGGCAGCACGCCCCCCCCAACTGCGCAGGTTTTGCAGCCACTGCCATAGTGGGAAGGAGGGGCTAGAAGAAGTCATAGCTCCAATGCAGGTGAATGCCCCGGTGTTGCCAGCTGTGGCCTGCGCTGCGCTCGCCGTGCAAGGGTTGGCCCACGGCCAAGTCCAGCCGCATGCCTTGCCAGCGCAGGCGGGTAGCCAAGCCCACGGAGGCAATGCGGGTGCTGGCCTCGCCTTGGTTGTGGCCCTGACCCATGTCGTAAAACGGAATCAGAGACCATTGCAGGTCTTGCCCAGTACCTTGCAGCAGTGGCACATCCAACTCTAGATTCAAGATCTGGCCTTGGTCACGCACCAGCTGGTTTTCTAGAAAGCCGCGCACGCTGTTGGCGCCGCCAATGGCCAAGCGATCTAGTGCCAGCAGACGCTGGCGGCTTCTTTGCACCGTGGCACGAACGACCCATTGCGTGCCGTTGTCGAGCAACTTGCGGGCATATTGACCTTGCAATAGCCACAGGTGGGCTTGCTGATCGGCAGCAACAGGCCCACCCGCAGGCCAGCCAGTTTGGGCTTGTAGATTGTTGTGTTGGCGTTGTAGTGTGGCGCGCAAGGTCAGAGCTTGGTGCTCAGTGCGGTAGCTGTATTCTTGCCACAAACGCCAGCCGGTGATGCGGGTCTGGCCTTGTGATTCGCCCGGCACCAAAGAGAAGGGGGTGCCAGCCAGCCAAGTGCGGTGGCTGCGCCAGCCGTAATGCACGCCCACAGCCCACTGGTGCTGCAAGCTTTGGTGCAGCACCTGCTCCAGCCCCAGTTCTTGCTGTTGCAACTGGCTGCTGAAGTCCAGCGCCCGTATCGGTTCTTCCACCACCGCCGATTGCCCATAGTTGCCTTGCCATGACACAGCGGTGCGCGCGCCCAGTGGTAGCTTCCAGTGCCATTGGCTGCGCAGCCCACCCTGTGCAGGGGTGGCTTGTTGCAGGCTGGCATAGAGCGCATCACCGTGCCCGCTCAGATTACGCACCCAGCCCGATAGCTCCAGCGCCTGCGTGCCAATGGAGGGGGGGCGGTGGTTGTGGGTGGCTACCGTGAGCTGGTAAGGGCGTGCGCGTTGCACCTCAATGTCTAGCACCGCTTGGCCCAGGGTCTCACCGGGGCGTAACCGGGCCTGCATTTGTGCAAACAGGGGGTCATCCAGCAGCCGTTGAAAGCGTGCGCGCAGGGTGTCGAGGTGCAGCACTTCTCCGGGCTGCGGGGCCAGCCGTTGTGCAATGTATTGCGGGCGCAGGTTTTGGAGGCCGTGCGATTGAATGGCACCGAGTTGGCCCTCCATCAGTTGCAGCGTCAGTATGGGGCCAGTCAATGCTGGACTGGCAAAAACCGCCCCCGAATTGACATAGCCTTGGCGCACATAGTGCTGCGTGATGGTGCGGCGCAGGCTCTCCAGATCGGCCTCATCCAGTGGGCGGTGCAGATAAGGTGCGGCCAGTTGCTCTAGGGTGGGGGTATCGACCACCGTATTGCCAACAAAGGCCACCCGTTCTAGGCGTATGGTGGTGGGTGCTGCGGCCCTGTGGGCGGGCGCTGGTAATTCAGGCAGCACAAAGGGCGCTGCACCAGCCGCCCATGCGGGCAGTGCAGTGCCAGTTGCTAGGCTCAGCGCACAGATACAGCCGAGAGTTGCACGGTAGGCAATAGCAGGGGAGGTGATCAGGGGCGAGGGCATGGATCGGCTTTCACACGGTCTGGCTCGGCCCATGCAGCTGTGGGCAGCAGGCCTAACCAGCCATAGTGGGCCACGGGATAGTGGCCTCGGCCCGCCACAGCCAACGTGCTGCCGTTGCGGGTATCGCAGGGGTTGTGTCCTAGCCGGGCGCTGTCAAGCAAAGGAGCGCCTAGCCCTTGCAGGGCGCTGCTCAGGTCTAGGGCCGGTACGGTGATGTTGACGTGGCCGTTGATGCCTGTGGGGGCCGCCGCTTGAATGACATTGAAGCCAAACAGCCCTGGCACCAATGCATAGGGGGTATTGCCACCCAGCCACAGCGCCCCAGCACTGGGCAGCAGTGTTTGCACATCGACCTGCACCCGTCCACCACTGGCATGACGGGCGGCAGTATTGGCCTGAATGGCCCCTGTGTGGAGCGCCAGGGCTTGGCTACGCACAGCAATATCACCGCCATTGCCCAATGCGCCCAGCACAGACGTCGTAATTTGGCTGTTGTGCAGGCCCAACCGTTGACCGCCCAGCAGTTGGATGGCCCCACCATTGCCTAAAGAGGCTGATGTGGTGATCTGGCTATTGTCCAATTGCAAGCGATCTTTAAAAGACACGCTCAGGTTACTGGCATCTACATTGCCACTGGCCGCCGCAGTTATTTGGCTGTCGGTCAGTTGCACGACGGGGGCACGGATGTGCAGTGCGCTAGGCACAATCTGTGTGGGGTTGACCACAGTGGCATCGTTGCGGATAGAGATGCTGCTGCCGTTGGTCAGGGTGAGGTGTTGATGGGCTTGCAGATCCAGCGTGCCGGTTTGCCCAGAAGAATGGGCTTTGGCAATTCCCAGTATGCGGCTGTCTACACCGTCCATGCGGATTTCTGTGGCAGACACAGCCACCGCACCGGCGGCGCCTGCGGTTGCGGTGCTGGAGGAGATAACGCCGCCGCCCAGCAACTCCAGTGCGCCAGCCACCGCCACTTGCACGGTGCCAGCATGGCCGCTGCCCGAGACGGTATCACTGGAAATGACGGCAAATTGATCATCGCCTCCAGCTATCCGCAAATTTCCTGCAGCCACACGCACATCGCCTGCGGCGCCGTCGCCCAACGTGGTGGTGGATATGACACCGCCGTTATGGATGGTCATGGTGTCACGCACCTGCACCTGCACCGATCCTGCCTGTCCGGTGCTGCCGGGGCCCGTACCACTGTAGATCATGGCAGCGGCGGCATGGGCGCCATCTACCGAGAGCGAACCAGCTTTGATCTGTACCGTTCCCGCATGGCCCGCTCCCAAGGTGGCGCTGCCCACAAAACCACCATTGCTCACTGTCAATTGGTCACGAATATCGAGCTGTACATCGCCGCCATTTCCCGTCCCTTGGGTGTTGGAGGACACCATGCTGCCATCGCTCACGGCCATAGCACCACCCACCTGCACTTGGACTGATCCAGCAGGGCCGGTGCTGCCTAGCCATGAATCGCTCAGAATGGCACTTCCTTGCTCCATAGACAGCGAACCGGCCTGGACTTGTACCGTCCCGGCCTTGCCCGACCCTAAGGTGACGCTGCTGATCAAGCCCCCATTGCGCAGTGCCAGTTGCTCCTCAACGTGGAGATGCACATCGCCGCCCCGTCCGGCTCCTTGGGTGTTGGAGGACACCATGCTGCCATCGCTCACCGTCATGGCACCACGCACTTGCACCTGAACAGTGCCTGCATTGCCGCTGCCATCACTGGTGTCGCTGGAGATGAAACTTTTTGCATTGCCTCCCTCCATAGAGAGGGAACCAGCCTCGACTTGCACCGTCCCCGCATGGCCCGACCCTAAAGTGACGCTGCTGATAAAGCCGCCATTGCGCAATGCCAACCGCTCCCCAACGTGCAGGCGCACATCGCCGCCGCTGCCAGTCCCTTGGGTGTTGGAGGACACCATGCTGTTGTTGCTCACCGTCATCGTGTCATGTACCTGCACCTGCACGGAGCCAGCCCGACCGGTGCTGCCGGGGAAGGAGTCACTCAAGATCGTGCTGAGCTGATCCATCGATAGCGACCCCGCATCAATCTGCACCGACCCAGTATCCCCAGCGGTGAAGGTGCTGGAGGCAATGGCACCATGGCGCAGTTGCAGCGGCCCCGCCACATGAACCCTGACATGACCCGTGTTGCCCGTGGCCGAGTAGCCGCTAAGACCGCTGATGTCTGTGATGGCTGTTATATACCGGTCGGTATCCATGCGATCAATGAACTGGCTCAGGCCTGCGAGGTCGGGAATGCCGGTCACGGCGAGGCTGGTAATGCCCGTCACCGTCCCTGGATCTGGCCCATCAATTGACAAGGCCGCCGCTTCAATAGTGGTGTCGCCTGCTTGCGCTGGGCTGCTGGTGTAGCTGATGATTTTGCTGCCCCGCAACACCGACAGTTTTCCAGCCGCCGATACACGGATTGCGCCGCCTTCACTGCTGGACAGCAGTGAACCATCCAGCGTTATATCGTTCCCCACCACGCTCAAAGGCTGGCCGGTAGCAGGGTGCAGCATGGTTCCTTGGCCGATATGCACTGGCCCGCGCCCTGGCCCCAGAAAGCCAAAATCTACCGGGTCGGCGCTAGAGAATACGCTGGTGCTGCCAGCCGTGTGGGCCAGCCAAACACCCTCAGGAAAGCGCAGGCCATCGGCAGTGCTGATATGGAGTGCACCGGGCACATCGACCGTCGCCCCATGGCCAAAAACAATTCCGGCAGGATTGAGAAAATAAAAAGCCGGGGTGCCACTGTGGGCCCGCAGTGCCAGCGTGCCATGAATCTGAGACATACTGCCCCCCGTGACCCGGCTGATGACATTGCGAATGCCATCGCTGTGGGTAAGAAAGGTAGCCGATTCATCGCTGCCGATGTTGAATTGCCCAAAGCTGTGAAACAGGTTGTGGCCCACCCGTTTGCCCAGCAGCTCGGGCAATACATAGGCTGGGCCTTGCAGGGTTTGTGGTGTTTGCCCTAGGCTGGCATCGGTGCGAATCTGGGCTGTGGCGTCAAGGCCGGTGCAGGCCAGCAGTGCAGCCCAGAGCAGTACCGTCAGGGGAGGTTGCCAGTGCATCACAGCCAGTTTCCTATCAAGATGAACGGTGCCCAAAAGAAGGGGTGGGCCATGTCGTGGCTGTATAACAGCTGCAATTGCGCTTGGCGCAAGGCTTGGGCCTTGCTCAGGCGCCCTTGGGCCAGCCCGGTGTAAAACTGCTCCATCACGGCCTTGGCTGCCAGATCGGCAATAGGCCACAAAGTGCCCAGCACACTTTGGGCGTGGGCTTTGATGGCCACGCCCGAGAGGCCCAGGGGGGCGCGTTCGTTGCCTTGGGCCGTTTGGCAGGCCGACAGGGTGAGCAACTCAATGGGTTGGCGTTGCAAAGCCTCACTTTCTAGCAGGGTCTGGAACTGGGGCAGGCGCAGCAAGTCATCGTAGGCCATGATGAAGCTGGTGGCCGCACTGTCGCCAAAGACCCCGTGCGAGGCAATATGCACAATGCGGTATTGGCCGCTGGCCGTTTCTCGTTGAAACTGCCCTACGGTAAAACCGGCATCGAGCAAGGCGGTGCCAGGCAGCAACTGGTGCAAGGCTTGTATTTCGTCGCGCACGCCCGGCAGGGCCAAGCTGTCTTGCCACTGGGCCAGTGTGGGTGCTTGTGCTGTACGCACCTGTTGCCAGGTGCGGGTGGTGGTGTGCTGGGCCAACCCCCGATGGACAACTGTGGGGGGGGCTGGAGGCGCACGCCAGCTTTGGGCCATTTTCTCAACCGCAGGGCCGGGCAGAGCCACGCCTGTCACGAGGGCACGGGCTTGGGTTTGGGGGGGGGCCAAGCTGGTCAGTCCCATGCTGGTCACGACCGAAATAGCCCACTGCTCTATGGCGTAGTGTTGTCCATTGTGCAGTGCCGCCACCGGAATCAGTCGCAAGGTGCTGTCGGGCACCACGACCAGGTGGTCAATGCCTTGCTCAGACAACACAGCCTCCACTGGGCGCAGCAGCCAGTCGTAGAGTTGCTGTGCCGCAGGCAGGTAGGGCTCATCGCCTAGACGCAGGGTGTCGGCCCATGTGCGCACATGGCTGCGCAACAGTGGCCCGGCCACGGGGGAGGTGCGCCTCACGACACCCGTGGGGGTTTGCAAGAGCAACTCTAGCCGGTCGGCCAAAATGACAGGGTAGAGCACGCCCGTGCCAGCGGGCAACAGCGGTTTGCCCGACCGCACCTCCCATGCACAGCGGTCTCCCAAAAAATCTTGCAATTGCGCTTGGTGCAATTGCTCCATCGCCTCTATCGCAGTGTGGAGGGCAGCCTCTCTGTGGGGGCTGGGCTGTTCGTGGGTTGTGTGCAACAGCAGATCGACATAGCCTAGATACAGAGGCTCGATCAGGACACGGAATGATGATTGCCCATCGCTGGTTTCTAGCGGCAAGTCTTGGCGTGTGGCTTCCAATTGCTCTACCGCCCGCGCATAGGCGGCCAGTGCAGCACCCGGCTGCCCTTGCGCTTGTTGCAGGCGGCCTTGCCGCCACTCCAGTGCCACCAGCAGGTCGGCCCGATCTTGCAGAGCCAGACGGTGCGCCAACAGCAGCCCTTCTTGCGTCAGTTGCAGGGCTTCAGGCCTGCGCGCATGGTCTTCATACAGTTGTGCCAAGGCATCCAGTGTTTGTACATGCAGGCGGCCATCTTGAGCCGCCATTGCCAAGCTGCGGGCGCGCTCCAGATGGTGGTAGGCCAGCGCCAAAGACGCGGGGCCGATTTGCCGAGCCTGTTGCCCCAGATCAAGGTGATAGCGTGCCAGTGCAGGGTTGGGTAAGGCTTGCTCTAGCCGCTGAGCAATCGGCTCTAGGTGGGCGAGTTTGTCTTTGGCTGGGGCCAGCCTTGCCAAAGCCAAGCGTGCGCTCAGCCAGAGCGGCAACGGTGCATCCGCTACCATGCCCAGTGCCTCTGTGTAGTAACGGGCCGCCGTGTCGGGCTGTTGGCTGAGGGCGGCCAGACTGCCCAGTTGCATGGCCCACAGAGACCGTTCTGCCCCAACGGGGGCCGAGCAGTAGGCCGATTGCAGCAGTGGCTCGGCCTGTGCATAGTGGCGCCGCTGCAGCAGGGCTGCTCCGCGCTGTCCGGCGGCAGTTGCATCGCTGGTGTGCTGCATGGCCTGGGGGGGCGTTGGGCAGTAGGGGGCGGTGGCTGGGGGGGCGGCAGCGGCCACTCCACTGGCGGCTGCTGCCAGGAGCAGGGCCACTGTCAGCCAACTGCGCAATCGTGCAAATGCCATGACTTGAACCTCGCTTGGTGCAGAGCGGTAAGGGTGGCTCAGATTAACCCCTTTTCTGCCATAGATAAAGCAGCCCCCGGTGCTACGATCACATGGTCTAGCACGCGCACGTCCACCATGCCCAAAGCTGTTTTGAGCGTTTGCGTCAGGGCACTGTCGGCGTTGCTGGGCTGCACATGGCCGCTGGGATGGTTGTGCGCCAGCACCACGGCAGCAGCCCGGTGGTGCAAGGCCCGCAGCAGCACCTCGCGTGGATAGACGCTGGTTTGCGTCAACGTGCCCCGAAACATCTCCTCCAACGCCAGCAGCCGGTGTTGGGCATCCAAAAACAGCACAGCAAACACTTCATGGCCCTTGTAGGCCAAATGCAGTTGCAGGTAGTGTTTGACTGCTTCGGGTGAATCAAATACCTCACCTTGCTGCAACTGTTGTGCCAGGGCACGCCGGGCCAACTCTAGCACCGCCACCAGTTCGGCCCGTTTGGCCGGCCCTAGCCCTTTGATGCGTTCCAAATCTGTGGCACTTGTGTGCAACAGCCCCCCAATGCCGCCAAAGCCACCTTGTCGTTGGCCGGTCGTGGCATCGGTGCTGGGTGGGGCCAGCAGTTCTTGTGCCATTTGCAGCACGTTTTTGCCAACAATGCCTGTGCGCAGCAAAATTGCCAGCAATTCCGCATCGGCCAGTGCTGCTGGGCCACGGGAGAGCAGCTTCTCGCGTGGCAGCATATCGGCAGGAAGGTCTTTGAAGGACATGGTGCTGGGGCCAGAGGCAAACGTAAAATGCGGTCAGTTTATAGAGGCTACCAATGGCAACCGTTCAACCGGGTTCGTTTCTGACCCTGCATTACCGTCTGGCGGGTCCCGCTGGCGACATCATCAACACCTTTGCCGACAAGCCCGCCACGCTCACGCTGGGCAGCGGTGAGCTCTCGCCGGCGGTAGAGGAGCGTCTGTTGGGCCTAGAAGAGGGCCAACGTGCCACCTTTGAGCTGGCTGCGGGCGAGGCTTTCGGCCAACACAACCCCGATATGCAGCAATGGGTAGCACGTAAGCTGCTCAATGATTTGGGCGACCCCGACGAACGCTATGCCGTGGGCGAAGTGGTGGAGTTTGCCACCCCTGATGGCATGGCTACCTATGCGGGTGTGGTGGTGCAGGTGGGCAATGCCGACAGCCCAGATGCCATCTTGGTGGACTTTAACCACCCGCTGGCAGGCCAGCCCGTGACTTTTGAAGCGTATGTGATTGGTGCCTTGTGAGCCAGCTGCAAGAAATCTTGCTCGCCGAGCCGCGCGGGTTTTGCGCCGGAGTAGACCGAGCCATTGAGATTGTGGAGCGGGCACTGCAAAAATTTGGCGCTCCCATCCATGTACGCCACGAAATCGTACACAACACCTATGTGGTCAATGACCTCAAGGCCAAGGGCGCCATCTTCATTGAAGAGTTGGCCGAGGTGCCGCCCGGCGCCACACTGGTGTTTAGCGCCCACGGTGTAAGCAAGGCGGTACAAAACGAGGCCCAAGCGCGTGGCTTTCGCATTTTTGATGCCACCTGCCCATTGGTGAGCAAAGTGCATGTGGAGGTAGCCAAGCTGGCGCAAGAAGGCTACGAGTTCATCATGATTGGGCACAAAGGCCACCCCGAGGTGGAAGGCACTATGGGCCAGTTGGATCACGGTATCCATCTGGTAGAAGATGTGGCCGATGTAGCCCGCGTGCAGCCCGCCCAGACCGAGCGGTTGGCTGTTGTCACACAAACCACGCTCAGTGTGGATGATGCTGCCGAGATTACCGCTGCCGTGCGGGCACGTTTTCCCAGTGTACGTGAGCCTAAGCAACAAGACATTTGCTACGCTACGCAAAACCGCCAAGACGCCGTCAAGGTGCTCAGTGCCCAAGTCGATTTGTTGATTGTCGTGGGCAGCCCCACCAGCTCCAATAGCAACCGCCTGCGCGAGTTGGCCGTGAAGTTGGGCACGCCAGCCTACATGGTCGATAGTGCGGCTGAACTGCTCCCGCAGTGGTTTGAAGGCGTGACCCGTGTTGGCCTGACGGCAGGCGCTTCCGCCCCTGAGATTTTGGTGAGCCAAGTCATAGACCGTATCAAGGCGCTGGGTGCCGTATCCGTGCGCACGGTGCCAGGCATGGAAGAGACCATCAAGTTCCCGCTGCCCAAGGGGCTGAAAATCGAGACGGTAGTGGATTGACATCCTCCCCGCCGCGAGAATGTTGCGTGCTGCATTCACATCGCGGTCGTGTTCCGCTGCGCAGTCGCAGGGTTTTGGTGCAGTCCATGATGTAGATTATGGATTGCTAATCCCTGCTCTCAACCCCGGACTGAACTCCGGGGCTTCCCGCGCACCGGGTGATCTGGGGAGCCTGCTCTTAAGAGAGCGGCTGGGGCTTGGAAGCAATGGTCTGTGGTTTGCCTTTTGTCATCCGTGTGGCCTAGGCTAGGCTCTGACGGCTACTACCGCAGACGCCGTAGCCAGTTCTAACTCCATAAGTCCAGTGGTGGGTCTGCGGCAATGGCACGCAACAAATCAGTGCGTGAGACAAAACCTTTCAGCTCACCACTGTCGTCTGTCACTGGCAGGCCGGGCAAACCCGTCTCGAGCAACACCCCAGCCAAGCGGCGCAGTTCGGTATCTTCTGACACCGTAGGCACTGGGCTGACCATCACTTCGGCCACAGGCCGACGGGCGCTGGCGAGCCGTTCTGCCGCTTGGTCATTGGGGGGCAACAGGTCTGGTGGCCCCATGTCGGTGCGCAGCAGCAGCCCCACCACCCGGCCCACACTATTGAGTACGGGTGCCTGACCCACTTGGTAGCGGGTAAACATTTGCCATGCTTCATGCACCCGGGCCGACAATGGCACTGTCAGGGCACCACGCGTCATCACGTCACGCACCAGTGTCAGGGGTTGACGCGGGGGAGATTGCCCGCTGCTGCGGGTATAGGCACTCACAGCATCCTGTGCCCGCAGTGTGCGCGCAGGGGCTGTGGTAGTGGGGGCAGGCAGTGGCAGGGGGGCTGCTTCTTCACCATGCAGGCCTGCGGCACGGGTGCGCAATGCCAAGGGACGACGAACACCACGCACAGGCGAAATCTTCGCCAGGTTTTCTGGGCCGCCCCGGTACATCTGCCCCGAAGGGCCAAAGACAAAGAACATACGCAGCACTCCTGATGGCCGATGTGGATGACGATGTTATCGATACTGCCGCCTAAAATCGGACTATGCTAGACATCCTCCTCCTTCGCAAAGACCTTGCTTCGGCCATTGCCCGGCTCGAAACCCGCAAAACCCCCCAAGCCTTCCTCAACGTCGAGGCCTTCCAAGCCTTAGATGCCGAGCGAAAAACCCTGCAAACCCGCACCGAGGAGTTGCAGGCCCAGCGCAACCAACTCTCTAAACAGATTGGTATGCTGATGGGCAAGGGCGACAAAGACGGTGCCGAAGCCGCCAAAGCCCAAGTAGCGGCATTCAAAACCGAACTGGAGCAATCCGCCACCCGTTTGGAGCAGATACAGGCCGAACTGCAAACCTTGCTGTTGGCCGTGCCCAACCTTCCGCACGAGAGCGTGCCTGTGGGCAGTGATGAAACCGGTAATGTCGAAGTGCGCCGCTGGGGCACGCCGCGCAGTTTTGACTTTGACGTCAAAGACCATGTTGATGTGGGCACCCCGCTGGGGCTGGACTTTGATATGGGCGTCAAACTGTCTGGCTCACGCTTTACGGTGATGAAGGGTGGTATTGCGCGTCTGCACCGCGCGTTGGCCCAGTTCATGCTGGACGTGCAAACGCAAGAACATGGCTATACAGAATGCTATGTGCCCTATGCCGTCAATGCCGACTCGCTCAAGGGCACTGGTCAGTTGCCCAAGTTTGAGGGCGATCTGTTTGCGGCCAAAAAGGGAGGCCAAGATGGCGAGCCGGTGCCAGACAATGCCGCGCTCTACCTGATCCCGACCAGCGAAGTGCCCCTGACCAACTTTGTTCGCGATGTGGTGCTGCAAGAAGCTGAACTGCCGATCAAGTTGACAGCGCACACCCCTTGTTTCCGTTCTGAAGCTGGTAGCTATGGCCGCGACACACGCGGCATGATCCGCCAGCACCAGTTTGACAAGGTAGAGATGGTGCAGATTGTGCATCCCGAGCAAAGCTATGCGGCGCTCGAAGAAATGACCGGCCATGCGGAGGCCGTTTTGCAAAAGTTGGGCCTGCCCTACCGCGTCATGAGCTTGTGCAGTGGTGATATGGGCTTTGGTGCGTCCAAAACCTACGATTTGGAAGTTTGGTTGCCCGCCCAAGGCACCTACCGTGAGATCAGCTCTGTCAGCAACTGCGAGGCCTTCCAAGCGCGCCGCCTGCAAGCGCGGTTTAAAAACACCCAAGGCAAAAACGAACTGGTACACACCCTGAACGGCTCAGGCTTGGCCGTGGGCCGTTGCCTCGTGGCCGTGTTAGAAAACTACCAGAACCAAGATGGCAGCGTAACGGTGCCTGAGGCACTGCGCCCTTATCTTGGTGGGTTGGAACATCTTATCCCCTAAAGCTTTTTAGTTTCTGGTTGATGTAGAAGATGTTAAAAAATGTAGGGAAATTGACATAAATGTTGCAGGGTCGGTAGGGCTATGGCCCAATCAGGGGCTGGATTACTTTTCCAGCCCCTTATGTCTCGTCCTCTGTCTTCTTCTACAAACGCCCCTTCGGCTGATCAAAGTGCGGGCTTTTTTGCGCACCACGGTGTCTGGTCGTTGGGGATACGGTTGTTCCGGCAGTTGCGCTTTGGTGCCAAAGCGGCCATTGTGAGCAGCTTGTTTTTGTTGGCTACGCTCGTGGGGGTGGTGCTGTATTTGAGTGCAGCCCAGCAAGGCATTGAGCGTTTGCGCAAAGAGCAGGCCGGGGTGTCGATTGTGGAACGGCTGGCGCCCGTACTGCACGCGCTCACCGATTTGCGCAATGCCAGCCGCGCTCAAGGGGCGGGTTATGTGGCGGCTACGCCACTGTTGCAGCAGGCACACCAAGCCTTGCACCAAGCCGAGGCTGACTTGCGTTTGGTAGAGGGCGACCATATCGACCGCTTGGGTTTGGGCCAAGAAGCCGAGCAGTTGCACCAAGTGCTGGATGCCCTGCCAACACAGGCCGATATCAAGGCCATTGAAGCGGCATTACACAAAACGGTAGAGTACGATAACCTCATTGCAGCCCGCTCGGGCATGATTTTGGATGCCGATGCTGCCGACCTCCAGTTGCTGATGGCCTATACCCGTGAAGTGCCGTTCTTGGCCGAGGCAGTGGGGCAAATGCGCAGTTGGGGCACCGTGGCGCTGGTGGGGCAGTTGCAGAATCTGGCCGCCATGCAGCGGGTGTTTGGCTGGAGTGCGCGGGCACAAAAGCATGTGGCCGAAAGCCAAGCGTGGCTCAAAGGCGCCATCAAGGCAGCCCCTGCTTTAGACAAGCAACTAGACCTTGCCGTGCTGGAGCGTGCCCAAGCCTATGTGGGCCAGGCCGATAAAGTGTTTGCCAAGGCCGACCCCGCCTTGGTGGGGGATGTGGATGGCTGGTGGCGTCAGGGCAGCCAGTTGGTGGCTGATTTGTACGTTGTCCAAGCCAAAGCCATGCAGGTGGTACACCAACGGCTGGAGGCACGTTTGGTGGCTGCCGAGGCAGAGCGCAACTTGTCGATGGGCTTGATTCTGTTGGCTTTGGCCTTGGCTGGTTATTTTTTCTATAGTTTCTATTGCGTGATGGATGGTGGACTGAAAGAGACACGCCGCCACCTAGAGGCCATGAGCAGTGGTGACTTGACCACCCAACCCAACCCTTGGGGGGCTGACGATATTGCGGTGCTCATGCTGTCGATGCGCCAAATGCAAGATGCGCTGCGCTCTATTGTGGGTGACGTACGCATGGCCAGCGACGAGATTGTGGGCTCCAGTGCCGACATTGCCGAAGGCTCGGTGGATTTGTCGGCACGCACCGAGGCGGCAGCCAGTACCTTGGAAGAAACCGCACAGGCAATGGCCCAGATTTCTGGCACCATCCAAAACAGTGCCCAAAATGCAGAGCAAGCGGCCGCGATGGCGATGGACAACGCTACGGCAGCACATGAGGCTGGACAAATCATGCAGCGCATGGTGGCTACGATGGATGACATTGGCACCGCCTCCAGCAAGATCAATGACATCATCGGCACCATTGACGGCATTGCTTTTCAGACCAACATATTGGCGCTCAATGCAGCAGTCGAGGCCGCACGGGCTGGTGAGGCTGGACGGGGTTTTGCTGTAGTTGCTGCTGAGGTGCGTAATTTGGCCCAGCGCAGTGCTGCTGCCTCGCACGAAATCCGCCAACTCATCATTGACAGTGTGGGGCAAGCCCACAATGGCGTGCAGGTCGCCAACGAGGCCGGAGCCTCGATTGCCAAGGTGCGCGCCCATGCCGACCGAATTGGCCAGTTGATCAGCGATATTGCAACTGAGGCCCGTGCGGGCGCTCAGGGCATTCGACAGGTGGATGAGGCCACCAAGGCACTAGAGCACAGCACGCAGCAAAATGCGGCCTTGGTTGAACACACAGCGGCGGCTTCTACCACCCTGCGGGAGCAGGCCCACGCGTTGTCAGAGCGGGTAGCGCAGTTCCGCATGCTTTGAGGCGTGTGTCGGCAGGGGCTGGCGTGGGTTAGCCCAAGCGCGCTTGGTGCCGTGCAATTTGCGTCCGTACCTGTGCTGGTGCGGTGCCACCCAAGGTGTTGCGGGCGTTGAGCGAGCCATGCAGGCTCAGGCAGTCGTACACATCCTTCTCGATGGAGGGGTGAAAGCCTTGCAGCACCGTCAGGGGCAACTCAGACAAATCGCAGGCGTGGGTGGTGGCCGCCTTGACGGCATGGGCCACGGTTTCGTGGGCATCGCGGAAGGGCAGGCCTTTTTTCACCAAATAGTCGGCCAGGTCGGTGGCAGTGGCGTAGCCCTTCTTGGCGGCCTCTTGCATGGCTGGTGCATTGACGGTGATGCCGCCTTCTTTGGCCCCAGTGGTGGGGTTGACTTGGCCGCCCACCATCTCGGCAAAAATACGCAAAGTGTCTTTGAGCGTGTCTACCGTATCAAACAGCGGCTCTTTGTCTTCTTGGTTGTCTTTGTTGTAGGCCAGTGGCTGGCCTTTCATGAGCGTGATCAAACCCATCAGGTGGCCGACCACACGGCCCGTTTTGCCGCGTGCCAGTTCAGGCACATCGGGGTTTTTCTTCTGCGGCATGATGGAGCTGCCGGTGGTGAAGCGGTCGGCAATCTTGATAAAGCCAAAGTTCTGGCTCATCCAGATGATGAGTTCTTCACTCAAACGGCTGATGTGTACCATGCACAGGCTGGCAGCAGCGGTAAATTCAATCGCAAAGTCACGGTCGCTCACGGCGTCCAGGCTGTTTTGGCACACGCCTTCCATGCCCAAGCTGCGGGCTACGCGCTCCCGATCCAGTGGGTAGGTGGTGCCAGCCAATGCAGCACTGCCCAAGGGCAGCAGGTTGACGCGCTTGCGTACATCGGCCATGCGCTCGGCATCGCGGGCAAACATTTCTACATAGGCCAGCAGGTGGTGGGCAAAACTGACCGGCTGGGCCACTTGCAAATGGGTGAAGCCCGGCAAAATCACGTCGATGTTTTTGGCTGCCACTTCGACCAGCGCCTTTTGTAATTCGGTGAGCAGGCCGCCAATCAGGTCAATCTCACTGCGCAGCCACAGGCGCACATCGGTTGCCACTTGGTCGTTGCGGCTGCGGCCTGTGTGCAGGCGCTTGCCTGCATCGCCCACCAGTTGGGTCAGGCGGGCTTCAATGTTCAGGTGTACGTCTTCTAAATCCAGTTTCCATTCAAACTGACCCGACTCAATCTCTTGGCTGATTTGTGCCATGCCCCGCTCGATGGCGGCTTGGTCTTCTGGGGCGATGATGCCTTGGGCGGCCAGCATCTCGGCATGGGCCAAGCTGCCCGCAATATCGGCTTGCCACAGGCGCTTGTCAAAAAATACACTGGAGGTGTAACGCTTGACCAGATCGCTCATGGGCTCAGAAAACAAGGCTGACCAGGCTTGCGCTTTGGTGTCGAGCTGGTTGTGGGAGGGCTGCGTAGGTTGGCTGGTGGACATGGGAGGCAATAATCCGGTGAAACAGACACCCGGAACAGCCGGATGCCGCAATGCAGAAGACGCGAATTTTATCGACCCCGCTCTCTCAACCTGCTGCCAAAGCCACACATCCGCAGGGCCGGGTGGAGATTGGGCGCGTGCTGGTCTTTGATGCCTGCCATGCCGGTGTGGTGTTGCGGGCGGTGTTGTTTGTGGAAACCGTGGTGGGCGTGGGCGCTTTGTTTGGCAGTCAGAGTCCGCTCGAATGGTTGGCCCGGCTGGCGCTGCTCACGGGGGCTGTGCTGCCCGCCACATTGGCTTGGCTGGTCACGGCCTGTAGCCTGAAGCAGTGGCTTCAACGCTTGGGCCCGCCAGGGCAGTGGGCTGCCGGGGTGGTGCTGGGCGCACTGGCGGGTTTGTACGCCTG
This sequence comes from Giesbergeria giesbergeri, assembly GCF_054779375.1. Taxonomy (NCBI): domain Bacteria; kingdom Pseudomonadati; phylum Pseudomonadota; class Betaproteobacteria; order Burkholderiales; family Comamonadaceae; genus Giesbergeria; species Giesbergeria giesbergeri. The sequence goes on along the minus strand of NZ_BAAGYJ010000001.1, from coordinate 308,030 downwards.
CGCCATGTTGGCATGGATGGAGGCGGCACAGCCTGCACCTTGGTTGGCTAGCGCCGCCAGTGGCGCCTTATTGGCCGCCATACTGATGGTTGCCTTGATGCTGCGGGCGCAGGCCCGTACGCCAGCGGCCACCACCGCCCGGCTGGCCGAGTTGCAGTCGCGCATCCGACCCCATTTTTTGTTCAATACCCTCAACAGTGCGATTGCCTTGGTGCGTGACGAACCGGCCAAGGCCGAGGCATTGCTGGAAGATTTGAGCGATTTATTTCGCAGCGCCTTGACCGAGCAGGGCGAGACCGTTACGTTGGAAGAGGAGATTACCTTGGCCCGGCGTTATCTGGCTATTGAGCAGGTGCGCTTCGGTCAGCGCCTGCAAGTGCAATGGCGCCTTGATCCCCGTGCCAGTGCAGCCCTGCTACCGCCCCTGTTGTTGCAGCCCTTGGTAGAAAACGCTGTCAAGCATGGCGTGGAGCCTTGCGCACGGGGAGGCAAATTGCGTGTTTGCACCCAACTGCGGGGCAGCCGGGTGGTGGTGCGTATTACCAACACCCTGCCAGTGGCAGAGGAGTCTGGCGGTGCTGTGGGGGCCAGGGGGCACGGCATGGCTCTGGCCAATGTGCGCGCGCGGTTGTTGTTGCTGCATGATGTGCAGTGTGATTTCAGGGCGGGCATGCACGGCGATGTGTATGAAGTGCGCATCACCCTGCCTGCCCCTGCTTCTGTTTAGCACCACCATGAATATTCTGATTGTTGACGATGAGCCGCTGGCCCGCAGCCGTTTACACACCCTGTTGGCCGATACAGGTAGCCACCAGCTGGCGCAGGCTGCCACCGCCCACGAGGCGTTGGCATTGCTGAGTGCGGCGGGCAGTGGACAGCCCTTTGATTTGTTGTTGTTAGACATCCATTTGCCCGGTCAAGATGGCTTGCAATTGGCGCGGCAATTGCACACCTTGGCCCATGCACCCGCGGTGGTGTTTGTCACGGCACATACCGAACATGCCCTGAACGCCTTTGAATTGGACGCCGTGGACTACCTGACCAAACCGGTGCGCCGCGAACGCTTGCAACAGGCGTTGGCTAAGGTGGGGCGGGTATTGGCTGCACCCCCTGCTGTGGGCCTAGAGCCTGCTGTGGGCGAGGTGCTGCTGATCCAAGATCGGGGCCGCACCGAACGTGTGCCCTTGGCCGAAGTGCTCTATTGCAAAGCAGAGCTGAAATACGTCACCGTGTGTACCGCCACGCACAGCTATGTACTCGATGGTGCCTTGAGTGAGCTGGAGAGCCGCTACGGTGCGCATTGGGTGCGTATCCATCGCAATGCACTGGTAGCCCGCCATGCCATCCGCGCCCTAGAAAAACACCGTGATTCACAAGATGGCGAAGTGTGGGCAGTGCGTTTGCATGGGTTAGCGCAGTGGCTCACAGTATCGCGGCGGCAGGTGCCAGTGGTGCGTGAAGCACTGATGGCTTAGGGCGTGTTATGAACTGCCAGCGGTAGCTAAGATCTGGCTCGCCGTTGGCCACATCAGCACCACAAACACCAGAAAGTTGCGCTGGCCTTGTTTGCTTTAAGCAACACGAATGCTAGAGCGCAGATCCGAGGTTATCACCTTAAAGCAACCAGCCTGCAGCCAGCGGTGTGTTGGTTGGTATACCGCTTCCCAAGGAGGCAGATCATTGGGCAGCATGCGCCAAGGCGCTCCAGCACGCAGGAGTCAGTGCAGGGCGTTCAGGACTTCGCGCAGATCATGGTGACGCTGTGGAGCCTTGGTGGTGATCAGTGCCAAGACGATAGAGCGAAATCCCATTCTTCGTCGCTGACATCGGTAGGGTAGGCTTTGTGGGGCATGACTACAATTCACTCTGCTTCTGGGTCAAGTCAGAGTTCATAACACGCTCTAGTAGAATTTGGCGGGGACGCCGATCATGTGGAGTTACTCATTGATCAGGATGCCCGTCAAACCCGGTTCTTCAGGGCCGGGAAGGATAGCGCGGACACCGCAGGTGTCCTGTGAGCGATCAATGCGGCGTTTGCTGTTGTTGAATGTACTGACGAATCGCCTCGATAGGTACCCCGCCACAACTGCCCGCAAAGTACGATGGAGACCATAGTGATCCACCCCAGAGTTTTTGTTGGATCATGACAATCCATGCGCCACTGATTCATCTTTGGGGATTATTTTTATGTTTGATTTTCAGTACAGGAACTGCAGTGGCGCAAGACCTGTCTGGACAGTGGCTGTTGCACTGGGATGATGCTGGCACGCAAACTGCGCAGCAAGTGATTCAACCCCACATTGCGTGGCAGCTCGATACGAACCATGGCTTCTTTGGCTACCGTAGCGGGGTGCTGTGGCTGCGTTTTGATGTGCCTGCCACACCAACGAAACTGGCTGCATCCCATGGCCACATACTGCTGCTAGGGCAGCCCTATCTTGATCGGATGGAGTTGTACCTTTGGGGTGCCTCCGAGCCATTGGCAGTAGTGGGGGATTCGGTACCCAGCAAACCAGAACGGGTGCATCCCACCCGCCACGGGGTGCGTCTGCCAGTGAGCACACAGCCACAAACGTGGTTATTACGGATACAAACCACTAGCGCCATGAATATCTCCGTTCGTCTCATTGAGGAGGCCAAACTTATTCAAACCCTGCCCACTGAACTGCTGTCTGCAGGGGCTATTTTTACTTTATACCTATTAGCGGCGGGCATGTATACCGTGTCTGCGGCGGTATTGCGTCAACCGATTCAATGGTCTTATAGCTTGTACATGGTGTGCTTGTTAGCCATTTTTGTCGGAACCCAACAGCCATTACTCCTGAACGACCTGATGGGTTCACCAGGGTGGGCGAACTGGGTCACAGGCTTTGGAATTTTGATAGTTCCTGCTGCGAGTGCTTTATTGTGGGCCAGGGCGCTGGATTTACGTCACACCAAGCCACAGTGGTTGCGCATATATCAAGGTATCTTCGTGTTTTTTATATGCAGCTTGGGCACTATCAACACAAAGGCCTACCGATGGGCTGCTTTGGCTGCCTTGCTGGGGGTATTAGTGTTGATTGTATTCAGCATTGGTTTGGCCATATGGTTCATGAGGTGCTATCCCGCCAATCGGTTGCAATTGGGGCTTTTTGTGTTGGCTTTTGCTGTTAGTGTGCTTGCCGCCGTTGCATTAAACCTGAGTGTGGCCGGGATTATTACTTCTAATCCTTGGTTTAGTTTGGTGTTTGATGTATCAGCACTGGTGCATGTGGTGCTGCTGGCGGTGGCTACCAATTGGTCTGTGCTCCACAGTGAGAGAAAAAACCGCGAGGCTACATTTCAAAAACGCCAGTTGGCTGAGCAGCAGGTTCAGATTCGGGCATTCTCTGCTTTTGTAGCACACGAGTTGCTCAACCCGCTGGCGCGCATCGGACGCTCCGCCGAAATGGCATTGCGTGAATGGGTCGGGCCAGAGCGCACACGACGGCGTTTGAGTGATATGCGAGCTTGGGCTTTTGAGTCGGGCAAGTTGGTTGAAGTGTTTTTAAACAATGCGGCACTGCAATCGGGCCAGGCACAATTGCGGCCCGTCTCTGTCAACTTGGCCGAGTGGATGCAAGGCGTTTATACCGAATTTACCCTTAACTACCCTCAGGCCCGGCTGCACATTATTTGGCCCCAAGATCAAGATATTTCTGTGGTGCTAGATCCGTTGTTGGGCAAGCTGGCCCTAGAAAATATCCTGATTAACGCACTGAAATATGCTGGGCAGAAAGGTGAAATTACCATTCAGGCCCAAACACAAGGCACAGGGGTGACACTGACGGTAGACGACGAGGGCCCTGGCCTGCGGCCCGAGCAATACGCCTTGGTAGGCCATAGTGCCTTGTTACGCCCACCCACACAAGAGCAGCCGGGCTTTGGCTTAGGCCTGTCGTTGGTGGCACACATTGCCAAGGCCCACGGTGGTCAATTACATGCTCAACCCCGCCACCCTCGTGGCGTGCGCTGGGTACTAGAGTTTGGTCAGGTGGCGGCATCCGACTCTCGTCCCGGCACAAACGCATAGCCATTGGCATAGCTCGCGCGTAGCGGCAAGTCAAACCCTGTCTGGCGCCGAACCTTGGCACGAATTCGGCTGATGACAGCATCTAGGTTGCGACGATTGATCTCGGTATCTTCCTTACCTACCAGTTGCAGGAGCACAGGTCGAGGCACAGGGTCTCCCTTGGCTAATACGGTGGCTTGTACCAACCGAAATTCGTTGACCGACAGCAACGCTTCTTGCCCTTGGGGAGCCTGTAGACATTGATCATTTTCACGCAAGACCCAGCCCGTAGCCACAGCGGGGGGCTCTGGCGGGCTGACATCTCGGACATTCCAACGCAAGCGGCGCAGCACGCTTGCCACCGTGGCCTCTACGAGTGGCAAAGTGGCCGTTTTGAGCAAATAGGCATCCGCCCCAACTTGCAGGCCCGCTTGCTGGTGCTCAACACCACTGCGACTGGTGAGCATGACTACGCCTATCCCCGGCCAGCGGGTGCGTAGCACACGACACACATCCAGGCCATCCAGGCCAGGCAACCCCAAATCCAAAAGTACCAAATGGGGGTGGAGCAAATCGCTCACAGGGGCGAGTTGTTCATAACTGGCAAAACCCACCGCTCGATAACCCTCGGCCCCCAAAAAATCAACCAAATCGTCACGCAAGCTAGCGTCATCGTCGATCACAAAGAGAATCGGGCTACCAATCGTGGTGGGAACAGATGTATGCATGGTTTGCTAACTATAGGGCGCATGCGACCTGATGTGGGTACTAACGGAGGGGTAGCGCAAGAATTGGCAAGAATTGGTAAGCATTGATTAGACATCTGTCGATCTTTGCTGCCTAAGATGGCTACCGTTCTTTTTGCTATAAAAATAGCAGCTTATTTTGTCGATCTTTTGAAGTGTTGCACTTCATTTTTAGACCTTCAAGACTGGGTTCCCACCATGTTCGCAGCCAGCCCATCGCACGATCTGCTTTTGCATCGCCTGTATGCGCTTGGTCATCGCCAATTTGGTGGCCTGTGGCTAGGCCATCTCTGGGGTCATTCCCATGTTCTGCCGTGGGCCAATCCCACACCTCTGTTCATACACTATCGTTACCCTACTTTAAGTAAGACCCGCCAGCGCAATGAATGGGTGTTGCTGTTAAACAATAGTGTTGCCGTGGCAGCGGAGATCACGCAGCGGTGCTCTACCGATGCTGCCTTTGCGGCACTCCGAAGCGACGGTTCGGTGGTGACTTGGGGCCATTCTTCTTACGGGGGTGACAGCAGTGCTGTCCGTGCTGCACTGGCCTCAGGGGTCACGCAGTTATGCGGGAGCAGTGCGGCATTTGCGGCACTCAAGGCCAATGGTGCCGTGTTCACTTGGGGTAGTGCGCGCAGCGGGGGCGATAGTCGTGCGGTTCGCACTGCACTGGCCTCGGGGAACACGCAGTTGTGTGCAACCGGCTTTGCGTTTGCGGCACTCAAAAGCGACGGCTCGGTGGTCACTTGGGGTGCTGCCCATTACGGCGGCAACAGCAGTGCGGTCAGTACTGCGCTGGCCTCAGGGGTCACGCAGTTGTGTGCAACCGGCTTTGCGTTTGCGGCACTCAAAAGTGACGGCTCGGTGGTCACTTGGGGGGACTCCCATAACGGTGGTAACAGCAATGCTGTTCGCAGAGCGTTGGCCTCCGGAGTCATACAGTTGTTTGCGAACGATTTTGCCTTTGGGGCGCTCAAAAGCGATGGCACGGTGGTCACTTGGGGCGGTAGGCGCCACAGTGGTAACAGCCGTGGCACCCATACGGCGTTTGTTTTGGGTTGACATCCTCTCCGGGCTAAACCCCGGAGATTCCTACTGCTAGACGGCGATGCCCCGCCGCATCAGCTTGCACTGACTTATTCAGCAAGATGCCTACCTTTCGGATTCCACTAATGGACGGCAAATTACCGGAGATTTCTGTGCTCGATTCCAAGTGCCTAATGGCGGGAGAATTCGGAATCTTGTTTACACGGGCAAGAATTTTAGCACCTAAGAACGGCTACGCCGTTCGCGCTCTCAACCCCGGACTGAACTCCGGGGCTTCCCGCGTACCGGGTGACACAGGCTTTTGTACAAGGTAACGCCTTTACAGCCAGCACAAGCAATGGAGTTGCGGTGTCTTAAAGGGGGGCAGTGCAAGGTTTGGCAAGGTTTGGTGATGATTGATTAGACATCGATCCATCTCTTCAGCCTAGGATGGTGGCGGTCTAGGTCGCGTTTTGCCATGTTCCCCACTCAACATCCCCTACTGACGGTAGCTCCCGTCCATCATCTGACAGCAGTGGATGCACAACCTGTCGCTGTCTCTGGTTCGATGGACACAGGCTCACGGGCCAATGCACGCCTTGTTTGTACGCCTACCTCAGCCCATGTGAACCAGCAAGCGCAGATGCTCCGTTGGCTATCCGTAGTGTTCGCTTTGCAGCATGCTGTTGTCGTGTTGTTGGCCGGTTGGCTCGATGTGTACTCACCAGCATCCGGTTCACACGCGCTCTATGCATCATGGCTGTCCTATCCCAGAGGGTAGGTGCTGTGATGCACATGCGTACCATTACCCTTTCCGATCCAGACGCAGTGTGGCAGGCCGCACATGCCATCCTCACGCAGCCCCATGCGGTGGCTATCTTTGCCAAGGCTTTGTCGTTGCTGCCAACGGACGGGCAGGGCTTTGCCAAGATGCACCGCATCCGACTGGAGCTGTGCCACGGTTTAGCGTTATTTTCCGCCAACCAGATGGAAGCCTGTTTGGCCGTGTTGCACACCGCCGCGCAACGCGCCGCCCGTCACCCCTTGCCTGCTCCCACGCCACAGCCCCCTACGGCCATGGATACCGATGCTGGCTTGGCCCTGTTGCGCCATACCCTCGTGGGCTTGGCGGCACTGGGGCTGACGGCTTTTCCCACGGCAGGCTCTTTGTTGGGCCTGGTGCGCGAAGGCCGCCTGCTGCCCAAAGACAAAGACTTGGACGTGGGGGTGCCCTTTGGGCAACTGCAAACGGCTGCCAACGCCATGCCCACACTGGGCTGGAAGCCCGCGCGGGTAACCGTGAACGCTGTTAATTTTCGCAGTTTTGTGCATACACAACATCCGGTCACGCTGGATTTGTTGGGCTACGAATGGGATGCCACCCAGCCATGTGTATGGGGTGGTTGGTGGCCTGTCGGTTTGCCACGTGAGCAAGGCCGCTTGCTCAAGCTGGCCCCCATTCAACTGGAGCTCACATCCCACCCGTGGGGCATGCACTGGGCCGTATGCCAGCCCGAGCAACTGCTGATGCAACTGTACGGCCCAGGTTGGCGCACCCCCGATGGTGCATTTGACGGCACGCTGGAAACCCCCGCCCTGCACGCCCACACCCACTTCACCCGGGCTTGGGGTGCGCTGCGCGTACTTGAAGCCTGGCTGCAAGGGCAGGCCCAGCTAGTGGCCCGCCGCTTGCACATTCTGGCCAAGTTGGATGCCACCGACCCTGTGGTACGTGCCTTTACTGCGCCTGATGCCAGCCCATTACCACTTGGATTGCCGTATTGATAGTCATGTTGACGCACTCCCCCCATCCACCAGCCAATCCCCTCCCCCCTGATGCCCCTGTGGTGGGCGGCACCATTGGTGCCTTTGATCTGCTCCATGTCGGACACCTGCGCTTTTTGACTGCGGCACGCCAGCACTGCCAATACCTGAAGGTAGGCGTTGGCACCGACCGACTGCTGCGCCACGTCAAAGGGCGGGCCACCGTGTGCCACGAGGCGCACCGTCTGGAAGTGATTCAGGGTCTGCGCTGTGTGGACGAAGCCTGTCTGTTTGACGTAGGGCTGGATCAAACCACCCAAGCCACCCGCTGGCTGGCCGACTGGGGCGTAAACACCCTGTTTGTCAGCAGCGAGTGGATAGACACCCCCCGCTGGCAACGCCTGCGGCCTTTGCTGGCCCAGCATGGCCTGATTTGCCGGGTGCTGCCTTACACCCAAGGCATTTCGAGCACGGCGCTGCGGCAAAAAGTGCTTCACCCATAAAGCGCCCCGAGGTTTTTGGCCTCTGTTTTTTCTAGCACCACTCTTTAATCTCTAGGAAACCCCCATGATCTCCACCCCCGACCTTTTAGGCACCTCGTACACCAGCGGCCAGCCCGACCAGAACCACGCGCGCACCGAAGTTGCTTTTGTGCTCGACAACGTGACCGACTGGCAGACCTTGGCCGCAGGCGTACGCCCCGGCGTGGAGGTGGTTGTGTTGGACAGCCGGGGCAATGGCCTGGCGCAAATGGCCGACTGGCTGGCGCACAAAGCGTCGGGCACTGTCGATGCCATTCACCTGTTAACACATGGCAGCGCAGGCACCATCCAACTAGGCGCGCTGACACTAGAGGCCAGCAACCTTGATGAACACAGCAACACGCTGGCGCAAATCGGCCAGAGCCTGAGCGCCGAGGGCGATTTTTTGCTCTATGGCTGCAATGTGGCCAGCGGCACCATGGGCATAGACTTTATCGGCACACTGGCCCAAGCCACGGGGGCCGACATCGCTGCCTCTAGCAACCCCACTGGCGCGGCCAACTTGGGGGGCGATTGGAGGCTAGAAACCACCCGTGGCCTGATTGAAACCGCCCCCATAGCGGCTCCCGCATGGCAACAGGTGTTGGCCAGCCCGGTGCTCAATGCCACCGCATCCCCCACGCTGGGCACCGTGCCGGCCAATCTGAGCGCGCCCACCGATGGCAGCACCGCCAACAGTGTGCTGGTGAGCAGCTTGATAGACAACGGTGGCAACTTGAACAACTACAGCGATGCCGATAATGACCCGGCGGGCATCGCCATCACCGGGGTGAACAGCAACGGCACGCTGTACTACAGCACCGATGGGGGGGGGCACTGGACGCAACTGACGGGCACGGTATCGGACAGCTCGGCGCTGGTGTTGAAAGCCGATGCCGACAACCGCCTGTATTTCCAACCCCAGGCCAATTACAACGGCAACCTGAGCAATGCCATCACCTTCAAGGCCTGGGATGGCACTGGGGGGTGGAGCGATGGGCAAACCGGGGGAAGTAGCGCACCCATATTGGTAGGCTCCTACGTCACCGGCAGTTCTGCGCGGAGTATCGCCGTCAGTGGCCACTACGCCTATGTGGGGAATAACTTAACGGGCCTGCAGATCATCGATATCAGCAACCCCGCCAGCCTCACGTGGGTAGGCACCTTCAACACCGGCACCGTTCCGGCGGTCGCCGTCAGTGGCAACTACGCCTATATGGCGGCTGGCACCACGGGCCTGCAGATCGTAGATATCAGCAACCCCGCCAGCCCCACGCCGGCAGGCACCTACGACACCAGCGGCTCTGCTCGGGGAGTCGCCGTCAGTGGCAACTACGCCTATGTGGCAGATGGCTCCTCGGGCCTGCAAATCATCAATATCAGCACCCCCACCAACCCCACGTGGGTAGGCGGCTACAACACCAGCGGCAATGCTATGGGTGTCGCCGTCAGTGGCAACTACGCCTATGTGGCGGATGGCAGCGCGGGCCTGCAGATCATCAATATCAGCAGCGACCCCGCCAATCCCACGCTGGTACGCACGTACGACACCAGCGGCAATGCTCAGGGTGTCGCCGTCAGTGGCAACTACGCCTATGTGGCGGATGGCACCGCGGGCCTGCAGATCATCGATATCAGCAACCCCGCCAGCCCCACGCCGGCAGGCACCGGCCCCTCATTACTCTTCTCAGCCACTGGTGTTACCGTCAGTGGTAATTACGCCTATGTGACGGATTTAGCGAAGGGCCTGGAGATCATCGATATCAGCAACCCCGCCAACCCCACGTTGGCAAGCGCCTACTACACCAACGGCATGCCCTATGGTGTCGCCGTCAGTGGCAACAATGCCTATGTGGCGATGAGCGGCTGGGGCCTGCAAGTGATCCAGCCTGTGTTGGGGTTTTCGGCAGCCACGGATACGGCCAGCCTGGCGGTGGGGGATACCACAGCCCCTGGGCCACCGGCCATCACCAGCGTCAGCGACGATGTAGACCGCATCATCGGCCCAGTGGCTTCGGGGGGCTTGACCAACGACGCAACACTGACCGTGCGCGTCTCGCTCACAAACACCGATGCCGTCGCTGGCGACACGGTGCAGTTGTATCTGAACAGCACGATAAATGAGATGGCAACTGCCACCTTGGGCGCGAACGACATCCTCAACGGCTACCTGGATATCACCACCCCGGCACTGAGCGCCGGAACGTTGAGTATTACCGCCTTTATCACCGATCAGGTGGGCAACCGCAGCACTAGCTCTACCAGCCACACCGTCACCCTCGACCTGACGGCCCCCAGTGCCCCCACCGCCATAACGCTGCTATCTGACATAGGTATCTCGAATAGCGATGGCATTACCGGAAAAGATCATAACTCCATCAATGTGAGCGGCTTGACGGCAGGCAACACATGGGAGTACTCAACAGATGGCGGCCAGAGCTGGAGCGCAGGCACGGGCTCCAGTTTTACCCTGGCCGAGGGCAGCTACGCGGCCAACACCATTCAGGCCCGCCAGATCGATGCCGCAGGCAACATCGGCGCGGTAGCACAGATGGCCAGCGCGGTGGTGATTGACACCACCGCACCCACTTTGGATGGTAGCCACTCCAGCCCTGCGGACGATGCCACCAACGTAGCGGTGGGCGACGACATCGTGATCGACTTGTCCGAAACCATCGCTTTTTTCGGCAGTGGCACCATCACCCTGCGCAACGTCACCGACAACACAGTGGCGGGCTCCTTCGACATATATTACGATGGCCCTTCTGTTGCTGCCAACCCGTTTGGTTCACTCACCTGGAGTGGCGACAAGCTCACCATTAACCCCGACTCAGACCTGCTCAAGGGCAAGACCTATGCCGTGCAATGGAGTGGGACTTTGCTGTATGACAGCGCAGGCAATGGGCTGGCCGCCATTACCGACGACACAACCTATAACTTCAGCACGGTGGCGCCCAGCCAGGCACCCACCCTCACCCATCTGGCCTCTGATAGCCTGAGCTTTACCGAAGGCGGCCTTGCTGCACCAATCGACCAAGCAACGCCAGCGGCTGTGGCCGATACTGATTCGGCTGACTTTGACACCGGCACGCTCACCGTGTCGATGGCGGCCAACCGAAACAGCACCGAGGATGTGCTAGCTATCCGCCACCAAGGCACAGCCGCCGGAGACATTGGGGTACTGGGCAGCGATGTCACCTACGGTGGTACCACCATTGGCACCTTTACTGGGGGCACCGGCAGCGACGACTTGGTGGTGACTCTCAATGCCAATGCCACCGCCGCTGCCACACAGGCGCTGGTACAGAACATTACCTACCAAAACACCAACACCACCGACCCCAGCACCGCAGCGCGCACCGTGCGCTTTGTGCTCAAGGATGGCGATGGCGGCACTAGCAGCAACACCGATACCACGGTCAACATCACTGCCGTCAACGATGCCCCAGCATTGAATGCCAATGGCATCAGCCCCACCTTCACCGAAGACGGTGGGGCTGTCCCATTGTTTGGCAGCTCTAACGCCAGCACCCAAGAAGCAGGGCAACTGCTGACCGGCTTGACCCTGACGGTTTCCAATGTGTCAGACAGCACCGAGCAGTTGGGCATTGATGGCAGCACCATTGCCCTGACCCACGGGGGCAGCGGCACAACCAGCACCAATGGGATGTCCTACAGCGTCAGCGTCACCGGTAGCACGGCTACGGTCACGCTGACCAAGACGGCTGGTATTTCCGTCTCGACCATGGATGCCTTGATCACGGGCATGACCTACAGCAATACCAGCCAAGCCCCCAGCACTGCCAGCACCCGAGTGGTCACCCTCACGTCCATTCAAGACAATGGCGGCACAGCCAACGGCGGCGCAGACACAGGCACCCCGAGCGGTTCCCCCGCAGTGGCCACGGTCACGTTGGTAGCCACCAACGATGCCCCCGTGATAGACCTCAACGACACCACCGGCGGTAATGACCACAGTACCCTTTTTGTGGCTGGCGGGTCAGCGGTGGCAATGGCCAATAGCAACGCCACCTTAACCGATGTGGACAGCACCCATCTGGCCTCCCTGACCGTGACACTGAGTAGCCGACCTGATGGCGATAATGCAGAAAGTCTATCCTTGAACACTGCCGCGCAAGCGGCTGCCACTGCGGCCAGCCTGAGCGTTGGTTACACCGCTGCCACAGGTGTGCTCAACATCACCGGCTCGGCGGCAGTGTCCGTCTATGAGACGGTATTGCGCGGGGTGATTTACTACAACACCACTCCGGTGGACAACGCCACTCTAGGCAATCGTGCCGTCACGGTGGCAGCCAATGACGGCGTGGACACCGCCACTTTGCGAACATCCACAGTCACGGTGGATGTGGTGCCCACCATCACCAGTGCCACCTACAACGCGGCCACCCATACCTTGGTTGTCACGGGCGCTAACCTGCCAGAGAATCCTGGGGCTAACAATGACATTGACCTCAGTAAGCTCACCCTCACCGGCGAAGGGGGAGAGACGGTCACGCTGAGTGGTTCCTCCATCGAACTGACCGGCACGGACAGCTTTGGTGTGCCGCCGCAGACACCTATCACCCAATTTACCGTGATTTTGAGCAATGCAGCCGATTTGGCGCTAGAGAGCTTGCTCAACAAAAACGGGCTCACTTCCACCAGTGGCACGGCCTACAATCTCGCCGCTGCTACGGGCTGGGCACCGGGCTACGCCAACACACCCGCCGATACCACCGACAACCCCATCACGGTCAGCAACGTTCCTGTTCCGACAATCACGTCGGCCACCTATGACGCAGCTACCGGCACCTTGGTGCTCACCGGCACGGGGTTCTTGAAACGCAGCGGTGCCACCAACGACATAGTGGCCAACAAATTGACCTTCACGGGCGAAGGCGGAGAGACCTACACCTTGACCGACACGGCTAATGTGGACATTGCTAGCGGCACAGCAGCCACCCTCACGTTGAGCGCCACCGACCAAGCTGCTTTGAATCTAATCATCAACAAAAACGGCACCAGCTCCACCATTGGTACCCCCTACAACTTAGCCGCAGCAGAAGACTGGGCCGCAGGGGCCGATGCCACGACGACCACCACAGCCGACCTCACCAGCAACGCCGTCACGGCCAGCAATGTCCCGGCCCCCACCCTGACCAGTGCCACCTACAACGCCAGCACGGGCGTACTGGCCGTCACCGGGACGGGGTTCCTCAAACGCTCCGGCGCTACCAACGACATTGATGTCGGCAAATTGACCATCACCGGCGACGGCACGGCCTACACGCTCACTTCCAGCAGTGTCGAGATCACCGATGGCACCAGCTTTAGCGTCACCCTCAATGCTACCGACAAGACAGCATTGGCAACCGTGCTCAACAAAAATGGTGGCAGCAGTACGGGCGAAGTGACCTACAACCTGGCGGGGGCCGAAGACTGGGCAGCCGGTGCCGAAGCGGAGACCACGGTGGCTGATCTCGTCGACAACAGTATCACGGTGTCAGGCATCAGTGCCGGGGGTGGGGGTGATCCAGCCCCGGCTCCAGCTCCAGCTCCGGCTCCGGCTCCGGCTCCGGCTCCGGCTCCAGCTCCAGCTCCAGCTCCAGCTCCAGCTCCAGCTCCAGCTCCAGCTCCAGCGCCCAACACCGAAACTGTCGATGGCACGACAGTACAAACACAGACCAGCACCCAAACAGGCAGCGATGGTCAAACTACCACCACCACGACCCAAACCATTGCCCCTGTCAGTGACAGCCGCGCCGAAGACCCCAACACCCCCAATGGCGCGCTGGCCGATATCCCACTGGTCAAGAACAGTAGCGGTGAACCGCTGCTGCAAGTGAGTCTGCCTGTGGGGGTGGGCTTGATCTCTGAAAGCACCCAAGGCAGTGGCTTGAGCCTACGTGAAAAACTCATCCAGGCCAGCGAGCCACGCATAGATCTGCCCGCCGACTTTATCGAAGTGCTGGATCAAGGCATTGACCAATATGTGCCCGGCGTCATCAACCAAGACCAAGTCACCGTGCGCACCGTCACCATGACGATGGCTCCGGGCAGTACGGCTCCCACACAGCCCATCGTGATTCGAGGCACCACCGGCACCGGCGAGGATGATAGCGCCAACCCCCAACGCGCCGAAGCCTTGGTGATTGACGCCCGCCAGCTTCCGCCCGGCACCGTACTCGATTTGAGTCTGGTCGAGTTTGCCATCGTCATTGGCCCCACCACGGCCATGGGTGGTAGCGGGCGCAACTTTGTTATTGGCGATGGCAGCGCACAATTTTTGGTGCTCGGCGCCGATGACGACGTGCTGCGTGGCGGTGATGGCAACGACACCATTGGCTCCAAAGGCGGCGACGATCAACTCTTTGGCGATGGTGGTAACGACTGGGTGGTCGGTGGCATTGGCAACGACACCTTGCAAGGCGGCGATGGCAACGACCTGCTCCAAGGCGGCCCCAGCGATGCGGGGCAGTGGCGTTTTGCTCTGACACCTGCAGGGCACTTGCAAGTGGACTTCACCCCCAGCAGCACCGAGTTGGCCGACAGCACTAGCTTGCACTTGGTCAACAGCTGGAGCAACGGGCATGGCAGTGGCCTAGTCACTGATGCGCGCTTGGCGTGGATCTATGACAACTACCAATTGGCCCAAGACACCACCTTGCTGGTACACGCACTGGGTGCAGGTTTACCGACGCTGGTAAAAATGGGCACGTTTGCGGGAGGTGACTTTAGCAGTGAGCAACTGGGCAAGATGGCCCATGACTACTGGCTGCAAACCCACCCTGCATTAGCCCAACAGCCCCTACCAGAACAGATCGCAGCAGTGATTGATCAGGTGTGGGGTGCGGGCCAAGCCACGCCTACCCTCACGGCCTTGGGGGTCGACTACCTCAACGCTGGTGGCAGTTGGTCAGCGATCTGGCTGGCTTTGGCACGCCACAGCCGCCACGCCAGCGCGCTGACCGATACCCAAGGCAATCTGCTGCTGGTGGATCAACCGCTCAGTGAAACGGGCTGGTCGTTTGAAGCGGGCAATAACAGCCTACAGGGCGGAGCGGGCAACGATGTACTGGTGGGAGGCAGTGGCAGCGATGTACTTGATGGAGGCGAAGGCACAGATATCGCGGTGTACTTTGGTCGGCCCTCGGATTACGAAGCAGCCCTGACAACCAATACCAGCACCGGGGTAGCTGATGCTCTCATCCGGCACAAGACCACGGGCATCGTAGACGTCATACGCAATATGGAGTTGTTACAGATGGGGGGGGTGTTGTACCAAGTTCCGGTGGGGCTGCCCCAGCCCGCAGAGAATGTGTATGTCGAGCTCAAAGATTATGTGCAACTGGTGCCCACAGCCGCTTTGACAGGCGTGAGTTGGTACACAGGGTCGGTGGATTCGTTCTCCTAGAGCGTGTTATGAACTGCCAGCGGTAGCTAAGATCTGGCTCGCCGCTGGCCACATCAGCACCACAAACACCAGAAAGTTAGGACGGCCTTGTTCGCCTCAAGCAACACGAATGCTAGAGCGCAGATCCGAGGTTATCACCTTAAAGCAACCAGCCTGCAACCAGCGGTGTGTTGGTTGGTAGACCGCTTCTCAAACAGGCAGATCATTGGGCGGCATGTGCCAAGGTGCCACCGCACGCACGAATCAGTGCCAAGTACGGCAGAATGAAATCCCATTCTTCGTTCCTGACATTGGTAGGGTGGGGTTTGCGGGACATAGCCACAATTTGCTCTGCTCTTGGGTCAAGTCAGAGTTCATAACATGCTCTAGACGCGCGTTGGCCCGCTTAGCGGGCACCGGCACTGCTGGCCCGGATCGCTGCCAGCATGGCTGGATCAATCCAGGCGCTTGCCTGTCGGTAGACTGGGGCCAGTGTTTCGCGCCACAGTGCCAACATCTGGGCCGTGGGCTCATGCACGGTCAGTTTGCCGCTGGCCTTGAGCAGCTCCAGCGCCCGCTGGTTTTCTGCCTCGGCAATGCTGTTGGCGTATTGTGTGGCTTCGTGCAAGGCCAGGCGCAGTGCTTCACGAATGTCGTAGGGAAGTTGGTTCCAAAATTGCCGGTTCACCAGCACCACATAAGCCAGATAACCATGCCGGGTGACGCTCAAATGGCTTTGTACATCGTGCAGGTGCTGGCTGTAGATGTTGGTGGGTACGTTTTCTTGACCATCGAGTTGGCCTGAGCGCAGTGCCTCGTACACATTGGCCATGGGGTGTATGGACACATCGGCCCCCAGCGCCTTCATCTGTGACACCAAAATACGCGACGATTGAATCCGGATTTTGATGCCACGAAAGTCGGCGGGGCTTAGCAGCGGACGGTTGGCCGTAAACACCTTAAAACCGTTGTCCCAAAACGCCAAGCCTTGCAGGCCGCTGGGCTCCAAGCGCCGCAGCAGGGTGGCTCCTACGGGGCCATCCACGGCCGCCCGAAAGGCCGCATGGTCTTTGAACAGAAAAGGCAGGTCAAACACCTCAAAATCGCTGCCTCCCACGGTGGCGAGTTTGGACAGCGAGGTGGCCAGCATTTGTACGGCACCAATTTGCAGTGCCTGCAATTCTTCCCGGTCTTTGTAGAGCGTGCTGTCGGGGTAGACTTCTACCCGCACTCGCCCAGCTGTGCGGGCTTCGGCCAGTTCTTTAAATTTCAATGCGGCCTTGCCTTTGGCCGTATCGGCCCCCACCACATGGCTGAACTGGATGATGATGGGATCTTTGGCCGTTTGTGCTTGGGCTGTGGTGTCAGGCAAGGGCCAACCGTTCGCCATAGCCAGCGCCAACGCACTGGCAAAGCACCGGCGCGTCAAAGCTGGGGGGGAGTTTTTGGGGGGGCTGGGGTTGCGCATGGTCTTGTGTGGTCAATCCTAGAATGCACAAATGCTAGCGGCTCACCTTCCTACCCCATTCCGTCCTATGGTGAGGGCGTCTTTTGTCAAACGCAACTACTGGCTGCTGCCTAGTTTGTTGGCGCTGGTGTTTGTGTTGATGGTCGGGGCTTGGGCATCGGTAAACGATGCTGCTGAACAGCGTGCATTTGCCCAAACATTGGCCTCCGATGCCGCCAGTGTAGAGGCACAGATAGCGGCCCGCTTGGAGGTGGAGCGGGCGCGTTTGCGTGACATTGCCCGCCAACTGTCGCTGGGGTCGTCCAGAAACCGCACTGGCTTTGCCGAATTGGCAGAGGTGCAGGCAGCGTTGCAGCGTTGCAGCGTTTATCCAACCGATTGGTGTGGTTGGATGACAAGCTGCGCCTGTTGGCCAGTGCCGAGCGCCAAGTGCGCTGGAGCACGCTGGAGGACAGTGCTGATTTGCGCATCCAAATGCGCGGGCAGGCCGAGCATTTGGTGGTGCCTGCCCCCAGAGGTGACGGGCAGCCCGGAGGTCAATTGCTGGCCCGTTACGAAATCACCGACCTATTGGGCAGTACCGATCTGGCCTGGCTGAACCGTCGCTACGAGGTATCATTTTTATCAGAGTTGGGCGAGGTCATCGCCACCACAGCGCATCCGCAGCGCATGGCCCACGGTGCCCCGTTTGAGCGGCACTTGGCTTCCTCTGCCGACACCCGTCTTATTCTGCGCCCCTACGACATGCCCATCCTTTGGTGGCGCAGCCCGCGCACCTTTGCCCTGTTGGCGGGCTTGTTGTTGCTGGGGGCCGGAGGCTCCTTGCTGTTGCGCCGCGAAATGCGACGCGTAGCCCAAGCCGTGGCCGATGCCCAAACTGAAGCGGCCTGGCGGCAGTCGATGGAAGATTCGGCCTTGGTGGGTTTGCGCGCCCGAGATACTGAGGGCAGCATCCTCTACGTGAACAAAACCCTGTGCGATATGGTGGGCTACAGTGCGCAGGAGTTGATTGGCTCTCGGCCTCCGCTGCCGTTTTGGCCGCCCGACGCCGTGGATGCCATGATGGCCCGCAACCTTGATACCTTGGCCGGAGCTGCCCCAGCCACAGGTTTTGAGAGCCGTTGGCAGCACCGCGATGGTCACTTTATTGACGTGATGATTTTTGAGTCCCGACTGCATGATCCGCAGGGCCAGCACTTGGGCTGGATGGGGTCTATCGTCGATATCAGTGATCGCAAATTGCTGGAAGAAAAAAACCGCCGCTATACCGCGCTGATGGCCCAACATGCCCGTCTGAGCGATTTGGGGTTGCTGGCTTCGGAGTTGGCGCACGAGCTCAACCAGCCGCTGGCGACTGTGATTGCCTACAGCTCGGGCCTGTCGATGGCCGTGCGCAAAATGGAGCAAGCCAGCCCCGACATCTTGGCCGCCTTGGATGCCTTGCAACAGAATGCCCGCAAGGCGGGCGATATTGTGCATTGGATTCGGCGTCAAACCAGCCGTGTGCCTGCCCAACACCAGTGGTTGGATATGGCCGTATTGGTGGCCGAGGTGCTGGCAATGCACCGGCACACCTTCCAGCAAGCTGGCATGGTGCTGGAGTGGACTCCCCCTGGCATTGCGTGCCCTGTATTGGCCGATCGTGTGGGCATAGAGCAGGTGTTGGGCAATCTGTTGCGCAATGCCTTAGAAGCATTGTCGGAGCAGCAAAGCCCGACGGGCCATGTCCAGATCACCCTCACCCCGCGCCATGCCCCGGAAGGGGGTGTCGGGAGCGTAGAGGTTGCTGTCTGTGACAACGGCCCCGGTGTGCAAGGTCGCAATATTGACGATCTGTGCGCCACCTTTTATTCCACCAAAACGCAGGGCATGGGCTTGGGGCTGGGCATCTGTCGCTCCATTATCGAGGCGCATGGCGGCACTTTGACGGCCAGCGATGCAGAATCTGGTGGTGCCATCTTCCGTTTTGCCCTGCCTATGGCAGCACCATTGCCACCCTCTCTGCCGGAGTCTTTGCCATGAGTACGCTTTTTCTCTGCGACGATGATGCGGGCGTGAGTGGTGCGCTGTCATTTTTGTTGCGGCAATATGGTTTTGAGGTACGCGCCTACAGCAGTGGCCCTGAACTGCTGGCTGCCATAGATGCTTTGCCGCCACCGGTGCGTGGTGTTTTTTTGCTCGATGTGCGCATGGAGCCAATGTCGGGGCCACAAGTGCATGAGCAATTGTTGCAACGTGGCTTGCGCCAGCGCAACCCGGTGATTTTTCTGACCGGCCACGGCGATATTCCGATGGCTGTGGCGGCTATGGCCAGAGGGGCGCTCAACTTTGTGGAAAAGCCTTACACCGATGATTCCCTGATTGCCATTTTGCGTGACGCATTGGTGCAAGAAGCCCAGTGGCAAGCGGCGGCCAAGCGGGCTGAGTTTTTGCAATCGATGGTAGAAAGCCTGACCCCACAACAGCGCCGCGTTGCGGTGCTGGTAGCCGCAGGCGATTTGAACAAGGTCATTGCCGCCAAGCTCAACATTTCTGAGCGCATGGTCGAAGTGCACCGCGCCAAGGTGTTTGAGAAGTTGGGGGTCGATTCAGCCGCCGCCTTGGCGACCACTGTGGCCGACATCCGCGCTTGTGGCTTGGAGCTATCCCCCCCCGAGGCTGCTTAAAACCCCAAAGCCGTGGCAGACGGATGCTGCCACGGCTTTGGGGGTGTCCATCTGAGGGGTGGATTTAGCGGGTGGCAGGGGCCACTGCCATGTGCTCTTGGCGCTCATCCATCAGCACTTCAGGCTCTTGGGCTTCTACTTGGGTGGGGGCATCCAAGCCTTGTTGTAAGCGTTGCATGTCCAAGTCCCCCGTCCATTTGGCTACGACCAAAGTTGCCACGCCATTGCCAACCAAATTGGTCAGGGCACGGGCTTCGGACATAAAGCGATCAATGCCCAGAATCAGCGCCAAACCAGCCACTGGCACACCGCCCACTGCCGACAGCGTGGCTGCTAACACAATAAAGCCACTGCCCGTAATACCTGCGGCGCCCTTGGAGGTTAGCAACAGCACAGCCAAGTGAGTTGCTGCGTCAAGGTCATGGGGGTGTCGGTGGCTTGGGCAATGAAAACTGCTGCCATCGTCAGGTAAATCGACGTGCCATCCAAGTTGAACGAATAGCCAGTAGGAATCACCAAGCCCACCACCGATTTGCGTGCGCCCAGGTTTTCCAATTTTTCCATCATGCGCGGCAGCACCGATTCTGACGACGAAGTACCCAGCACAATCAACAGTTCTTCCTTGATGTAGCGGATGAACTTGACGATGCTAAAGCCATGCAAGCGGCTGATGATGCCCAACACGACAAACACGAACAACAGGCAAGTCAGGTAGAACGTACCCATCAGCTTGCCCAGCGAGAACAACGAGGCAATGCCGTATTTGCCGATGGTGAAAGCCATCGCACCAAACGCACCCACGGGAGCGACCTTCATGATGATGCCGACAATGTCAAACAGCACATGCGAGAAACGTTCGATAAAGTCAAACACCAGTGTGCCCCGGCCACCAAACTTGTGCAGTGCAAAGCCAAACAGCACCGAGAACAGCAGCACTTGCAAAATTTCGCCCTTGGCAAAAGCATCTACCACCGAAGACGGAATCACGTTGAGCAAAAAGTCCACTGTGCCCTGCATTTTGCCGGGGGCCGTATAGGCAGAAATACTCTTGGTATCGAGCGTGCTGGGGTCCACATGCATGCCGCTGCCCGGTTGCAGCAGGTTGACCACCACCAACCCAATCACCAGTGCGATGGTGGACACAACTTCAAAATACAGCAGGGCCAAGCCGCCGGTCTTGCCGACCTTTTTCATGTCCTCCATACCCGCAATACCCACCACCACAGTACAAAAGATGATGGGGGCAATAATCATCTTGATGAGCTTGATAAACCCATCTCCCAGTGGTTTGAGGTCGGCGCCCAGTTGTGGGTGAAAGTGGCCCAAGCATACGCCAGCGATCACGGCGATTAGCACCTGGACGTAAAGGGATTGGTAGAGCGGCTTGCGCTGCGGTGTTGGTGACGACATGGGTGTCCCCTGCTGAAAGTGAGTGGAAACAGCGCCTGTGGTGGCGCTGGCCTATACCCGTGACGATAGGGGGGAGGCACTTTCTAGCCAAGTGTGGGGTTCCACATCAGGGTTAACCCTAAACCATTTCTCCAGTACCTTTGCGCGTACATGGCTTTTGGTTGGGGGGGACATGGTGCAATACCGTGCCCATGAAAAAATCCCGCTTACTGTTGCCAATAAGCGGGATTTTATCGATATGGTCGGTGTGAAAGGATTCGAACCTTCGACCCCTTGCACCCCATGCAAGTGCGCTACCAGGCTGCGCCACACACCGAAGAATTGAATTATATACCTGAAAAATCCATCATTTCAAGATGGCACCTAATTTTCTGCATCAGACTGCCAACGAGCCAGTGCTGCGGCATCACTGCTGCGGGCATCCAGCCAGCGGGCACCTGTCAGAGTGTGTTCTTTTTTCCAGAACGGGGCCTGCATTTTGAGATGGTCCATCAAAAATTCGCAGGCAGTAAAAGCCTCTGCCCGGTGGATGGCCGTGACTGCCACCAGCACAATGTGGTCAGAGGGTTGCAAACGGCCCACACGGTGGATGATGCGCGCTCCCAAAATGCCAAACCGGCTGATGGCCTGCTGCGCCAGTGCCATGATGGTGCGCTCGGTCATGCCAGGATAGTGTTCCAGCTCTAAGGTAGACACGGTATCGCCTGCATGGCATTCACGCACGGTACCTACCAGGCAACAGACAGCACCCACCCGGGGATCTTGTCTGCGCAGGGCAGCCAACTCGGTAGAAATATCGAAGTCAGCGGTTTGCACTGCCACATGCAGTGCTGGCATAAGGGGCATGATCGGCAGCGTTCTTTTTATGGGGAGCGGTGCAAGCGGGGAGCGGCCAGCATGGCACGCTCTTCCTCCACCACTTTATCTAGCTGCTTTTGTGCTGGAGTAGAGGGCAAGGTGGCTAGCAGGGTTTGCAGTCGGGACAGATCTGCCACCGTGGGCGCTACCTTGATTTGGGCCACGGCCGCAGGCAACTGCCCCGATTTGACCAGTGTAAACACCTTGGTCGCCCATTCGTTTTTTCCTCGCGCCATTGTCGCCTTTCTGTGAGTCCGGCACAAATGCCGGTAGCATGGGGCTGCACTTTAACGCTCCTTTAACCCACATTGGCACGCTATGGCCACCTCTACCATCACTACTGCCACCTACCAACTGTATCCATCACCGCGCAACCACAGTAACACCTTGTTTGCCCATGAGTTGTTTGTGCCTTACCCCTATGCACTGATCCATCTGCCCGATTACAACCTTGCAGGTGCCGCCACTTTGTTTGCAGCCTGTCGGCTGGCCGATCAAAAAATGGGGCAATTGGTGACGTTTGAGTTGCCCGCCGATCTGGCCCGGTTTGAGCGCCTGTTCACTCCTGATTGATATGTCTGACAGCGAAAACCAGATTTTCGTCCCGCCCTCTTTCATTGCCCTGTACAGCGATGCCCGTGGGCGTTTGCGTGAACGCCCCGCTTGGGTACGCGAACGCTATGAACTGTGTGAAGACTTGGCCGGGCATCTGGTGGGGCAGGCACAAACGCTGTACCAGTTGCAGGTGCCTTCGGAGTTTGAGGTGCTGCGCCGTATTCATGCTGGGTTGAGCAGTGCAGATGCAGGCTTGTTGGCAGAAGAATCGGTGTGGGTGGTTTGCCGTTTGGCCGAGCTATTGGAGTGGCCATGTCCTGAACTCAAGCCCATTGCGTCTTCAGAATGAGGGCATCTTGACGGCTGAGGAGCGACGGCATTGGTGGTACGCAGGCCGTGGACTGGGCTTAGCCGCCGGTCACGGGAGGAAAAAATGCAACTTCGGCACCGTCACTCAAGGGGGCAGAGGTCTGGCAGAGTTGTTGATTCAGGGCCATACACACCCCAGGTGGCTTGGTAGCCAAGCCTGCATAGGCACCACCACGTTGTACCAAGTGGTCACGCAACGCTCCCACGGTCGCCGCTTCGGTGGTTACGGTTTCTTGGGATACGCCCAATGCTTCTCGGATGGACGCAAAATAGAGCACGGTAATTTTCAAACCAAAAGCTCCGAAAACGGTAGAAAGCGTACCGTGTCTCCAAAAGCAATGGGTTGTCCAGCGGCTTTGTCCACCAAGCCATCACCCCAGAGCATAGAGGTCAGCACCCCAGAACTTTGGTTGGGGAACAAGTCCAGCCCTCCAGAGGCATTACGGCGCACGCGCAAAAACTCACGGCGTTGGTCTGGGTGTGGGCAAGCAAAATCAGCACGGGCCAAGCTAGCGTGTGGCGCCACGGCGTGGACTCCTTGCAGGCGCAGCAGGAAGGGGCGTACCAATACCGCAAACGTGATCAGGCTGGACACAGGGTTGCCTGGCAGCCCAATAAAATGCGCGGCCCCCACACGGCCATAGGCAAAAGGCTTACCCGGTTTGATGGCAATTTGCCACAGATCCAAGCGTCCGAGTGCTTCTACGGCGGGTTTGACATGGTCTTCTTCGCCTACGGATACGCCACCGCTGCTCAGGATCAGGTCGTGGTGGGCGCTGGCCTCTTGCAGTAGAGCCAAAGTGGCTTCACGCTGATCGGCAACGGTGCCCAGATCAGTCACTTCACAACCTAGGCGCTGCAACAAGGCCCGTAAAAAGAAGCGGTTGCTGTTGTAAATGGCGCCAACAGGCATCGCGTCGGGGGCTATCTCGCCTGGCATGACCAACTCATCCCCGGTGGAAAACAGAGCTACTCGTGGACGCCGTACCACCAGCAGGTCTGCCAGACCGACACTTGCAGCCAAGCCCAATGCGGCAGGGGTCATACGGGTGCCTGCCGCCAGCACCACAGTGCCACGGGCAATATCTTCACCGGCCCGACGTATCCATTGGCCGGGTACGGGAATAGTATGGCATTGCACTGTGCCTTCGGGTAGGGACGTACAGTCTTCTTGCAGCACGATGGCATCGGCCCCTGCTGGGACTGGTGCGCCAGTAAAGATGCGTGCCGTTGTTCCTGATGCCAATGCACTGCCCGCACTGCCTGCGGTCAGGCGCTGGGAGATAGGCAAAACAGTACCTGTGCTTTGCACATCAGCGCAGCGCACGGCATAACCGTCCATCGCACTATTGTCTTGGGGTGGCACATGCAACGCTGAGATCACCTCTTGTGCCAGCACCCGGCCATCGGCCATGAGTGTGTCTACCCGTTCATGGTCAGGCAGGGGCTGGGCGTGGGCCAGCAGTTCTGCCAAGGCATCGTCTAGCGGTTTCAGTGGGTTGGTGCGCCCCATGATTACCTTTCTTATCTAGCGGGGGGAGTCGCAAACGGCAATCCGTTGCCCAGTGCGTTTGGCGGCATACATGGCCGCATCCGCTTGGGAAAGCAATGATTGGGCGGCTGTTGCGTCCCGAGGATAACAACTCAAGCCAATGGCCGCGCCCACGGCCCATTCGCTGGCCTCCTGTGCCATTTGCGTGAATACGGTCACCAGCGTTTGCTGGAGTCGCTCGCGCTGCACTTCCAAGGTGGCCGTAGGTGTAGGAGCCAACACCGCAAATTCATCCCCCCCTAGCCGGGCCACCAGCCATTGCTTTGCACAATGCGCGCGCAAGCCTGCGGCCACTTGGCGCAGTATTTGGTCGCCAGCCGCATGGCCAAAACGGTCATTGACGGCTTTGAAGCCATTGAGGTCGATAAAGGCCAACACCACAGCATGGTGGGGATCTGGTGTCTGTGGGATGTGATCGTCCAACCAGCGGTCAAATGCGGCGCGGTTTGCCAACCCGGTCAGTGGATCGGTCTGGGCAATCAAGGCCAGCTGCGCCATACGTTGTTTTTCTTGTGTGATGTCGATCACGACACCACACATCAAGGCGGGTTGGCCGTGCCCGTCGTACAGCATGTTGGCCAGTTCGCGGTGCCAACGCAACTCGCCCGAGGGCCAGAGAAAGCGATATTCGACATTGAGCGCAGCGATGCCACTTTTGCAGTCCAATTCAGCGGCCAGCAGCATGGCGCGGTCATCGGGGTGAACCCGATCGTAAAAATCGACCGGGTTGGCATACTGGGGGTCTTTGCCGAAGGCCCGGATTTCGTACACTTTGTCAGACCAGTGCCATTGATCTTTTTGGCGCTCCCATTTGTAAACGCCAATACCCGCAAACTCCAGTGCCTTTTTGTACCAAAGGATTTCTTCTTGCAGTAACACCAAGTCTTGGTGCAGGGGACGGTCACTCATGGCGACACGCTCCTGCACTACCGGCCCATTGGATGCACCGCAGACATGCGCTGCTCAATCGCAGTGGCGTGCGATGTAGGCTTTGACTTGGGCCACATCGGCGGGCATCACCTGCACGCGCTTGGGCAAATCTTCAATACCAACAAATTTGGCTGGGCGCTCAGGGGCATGGCCCAAGGCTTCGACAATGGTTTCGGCAAACTTGATGGGCAACGCGGTCTCTAGCACCAGCATGGCAATGCCGGGGCTGCGGTGTTCGCGCGCCACCTTCACGCCATCAGCGGTGTGGGTGTCGATGGTCATGCCAAAACGGGCATGGGTGTCGCGGATGGTGGCTAAGCGGTCTGCATGGGTGCTCTTGCCGCTGCAAAAACCATAGCGGCTGGCCGCTTGGGCAAAAGCCGGGTGTTGGCTCAAGTCGAAGTAGCCTTGCTGGCTCAGGGCATCGCCAAACAGAGCCTGCACCTGTGCGCCGTCACGCCCCAGCAGGTCAAAAATAAAGCGTTCAAAGTTGCTGGCTTTGGAGATGTCCATCGATGGGCTGGATGTCTCGTGCGTGTCGGCACTGCTGCGCACACGGTACACGCCGGTGCGGAAGAACTCATCCAGCACATCGTTCTCGTTGGTAGCTACCACCAAGGTGTGGATGGGCAAGCCCATCATCCGGGCCACATGACCGGCGCAGACGTTGCCAAAGTTGCCGCTGGGCACGGTAAAGCTGACTTGCTCGGTATTGCTCTCGGTGGCTTGGATGTAACCGGCAAAGTAGTACACCACTTGCGCCAACAAACGCGCCCAGTTGATGGAGTTGACCGTGCCAATTTTGTATTTGCGCTTGAACTCCAAGTCGTTGCTGACGGCTTTGACGATGTCTTGGCAGTCGTCAAACACGCCTTCAATGGCGATGTTGTGGATGTTCTCGTCTTGCAGGCTGAACATTTGTGCCTGTTGGAAGGCACTCATGCGGCCATGTGGGCTGGTCATGAAGACGCGCACACCTTCTTTGCCACGCATGGCGTGTTCTGCGGCACTGCCGGTGTCGCCACTGGTGGCGCCCAGAATGTTGAGCTGTTCGCCCCGGCGTTTGAGTTCGTATTCAAACAAGTTGCCCAGCAACTGCATGGCCATGTCTTTGAAGGCCAGTGTGGGGCCGTTGGACAGAGCTTCTAGCCACAGGCTGTCTTCGATATGGCGCAGCGGCACAATCTCGCCCGTGCCAAAAACGGCGGCGGTGTAGGTCTTGTGGCACAGGGCGCGCAGGTCGTCGGCAGGGATGTCGTCAATGTAGAGCGACAAAATTTCAAAGGCCAGCTCAGCGTAACCTTGCTTGTGGTAAACGGTGCGCCAACGGGCGAGCGTGGCATCGTCCACTTGGGGATAGTGTTCGGGCAGGTACAGGCCGCCATCAGGGGCCAAGCCTTCGAGCAGAATGTCGCAGAAGTGCTTGCGGTCGGGGTGGCCGCGCGTGGAGAGGTACAACATCAGTTCAACTCCTCTTTACGGATACGGGTGATGGGGGCCAGCACGGTGGGCAAGGCCTGCATCTGGGCGATGGCATCGTTCATCGTGCCTTCGCGCGTGTCGTGCGTCAGGATGATGAGGTCGGTTTGCGTGCTGCCTTCGCCGCCCACTTCGTCGGCTTCGCGTTGCAGCATGGCATCGATGCTGATGCCTGCACCGGCCAAAATGCCAGTCACTTGGGCCAATACACCGGCTTGGTCGGCCACGCGCAGGCGCAGATAGTAGCTGGTGACGACTTCGCTCATGGGCAGCACCGGCAGGCTGTCCATCGCGGCATCCAGCGTGTGCGCTTGGAAGGCCAAGTGCGGCACGCGGTGGTGGGGGTCAGCGGTATGCAGGCGGGCAATATCGACCAAATCAGCAATCACGGCGCTGGCCGTAGGTTCGGAACCGGCACCCTTGCCATAGTAGAGCGTTGTGCCCACGGCATCGCCATGCACCACCACAGCATTCATTGCGCCTTCCACATTGGCAATCAGGCGCTTGGCCGGTACCAAAGAGGGATGCACGCGCAGCTCTACGCCCTTGTCGGTGCGCTTGCTGATGCCCAGCAGCTTGATGCGGTAGCCCAGTTGCTCGGCATATTTGATGTCGGCCGCGCCCAGCTTGGTAATGCCTTCGACATAGGCTTTGTCAAACTGCACCGGAATACCAAAGGCAATCGCGCTCATCAGCGTGGCTTTGTGCGCTGCATCCACGCCTTCAATATCAAAGGTGGGGTCGGCTTCGGCATAGCCCAAGCGTTGCGCCTCTTTGAGCACCACGTCAAAGTCCAGGCCTTTGTCGCGCATCTCAGACAGGATAAAGTTGGTCGTGCCGTTGATGATGCCCGCCAGCCATTGGATGCGGTTGGCCGTCAGGCCTTCGCGCAGTGCCTTGATGATAGGGATGCCCCCGGCCACGGCGGCCTCGTAGGCCACCATCACGCCCTTGGCTGAGGCGGCAGCAAAAATCTCTGTGCCATGCACGGCCAGCAGCGCCTTGTTGGCCGTGACCACATGTTTACCAGCAGCAATGGCTTCGAGCACCAGTGCCTTGGCTACGCCGTAGCCACCAATCAATTCGACCACGATGTCGATATCGGGGTTGGCAATGATGGCGCGGGCATCATTGACCACCTGCACGCTGTTGCCGACCACGCTTTGGGCACGTTCTACGTCCAAATCGGCCACCATCGTGATTTGGATGCCACAACCGGCACGGCGGCTGATTTCTTCTTGGTTGCGTTGCAGTACGTTAAAAACGCCGCTACCAACGGTACCGATGCCCAGCAGGCCAACTTGAATGGGTTTCATAAGGTAATGTGCTAATTAAAAAAGTTGCGGTGCTGTACGGCCAAAGAATTACTCAGTGCCGTGGCGCTTGCGGTACTGCTCCAAGAACTTGGCCACGCGGCCAATGGCCTCACGCAGATCGGCCTCGTGGGGCAGAAACACGATACGAAAGTGATCGGGGCTGGGCCAGTTAAAGCCCGTGCCCTGCACCAACATGACCTTGGTCTCCTGCAACAGTTCTAGGAAGAACTGCTGATCGTCTTCAATGGGATACACCTTGGGATCGAGGCGTGGAAACATGTACAGCGCCGCCTGCGGCTTGACGCAACTGACCCCCGGAATGGCCGTGATGAGTGCATGGGCCAAATCGCGCTGTTTGCGCAGGCGGCCCCCCTCGCAGACCAAATCATTGATGCTTTGATAGCCGCCCAGTGCTGTTTGGATGGCCCACTGGCCGGGCACATTGGCGCACAAGCGCATGTTGGAGAGCATGTTCAAGCCCTCAATGTAGTCTTTGGCGGCTTTTTTATCACCCGACACCACCAACCAGCCCGCACGGTAGCCGCAAGAGCGGTAGCTCTTGGACAGTGAGTTAAAGGTGAGTGTGAGCACATCGTCACTCAGGCTGGCCAATGGCGTGTGTTTAATGCCATCGTAGAGCACCTTGTCATAGACCTCATCGGCAAAAATGACCAAGTTGTGCTCACGCGCAATCGCCACGATGCCCTTGAGCAGTTCGTCAGAATACAGCGCACCTGTGGGGTTGTTGGGGTTAATGACTACGATGCCCTTGGTGCGGGGTGTGACTTTGGCTCGGATGTCGTCTAGGCTGGGCATCCATCCGTTGTCTTCGTCGCACAAATAATGCACTGGGGTGCCCCCCGAGAGACTGGTGCAAGCCGTCCACAATGGGTAATCGGGAGCAGGCAGCAGCAACTCGTCGCCAGTGTCGAGTAGCGCGTTGGTAGCCATAGCAATCAGCTCAGACGCCCCATTGCCCAGATAAATGTCATCCAGCGTGACGCCCTTGACGCCTTGCTTTTGCGTCTCGTGCATCACCGCCTTGCGTGCGGCAAAGATGCCCTTGCTGTCGGAGTAGCCTGCCGAGTTGGGCAGGTTGCGGATCATGTCTTGCTGGATTTCTTCGGGGGCATCAAAGCCAAACACCGCCAAATTGCCAATGTTGAGTTTGATGATTTTGTGGCCGTCTTCTTCCATCTGCTTGGCCGCGTCCATGATCGGGCCTCGGATGTCGTAACAGACGTTGGCGAGCTTGGCAGATTTGCGTATCGATTTCATGGCTGACGAGGGTGCAAGGGGACCACAGACCCACCCTGACGCAGGGCGCTAGGGTGAAACCTATAATTTGACCACAGTTCCGTCCTCTCTTGCGCCACCCGGCGCAGTACGCCAGCACCATGAAATTTCAGCCCGACCGCCACAATATCCACAGCATTACCGGCTACGGCCCCGGATGGATTAGCGTAGGGCCGGACAAAGTGACTTCTAGCCTGATTTTGGGGGCGCATGGTTTGCGCTTGCCTTGGGACTGTGCCCGGTTTGAAGACCTGACGGCGGCACACTTTGCCCCTCTGGCAGACATTGAGGTCGAATTGATTTTGTTTGGTAGCGGTGTGCGCAACCGTTTTGTACCCCCCGCTTGGCTGCGGCCCCTGATGGAGCGGCGCATCGGCTTGGAAACGATGGACACCCAAGCGGCCTGCCGCACCTACAACATCTTGGCTGGTGAAGGCCGCAATGTGGTGGCCGCGTTGCTGTTGGAGACAGCTTAAAACAGGCCAAAAGCCGTTTCGGGGTAAAATGCCGGGTTGCGGTCGGAGGCAATCCAGAACAATACATCCGTTCCTCCGGCTTCCAACGACCACACTCCCGAGAGACTGCAGTTTATATGGCGATCGTTGTCAACAAGCCCCTTCCCGAATTTGAAGCCAACGCCACCGGCGGCATCAAGGTGACCAACACCTCGCATCACGGGCAGGTCATGGTGCTGTATTTTTACCCCAAAGACAACACGCCCGGCTGCACCACCGAGGCGATGCAGTTCCGCGACAAGTACAAAGACTTTGTCAAAGCCGGTGCTGCGGTGTTTGGCGTCTCGCGTGACAACATGAAGTCGCATGACGAGTTCAAAGAAAAGCTGGAACTGCCGTTTGAGCTGATTGCCGATACCGAAGAAAAAATGTGCCACATGTTCGGTGTCGTCAAGAACAAGATCATGTATGGCAAAAAGGTCAAGGGTATTGAGCGCAGCACTTTCCTGATCAATGAGGAAGGCATCCTGACCCACGAATGGCGTGGTTTGAAGGTGCCCGGCCATGTCGAAGAAGTGCTCAAGGCTGTCAAGTTACTCAAGGCGCTGAAAAAAGCGGCCTGATGCTGCCGACATCGCTGCCGTGCATAATGGCCCGATGCCGCTGAACTCTGCGAAGCTCCTTTCTGACCGACAAGCCGCCTGGGTTTCCCGGCGGCTTTTTGCTTTCTGAACCTGCCTGATTGAGGTCTTTGCCCATGCCACCCCTGCCACCTGCTCCCACCCGGCGTGCCGCCCAACTGCCTCCCGAGGCCTTCAAGCCTGTAGCCCGTAAGGCCAGTGCCACCGACAAAAGCCCCCCTGCCCCAGCCACAGATACCGTTGTTTCTGTCAGCGCAGTGGCGGACACGCCAGTGGTGGCCCCAGTTGCGCGCAAGGGTGGTCGTCGCCCTGCTGCCACCCCAGTGAGCACTCCTGCTGTGGCTGCTACCGCCATCGCCACACCTGCTTCCCGTAGCCGCCGCAATGTGCCAACGCCGGCCTTGGTGCAAACACCGGCATCTGTGGTGGCGTCTCCAGAGGTTTCTGTGGTCACAGCGCCTGCAACCCCTATGGCAGCCACTGCACCCGTGGTGGTTGCCCCTGAGAAGCGCCAGCGCCATCAGACACGCAAGGCGGCCCGCAGTAGTGGCCCGACCAAACTGTTTGTGCTCGACACCAATGTGTTGCTGCACGACCCGACCAGCTTGTTCCGTTTTGAAGAACACGATATCTATCTGCCGATGATCGTGCTCGAAGAGCTGGATGCCCACAAGAAGGGCATGACCGAAGTGGCGCGCAATGGTCGCCAGGTCAGCCGGTCGCTGGATGCTTTGGCTGCCACCCAAGGTGCCGACATCGGCCAGGGGCTTAAGCTCGACTCTACCGGCCAGCGTGGGGCCACTGGGCATTTGTATTTCCAGACTTCGGCGTTGGACTACCAACTGCCTACCAGCTTGCCTCAGGGCAAAGCAGACAACCAAATCTTGGGTGTGGTGGAGGCACTGCGCAAGTTGCATGCTCCGCGCGAAGTGGTGTTGGTCTCCAAAGACATCAACATGCGTGTCAAGGCCCGTGCGTTGGGCTTGCCTGCTGAAGACTACCAGAACGACAAAGCACTCGATGATGATGACCTGCTCTATTCAGGCGCTTTGGCGCTGCCTGCCGACTTCTGGAGCCGCCACGGCAAGGCGGTAGAGAGCTGGCAGAGCGGCCCGAATACTTTCTATCGCATCAGTGGCCCGATCGTAGCGCAGTGGATGATCAACCAGTTTGTCTATTTTGAAGCCCCCGGCGAGCCCAGTCTGTATGCGCGCGTTACCGAAATCCGCGACAAAACTGCCGTGTTGCGTACGCTTAAAGACTATGCCCATGCCAAAAATGCGGTGTGGGGTGTCAACAGTCGCAACCGCGAGCAAAACTTTGCCCTCAACCTGCTCATGGATCCAGAGGTCGATTTGGTCACGCTCACTGGCACGGCAGGCACGGGCAAGACCTTGATGGCCTTGGCCGCTGGCCTGACCCAAGTGCTGGATGAGCGCCGCTATACCGAAATCATCATGACCCGTGCTACGGTGAGTGTGGGCGAAGATATTGGTTTCTTGCCTGGCACCGAAGAAGAAAAAATGGGGCCGTGGATGGGTGCCTTGGACGATAACCTCGAGTTTTTAGCCAAAGGTGAGGGGGGCAACCCCGGCGAGTGGGGCCGTGCTGCCACGAATGAATTAATTCGCAGTCGTATCAAGATCAAGAGCATGAACTTTATGCGTGGGCGCACGTTCATGAACAAGTACGTCATCATCGACGAGGCACAAAACCTGACCCCTAAGCAGCTCAAAACGCTGATTACGCGTGCTGGGCCAGGCACCAAAATTGTCTGCATGGGCAATTTGGCGCAGATTGATACGCCCTACCTGACGGAAGGCTCTTCGGGCCTGACTTTCACGGTAGATCGTTTCAAGGGCTGGCCACACAGCGGTCATATCACGTTGGCCCGTGGTGAGCGTTCGCGGTTGGCCGACTTTGCCAGCGATGTGCTCTGAGCGCAAAGCAAAGTTGGCAATGCAAATCGCTACTTGGAACGTCAACTCTCTCTCTGTCCGTTTGCCGCAGGTGTTGGACTGGTTGGCCAGCAACCCTGTCGATGCCCTTGGTTTGCAAGAGCTCAAACTGGTGGAGGAGAGATTTCCTTTCGCTGCCTTAGAAGCGGCAGGCTACCACGCGGTAGTTCACGGCCAAAAAACCTACAACGGTGTGGCCTGGCTCACGCGCAGTCCGGTGCTGGAGGTGGTGCGCAATATTCCCGGTTTGGCCGATGAACAGGCCCGCACCATTGCCGCCACGCTCGACACCCCTCAGGGGCCAGTGCGGTTGATCAATGGTTATTTTGTCAACGGGCAAGCACCTGGCACCGATAAGTTTGCCTACAAGATGCGCTGGCTTTCTGCTTTGCATGCTTGGGTGGCTGCTGAGCTGGCTTGCCACCAGCGGTTGGTGCTGCTGGGTGACTTTAATATTGCCCCGCAAGACCGCGACTCTCATGATCCCGAAGGCCTGCGCGGTAGCATCCACCACACCGTGGAGGAACGGGGGCAATTCCAAGCCTTGCTCGATTTGGATCTACACGACGCCTTTCGTCTGTTCGAGCAGCCCGAGAGAAGCTTTTCTTGGTGGGATTACCGGATGTTGGGTTTTCAGAAGAACCGTGGCTTGCGCATTGACCATATTTTGGTCAGTGCAGCATTGCGCCATACGGTCACTGCTTGCACCATCGACCGCACGCCTCGCAAAAAACCGCAACCCAGTGACCATGCTCCAGTGGTCGTGACTTTGGGTTGAGGGCCAGCGTTGCCGTGCTAGTCTTCATGGGCATCGAGGCCCAACTCTTGGATTTTGCGGGTGATCGTGTTGCGCCCAATGCCCAAACGTTGCGCAGCCTCCATGCGGCGGCCATGTGTGGCAGCCAAGGCTGCCGCGATGAGTCGGGACTCAAAGCGGCGCGTCAATACATCCCAGACATCTGACTGCCCACTGGCCAGCAGCAATTGGGCTTCGGCCTCCAGAGGGGCTTCCCACCCACTGTGAACGGCCAACTCTGGCCCTGTGCCTGCCGCTGGGGTGGGCCAAGCGGGTGGGGCAGACCCAGCGGTGGTAATGCCAGATCCAGCCATCATGCTGGTGGCCTGTAGCGAGGGTTGTGCCAAAGGCAAAATGGGGGGCTGTGGTGGTGGCGCCTCCAGCACTTCTGGAGGCAAATCCTGCACAGAAATGACTTGGGCCGGTGCCATGACTGTGAGCCAATGGCAAATATTTTCTAGTTGGCGCACATTGCCTGGAAAGGCAAACTGTGCCAGCCGGGCCAGTGCAGCATCTGCAATGCGCTTGGGCTCCACCCCCAATTGGCGCGCACTTTGCTGCAAAAAATGGCGCGTGAGCATGGGCACGTCTTCGGGGCGCTCGCGCAGGGCTGGCAGCCGCAGCCGGATCACATTGAGCCGATGGAACAAGTCCTCACGGAAGGCACCGTCCTTGACCCGCTGCTCCAGATTTTGGTGGGTGGCGGCAATGACACGCACATGGGCTTTGACGGCGCTGTGCCCACCCACGCGGTAAAACTGCCCATCTGACAGCACGCGCAGCAAGCGGGTTTGCAAATCAAACGGCATATCGCCGATTTCATCCAAAAACAGCGTGCCGCCCTCCGCCTGTTCAAAACGGCCCCGGCGCTGTGTTTGTGCGCCGGTAAAAGCGCCGCGCTCATGGCCGAACAATTCGGATTCCAACAAATCCTTGGGGATGGCCGCTGTATTGATGGCGACAAATGGCCCATTGGCGCAGGGCGAATGTTTGTGCAGGGCGCGTGCGACCAGCTCTTTGCCCGAGCCGGATTCGCCGGTGATGAGCACTGTGACCATGCTTTGGCTCAGGCGGCCAATGGCACGAAACACGTCTTGCATGGCCGGGGCTTGGCCCAACATCTCCGCCGCAGCAGCGGGGCTGTCTTGGGCCACGCTTTCGCGCTGGCTCTCTTGCACAGCCCGACGGATCAGCTCGACTGCTTTGGGCAGATCAAACGGCTTGGGCAGGTACTCGAACGCACCGCGCTGAAAGGCGGAGACGGCGCTGTCCAGATCGGAATAGGCCGTCATGATGATCACCGGCAGTGCCGGTTGCAAGGCATGGACTTTTTCCAACAATTGCAGCCCAGAGCCACCGGGCATGCGAATGTCACTGACCAGCACTTGTGGCCCTGGCTGGGATGCGTCACCGGCCCCAATGTCGGCCAAGGCATCTAGCACTTCGCGTGGGTTGGTGAAACTGCGGGTGGGCAGGTTGTCACGCGCCAGTGCTTTTTCTAGCACAAAGCGGATCGAGGGGTCGTCATCTACTATCCAGATCGGCTTCATGGGTGTTGTGTCTCACTGGTTGCCGGTTATATATCCTTAGGGCAAAGGAATCAGGATGCGGAAGTCGGTGCGACCGGGTGCGCTATCGCACTCGATCATGCCGTGGTGGCGCTGCACAAAGGTTTGTGCCAACGTCAGGCCCAACCCCGACCCGCCATCCCGTCCCGACACCAGGGGATAGAAGATCCGCTCCCGTATGGCATCGGGCACGCCTGGCCCGTTGTCTATGACATGCAATTCCAATGCCAGCTTGTAACGCTCGCGCCCCAAGGTGACTTGCCGGGCCACCCGGGTGCGCAACATGATGCGCGCGTTGCTCTGTGCCATCTGTGGCACCAGTGCCTGTGCTGCGTTTTGCACCACATTGAGCACGGCTTGGATCAGTTGCGCTCGGTCTCCTCGGAACTCTGGAATCGAGATGTCGTAGTCTTGCTCAATGCTCAGCCCCTGCGGATACTCCACCAACACCAGTGAGCGCACCCGCTCACAGACTTCGTGGATGTTCACATCCCCCACCAGATGGGGGTGGCGGTGTGGGGCCAGCAGCCGATCTACCAAACTTTGCAGGCGGTCGGCTTCATGGATGATGACTTGGGTGTACTCCGTCATCTCGGGGCTGTCGAGTTCCATTTCCAACAACTGCGCGGCTCCCCGAATGCCTCCCAGTGGGTTTTTGATTTCGTGTGCCAGATTGCGGATCAGTTCTTTGTGCGCCTGTGCTTGATCGCGTAGGCGTTCTTCTCGGTCTTGGCGGGCTTGTTGTTCTAGCGGCCACAATTCGACCAGCACTTCACCAGGGTGGTCTGCGGGCACAACGCTCACATGCACCAGCACCGATTCTTGGTGCAAGCGTTTGAGGCAGCCATCAAAGCGCACCGCAGCAAAATCTTCTCCCCAGCTACCGGCCAGTGCATTTTGCAACAGCGATGGCAAGGTGAAGAATTGGGCAAAGTCCATGCCTTCGAGGGTGCGGCGTGACAAACCTACCGTATCTTCGAGGGCTGCATTGGCAAACTGCACAGTACCATCGGGCCGCAACACGGCCACCAGCACCGACAACAAATCCAGCGACTGGAAGCGGCCAGTCAGTGCGGGAGCCTTCATTTGAGCCGTCCTATCTCACGCTGGATGCCTGCGATATCACTTTCGGTGCGGGCAATGTGGGCCTTGAGTTCTGCGGTGCGCTCGGCATAGCGTTGGGGGTTGCGCAAATCCAGTGCATTGCGTTCGGGGGCACCGTTGTTGTATTCTTTTTCCAAGTCTGCCAATCGGGTTTGGGCTTTGCGCAATTCGGCCTCCAAAATGGCGCGGGCATCTGAGTCGCGGGCACGCTGCTCGCCATTGTCTACGCGGGGGGCACCAGCCGGTGATGCCACTGGGGCGGGTTTGCTGGAGGTGGGGGCGGCAGTGCTGCTGCGTGGGCTGGCGGGGTTGGACTGCAATACGGTGACATTGCCCCCATCTACCGGTTTGCAGCCGCGCTCACGGGCTTGGTTGGCATTGTTGGTGTACTCATTGCCACAACGGTAGATGCGGTCCTGTGCCCCAGCAACCACAGGGGCTCCCAGAAGGGCGAACAGCAGGCCCGAGAGCCAGATGAAGCGTGTTTTTTTCATGAATTTTCTCGCCTGGAACATGCAGGGGGTATGCGCCAGAGTATCTGCGAAACACTCTCCTGCTCCAACGAACAAACCGCCGCGACACCCCGACAGCAGGTGGGATGTAGGCCAGCCGTACAGGTTCCGTGGCAGTGCATGATAGGGTGCGACCATGAAAAAAGGCGGTGTATATCACCGCCTTGTGTCTTGCATGTGGGCCAATAAGGCCCAGCATCAGAGTTTACAGCGAGTAGTACATGTCGTACTCGACCGGATGCACGGCCATGCGGAAGCGGGTCACTTCGCTCATCTTCAGCTCAATGTAGGCATCGAGCATGGAGTCGGAGAACACGCCACCCTTGGTCAGGAAGGCGCGGTCTTGGTCGAGGTGCTCCAGTGCTTGATCCAAGCTGTGGCACACGGTAGGCACCAGCTTGTCTTCTTCGGGGGGCAAATGGTACAAGTCCTTGGTGGCAGCTTCGCCGGGATGGATCTTGTTTTCCACGCCGTCCAGACCCGCCATCAGCAGGGCGGCAAAACCCAAGTAGGGGTTCATCAGTGGATCGGGGAAGCGGGCCTCGACGCGGCGACCCTTGGGGTTGGACACGTAGGGGATACGGATAGAAGCCGAGCGGTTTTTGGCCGAGTAGGCCAGCTTGACGGGGGCTTCAAAGTGGGGCACCAGGCGCTTGTAGCTGTTGGTGCCGGGGTTGGTGATGGCGTTCAGGGCGCGGGCGTGCTTGATGATGCCACCGATGTAGTACAGGGCAAAATCGCTCAGGCCCGCATAGCCGTCACCGGCGAACAGGTTTTTGCCGTCTTTCCAGACCGATTGGTGAACGTGCATGCCAGAGCCGTTGTCGCCGTGGTAGGGCTTGGGCATGAAGGTGGCGGTCTTGCCGTAGGCATTCGCCACGTTGTGGATCACGTACTTTTGCAGCATGGTCCAGTCGGCGCGCTCTACCAGCGTGCTGAACTTGGTACCGATTTCGTTTTGACCTGCGCCTGCCACTTCGTGGTGGAACACTTCGACTGGAATGCCCAAGGATTCGAGAATCAAAGACATTTCAGCGCGCATGTCTTGCGTGCTGTCGACGGGGGGCACAGGGAAGTAGCCGCCCTTGACGGTGGGGCGGTGACCACGGTTGCCGCCGTCGAGCTTGGCGCCGGTGTTCCAAGGGGCTTCGTATTCTTCGATTTCGTAGAAGGTGTTGTGTGGCTCGGTGCCCCAACGGATGCCATCAAAAATGAAGAATTCTGGCTCTGGCCCAAAGAAGGCGGTGTCGCCCAAACCAGATGCCTTCAGGTAGGCTTCTGCACGCTTGGCGATGGAGCGGGGGTCACGGTCGTACGACTTGCCATCGCTGGGCTCGATCACGTCACAGGTCAGCACCAGGGTGGGCTCTTCAAAGAAGGGGTCTACCACGGCAGTGTTGGGGTCGGGGATCAGTTGCATGTCGGAGGCTTCAATGCCTTTCCAACCAGCAATGGAGGAGCCATCAAAAGCATGGCCCGACGAGAACTTGTCTTCATCAAAATGCGACACCGGCACCGTGGTGTGGTGTTGCTTGCCACGGGTATCGGTGAAACGGAAGTCAACAAACTTGACTTCGTTTTCTTTCACCATGTTCATCACGTCCGCAACGGTCTTGGCCATCAGGTTCTCCTGGAAAAACGCTCGTTGAAAAAATGGATATGTCCGGTCAAAGCAGATTACATGCCAGCCACAACCCACATTGTGCCTGTTCGTGCCAAGGCAACGAGGCCGTTGTGGGGGCATTACTCGGCTTTTGACGATACTCAGAGATTGCGCACCAATTCGGGGCTGCATTTGGCACCAAATTGGTGCAGTCGTGCACGCAAATCGACCCAAGCGGCAGGTACGGCGGTAGCTGGGCCTTTGACGCCCAATTCAATATGGCGCCCATGTACGGGGTGATCCACACTGGGGAGACTGAACACGCGCACTTCAGGATGGGCCTGTTCGATCTGTTCCATCATAGGTGTCAGAGTGGCTTCTATCGCACCATAGACGAGCACAGAATGCTCGGTTTGTGGTGCTTGGTGGAACAGGTGGTGGTATTGCTGTTCTAGCACCCATTCCACCATCGGCCATGCCATGACTGGAAAGCCGGGCACAAAATGCACTGCACCACCGCTGGGCACGCTGCAACTGAAACCCGGAATTTTGTTGTATGGATTGGGAATGATGCGGGCGCCCACCGGAAACACGCCCATTTGCAGGCGTTGTATGTTGTCGGGGCGTTCTGGCTCGAATGGCACTCCCTGCTCTTGGGCTGTGTCTTGTATGCGTTCGCGGATCAGGGCGGCTGCTTGTGGGTGCAACTCCAGTGCTACGCCCAAGGCGCGGGCAGCGCATTGGCGGGTGTGGTCGTCGGGGGTGGCGCCAATGCCGCCAGTGCTGAACACCACGTCGCCTGACGCAAAGGCCCGCGCCAAAGTAGCGGTGATGCGGTCGGGGTCGTCTCCTACATACTCGGCATAAGACAGGGACAGTCCACGCGCTGCCAGCAGTTCGATGACTTTGCCCAGATGCTTGTCAGCACGCTTGCCCGAGAGGATTTCATCGCCAACGATGATGAGACCAAATTTTTGCATGGGGGTTGCTCTTTCAGGAAACGGGGGGAGGCAGCTGTTGTGTGCTCTCGGGGGGGCAGGTCACCACGGGCGGCTGCACGTCTGGCACAGGGGATGGCTGCTCGGCCCGCAATTGTTGCAGTGCTGCCAGACAAAAGTGCACAAACCACAATGACGAAAAGGCAAACACCAGTGCGTAAATCCAGATAGCCAAAGGCACCAAGATAAAGAAGGCTGCCACAAACAGCACCCCCGAAGCCCAGACAATGGCTGGTGCTGCCCCGAGGTAGCCACAGACTACTCCCATCAGCAGCAATGTCATGCGGTGGCGCCGCAGCAGTTCTTCGCATTCGGCTTTGCTGGCGTGTTCTGCCAACGCATCAAAGGCCATGACCCGGTAGGTCAGCCAGCCCCAGATCAGGGGCGGCAAAATCAGCACCAGTGGCGGAATCAACCACAGGGGCATGGACAGCAACAGCACCACCAGTGCCACCAGGGTGGAGCCTAGAGACCAGACCACGCTGTGCAGAAATGAGCCCCCGTGTTGGCGCTCCAAGGTTGGGAAACGCCTTTGTCCTACCAAGGAGACCAGCATGGGCGTCAT
The DNA here is from genome assembly GCF_054779375.1 of Giesbergeria giesbergeri. Taxonomy (NCBI): domain Bacteria; kingdom Pseudomonadati; phylum Pseudomonadota; class Betaproteobacteria; order Burkholderiales; family Comamonadaceae; genus Giesbergeria; species Giesbergeria giesbergeri. The sequence goes on along the minus strand of NZ_BAAGYJ010000001.1, from coordinate 268,448 downwards.
GAGAAAAGCGACCGCCAAAAGGGACACCAGCACGATCAACGGGGTAAGCAGCACCACCACCAGCACGGGGGCCAACACGCCTGTGGCGTTGTGGAGTCCTTGTTGTTGCAGCCAAGCCCATAGCGGAGCCAGCCAAGTGCTGGCCTCTAGTGCCGCAGACATGGCCGCTATGGCACTACCCCAATAAAAGTAGCCTCCGCCTAGCGCCAATATGACCATCAAAGCCAGTGGCAAGACAGACCACGCTATCACACGGGGCAGCATGCAGTATGCCAAGGCACGGAAAAAGGAGTCCATGAGGAGAGCCATGCTTTCAAGGATACCTGTTGCGGGTCAGGAGGTCATGGGCATAGGGTTTTGCGCTGGGGTGAATAGGCACTCAATCTGGAGTTTAATGATATGTTGTCATACAACATAAACAGATTATCATTGCTGGTATGGAAAGTTCTACAAAGGGGTTTCCCTCCGTCACGCAGCCTAGCCATTTGCCTTTGCGTGGCAAATCTGGGCACAGTGGGCGCAATTTGGCTACCCTGCTGTTTGAGGAATACTCAAGCAAAATTCGCAACGGTTTGCTCAACGAGGGAGACAAGTTACCGACCGAGTCGGCCTTGGTGCGCACCTACGAGGTCAGTCGTACCGTGGTGCGAGAGGCGCTGTCACGTTTGCAGGCCGCTGGCTTGGCCGAGACGCGCCACGGCATTGGCACGTTTGTGCGTGCTTCGCAGGCGGCTCCCACGTTGTCTCTGAATGCAGAAGAACTCAGTGCCTCGGTAGATGTGATGGCCGTGCTGGAGTTGCGCATTGGCCTAGAAACTGAAAGTGCGGGATTGGCTGCGTTGCGACGCACTCCAGACCAGCTTGAGGGTATCAGGGCGGCCTTGTCTGCTTTTGAGCAGGCTTTTCAGCGCGGTGAAGACACGGTGGCCCACGACTTCACTTTTCATATTCGCATTGCAGAGGCTACGGGCAACCCTTATTTTGCCGACATTCTGCGCCACTTTGGCGCATTGCTTATTCCCCGCAAACGCATCGTTTCGCAGCCCCAGCGAGACCCTGATTATCTGCCCCGCGTCAACCGGGAGCATGATGAAATTTTGCGTGCCATAGAGCGCCAAGATGCGGAGTCGGCCCGCGCTGCAATACGCATCCATCTGACCAACAGCCGCGAGCGGTTGCGTTTGGCACAGCAAATCAGTGGGTTGGCGGCTTCCCGCACCTGACCCGCACACCACGCCGTGCCCAACACCTAGGGTTATTACTGAGACAGCAGCCAGCAAACGCAGGCCACAATACATCCAAGTTGTATGACAACCTACAACTTAAATTCTGGAGACAAGCCTATGCAACGACAACAATTCCTTCGCGCTGCTTGTGCAGCCACCATGCTGGTGGCCTGTGGTGGCGCGCTGGCCCAGAACCCAGGAAACTGGCCTACCAAGACCCTGCGCATTGTGGTGCCCTACCCACCGGGGGGGAGTTCTGACATCATTGCCCGCACTATTGGCCCGCTGCTGTCACAGCAACTCAAGCAGCCGGTCATCATTGAAAACAAGGCAGGCGCCAATGGCAATCTGGGGGCCGATTTTGTTGCCAAGTCCCCTGCCGATGGGCATACCCTGTTGTTGTGTGACTTAGGGGCTTTGGCTATCTCGCCATCGCTCTACACCCAATTGCCCTTTGATTTGGGCAAAGATCTGCGTGGCACCGCCATGTTGGCTTATTCGCCCCATTTGCTGGTGGTACATCCCTCGGTGCCTGCCAACAATCTACAAGAACTGGTGGCACTGTCTAAAAAGCAGCCGCTCAACTTTGCTGTCACTGCGACTGGTAGTGCCCCCCACTTAGCAGGTGTAGAGCTGGCCCGCAGCACGGGGGCGAAATGGGAATACATCCCCTACAAAGGGGGGGTGCAATCGGTGCAGGACACCGTGGCAGGCCAGACCCAAGTGCTCATGAACGGCATGTTGGCTACTTACCCCCATGTGCAAAGCGGCAAGCTCAAGCTGCTGGGGCTCTCCAAGGGCACCCGAATGCCCTTGGCCGCCAATGTTCCCACCATTGCGGAGCAGGGCGTGCCTGGTTTTGAGACGGGCACTTGGCAGGGCGTGATCGTGCCGTCCAAGACCCCCGAGGCTGTGGTGCAGCGCCTGCACGATGCACTGGTGGCCGCCATTCGCAGCCCCGAAGTGCGTTCGCGCTTGAGCAGCCAGGGCGCCGAAGTAGTCACCATGACCCCCGCCGAAACCGCCCGCTTTATCAGCACCGAGCGCCAACGCTGGCACAAGGTGGTGCAGGAAGTGGGCCTCAAGCTCGATTAAGCCGTGGTTGCGCCTCCAGCGACCCCCTATTCACCATTCTTTTTTTACTTCCTGCATACACCATGACACCCCAAGACCTTAAAGATGTGATGAGCTCCGGCCTGCTGTCCTTTCCTGTGACGGACTTTGATAGCGATGGCAACTTCGACGCCAAGGGCTATGCAGCCCGGCTGGAGTGGTTGGCCCCTTATGGTGCCAGCGCCTTGTTTGCTGCTGGCGGCACTGGGGAGTTCTTCTCACTGACCTCTAGCGAATACCCCAGCATCATCCAAACGGCGGTGGATACCTGCCGTGGCAAGGTGCCCATCATTGCCGGTGCTGGTGGCTCTACACGTTTTGCTATCGAGTGTGCCCAAGCCGCAGAAAAAGCAGGTGCTCATGGCGTCTTGCTGCTGCCCCACTACCTGACCGAAGCCAGTCAAGAAGGATTGGCCGCCCACGTCGAGGCTGTGTGCCAGAGCGTTCAGTTTGGCGTCATCATTTACAACCGTGGCATCAGCCGTTTTACCCCCGAAACCGTGGCCCGGCTGTGCGAACGCAACCCCAATCTGGTCGGTTTTAAAGATGGCGTGGGTGACATCGAGGCCATGTCTGCCATGTACCTGACGATGGGGGATCGCTTGGCCTACTTGGGTGGCCTGCCCACCGCTGAAGTGTATGCCGCCGCTTACAAAGCGTTGGGTACACCCGTGTATTCCTCTGCCGTGTTCAACTTCATTCCCAAGACGGCTATGGAGTTTTATGAGGCCGTACGCACGGACGACCATGCTACCCAGCACCGTTTGCTCAAGGACTTCTTTATGCCTTACTTGAAGATCCGCAACCGCAGTGCAGGCTACGCCGTCAGCATCATCAAGGCCGGTGCCAAGATTGTGGGCCACGATGCGGGCCCGGTGCGCACGCCCTTGGCTGATCTCCAGCCCCACGAGGTTGAAGAGTTGGCTAGCCTGATCGCCTCTTTGGGCGCACAGTAAAACCGCTGTTGGAGGAGACAACTATATGAAAAAGCTACTGATCGCATGGGGTGCCGCATTGGCACTGACGGCCCAGGCTGCGGGCGGCTGGCCAGAAAAAGCCGTCAACATCATCGTGCCTTTTCCGGCGGGCGGCTCTACCGACACCGTGGCCCGCGCTTTGGCCCAAAGCATGGGGGAACAATTGGGCAAGCCTTTTGTGGTGGACAACCGTCCTGGCGCCACGGGCACGATTGGTGCGGGGGCCGTCAAGCGCGCTCCAGCCGATGGCTACACATTGCTGGTAGCGTCCTTGGGGCCGTTTGTGGTCACGCCGCACCTGGTCAAGAGCGTTCCCTATGACGCCGCTAGGGATTTTGATTACATCACCATTCCCGTTCAGGCACCCAATGTGCTGGTAGCCAGCCCCCGCCAGAAAGCCCGCACCGTGGCCGAAGTCATTGCCACGCTCAAGGCCCACCCTGGGCAACTGAGCTTTGCCAGCTCGGGCAATGGCTCTTCCGACCATCTGGCCGCCGAATTGTTCTGGCAACAAACGGGCACAGAAGGCATGCATGTGCCCTATAAGGGGGGCGCCCCAGCCATTACCGATTTGCTCGGTGGGCAGGTGGACTTTTCATTCCAAAACGTCAATGCGGTGCTGTCCCATCTGCGCAGCGGAAAATTGCACGCCATTGCGATCACGGGCACCCAACGTTCCCCAGTATTGCCAGACGTGCCCACCTTGGGTGAGTCCGGCATCAAGGGGGCTGACATCTACTCTTGGCAGGGCATGGCTGCCCCCAAAGGACTGCCTGCCGATGTCAAAGCCAAGTTGGTCAAGGCCGCCATTGCGGCGGTTCAACAGCCCGATATCAAACGCCGCTTGGTAGAGCAGGGGTTGGAAATTGTGGGCAACAGCCCAGAAGAGTTCACCCGCTTCCAGGCCAAGGAGTCGGAACGCTGGAAGCAGCTCATCCAGACCCGAAAAATCACAGCCGACTGACCCTGGACAGGCCAGCCCTGTCTAGCCCCTTTCCAAATATCGAACCACCGCAAGGAGCCTCCGGCATGGCGCACTCCCGACCCCGCATCCTCCAGTACGGCAAGATGCCGCTGCCCCAGCTTGATACCGAACTGGCGCAGATTTATGACGTGCATCTTCTGTCTGAGCAGGCCGACCCGCAGCAGTTCTTGGCAGAGCAGGGTGCGCAGTTTGAATACCTGGTCACCTCTGCCGCGATGGGTGTGCCTGCTTGGGTGGTGGATGCCCTGCCCCGGCTTCGGTTTGTCAGCAGTTTTGGCGTAGGCTTTGACGCATTAAACAAAGAGGCCTTATTGCGCCGTGGTGTGCGTGTGGGCTACACCCCAGGCGTGTTGGATGATTGCGTGGCCGACATGGCCTTGGCACTGCTCTTGGATGCGGCCCGTGGCTTGTCTGCTGCCGACCGTTTTGTGCGTCAGGGCCATTGGAGTCAGCAGCGTTTTGGCCTCCAGAGCCGTGTCAGTGGCAAACGTTTAGGTATCTTGGGAATGGGTCGTATTGGCAGCACCGTGGCCCGCCGTGCCAGTGGCTTTGACATGCCGGTGGCGTACCACAATCGCCGTCCACTGGCAGATTCGCCCTATCTCTATCAGCCATCCCTGTTGGAGCTGGCCCGTTGGGCCGATTTTTTGGTCATTACAGCCACTGGGGGCGATGGTACGCACCACCTCGTCAATGCAGAGGTACTGGATGCTTTGGGGCCACGGGGTTTTCTGATCAACGTGGCACGCGGCAACGTTCTGGACGAGGCTGCACTGGTATCCGCTTTGCAAGAGGGCCGCATTGCCGGGGCGGGTTTGGATGTGTTCGAGCATGAACCCTACCCCCTTCCGGCGCTGTTGGCGCTGGACAACGTGGTATTGGCTCCCCACATTGCCAGCGGCACCTTGGAAACCCGGCGTGCTATGGCCGACCTGACTTTGCGCAATTTAGAGCAGTTCATGGCCACCGGCGCTCCTGTGGCCGAGGTGCCTTGGTCTGCTGCCCAATAGCCGCTCCCCACCCCTTGTTCCACATCTTGCAGAACCCCTTCTTATGTCTTGCCTGACCCCCACTATCACCCAAATTGAAGTCATTCCCGTTGCGGGCCGTGACAGTATGCTGATGAACCTCAGCGGTGCACATGCACCCTACTTCACGCGCAACATTGTGCTGATCCATGACAGCGCAGGCCATACGGGCGTGGGCGAGGTGCCCGGTGGCGAAAGCATTCGTCAGGCACTGGAAGACAGTAAAAGCTTACTGATGGGCCGCTCCATCGGACAACACCTGCACTTGTTGCAACAGGTACGACAAGCCCTGGCAGGCCGTGATCCTGGAGGGCGGGGTTTGCAAACCTTTGACTTGCGCATTGGTGTCCATGCCGTGACGGCCATAGAGTCCTGTCTGCTGGATCTGTTAGGCCAGCATTTGGGCGTGCCTGTGGCGGCCCTGCTGGGTGAAGGCCAACAACGTGACCGTGTAGAAATGCTGGGCTATTTGTTTTTTGTGGGCCCCAGCAGCCAGACAGACCTGCCTTACCTCCAGCCTGGTCAAGATCAGACCGGCGGTGACGACTGGACACAGGTGCGCCACATGACCGCCATGACCCCTGAGGCCATTGTGCGCCAGGCCGAAGCCGCTTATGCCCGTTATGGCTTCAATGACTTCAAGCTCAAGGGGGGCGTATTGGCCGGTGAACAAGAAGTAGAAGCTGTCACGGCGTTGGCTCGCCGGTTTCCTCAGGCGCGTGTCACCCTCGACCCTAACGGCGGTTGGCTGCTCAAAGATGCTATTCGCCTGATGCGCGACATGCATGGCGTGTTGGCCTATGCCGAAGACCCTTGTGGTGCCGAGGGCGGCTTCTCTGGCCGCGAGATCATGGCTGAGTTTCGCCGTGCCACGGGCTTGCCTACCGCTACCAACATGGTTGCTACCGATTGGCGTCAGATGGCCCATGCCCTGTCCTTGCAGTCGGTGGATATTCCGCTGGCCGATCCACACTTCTGGACAATGGCTGGCTCGGTGCGTGTGGGCCAAACTTGCCACGATTGGGGGCTGACCTGGGGTTCACATTCCAACAACCATTTTGACATCTCGCTGGCTATGTTCACCCATGTGGCCGCTGCTGTACCCGGCAAGGTCACCGCCATTGATACCCACTGGATCTGGCAAGACGGCCAATACCTGACGCAGAACCCACTGCAAATCCAAGGTGGTTTTGTCGAAGTGCCCCAGACCCCCGGTTTGGGCGTGACCGTAGACCGGGCTGCTTTGCAACGCGCCCATGCCTTGTATTTGGAGCATGGCTTGGGGGCGCGCAACGACGCCGTGGCCATGCAGTACCTGATGCCCGGCTGGACATTTGACAACAAGCGCCCTTGCATGGTGCGCTGACCAGACCTTTTACCCATCCTCTGCCGGGGCCAGCCCTCGGCGCTTGCAGCACACGGAGCCCCTATGTCCCGCTACGACAACCTTATCAACGGCCAGTGGACGGCCGCCATTGCCTACAGCCCGAATATCAACCCCAGCGATCTGTCTGACACCATTGGCGAATATGCCCAAGGTGGGGCCGAAGATGTGCAGGCAGCCGTGGCTGCAGCCAGCGCCGCCTTTCCTGCATGGGCGTTGTCTGGCATACAGGCACGCCACGATGCACTGGACAAAATCGGCAGCGAAATTCTGGCACGCAAAGAAGAACTGGGCGAATTGTTGGCCCGCGAAGAAGGCAAAACCCGCCCTGAAGCTATGGGCGAGGTGGCCCGTGCCGGTCAAATATTCAAGTTTTTTGCGGGTGAGTGTTTGCGCCTGTCTGGTGAGACCCTGCCATCCGTACGTCCGGGCATTGGTGTCGAGATCACCCGCGAGCCTATAGGCGTAGTTGGCTTGATCACCCCTTGGAACTTCCCGATCGCTATTCCTGCTTGGAAAATTGCTCCAGCATTGGCCTTTGGTAATTGTGTGGTTTTTAAGCCCGCCGAGTTGGTGCCTGGGTGTGCTTGGGCGCTGGCAGACATCATTCACCGCAGTGGCTTACCCGCAGGCGTATTCAACCTGGTCATGGGGCGGGGGCGGGTGATAGGCGATGCGCTGGTGCAGCACCCCGATGTGGCTGCGATCAGCTTTACGGGATCTGTGGGCGTGGGCCGAGGCATCGCCCAAGCCTGCGTGCACAGTGGCAAGAAGGTACAACTGGAGATGGGCGGCAAAAACCCACAGGTCGTGCTCGATGATGCCGACCTGGCCCAGGCGGTGGAGCTGTCGGTGCAAAGTGGCTTTTATTCCACTGGGCAACGTTGCACGGCCTCTAGTCGCTTGATTGTGACCGACAAAATCTACCCGGCTTTTATTCAAGCATTGCAAACACGCATGGCCCAACTGCGGGTGGGTGATGCCCGCGCTACCGGCACGGATATCGGCCCCGTTGTCAGTCAGGCCCAATTGGAGCAGAACCTTGGTTATGTGGAAATTGCCAAGGCCGAGGGTGCTTTGCTGGCAGCCGGTGGCACCCGTGTGGCCTGCCACAGTGGCAGTGGCAGTGGCAAAGAGGGCTACTACATGGCCCCTACACTGTTTGTAGATACCGAGGCGGGTATGCGTATCAACCGGGAAGAGGTCTTTGGCCCAGTGGTCAGTGTAGCCCGCGTCAAGGATTACGAGGAAGCTCTGCACATGGCCAATGACTCGCCATTTGGCCTATCGGCTGGCATTGCCACCACCAGTTTGAAGTACGCTAGCCATTTCAAGCGCCACAGCCAAGCGGGCATGGTGATGGTCAATCTGCCCACGGCAGGGGTGGACTACCATGTGCCGTTTGGTGGACGCAAAGGCTCCAGCTATGGCCCCCGAGAGCAGGGCCGCTATGCACAAGAGTTTTACACCACGGTCAAAACAGCCTACACCCTGGCTTAACTGGACTGGGTAGCGGCACGGCTTCAAAGGCACCTGCTATGGCGGGGAGCCTTTGGGCAGGAATCTCCATGCTTCTTGGAAGACAAGAGCCGACCGGGCAAAATGGCCCATGAAAAAACCCGTTGATTCAGAAAATCACGCGATTGGAATTGAATTCCCCAATGAAGAAAGCGCAAAAAGTGCGATTTGTTCCCCCATTTGTTCCCCCGTTTCGTTTTGTTCCCCCGCTTTGGGTTTGAAGTGTGGTGGTGTTTGGGCGCTTCTGTTAACGGTCATGCGGCCCCAAAAGTAAGAACCCGGCACTGGGCCGGGCTGGTGGTCAAGGTGGGCTATTGCGGTGGCTGGCGTATAGCACCCACTTGTAGCGACATGCAATGTCTTCTAGGTACGCAGGCTGCGGTGCTTCCTTGGGCAGTCTGGCACGGTGCCACGGGCTGTGCAGCACCATGTGAACATCACGGGCCAATCGGTAGGCCAGCGCCAGCGAGACGCCATGCACTTGAGCCAGTTTGCGATAACTCCAGCCACGGGCACGGTCGGCCCGCATGGCGGCATTTCTCGAATGGCGTGCGCTGGCGCTGGTGGCTTTTGGCATGGGCTAACTGGAACAGTTGTCAGTAACTTTTATAAGGATTGACTACACCCTGCATGGGGCTCGGATTACCCGCACTGGGAAAAGCTGTCGGAGTACCTTTTCAATCTACACAGCATCCCCTGTCATCGCCCACCACGTTGACGGTGTAGCGGTCAGGTGGTCGGTGGTGTCGGTGCCTCCAATGTGCAGGCAGACGGGCCACACGGCCATCCAGTCGCCACGATCAGCACGGTAGAACAGCACCGGCATTTGACCAATGGTTTGGGCCTGCCGCTGTGCCTGTGCCCACCAGCCAGCGATGAGGGCCGGGGTGATAGCGGCATACCGCTTGCACTCGATAGACCATCCGGGCAGCCCTTGCAGGTCATCCTCTCCAGCAAGGTTGCGTACCCGGCGGGCAACGGGGTAGCCAGTCAGATCAGACAGCAGGCGGGCCAGCTCACGCTCGCCGCACTTGCCTTTGTTGCGAGACATGCCACCCATCAGACAGCTCCTACCAATTGCAGTCGATGCCAAACAGCAGCTACGGCCTGGGCATCTTGCAGGTTGTAGCGGGCAATGGCATCGCAGTCCCCAGCCAGCCAGCGGTCAAAGACTTGGCTGCCATCCATGCCATCGGCCTTGGGACTGGGCAGCCCCAGCGCACTGCACAGGGCGTCTAGGCCGATGAACTTGCCGTACCCTGCCCACACCTGCATGGTGTCGCCGTAGTCCCAGCCAGCGCGTGCCATCGGCCCCCGCAACCACTTGGGGATGCGTACCCCATGCACCACGCACCGGCGCCACAGGAACCCCAGATCAAAGGCCGCGTTATGGGCTACCGGGAAGTGGTCATCCACCGGGAAGGCACTGGCCCGGCCAGCCACCTGCACCGCCTCGGCTTGCGTCCAGCCTTCCACCATGTCGATGAAAGACTGCAACAGCACGGCCTCAGTGTCGCCCCCTTGGGCACGGCAAGCCACCCAGTCCCGGCCATCACCATCAGTGCAGGCAATGCTGATGATTTCGCCTTGGGTGCCACCGTCTAAGGCTTGCTTGCGCCATGCCTCTTGTGTGGCTTGGTCTGCCTCATTCGCCCACCATGCAGCGATGGATTCGGCCTTCTTCAAGGTGCCCGGTGGCCGGATGTTGAGGGCCACGGTAGCCAGTGCATCAGGGTGTTGGCTGGGCACGGTCTCGATGTCGATAAACAGATTCATGGTGCGTGCTCCTTAGAAGGGGATGTCCATATCGGGGTCAAAGGGCGCAAACTCGGTGGCATGGGCCGGAGGTGCGGACTGGGCGGCAGCAGGCGCTACAGGGGCCATAGCAGAGCGCGTAGAGGCTGGCGCTGGGGCAGGGGCAGGACTGCCCACGCTGATCACCTTGGGCTTGTTAGGGATGGCTTGGTACTCGGGGCTATCTGCAATCTGCCCTTGCAGGCGTGAGGACAGGCCCGCAAAGACCTGCCAATCAGGTGCAGCCAGATCGAAGGCCACCGGGTTGAGTTCACCAGCACCAGCAGGCATCCCCTTGGGCAGCTTCATTACGCTGGCCAAGTTGGCATAGGTCTTGTCGCCCTTGGTTTCATGCACCACACCCACCAGACAGGCCAGCCCCAGCACATTCTTGAGGTCAAAGCCTGCCAGTTCTTCGGGGGTGAAGGGTTTGCCGCGCCAGCTCTCCAAGAACTTGCGCAGGCCCGCCTTGGCGTGCAGGCTGGCTGTAAAGCGTTTGCTGATGGTGTGGGGGCTGCCATCGCTGCGGCGGTTGTCGGGGTCGGTGATTTCAAAAGACAGCAGCACCTTGTGAGCGCGTTTTTCCTCTCCCTCCCAAACGCTGGTCTGGGTGCCCAAGTCGATCAGGCTAGCCAGCCGGGCGGTAAAGGTGCCCGCTTCGGGTGGGGTGTAGTCGGTGGTGCTGGTTTCTGCAATGGTCAGTGACATGGTGTTTACCTTGGTTTGTCAGTTTTTGGACGTTCTTCGGTCTTTGATACGGTCGTTTTTTCGGTCTTGGGTGGGGGTGGCTGGCGCTGGGTGTCAGGCAGCGCCAGCAGGTGGGCTAGGCGGCGTCAAATGCCTGATCCACGGCGTCTTTCAATGGCTGGCCTTGGGGGCACAGCGGGCCACCGGTGCGGCCTGCCACTTTGCAGTCTGGGCACTGCCAGTAGTGGGCTTGGAACGCACGATCTATGGCTTTCCAAGGCTGGGCACGGTGGAACTTGGGTAGTGGCTTGGCGGCTTTGCGCCATGTGGTGCTGGCCGGGGCCGTGGGCACCAACTTTGCCAGTGGCCCCCGAAGGTAGGCCGCCAGTCCCTCACGTTGACCGGGCGAGGTGGCCTGTATGTCACTGCGCCAATCTGCGCGGGCCTTGTCGCTTGCGCCCGTGCGGTCACAGTAGGCCATTGCCAGCGCCAGCAGTTGGGCCATGCCGGGGTCAGGCGGCAGTGCATTGCTACCCCCTGCTACCTTGCTAACGTTGCTAATTTCCCCATGCTTCCCGTTAGCAGGATTAGCAGGGTAGCAAGGGGTAACAGTATTGTTTTTTGCGGCTGTTCGTACAGCTTCCATGTCAATCAACATGGCGCACCTCCCAGCCAGCACCCAGCGCGCGGATATACCCACGCTGCCCCAACTGTTCTAACAGGGGCTTGATGCCTTGGGCTTTCAGCTTGCGGATTGGATTCGGGCATCGCTGCAAGATGTCTTTTTGTTGAACAATTGCCCCCTGCTCCTGCATCCAATCCCACAACGCGCGCAACCGCTTGTCTGTCTGTGCCTGTTTGCCGGTGCCCATCAGGCGCACATGTTCGGTCAGGTAGAAGTTCACCAGCCCGATGGCACCGTCCATTGCCAGTACGTCAACCGCCACCGCTTGGGGGTTGTTGAACAAGGCGATGATGGCAGCGATACGGGCGGCCTGTTCGGCAGCTTTGCTGGCAAAGGCGCGGGCCTGCTCTAGTTCTTGCCCGTCTGCCTGCTGTGCTTCCACAGCGTTGTAGAACGCAACCCATAGGGTGCGTGCATCAGGGTCTAGGGGTAGGCGCTTGGGCTTGAGTTCGTAGCCATCCCCGGTGGGCCACAGTTCCGGGCGGGTGTCCAGCAGTTGCCCCATGCGGTGGGCGTAGGCCAGCACCGCTGGGCTTTCCATCGGGTTGTGGCCGTTATAAAAGCGCGTTCCGGCCAGTGTCTGGGGTTGCGCTATCAAGCAGCGGGCCAAGAAGCCCTGACCGTCTGCCAGCGGGTCAGACAGCAGGGCACGCAACAGTAAGGGCTGCACCATGATGTGCAGGGCAATACGGCGGCCAAGCAAAGAACTGTAGCCCGTGCCACCGCGCATCACGTCTAGGGTTTCTGCGCTCCACCCCTTGAGGAAAAAGGCCATCGCCCCCATGCGGTTGACCTCTTTCATGCTGTGGCCTCCCAGCACTTCACCCCCTTCAGCACTGAAAACGCCAACGCTGCTTTGCCCCCTGAGTAGCCGGGCTACGCCTTCCACGGTGGCATTGCCCACAGTGAGGGATTTCATCATTGGCTCTTGCGGCTCAGGGTCGCCTTTTTTGTGGCTGGCCTGTTCTTGCTGGTAGGCTTGCATTGCATGGTGGTGCTGTCGGCTTTGCTCTTGCTTGCGCCGGGCAATCTCCATGCAGGCCACATCGTCCACCGCGCTTTTACGGTCGCCGCTGCTGCCACTGGTGACAAGGTAGAGGCTCAGGGGACAGGCTTTGCCATGTGGCAACACCACGTCTGCCAGCGGTTGCACGGCCAAGCTGGCAGCGGCCAATACGCTGCCCCCGGCCATCGCATCGGGCGCTTGCACGTCTTGGGCAATGGCTTGGGCCGCAGCGCCTAGCAGTGGCCCCAGTGCAGCAAAGGGGAAGGGGGCGGGCGGTGTGGTGTCGCTGGTGTCTTCAGGCAGGGGCACCAACTCGGGCCACGCATCACCAGCAGCGCCAGCCGTATCCACCAACGATATGGCTTCAGTCGGTGCTGCCTGTGGTGCGGGTGCTGGCATGGCCGGTAACTGGGCTGGGGGCTTGGGTATGTGGCGTGGCAAAACATGCTGGTCTGCCAAAGCGCCCAACGCTTGAATGCGTTCGATGTCGTGTGTCATTGGAAAAAGTCCTGCATCATTTGGATACGGCCAGCGGCTTGCTGCATGCGGCAGCGGTCTTCGTCACTCAGTTGCACTCCGTAGGCGATGTTTCCGGCGGCGATGGCGACAAGGTGGGCTTCAAAGGCCAGCAGCTCTAAGGCGGCGCGTGCTGGTAGTGGTGCTGCACGCACATGGCCGGGCGGGGTGGTGCCATCGTCCACCCATGCCCCCAAGTCTTTGCACGCTTGCACAAAGCCGGTGCCAGTTGCTGCCATGTGGTAGGCCAACACATCCCCACCACGGGTGCCGCAACCGGCCATGCACACGAAAGCGCCTGTCTCAGTGTTGATACGCAGGCTATCGCTGCCGCCGTGAAATTCGCAGCGGGTGGTCTTCCACTGGGCGCGGCGTGGGCCTATCAGGCGTAAGCCTTGGGCTTCGTAGTAGCTGGCTGGGTCTGGCAGGCGGGATTTATCCAGCGGCATGGGGAGTCTCCGTGCGCAGTTTGGGCAAGGCTTCGCCCATCCCGCTGTGGTGCGGGTTCTGAAAATCAGTCATGGGAGTGGCTCCTTACTCGGCTTTGACCGGGCGTTTTGCAGCGGCTACGGCGGCCCTCATGGCTGCATGGTGGTCAGTGGTGTTGCAGGCAAAGCGGTGGGTATCAATCGGTTTGCAACCAGTAGCGTGCATCTCGGCAAAGTCCGCGCAGCAAGCAATGGCGTTTAGAAGCCCCACCACGGTCGCAGAAGGCAAGGCCAGTACGTTGTCACCATCGCTCTCCATATCTACCTCACGCTGTTGCAGGATGGTGATGATGGCGCGGATGCCATCGTGGGCAGCGCCGATACGGGCCACCCCAAGTTCCCCCACCATGGCGGCGGCATCGTGGCGGTAGGCGTCATAGGGCGAAAAGTTGGGCGCCGATGCTGGGCGGCCTTTGGGGTCTTTCAGGTCAAAGTCACTCATGCTGCTACCCCCAATGTGTGCAGGGCTTGCAGGGCTTGGCGCAGCTTGCGCCGGGCTTGGGCCACGTTATCGCGGCGCAGGTAGAACCCGGCCAAGCTGGTGCTGGTGATGGCTTGCAGCAAGGCATGGGCCTGTGCTTCTTCGGTCGTGTTGGGGGTGGTGTTGGCCGGGGTGGCCTGATGTGTGGGCGCAGCGCAGCGGCTGGCCACGGGGGATGTGGTCATGGTTCCAACTCCTATTTGAGTTTGAAAACCACTCTCTGCACTTTTCGGGTACAGGGGGTGGGCTGGATGCGAAAACACGCAAATAGTCGTGCGCCGGGCGTTACCGCTTCGGCCATCCAGCCCGTAACCACGCGCTGCCGCAATACCGGCAACGGCAAATTTTGGGCATGACAAAACCGCTCTCTCGGGGCGGCTTGCCGCTATTTGTAGGGTGTTTTCGGCACCGGGGCGGACTGTAGCACGGCCAGCCAAAGCCAAGCAAGTGCAGAGCAGCGCCAGCGGCTTGACGGCCTGCACCGTGGTGGCAGAATGGGCCTTGTCTGTGTGGCCTGCTGTGATTTTCGGATTGCAGTGGGCCTTTCTCATTTGGCAGCCCTCCACTGGCGAAAGCGAATGAACAGATAGAAGATGGCAACGACCATTACTGCACCTCCACAGGGTGGGGCTTGCCGCCGGTCAATGCAGCCTCAATACGCAGCAAAACGGCCTCAATGCGTTGTAAGGCTTGGGCCTGATCGCCTTGGTAAACGTGGACGTCTTGAATGGCCTCATGCAGGTGCATGAGGGTCTGCTCTACATTTTCTTGGTGATCTTTGGCTGGGGCACTCATGCTGCTGCCCCCACCAGTTGCACCACGTTGGCGGGGACTGGGCTGGCGCTGGTGGTCTGTGCAGGCATCAGCAGTGCCTTGAAGCGTTCGGCACGTTGGGCGTGGAGCTGCTGCACCAGTTCACGGATTTGGTCAGGTGTTTGGCCTGCCACTTGGGCAGACACCAGAATTTCAATTTCGTAATCGGGCCACCCTACAACACGCTGCCCTATGGGTACGGGCTTGGTAAGCAACCCGGCGCGTACCGCGTTGTAAATACTGGTTTTGGAGCGGTGCCCGGTGCAGGTGCGTACCCCGTCAATTCGCAAAATAGCCATCTTGGCCGCCCTTGTATTTAGTTGCAATGGCAGCAATTTGGCCGGGTTCTGCCCCACAAAAGGGGCCACGGCCTATCTGGTCACGTCATGGCCCATGAAATCCTTATTTCATGCGGGCTCCCACGGCATCAGGAATTCTCTTGAGGTGGCGTTCAATGGTAGTTTCACCAATCTGTAGCCTCATGATATCTGCCGTGTGCAGTATTTGGCCTGCTGCTTTGGCGGGCTTGGTGTAGTCGATATTGGCCTCTTTGCACAAGGCGGCAATAATGAGAAGCAGGCTATTTCTTTCGCTGGTGGCTAGTGGCTTTTCCTTTACTGGTTTCGCCTTGCCAAAGGTAACCCCAGTTTCATCGAACCAAGCCTGAATATGCTCGGATGGCAGCATCTCATTGGTAGCCAGCCATTTTGCAAAGTCTTGGGAGGCAATCATCAGGACATCTTCACCAAGCAATTGATGCGACTCACGCACATAGGAAAGCTCTCCCGCTTTGCAGGCATCCCATATGCGCTCAACAAATGCCCGAAGCATATTACCCGGCACAGGGTCAGCATTCTTCATTCCGAAGCCAGTCCCCATTGAAACTTTCGCAGACGGCCTGTAATCAATTTGAAAGCGTGCCACCAGTTCAATAGGTAGGCGCTCTACGAATCCTGTTTTCTCGAAGTAGTCGCCATACATCCATCGTGAATTTGTCAAAGCCACGGCATTACGCCATGCAAGGCTTACTGTCATTGCATCCCCCGATGCTCCCCCGATTGATAGGAGCCACCAGCGGGGACAGTCGGGGGCCTGTCTGTTTGGCCCGGTTTGCGGCCCGGCCTAGCTGGTGGCTGAAACAGTGTAGCTGTGGGTCAGGCGGCCACAGCACCAGCGGGGATAGACACCAGCACCAGCGAACAATGGCACGGGCTGGCACTGGTGGTAGCACCGGGTAGCACCGGCGGTGCTACCGTCTTTTGGGCCTGTTTTCCCTCTGTAGAGTAGGTAAGGTAGCACCTAAAAATACAAGTCGCGCGCGTTTGTTTTTGTTCCCCCGATTTATTTTTTGAATTTGGCGCGCATTCCAGCCTATGGCGTCCCCAGAAAGCACAACCCCGGCATAGTGGCCGGGCTGGTGGTGTGGCTGGCGCTGGTGGTCAATCGAGCAATGCAGCCAGCCGGGCGCGTACTTCCTCAGTAATGTGGTCAGGCGCACGTTCTATCCAACGGGCACGGCGGGCACTGGCGTCAATCATGCGGAACTGTTGCACCAGCACAATCCCGGCTGTCTCTGTACCGGCCCCGGTCAGGGATACCGCCATACCCACAGCACGGGCACCCTGTCCGCCTTGGGTAATGGGGCACACGCCTATCAAACCCAATCGGTTAAAGGCTTGTGGGGTCAACACCAGCGCCGGGCGGTGGCCTTGTTGCTCACGACCCAAGGTGGGGTCAAAGGTCAGGGCCACGATGTCGCCCCGCTGAAACACGGGGCTACTCACAAGGCCACCTCCTGGCCTACTGCGGGCATGGTGTCCCAGTCGGTATCCAGCGCCAGCGGTGCGTCCCCTTGCATAGCCAGCACCTGCTCTAGGGTGTAGCTGCACCGGGTAGCTGGGGCCACGATCAGGCGGCCCTGTTCGGCGTCCAAGTTCACCACATCACCAGCGTGCAAGCCCAAGGCACGGGCCAGCTTTTGCGGGATGGTCAAGGCGATGGAACCACCCACAGCGCGAAGGGTAGATGTGTGCATGGTGTTTCTCCAAATGTTGCACACAGTTTAACTTTTGCGGGGCGCTGCGGCTATTGTGGCTCCAGACAGAAAGGCACAGACTTCACTTAAGCCCCTTGGGAAAATTCGCGTAACAGCCTGACCATGCGGCTCGAATTACCCGCATGGCTGCTTGCTGGGAAGAACCTAGCCCCAGCCAGCAGCACACGGGGCGATGTGGGTAGTCTGGCTCCCTCCTAGCGTTCTCCAGTGCGGGTAATTCGAGCCGCATGGTCAGACTGTTGTGCAGGTTTCGCTAAGGGGCTTGTGTTGTGCGCCAAAGAAAAACCCGGCACAGTGGCCGGGCTGGTGGTGTGGGCGCTAGTGCCCTAGGCCGTCTTGCTGTGCAGCGGGATGATGTCGGCCCCAATGCGCAGCTTGTCCAAGTAATCGGCCCATGTCTGCATCATGGCGCGGCGCTGCTCTACATAGCTGGTGCGGTTATAGGCCCGGCCATTGGCATCCTTGACCGCATGGGCCAACTGGGCTTCCACAATCAGTGGGTCAAACTCCAAGCGTTCGGCCAAGATGGTGCGTGCAGTGGCCCGAAAGCCGTGGACGGTCTGCATATCACTGCCGAACCCCAAGGTTTGCAGGGCAACGCGCAAGGTGTTGTCCGAGATTGGGCGGGTGGTGCCTCTCTCCCCCGGAAACACCAATCCCGTGTGCCCGGTCAGGGGGTGCAGGTCACGCAGTAGCTCTATGGCCTGTTGGGGCAGTGGCACCAAGTGGGGAGCACCATTCTCTTTCCCGTCCTTGGTGCGCTTCATTCTGGCAGCGGGGATAGTCCAAAGGCCAGCCTCTAAATCCAGTTCTGCCCATGCCATGCCGCGCAACTCATTCGGGCGCTGGAACAACATGGGGGCCAGCGCCAGCGCAGTACGCACTACAGGGCCACCTTGATAGCTCCGGATGGCGCGTAGCAGCCCTGCCAACTTGGCCGGTTCGGTAATGGCGGCAAAGTGCTTGGTACGGTGTGGGGTCAGGGCACCAGCCAAGTCCAAGGCTACATTGCGGCTGGCGCGGCCTGTGGCCACAGCGTAGGCCAGCGCACCACGGGCGGTACACAGCACCCGATGGGCAGACTCTAGGGCACCACGGGCCTCTACTCGCTGCACCGTTGCTAGCAGTTCCACGGCCTCAATATCGCCCACCTTGCGTGGGCCTAGCCACGGGAACAGGTCTTTCTCTAGGTTGCGCAGTTCTCGCACGGAATGCTGCTCACTCCAATGGGGTGATTTCTTGGTGTACCACTCACGGGCCACCAGCTCGAAACCATCGCCCAAATTGGCGGCGGCCTTGAGCTGGCCTACCTTGCGTTCCTGCACTGGGTCAAACCCGCCCGCCTTGATGTTCTTGGCTTCATCACGGGCAGTACGGGCAGCAGCCAAGCCCACGTCTGGGTAGCTGCCTAAGGCCATGCGGCCTTCTTTGCCTTGCTTGCGGTACTTCCAAAACCAGCGTTTAGAGCCGTTGGGGCTGATTTCAAGGTACAGGCCACCAGAGTCGGCTAGGCGTTCGCGCTTCTTATCTGGTGGGCAGGTGGCTTTCTTGCAGGCGGTGTCGGTCAACATGGGGCAGTTCCTCCAGACGGTGGGGGAACAGCAGAAACGGGGCGTTTTCATTGGGGGATGGGGGAACAGAAAACCCTGTTTCTCGCATCCCGGCCAATTGTTCCCCCGTTTGTTCCCCCGTTTTGTGCTGGCTTGCAGTGTACCGCCTTGGCCTATCCTGCACAGTAGCTAACCCATTCGCCCAATGAAAAAGCCGTTCAACTGTACTTAGTTGAACGGCTTTGTTCTTCGTGTTGGTAGGCGCGATTGGAATCGAACCAACGACCCCCACCATGTCAAGGTGGTGCTCTAACCAGCTGAGCTACGCGCCTCTGAATTAACAGAGAACGCTATTGTAGCACCATAAAAACGGTTTATTGGATTGATGGAAGAAATTTCAACGGCGACGGGCCGAGCGTATCCCCGGCACCATTGCAACCGCAGTAAGCACCCTTTTTAGACGCCCGGCATCCGACACCTCTACAGTGAAGGTCATCCAAGCCGTGCCCTTGACGCTTTGGGTTTGCACACCAATCACATTGACCTTTTCTTTAGCAAAGACTTCAGAGATATCGCGCAGCAGGCCTTGGCGGTCGGATGCTTGCACCACCACATCGACGGGATAAACCGAAGCCACATCGGCTTTTTTAGGCAAGCCCCATTCCACCTCGATCACGCGCTCGGGGGTGCGGGCAGCCAATTCATGAAAGTTGGTGCAATCGGTACGGTGTACGCTCACCCCTTTGCCACGCGTGACAAAGCCACGGATATCGTCTGGTGGGGCAGGCTTGCAGCATTTGGCTAGCTGCGTCATGAGCGAATCGACCCCGACCACCAGCACACCCCCTTTGGGGGTGCGGTCGGCGTAACGGGCTTTTTTGAGCAGCAAATAGTCTTCAATTTGCGGTGCAGGCTCGGGCGGGCGCAGCAGGATTTCGATGTTGCGCAGTGAAAACTCATCTTTGCCCACCACCTCAAACAAAGCGTCTGCCGATTTGAAGCCCAACTGCCCGGCCAGATCGTCCAATTTGATGGCGGTTTTGCCCTCGCGTTGCAAGAGCTTTTCTACTGCTTCACGGCCACGGGCCACGGTTTCGTGCAAAGCGCGGGCGTTGAACCACGCCCGTGCTTTGGCACGGCCCCGGTTGCTGTTGAGGTAGCCCAGTTCGGCGTTGAGCCAATCGCGCGAGGGGCCACCCTCCTTGGTGGCGATGATCTCTACGGTTTGGCCGTTTTGCAGCTGCGTATTGAGTGGCACCATGTTGCCGTTGACCTTGGCACCCCGGCAGCGGTGGCCCAAGTTGGTATGCACGGCATAGGCAAAATCTACAGGGGTGGAGCCTTGCTGCAATTCGACGATAGCTGCATCGGGTGTGAGCACATAGATGCGGTCATCAAACAAGCCTTGCTGCTGCGGTGCCCCTGCCAGATCACGCTCCCAGGCCAACAATTGGCGCAGCACGGCAATTTTGGCATCGTAGTCGCCACTGGCAGAAACACCGGCATAGCCTTTGGTGCCAGCCTCTTTGTAGGCCCAGTGTGCTGCCACACCGTGCTCGGCGTGGTCGTGCATGGCTTGGGTGCGGATTTGGATTTCAATGGTACGCCCACCCTCATCACGCACCACTGTATGCAGTGATTGGTAGCCATTGGGCTTGGGGCGGGCGATATAGTCGTCAAACTCTTCGGCGATGGACTCGAACTGTGCATGAATCCAGCTCAGGGCTGCATAGCAGTCACGCACCGTGGGCACAATAACCCGCAGTGCTCGCAGATCAAACAACTGGTCAAAGTGCAGGGACTTGCCGCGCATTTTTTTGACAATGCTGTAGATATGCTTGGGCCGTCCTTGCACGCTGGCGCTGATGCTGCGTGCCCGCAGTTCAGATTCCACTCTGGCACGCAGTTGTGCCATATAGACCTCGCGCCACGCCCGTTTTTCGTCCAGCAAGCAGGCTACTTCGCGGTAGGTTTCAGGTTCCAGAAAGCGAAAGGCCAGATCCTCCAGCTCCCACTTGATCTGCCAGATGCCTAGCCGGTTGGCCAGTGGTGCAAATACATGCAGCGCCTCGTGTGAGATGCTGGGCGGCACTGGCGTTTTGCTGGCTGCGTGGTAGCGCAAAGTTTGCAGGCGCGAAGCCAACCGTAGCATGACCACGCGCAAGTCCCGCGAAAAGGCCAGCAGCATTTTGCGTACATTTTCTGTCTGCACTGCCGGGTCGTTGACTTGTTGCACGGGTGGATGCACGGCGCGTGCCCGCTCTTGCACCCGCATCAGCTTGGTGGTCTCGACGGCCAAGGTGGCAAAGTTTTGACCAAACGCCTTGGCAATCACCTCTTCGGGCTTGTTCAGGTGCATACAGGCATGCACCAGATAACTGGCCGCTTGCATGGCTTCAGAGCCACCAATCGTTTTGAGAATGGCGGCTACGGCATCGGCATGGGTGAGGGCATTTTCGCCAGTGGCTAGGTTCTCGCCAGCAATTAAAGGCTCTGCAAAGGCGCGGGCACGAACCAATGCGTTCTCCTGTTCTGGCAGGGTGTGGGATGTGGCCGCAATCAGCGGGGCCACCACCACCTCCTCGGACAAGGACAAGACATTGGCCTCAGGGCTGGGAGAAACAATCATGCACTACCTTGGCTATCGACCTGCAATAAGAAATCACGCACTACCGCTACCTGCTCGGCTGCAACCAAGGTGGGGGCGTGCCCCACCTTTTCAAATTCGACACACTGGGCCTTGGGGCCACGTTGGGTCATTGCCGTTGCTGTGGCTGCAGACAGCAGATCCGATTGTGCGCCACGCAACAGCAAGGTTTGGGCGGTTATTTGGTCATAAAGTTGCCATAGGGCGGCCTCGCTGGCTTGGGCCATCTCTGGGGTGGCCTGGGCCAAGGCACGAAACGGCACAGCAATGGCGGGGTCGTAATGCAGGGTCAGCCCGCCTTCGGGCCGCTGGCGCAGTTGGGGTGTGCACAAATCCAGCCATTGCTGCGCAGTGTGCGGCCCAAAATGGGCCCCCGACATCGCCCACAAGGCATCGGCTGCTTGTGCTACTGAATCAAAGTGCTCCATTTGCCCGACATATTCGCCAATGCGTGCCAGAGCCTCCCACTCAATGACGGGCCCAACATCGTTGAGCACCAAGCGGCGCACGGGTACGGGCAGAGGCAGACCGGGCTGGCCCAGGAGGCCCAAACCAATCAGACCTCCCATGCTGGTGCCTACCCAATCTAGTGTGGCAATAGGGGCTTGCTGGTGCAATTGGGCGAGCAGGCCCAGCATGTCAGCCACATACAGGGGCACTTGGTAGCCTTGGGGGTCGGCCAGCCAGTCACTGCGGCCACGGCCTGCCACATCGGGGCAAATGACACGCGCGTGCGTACTCAGACTGCGGGCCAGCACATCAAAATCCCGCCCTTGGCGGGCCAGGCCATGTACGCAGACCACGACATGGGAGTGTTGTGGATTGCCAGTGGCGTTCCATTCCCAATACGCCATGCGTCGCACCGCCTCGGGCTTGCCAGCAGGTGCAGCCACAGGGCAGGGTACGTAGTTCAGCGTAGGTTCAATCATGGGGTCGGCTCCAAGAAACATGGCGAGATAATGGCTTTATTCCATCGTAATTCATTCGCAGGAGATTCCATGCTCAAAGGCAAAACAGCGCTCGTTACCGGCTCCACCAGCGGTATTGGCTTGGGCATTGCCAAAGCCCTGGCACGCCAGGGTGCCCATGTGGTGCTCAATGGCTTTGGTGATGTTGAAGCCCCCCGCGCCGAAGTGTTGGCCGCAGGCCAAGGGGGGGGAGCCAAAGTGGGCTACCACGGCGCCGATATGTCGCGGGCCAGCGATATCGAAGATATGTTTGCCTATTGCAGCGCAGAGTTTGGCGCCGTGGATATTTTGGTCAACAATGCCGGCATCCAACATGTGGCCCGCATTGAGGATTTCCCCGTAGAACGCTGGGACAGCATCATTGCCATCAACCTCAGCAGTGCTTTTCATACCACCCGTCTGGCCCTGCCTGCGATGAAGGCGGCCAACTGGGGGCGCATCATCAATGTGGCCTCGGTGCATGGGCTGGTGGCTTCGGCACAAAAGGCGGCTTATGTGGCGGCCAAGCATGGGGTGGTGGGGCTGACCAAGGTCACGGCACTGGAAAATGCGACCACCGGCATCACTTGCAATGCGATCTGCCCTGGCTGGGTGCTCACACCGCTGGTGCAAAAGCAGGTAGATGCCAAGGCAGCAGACTTGGGCATTTCTAACGAAGAAGCCACCCGTCTGCTTTTGGGCGAAAAAGAGCCCTCTATGCAATTTACCACTCCCGAAGAATTGGGCGAGCTGGCGGTGTTTTTCTGCTCGCCTGCCGCCAACAACGTGCGCGGCGTGGCTTGGAACATGGACGGCGGCTGGGCAGCGCAATAAGTCTTGGTTTGGCACCAGAGCGGTGCCAGCAATGTGCCCCGACGGCAAAACTTGTAACCTTTGGTCAGGCAATGGCATAAAACACCAAGGTAGACCAGTGCAAAGTGGTAACAATGGCCGCTGTTACACAGCAATGTTACAAAAATAACCACGGGGTACGATATGGCAAGCACCAACCACCGGGCCGACAAGATTTTGATTGTCGATGATGACGCCCGCATTCGCGATCTTCTGCGCCGCTATTTGGCACAAGAAGGCTTTGAAGTTATGGTGGCCGAAGATGGCAAGGCACTCAATCGATTGTTGCTGCGCGAAACGGTCGATTTGATCGTGCTGGATCTGATGATGCCGGGCGAGGACGGTCTGTCGATTTGTCGGCGTCTGCGAGCCTCCAATGACCGCACACCCATCATCATGCTCACCGCCAAAGGTGAAGATGTAGACCGGATTGTGGGTCTGGAAGTAGGTGCAGACGACTACTTGGGCAAGCCTTTTAACCCACGCGAACTGTTGGCCCGCATCCACGCAGTGCTGCGTCGACGCCCACCGCAAGAAGCCCCAGGCGCTCCATCGGGGGAGAATGAGGTGGTGACTTTCGGCCCCTTCACTTTTGACATGGGTACCCGTACCCTGCAAAAGAGTGGCGATGAACTGCCATTGACAACGGGCGAATTTGCCATGCTCAAGGCCTTGGTGCGCCACCCCCGCCAGCCGTTGTCGCGAGAGAAGTTGGCCCTGTTGGCCCGTGGCCGCGAGTTTGAGCCATTTGACCGCAGTTTGGATGTGCAAATCTCGCGCCTGCGCAAACTGATTGAAGACGATGCCGCAGCACCACGCTATATCCAGACCGTCTGGGGGGTGGGTTACGTCTTTGTGCCCGATGGCAACCACTAAGGACGCATGGGCATCAGGGACAGGGGACGTGCAGCCATGAGTCACACGGCACACCCTGATGCGACCAGCCCTGCCCCGCTAGAACCCAACAAAATCCAGAGAGAAGCCAGCAAACGGATGCGCCTGAATCTGTTTTGGCGGACTTTCTTTTTGTTGGGCTTGTTGCTGGTGGTCAGCATTTTGGCGTGGTTGCAAACCCTGCGAGAGTTGGAGTTTGAACCCCGCGCCCTGCATACAGCACAGCAAGTGGCCTCTTTGGTCAACCTGAGCCGCACGGCATTGCTGCACACCGATCCACCAGCGAGGGCTTCGTTGCTACAGCATTTGGCCGATCAGGAAGGGCTGCGCATCGTGCCCCGCTTGCCGGAAGACCACTTTGCGCTGCTGCCGCCTTCCACCCCAAACCAACGTTTGCAGCAAGCACTGACCCAACGGCTGGGCAGAAGCACCATCGTAGCCAGCAGTGTCAACGGTGATGCGGGGTTGTGGGTGAGCTTTAGCACCGGCAGGGAGGCACAGTGGTTGCGCATGGACAGCACCCGCATCAGCCCGGCCAGCGGCAACACCTGGCTGTTTTGGTTGGTTACCGCAGGCGTGTTGTCACTCGCTGGTGCAGCCACCATCGCCCGGCTCATCAATCAGCCACTCAAGCAGCTGTCTTATGCTGCCAACAAGGTGCAAGATGGCGATTTTGCTGCCAGCCACTTGGATGAAGAGGCTGTGACCAACGAGATTCGCGAAGTCAACATTGGCTTTAATCGCATGGCAGAAAAACTGGCCAAGTTGGAGCAAGACCGTGCTGTGATGCTGGCTGGTATCTCGCACGATTTACGTACTCCATTGGCGCGTCTGCGTTTAGAGACCGAAATGAGCGTCTCTGACGAAGTGGCCCGCGAGCACATGGTGGCTGACATCGTGCAGCTCGATGCCACCATCGACAAGTTTTTGGATTACGCCCGCCCTGACCACGTCACCCTCAAGCCCGTGAACTTGCAAGCTGTGGTGGCTTCCTGCGTTTATGCAGTGCAAGACCATCGGGAGTTACAGATCACCATGACGGTGCCTGAAGACCTGAATGTGCTGGCAGACGAGGTGGAGCTGGCACGCATCATCTCCAACCTGTTGGAGAATGCCCGCCGCTACGGCAAAACCCCCGATAGTGCAGGCATCACCCATGTAGATATTGCGGCCAAGGGCAATGAAAACTGGGTGCTGATCAAGGTGCGTGACCACGGCTCGGGGGTGCCTTCGGAACAATTGGCTAATTTGACCAAGCCATTTTTCCGGGGAGACTCGGCCCGCACGGCGGCTGCTGGTGCGGGTTTGGGCTTATCGATTGTGGACAAAACGGTGCAGCGTATGGGAGGGGTGTTTGCTTTGGCTAATTCCAGCGCCGGGGGGTTGGTGGCACATATACAACTGCAACGTGCCCACGACTTGCCCGACGGTGCCGACCCACAGCAAAGGCTGCAACGCCCGCAGGTTAAGCGCAAGCTGCCGCCGCGTCCAACCCCGGCACAGGGCTGAACAACAAGGCCACGGCTCGGGCCTCGATGGCCAGTCCTTGGCCTACTGGCCCCAAACGCTCGGCAGTCTTGGCCTTGATGTTGATTTGTGGCAGTTGCAAGCCTAGCGCCTGGGCAATAGCTTGGCGCATGGCTGGAATATGGGCGGCCAAACGGGGAGCCTGGGCCACGATGGTGCTGTCAATATTGCCCACCTCATAACCTTGCGCACGTACTCGGCGCAGTGCTTCGGCGAGCAGCACCATCGAGTGGGCACCCTGGAAGGTGGCATCGGTATCTGGAAAATGGCTACCAATGTCTCCTAACGCAGCTGCGCCTAATATCGCATCAGTGATCGCGTGCAGCAATGCATCGGCATCGGAATGCCCCAGCAGACCGTGGTGGTGTGCAATCTCAATGCCACCGAGCACCAGGGGGCGTCCTGGCACCAGTGCATGGATATCCCAGCCTTCGCCAATTCTGAAATTCATCGCAGTTTGTCCTTAAAAAATAGTGCGTGGTGGGGCATCGCTGGCCAGCCCACGCTCTCCACCAAAACGCTCTAGTGTGGCGGCATGGGCACGTTGGGCCAACACGGCCTCGGCCAGTGCGAAGTCCTCGGGATAGGTCACTTTGAAATTGAGCGCACTGGCAGGTACCAGACGTGGGTGCAGTCCCATCGCTTCAATGGCGCTGGCCTCGTCTGTGGCCGCTGGCCCAAGGTGCTCTAGTGCTTGGCACAAAGGCCCTATACGAAACATCTGAGGCGTTTGGGCCAGCCATTTGTCGCTGCGATCAAGCGTGGTGCCCACCCGCAAACCACCGGGGCCATGGGTGGCCGTCTTTAAGGTGTCTGCCAGCTTGTGGGCCAGCAGGCCTCCAACGCCATCGGTGGCACAGGCATCGATCAGTGCGTCAATTTGCTGTGGGGTGATGAGGCAACGGGCTGCGTCATGCACCAAGACCCAGTCATGCTCCTGCGCGCCGCGTTGGCGCAATGCGTGCAAGCCCCCCAGCACCGTCTCGGCCCGTGTGGGGCCACCGCATTCTGCACGCAAGAGGGACGGCAAGGGATAGGCGTCCAGAAACCGATCGCCCGCAGCCACCGCTACCAGCGTGGCTTGTATGCGTGGCACCAAGGCAAACGCGGCCAAGGTGTGCAATACCAGTGGTTGACCGGCCACAGTTTGGTACTGCTTGGGCAGCACAGAAGCTCCATCGGTACGGTCGGCTGCCAGAGCGCGGCTGCCCGTCCCTGCACAGGGAATCACAGCCCAGAACCGAGGGAGGGGGGAGACAGAAGCCGCAGGCAGGCTGAGGGAAGAGAGCAAAGGTGCAGTCATGGTGGCGCATTCTAGAATTGCGAATTCCCGCCGCGCACGGTGCGCGCGCCGTTTGCGCCACCGGGGCCGAGGTGCGGCCATTTTCCTCCTGAGCGCATGGACCTCCCCAAACTCTCTCCTGGCAAACGCTTTACCCTTCCTCGCCCTCTGGGCAGTGCCGATGCTTTGCTGCTGGCCTGTCTGGGCGAGCGCGAGCAGGCTGCTCGCCGAACCACCGCCATCGTGACTGCCGATGCTACGGATGCTGGGCGCTTGCTCGATGAGCTGGCATTCTTTGCGCCAGGCTTGCGCTGTGCGCTGTTTCCGGACTGGGAAACGCTGCCTTACGACACGTTCTCGCCGCACCAAGATTTGATCAGCGAACGTCTGGCTGCACTTTGGCGTATCCGCCAAAAAGCGCAAGATACAGGGGCCGATGTGGTGATTGTGCCGGCCACCACGGCCCTGTACCGGCTGGCACCACCGAGCTTTCTGGCGGGCTACACCTTCCATTTCAAGGTGGGACAAAAGCTAGATGAGGCCCAATTCCGCGCCCAACTCACCTTGGCAGGTTACAACCATGTGACACAGGTGGTCAGCCCTGGCGAGTATGCGGTGCGCGGTGGCCTGATTGATCTGTTTCCGATGGGATCGCCCGTGCCCTATCGGGTTGATTTGTTCGATGACGAAATTGACAGTATCCGCACCTTTGACCCCGATACCCAGCGCAGCCTTTACCCCGTGCCTGAGGTGCGCTTGCTGCCGGGGCGCGAGTTTCCGATGGATGAAGCCGCACGGGCCAAGTTTCGCAGCCGCTGGCGCGAGTTGCTGGAGGGCGACCCAACCAAAAGCCGTATCTACAAAGACATGGGCAACGGGGTAGCCACCGCAGGCATTGAGTATTACCTGCCACTGTTCTTTGACGACACTGCCACCGTATTTGACTACCTGGGCGAACATGCCACCGTGGTGCTGCATGGTGATTTGGAACCGGTGTTCCAACGTTTTTGGCAAGACACCCAAGATCGCTACCGCTTGGTGCAGGGCGATCCAGAGCGCCCCGTGCTGCCACCGCAAGCCCTGTTCTTGAGTGCTGAACAGTTCTACGGCCAGTGCAAGGCCCATGCCCAACTGGCACTGCGCCCCGCCAACAGCGATGCGGTGGCAGACAAGTCCGACATCCAAAGCATCCAAGATGTATCGGTGGTGCGGGGGTCTGAAGACCCATTGGCCCGTTTGCGCACCTACATTGCCCAGACGCCACAGCGCGTGTTGCTGCTGGCCGAAAGCAATGGCCGACGCGAGAGCTTGCTGGACTTTCTGCGCGCTGGCAAAGTGCAGCCGGTGGTGTTTGAGTCATTGGCTGACTTTGTAGCCAGCACCGAGCCGTTGGGCATGGCCACTGCGGCCTTGACGGCGGGTTTCTCCTGTGTAGAACAGGGCATAGATTTCATCACAGAGACCGAATTGTTTGCTGCTGGGGCCAGCACCCGCCGGCGCAAAAAGCAAGAACAAGTCAGCGATGTGGAGGCGCTGATTAAGGACTTGAGTGAACTCAATATCGGCGATCCGGTCGTTCATAGCCAGCATGGCATTGGTCGCTATCGGGGGCTGGTGAATATGGATTTGGGCGAGAAAAACGCCGATGGCAGCCCGGCCCTGCAAGAGTTCTTGCATTTGGAATACGCAGCCCAAGCCGTGCTCTACGTGCCGGTCAGCCAGTTGCACCTGATTAGCCGCTATACCGGCGTGAGTGCTGACGAAGCCCCGCTGCACAAGCTGGGCAGCGGCCAATGGGAAAAAGCCAAGCGCAAAGCTGCCGAGCAGGTGCGCGACAGTGCGGCCGAGCTGCTCAATATCTACGCCCGCCGTGCGGCCCGCGAAGGCTTTGCCTTCCGCTTCCACCCGCAAGAATACGAACAATTTGCCAACGACTTTGGCTTTGAAGAAACCGCCGACCAAAACGCCGCCATCCACGCCGTGATCCAAGACATGATCAGCCCCCGCCCCATGGACAGGCTGGTGTGTGGCGATGTGGGTTTTGGTAAAACCGAAGTGGCGCTGCGTGCGGCCTTTGTGGCGGTGACTGGGGGCAAGCAGGTGGCCTTGCTGGCCCCGACCACGTTGCTGGCCGAGCAGCATTACCAAACGCTGGTAGACCGTTTTGCCAAATGGCCGGTCAAAATTGCCGAAGTGTCACGCTTTCGCTCGGGCAAAGAGATCTCTGCCGCTATCAAGGGCATTGCCGATGGTACGGTGGACATTGTGGTGGGCACGCACAAGCTGTTGTCTGAGTCCACCCAATTCAAAAATCTGGGTCTGCTCATCATTGACGAAGAACACCGCTTTGGTGTGCGGCACAAAGAGCAAATGAAGGCTTTGCGCGCCGAGGTCGATGTGCTCACCCTGACGGCCACCCCGATTCCGCGCACCATGGGCATGGCACTAGAAGGCCTGCGCGACCTGAGTGTGATTGCCACGGCCCCACAACGGCGCTTGGCCATCAAAACCTTTGTGCGCAGTGAGAACAACGGCGTGATTCGCGAGGCAGTGCTGCGCGAACTCGAGCGCGGCGGCCAGTGTTACTTTTTGCACAACGAGGTGGAAACGATTGAGAACCGCCGCCAAAAGTTGCTAGAAATCTTGCCCGAGGCGCGCATTGGCGTGGCGCACGGCCAAATGCCCGAGCGCGAACTGGAAAAAGTGATGCGCGACTTTGTGGCGCAGCGTTTCAACATCCTGCTGTGCTCCACCATCATCGAGACCGGCATTGACGTGCCCACCGCCAACACCATCATCATGAGCCGGGCCGACAAATTTGGCTTGGCACAATTGCACCAGTTGCGCGGTCGGGTGGGCCGTAGCCACCACCAAGCCTATGCCTATCTGATGGTGCCTGATGTAGAAAGCCTGACCAAACAGGCACAACAGCGGCTAGACGCCATCCAAGCCATGGAAGAGCTGGGCAGCGGCTTTTATTTGGCCATGCACGATTTGGAGATCCGTGGCGCGGGCGAGGTGCTGGGCGAGAACCAAAGCGGCAACATGATGGAGATAGGTTTTCAGCTCTACAACGAAATGTTGTCAGAGGCCGTGCGCTGCCTGAAAGCGGGTAAAGAGCCGGATTTATTGGCCCCACTCTCGGCCACCACCGACATCAACCTGCATGCCCCGGCTTTGTTGCCAGACGATTATTGCGGCGATGTGCATTTGCGCCTGAGCTTTTATAAAAAGCTGGCCACGGCCAAAACTGCCAACCAAATGGATGCACTGCTGGAAGAAATTGTTGACCGCTTTGGCAAGCTGCCACCGCAAGCCCAAACGTTGATCGATGTCCATCGTTTGCGTGTGCTCAGTCAGCCCTATGGCGTCATGAAGGTGGATGCCACGCCGGGCGTCATCATCATCACCTTCAAGCCTCAGCCGCCCATCGATCCGATGCGCATTATTGAACTGGTGCAAAAGCACAAGCACATCAAGTTGGCTGGCAACGAAAAGCTGCGCATTGAACGCGCCCTGCCCGACCCACAAGACCGTGCCCAAGCCGTGCGCGAGATTTTGCGCAGTTTGGGAAAGCCGCTGGGCGAGGCTGTACCAGCCATGTAATGGGACAGAACGTATAATTTTGCCCATTACATTGGGGGCGTTGTGTTGCAAGTCGCCATTCGCATGGGTGATGGTGTCGTCGCCCGCGCCAAACCCCAGCCAGCGCCATCGCTACCCCTGCGGCGGGGTGGTTCTGACTGAAATATGGCCTGTATGCCTTGATTGCACAGGGAACACCCATTGGCACCATAGACGCGCTGATCGCAGGTACTACAGCCTTGGCGCATAACCAGACCTTGGTCACACACCACACCAACGGGTTCTCGCGTATGCCCTGCTTGTTACTGGCCGATTGGTACGGCCACACCCCATGATTCCTGCCAGCGACTCCTTTCTCAATGCCAGCTTGTTGGTCTGCACCTTGGCTGTGGCCCTGTGGATGCGCCCGTGGCGCTGGTTGCGTGGTGGCACCTTACTCACGCCGGTATTGGCGACCTTGGTGGTGTTGCCGTGGATGTGGGCCTTGCCCCAATTGCATGCTATGCCGCTGCAATTGCAGTTCTCGGGCGCCTGCATGGTCACGTTGATGCTGGGCTGGCCGTTGGCCGTACCCCTGCTGCTGTTGGTGGCCTTTATTGCCGAGATGCTCAGTGGTGCCTTATCGCTCGATAGCATGATGGCTTTGGCGCTATGGCAAGGCGTGCTGCCCGCCACTTTGGCACTGGGTCTGGGTGCCTTGCTGCGGCGACTGACCGGGGAACATCTGTTTGTTTATGTGTTGGGCCGGGCTTTTTTGGGCACTGCGATTTGCCTGTTTGCCTCATCGGGGCTGGCGCAATGGTTGGGGCAACCGTTGCCGGGGGTGGACAGCAATCTGTCGATGGTGGCCCATTGGCTCATGGCTTGGGGTGATGCCTTCATGACGGGCATGCTCACCGCCGTCTTTGTGGCCTTTAAGCCAGAATGGTTGGCTACTTGGTCTGATCAGTTGTATCTGCGTCCGCCACCGGCCTGAGCTGGACATATTGGGCCAGATGGCTGGGGCCGGGCCGCCTTATTTTTTATTTTCTCTGTATCCACCATATAGCTATGCCATCCACAGAATTGTCCCCCGGCCTTGTGATTCAAAATATAGATGCTGCGTTGCGCTTGCAGGATTTCAAACTGATTGCGTTTGATATGGATTCCACCCTGATCAATATCGAATGTATTGATGAAATTGCCGATGCGGCCGGGCGCAAAGCAGAGGTGGCCGCCATCACTGAGGCGGCAATGCAGGGCGTGATCACCGATTTTAAGGAGAGCCTGCGCCGCCGTTTGGCACTGCTCAAGGGCGTGCCCGTCAGCCACCTAGAGGCAGTGTTTGCCGAGCGTTTGCGCTTCAATCCCGGTGCCCAAGAGCTGATGGCAGCGGCACGGGCCGCTGGTTTGAAGACCTTGTTGGTCTCGGGCGGTTTTACTTTCTTTGCCGACCGGGTCAAGGCTGGCTTGGGAATGGACTTTGCCCGTGCCAATCGGTTGGAGATGGAAGACGGCCACCTCACGGGGCGTCTGATCGAGCAAAGTTGGGGTGATATCTGTGATGGCGCAGAAAAGCGGCGCACCTTGCTGGAAGTGGCATCACTGATGGGTATCGATCCACAACAAGCCATTGCCGTGGGGGATGGTGCCAATGATCTGCCGATGATGGGCGTGGCGGGGGTGTCGGTGGCCTACCATGCCAAACCTGCGGTGCGTGCCCAAGCCAAGGTGGCTATTAACAGCGGTGGGTTGGATCGGTTGCTGGAAGTCTTGCGTTGAACGCTGCGCCCCCAACATTGGTGGCACGTTGGCTGGAGCGTTGGCGCCATGTGGCCCGCAGGCAGGCACCTACTGTGTTGGCCTTGCTGGTCGTTGTGGCAGCCGCCCACTTTTGGCACACGCGCCATCTGCCTCACGGCTTGGTGCCCGATGCCACGGTGCAGTTGGTCAGTGGGGAGCGCTTGCGCCTGAGTGAGTGGCGGGCGCGCTACCCCGGCAAGCCGGTGGCGTTGCATATTTGGGCGGAGTGGTGCCCTATTTGCCGAACTGAGGAGCACAGCGTAACGCGGGTGCAGGCTGACTGGCCAGTGCTGACCATCGCCATGCAATCGGGGCAGGCTGCGCAGGTACAACGGGTATTGCAACAGCGCAGCCTGCCTTGGCCCACGGCAATAGATGCGGATGGCACCTTGGCCCGCAGCTTGGGTGTGCATGCCGTGCCGGCCTTGTTGGTGCTGGATGCCCAGGGGCAATTGCAGGCGGCATCGGTAGGCTACACCAGCGAAGTGGGTATGCGCTTGCGCTTGCGTTGGGCCTCTTGGCAGAATGGATGAGAGCCGCGTTTCCTTTGTCGTTGCCCCTCACATTCTTGTCACCATGACTGCTGCTGCCCCCCCCCTGCCCCTTGCCCAAGCCTCGGCCCCTGATTTGGAACACATTACCGCCTTGGTGCATCGCTTTTATGCCGATGTGCGTGCTGATCCGGTACTGGGGCCAGTGTTTGAACAGGCTTTGCACGATCGCTGGGAGCCGCACTTGCAGCGCATGGTCGATTTTTGGAGCACGATTGCACTGGGCAGCAAACGGTATAGCGGCAATGTGTTTGCCAAGCACATGGCACTACAAGGCATCACCCCCGAACATTTTGCTGCTTGGGTGCGGTTGTGGGCTGTGCATACTGAGCGGTTGTTTGCCCCGGAGGTCGCGCAAGAATTGCAGACGGTGGCCCACGGCATTGCCCGCAATTTGTACCTGGGTTACTTTGGCACCCGCCCGGTGTTTAGCACCGACCCTCCAGAAGACCCGAACGCCCTGCCCATTCTGCATGGAACTTAAAAACGGGTGCCTGCTCTCAACAACAGTCTGGACACACTGCTGCCGTTGGGTGGCACGTGTCCCATTACAACCTACTGGAGACTGTTTCATGCCCCGCTTCTCGCTGCACACCACCGCCACGGTATTAACGTTCACGGCGGCGGCTTTGGTTATGCCCTCATTGGCCCATGCTAAACGCTTTGGCAACAGTAAGCCTGTGCCTGCAGCCCGTATTGGCAGCCATGCCACCCCCACAGCCCCTGTAACGGCGCCTAGTGCCCCGGTGTCGCCCTTGGCCACCACCCGGCCTGCTGCTCCGGTGGCGCCTACCCCCGCAACAGCACCTGTGGCACCGGCCAGCGCGGCGGCTGGCGCTGCTGTGCCTGCTGCCCCAACGGCAGGTGGTTCTGGAATGATGGGAACATTGGGGGCGGCTGCTGTGGGGGCCGTGGCTGGCTCTTTAGCGGGCAATGCCTTGGCAGGTGCTTTGACCCCTGATGCGAAGGCCAAAGAGGCTGAAGCGGCTGCGGCCAAGGCCAAGGAAGCTGAAGCTGCTGAGAAAGAAGCCCAAGAACTGCAAAAAAAGGCGGATGAAGCCAAAAAGAAGGCTGAAGAGGCCCGCGCTGCTGCGGCCGTAGCCAAATAAGCAAGCCAGCCACTCAAATGTGAGGACGCACCCAATAGAGCAGTTCTGCTGGCGCGAGTATCCAAGCGCCAGTGTCCTCGGCTTGTGCGGCTTGGGCTTGGTCTTGTGTCACCAGCAGCCGCAGGTGGGCTGGTGTTGCCACCTGTAAATGGTGCAGATAGGCCAAGAGACGCGCATCTGCGCGGTCGCTGCCTTGGCCGCCAGAAAAATGCACCCGCATATTGGCTGCCCGTGTGCTGTCCGAAAGAACGGGGCCATCAAACCATAGGTGGATATGCAGGGTTGGGTAACGCTGCGCTGTGGCGACCAACAGAGCAGTGAGGTGTTCGCGGGCTTGGGCACCCGGTTGCCCCTGTTCATACCACGGTTTAAAAGCTGCTGTTTGGGTGAATAGCACATTGTGACCATCTACCAGCAGCGTGGCTGGGTGGCCTTGGGCCAGTTCTGTCTGCAAAGCCCGCAAAGGCAGGGCCAGGTTCTTGGCCCCACGCGGGGCCGTGCTGGTCAGTGCGTACAACCTGATGCTGGCTTGATCGATCAAGGCGTAGGCTTGTTGCAAGGACTGGTTGTCTAACCATCCCAGGGTGGCACTGGCCTGTAATGCACGGCGCATTGCTGCAACGCCATCCAGTGTCTGCTGTGTTGCCAGCGTTTGTTCCATCTGTGCCAGCAGGGGATGTGCGGGTGCAGGCAACGGGGCATGGTTGTGCAGGCATTGTTCTATGTGTTGCATCCGGGCTTGTAGCTGCTGGGCCAGTGGGAGCAATTCGGGCAGGGGGCGCAGCGCATCGCGGTGGGCTTGCACCAGACGGGCATGGGCTTGTTGGCAGGCCAACAGTTCAGTGCGCAGCTGTGAGCGTAGGCCATGCAAGCGGTCGTGTGCTGCTTGGCGTTGCAACAAAGCGTCGGCCTGTTGCAACAGGCTGCTATGGTTGCTGGAGAGGGCGGCCACCTCATCGGCCAAGGTTTCGGCGGGCCGCAGCCAAGGCAGCAAGCGTTCATCCCACAGCGCCGTGACACGCTGAGTCACACGCGTTTCCCATTGGGTTTGCAGCGCGATGCGCTCGGCTTCTGCCGTGGCGGCCAGCGTTTTGGCGCTTTCTAGTGCATGCTGGGCCGAGGCCAAAGCCTGTCCCTGTTGCTGGTGTTGGCCTGTCAGTGCGTTGAGTTCTCGGCGCAGGCGTTTGGATTCCTTGTCTTTTTCACGCCATGCCTGCATCAGCCGTTGTTCGTTGGCGGTGCGGCGGGTGCTGGGTGTGGGCGCTGGTGTGTGGGCGTTGGGCGCTGTGGGCACAACGCTGGAGGCAGCGTCAGACACCCCAGCCTGTGCGGACAGGGTGTGCAAATGGGCCAACAGGGGGAGGAGTTCGGCCTGCAAGCGTGGTGCGGCAACCCGTACGGTGTCGGCAGTGGGTGCTTCCTCTGGTGCTGGGGGGTGTGCCAGCCATTGCGGTGCCAGATGGCGCACGGCATCACGCTCATCCAGATACAGGGCCGCCACCAAAGCCACGGTGCCAAAGCAATGGCACAGCGGCACTGCCCAACGCTCCAACACCTGCTGGGACAACACCGACACCAGGGAGGCCGACAAGGTGGTTTGCACCAGCAGGTCGCGGTAGACGCAAGGCAACTCTTGCAATTGCCCCAGGCGGCGCTGGATGCGGTTGCGCGCTATCGTTAAATCGATCTTGCCTATTCTGAAACCTGCCCCTAGCTCTGGCTGTTGGGCCACGAGGGCCTGGATGGCTGCGGGTGTTGCCCGCACAATCGATTGCTTCCAGGCCTCCAGCACCAAGGCGGGAACGGGTTGGTCGTCTATTGTCATCCGCCTGCACGCTTGACGGTATAGCCCTGTTTTTTCAGTGCTTCTATCACCCGTTCTATGTGGTCGCCTTGCACCTCAATCACCCCGTCTTTGACGGTGCCCCCAGTGCCACAGGCCGCCTTGAGCTGTTTGCCCAATTGGGCCAAGGCGGTGGCCTCTAGCAGCACCCCTTTGACCAGTGTCACTGCCTTGCCGCCGCGCCCCTTGGTTTCGCGCGAGACACGCACGATGCCATCGCCTTGGGGCACAGGGGCTGCTTTGCAAATGCACTGTGCCTGTGGTTGACGGCAATCAGGGCACATGCGCCCATGCTCGGTGGAGTAAACCAAGCCTCCCAGACTGGCCAAGCCCTTCATTTGCGGTCGCGCCGGTCGGGGGAGAAAAACAGCATGATCCCCACCACAATCAGAATCAACGGCCACCAAACCCTGAACAGTTGGAACAGGCTGACGTTGATCAGCTCTAGGTTGTTGAGCAGAAAAAAGGTGCCCAGCAGCACCAGCACAATGGCGGCAAAGTTGCCTTTCATAAGAACGCTCCGTCTCTTGTATCGTCGGTGGAATATGCCATCCTAGCGTGTTGGCACCATGCCGGGTTAGCGTGGGCCATCATGCCCCAACATGTGGAAGTTGAGCAGTCGGGTGGCCATGACCGTCTCTACGAAGAACAGTACCAGCGCCAGCAAAAACGACACCACACCGATCAGAAAACTGCCCAAAGCCCAACTGTGGCCGCGCAGGCTGGTGGTCTCACCCAAAAATAGCAACACAATGGTCAGGCCAATAAGAAAGCCGCACAGCGTGAGCAGGCCAATGCAACCATTGGCCATGCGCCCTCGGGTGCGCAGATAGCCCAACTCCAACAAGGCACGTTGCAGAAAATCGGAATCGGTGGATTGGCGGGCGCGCTCTTCCACCAGTCGGGCGCGGTCGATGATGCGTGCCAACCGTCCGGCTACAGCACCAATCATGCCTGCCACGGCAGTGAGCAAAAACACGGGTGCTACAGAAAGCTGGATGCTGTGGGTGATGGTGGAGGAGTCAACAGACAAAGGCATGGCACGAACTTTCACAGCAAGCTGATGGGGACACCGGTGAGCAATTATCGGGCCAGATACCGGCATGGCGCACAATCCCCCTTTGCCTGTTGGCCACCTTCTACTGCACCTTTTTCTCACCATGCCCTTTGCCTCTCTTGGCCTTTCTCCTGCTCTTGCCCGTGCCGCCAGCGCGTTGGGCTTTACGGTGCCCACACCCATCCAAACGCAGGCTATTCCAGCCATTCTGGGCGGTGCCGATGTTTGGGCTTGCGCCCGTACCGGCTCGGGCAAAACAGCAGCCTTTGCTCTGCCTGCACTACAGCAGCACCAGAATCTGCTGCTGGCACCGCGCCCCCGCAGTGGAGCCCGCCGGGTGCATACCTTGGTGGTGGTACCCACGCGTGAGCTGGCTGCCCAAGTGGGCGAGGTGGTGCGTGCGTTGGGCCAACCCTTGCCACAACCGCCCAAAGTGGTGGTGGCGTTTGGGGGTGTTTCTATCAACCCACAAATGATGGCTTTGCGTGGCGGGGCCGACATTGTGGTAGCCACGCCAGGGCGTTTGCTCGATTTGGTAGCCCAGCGTGCGTTGCGCCTGTCTGCCGTGCAATTGTTGGTGTTGGACGAGGCCGACCGTTTGTTGGATTTGGGCTTTAGCGAAGAATTGCAGCGCGTGCTGGCGCTGTTGCCCGTGCAACGGCAAACGTTGTTGTTCTCGGCTACCTTTCCCGATGGCGTGCAAACCTTAGCGCACAGCCTGTTGCGCACACCCGTGCGTATCGAAGTGGTTGCCCGCGAGGAGGATTCCCCACCCGAGGCCACCATTCTTCAACGCGCCATAGCCGTAGACGACAAGCGCCGCACCCAGCTTTTGCTCAAGCTGATCAAGGATGAAGGCTGGGATCGGGTGCTGGTGTTTGTCGGTACCAAATACATGGCAGAGCATTTGGCAGAAAAGCTTTATCGTGCCAAGGTGTTTGCCACCCCTTTTCATGGAGACCTGAGCCAAGGTGCGCGCACGCAGGTGCTCGATGAGTTCAAGGCCCACCGCTGGCAGGTGGTGGTCACGACCGACCTGGCTGCCCGTGGTATTGACATTGCCCAATTGCCGGTGGTAGTCAATTACGACTTGCCGCGCTCCACCGAAGATTACACACACCGCATTGGCCGCACAGGCCGTGCTGGTGAAAGTGGCCTGGCCGTCACGTTGGTGACTCCGGCCAGCCAAGCCCATTGGCATTTGATTGAAAAGCGCCAGCACCTCAGTGTGCCACTGGAGCATATCGACGGCTTTGAACCGACCGAAGTGGCCCCTGTGCCCGCTCCTGGCAATGGCGGCATCAAAGGCAAACGCCCAAGCAAGAAGGACAAGCTGCGCGCTGCCCAGGCGGTCAGTGCTCAGTCCTTGCCCAAATAGGGGGCAGCGATAGGCGGCTCTACGGGGCCACGCACTGGTGGGGCTTGGCGTTGGCCGTGGCCTGCCAAAATCTCCAGATAAAAATGGGTGCCGCCCTCTTTAGCCAGAGCATCGACTGCTGCGATGATCGCTCCCACCCCAATGGGGGTGGCCGTTTCTTTGCTGGGGCCAAACTGGCAGGCAAAGTCCCAATAATCCACCCCCTTGGGCAGGGGGCGGCTGCGTTCGCGCTTGAGGTATTTGCGAATCTCGTGCTTGGTGGCGTCTAGCACGCGGTCGGGGTGCTTGCCTTCTATCTGGAGTTGGAATGTTTTGCGCATGGAGTTGTCCTTCAATGGGAAAATTCGCCCGG
Source organism: Giesbergeria giesbergeri (assembly GCF_054779375.1). NCBI lineage: Bacteria > Pseudomonadati > Pseudomonadota > Betaproteobacteria > Burkholderiales > Comamonadaceae > Giesbergeria > Giesbergeria giesbergeri. The sequence continues at coordinate 230,335 of NZ_BAAGYJ010000001.1, read as the reverse complement.
AATGGACGTCTCAAGGCTGCGATGATACGGGCTTGATGCTGTAGGGCAGCAGTGCCTTGGCCGCCTCCATGCGCAGCGGCAAAGGCACGGCCACATCGTTCATCACGCTGTGCAAGAAATGGTACGCATCTACTCCGGCAGGGCCGGGTGTGGCAAGCGCGGCCGTTGACGTGCTGGGTGCGGGATGGCATTGCTGCACCATGCGGCTCCAAGCGGCTGGGGTAATGCTTTGCAAGGGTTGCAAGAGGTCGGCTTGCGCCTCTGGGCTGGGGGCGCGTTCTAGCCAAGGCTCATCGGCAAACATACTGCCCAAGCCGGGCACGATAAAAGCAGACCAATAACCCGTGGCACTTTGCACCGCAGGCACCAGTCCTGCGTGTTGCTGCTGCGGGGTGGGCCAAGTGCGCAGTTGCGCGGGCACCACGTCAGCCCCATATTGCTGGCGCAGCCACTGCGCTACGTCCAGGGCTTGGGCCAGAGGCACGGGCACAGCCACTGAGAACCAGAGCTGAAAACCATCCTGCCCCGACACCGCCAACGCCGGGGGAGGTAAGCCTGCATCGTCTTGCACCCGATGCCAAAAGGCTGCCACCTGCTCCCAAGGCACAGAGCGGGCCAGCTCTACAACGATGGCACGCACCCGACCTTGGGCGTCGATCAAGGCCGGGGCTGCGCTGTCTGCTGCAATATCTTCCAACAGATACAGGCGCCGGAGTTCAGACTGCAAACGGTTCATACGGCATTCAGGGCTTGGGCCAACCGGGCCACGCCTTCGCGGATTTTGGCGACATCCGCAGTGGCAAACGACAGGCGCAGCGTTGCTGGGTCGGGGTTCTGTGCAAAGAAGGGCGCACCGGGCACAAAAGCCACGCCACGCTCAATGGCCCGCTGGGCCAAGGTGTTGGCATTGCACTCTTTGCCACCCGCGCCGGTCAGGCGCAACCAGACAAACAGGCCGCCTTGTGGCTGCACGAACTCCACTGCATCGCCCAATTGTTCGCGTAGCGCATCGCACAAAGTTTGGGCGCGCTCGGCATAGACTTGGCGTACATAGGCCAGTGTGGCAGGCATTCGGCCTGCTTGTAGGTATTGGGCGGCCACGGCTTGGGCAAAGGTGCTGGTGTGGGCATCGCTAAACTGTTTGCACATCACGGCATTGGCTAGCAGGGCAGGCGGGGCCATCAGCCAGCCCACCCGCAACCCCGGCGACAGCACCTTGCTGAGGGAGCCGCAATGTGCCAACCATTCACGGCTACCGGGCACCTGGCCCGACAAGGCCAGCAGGCTTGGCGGTGGTGCGGCATGGAAATACAAATCACCATACGGATCGTCTTCAACCACCAGCGTTTGGTACTGTGCTGCCAGTTCCAATACGCGCTTGCGCCGCGCCAGGCTCAAGGTCGCTCCGCTGGGGTTGCCAAAGGTTGGAATCAGGTAAATCAGTTTGGGGCGGTGCTCAATGATGAGCTGCTCCAGTGCATCGGTTTGTACGCCCTCGCCATCCACGGGTGCCGTGATCAGGTCTGCACCGTAGAGGCGAAAGCATTGGATAGTGGCTAAAAAGGTCGGGCCTTCCACAATCACTTTGTCGCCAGGGCTGATCATGGTTTTGCCAATCAAGTCCAGTGCTTGCTGGCTGCCGGTGGTCACAATCAGTTGCTCTGGGGCTGCGTCTTGCACGCCCTTGCTGGCCATAAAGGCTGCCAATTGCTCGCGCAGGGGCTGATAGCCCTCTGTGGCACCATATTGCAAAGCTGCGCCCGGCTCTTGGGCCAAGGCTTGCTCGGTAGCGGCACGAATGCCATCCACATCAAACATCGCGCTGTCTGGAAAGCCACCGGCAAAACTGATGATGCCCGGCTTGCCTAGCAGCTTGAACAGTTCGCGGATGGCCGAGGTTTCGATGGCGTCGAGGCGGGAGGCAAATTGCATGACAGAAATCGGTGGTGGAAAAGTGAACTTAGCATTGTGCCCCCGTCGGCCCAAGCCCTACACTGCCTGCCATGAAAGCTGCTCTGATAGAACCCTTTTTTGCCACCCTGCAAGCTGCCAACCCCAACCCCCAAACCGAGCTGGAATACCAAAGCCATTTTGAACTGCTCACGGCAGTGTTGTTGTCGGCACAGGCTACCGATGTGAGTGTCAACAAGGCGACGCGGGTATTGTTCCCCGTAGCCAACACCCCACAGGCGATACTGGCACTGGGCCAAGAAGGGTTAGAGAGCTATATCAAAACCATAGGCCTCTACCGTAGCAAGGCCCGGCATTTGCTGCAAACTTGCCAATTGCTGATGGAGCGCCACGGTGGCGAGGTGCCGCGCACTCGCCAAGCATTAGAGCAACTGCCCGGCGTGGGCCGCAAAACCGCCAATGTGGTGCTGAATGTGGCCTTTGGCGAGCCAACAATGGCGGTAGACACGCATATTTTTCGCGTGGGCAATCGCACCGGGCTGGCACCGGGCAAAACACCTCTGGCGGTAGAGCAGCAACTGCTGCGGCGAGTGCCCGATGCCTATGCGGTGGGCGCCCACCACTGGTTGATTTTGCTAGGGCGCTATGTGTGCCAAGCGCGCAAACCACGCTGCTGGGAGTGCGCAGTGGCCGCTTACTGCGACTACCAGCCCAAAACGCCTGCGCCTTGAGCTGGGTGCTGTGGCTTTAAAACTTGAACACGCTCACCGTTTCCACCACCGCATTGGCCTGCTGTTCTAGGGATTGGGCCGCAGTGGCTGCATCTTGCACCGAGGCCGCATTGTCGCGCGTGGTGTGATCCATCTGAATGACGGCCTGTTTGACTTGGTCGATGTCCAGTGCTTGTTGTTGGCTGGCATCGGTAATTTCTTGCATGATGCCTGCGGCCCGATGCACACTGTCCACAATTTGGTGCATGGTGCTGCCCGCTTCTTCCACCAGCTTGCAGCCCACACTGACGCTATCGACCGAGTTGCCAATCAGTGTCTTGATCTCTTTGGCTGCCTCGGCACTGCGCCCGGCCAAACTGCGTACTTCAGAGGCCACTACGGCAAACCCGCGCCCCTGCTCACCTGCACGGGCCGCTTCTACCGCTGCATTCAAAGCCAGAATGTTGGTTTGGAAGGCAATGCCATCGATCACGCCAATGATGTCGGAAATCTTTTGTGACGACACATTGATGGCTTCCATTGTATCAACCACTTGGGTAACCACTGTGCCCCCTTGGGCCGCAATGGAGGAGGTCAACCCAACCAGTTCGTTGGCTTGGTTGGCCCGTTCATGGTTTTGCCGCACGGTGGTTGACAAGGCTTCCATTGCCGCAGCCGTCTGTTCTAGCGCGCTGGCTTGCTGTGCGGTGCGTACCGACAAGTCCATATTGCCTCGGGCAATCTGTGTCGTGGCACTGGCCATGGATTCGGCACGGCTGCGAATACCCGTGACCACGTTGATCAGGTTTTGCTGCATTGATTCCAGATGGGCCATGAGGCTGTGGGTATCCCCCCGCTGCAATGCCATGTGCTTGCTGAGATCGCCCTGGCCCACATGGCGTACCAAGAGGGCGGCATCGGCAGGTTCGGCGCCCAGGTCTCGCCATACTGAGGCAATGATGGCCTGCGACCCCAGGCCCAAACCCAGCACGATCAGTAGCCCTGTCGCTATATTGACCAACAGCCCCTCCCGTTGGGCTGCGGTCAGGTCGTTAAATCGTTCCTCGAGAGTGACATGGGCCTGTTGACGCGAAATTTGCATCTGGCGGGCCAGCTCCTTTTGTGCTGCGTTCATGCGTTGCACCTGTTCTGGCGATACGCTTTTGTTCAGCATGCCTTGTGTGGCCTGTAAGGCTGCGGCTTGATAGGCATCAAACGCAGCGTTTAAATTGCCCACCAGTTCGGCCTTGCCATCAAGTTGGCGGGATTTGTCTAGCGCAGCCCGCACATCCTTGGCGGTGTTTTGTGCATCCTTGAGCCGATCGGCATCGTCCTCTACGGCGGCTGCCTGAAAATCGGCCTGTAATTGGTGTACGCCCCGCTCTGCTTCAAACAAATGTTCCAGAAACGGCGTCTCTACCGTGCGCAACAGCTCCAGATTGCGATGGTTGTTCCAACCGATCACCAGACTGATGACCAGGCCTGCACCAAACGCAGCGCCCACACTCAGTGGCAACAGCCATATTTTCGAGCGAAATTTCATACATTGATGTCCGAATTGCAGGGGGTACAGGACTGGTCGTAGCAGCTCCTTGGCGCAGTGCCAAGGGGGCGTTTTAGTCCACGGTTAGCAGCACTTTGACCGAGGCATCGACCGCACTTTTCTCAATGTAGCCAATAGCCTTGGGATTGCTGCCCAGCATTTTCTTGACCTCAGCAGAACTGCCCACTTCTTTGGGCAGGGCCGCCTTGCCTGAGAACACCAGACGCGCCCAAGCCGCCTTGACTTGTGCGGCCGATTTGCCCGTCACTTTGGTGTAGAACTGTTCGCGCACCGCCACCGATTCGGGTTGGTCTAGCAGCACTACGGCACCCACGCCTGCGAGTTGGTCTGACTTGCCCAAAAACAGCGCCGATGCTTGCTCTGTGGTCAATGCGGTGGCACTGCTTTGTGCTCCCACCACCACGGCCACTTGGGCGCTACAGGCCTGACTCAGCAGCAAGCCCAAGGCGAGCAAACATGTATTTTTTAGTTGTTTCATCGTGTCCACCCTTGATCAGAAAACACGGTCATAACTGATGCGAAACACGGTGGAGTGACCACCGAAGTTATTGGTTTCGTCAATGTTCCGATCCACTTGGGCCTTAACTGCACTGCTGGAGGACAGGTCATAGCGCAATGTCATGGATGTGCGGTGGTAGGTGCCGGGTGCGTATTGGTCTAGGTCGGTCGTGCTTTCTTTGAAGCGGGCATAGTTGATGAACGGAGTCCACTTGCCCAAGCGCATACCGGCACCTATCGTCACTGCAGGGGCTGTTACCTTGTATTCGGCGTATTTGCGGGTCAGTTGTGTGAACTCAGACAGCACAAACCAACGATCAAAATCCAGATTGGCAGCTAAACCATAGGCCCGCAGGGCGGCCTCGCTGTCTACAAAATTGGCCTCGTTGCGGTTGGTGGTGCGGGCATCGGCCCCCATCAACACGGCACGCAAGGTCAAGGGGCCATGATTGACCTCCACATCGCCGCCAATAATGTTGTTCCACTGGACTTTGGTTCGGTCTACGGGGTAGTAAAGCTTTTGGTAACGTGAGCTACGCACTTTTTCCTGACCGGCAAACACGCTGGCCGTCAAGCTGGTGTCTCCCATGCTGCGGTTGTAGCGCAGGCTGGCACCGTTGTAATTGGTGGCTTCCCAGCCATACAGTTCAGGTGGGGGCGACACCCAAGGGTAAGCAACACCAATGTCCTGAAAATCAGAATAGTAATAAAGCGGTATGCGCTTACGGCCCAAATACAACTCAAAATTCTCGTTGAGCTTGTAACTGGCAAAGGCCCACGCCAGATCAGGGGTGGCACGGGTGCCACGGCTGACCAATTGCACCGTCAAGCCAGCCTTGTCATTGAGGGAGTATTTGCCTTGAATGCCAATGCGTGATTCGGGCCGCAACGTGAATTGATCGCCATAGACACCGGCATTGCTCCAGTCGGCTACATAGCAAGGGCAGTCGGTGTCCTTGATGTTTGTGGGCCCTGAGTAGTTGGAGTCCAGCGTGCCACTGATGGTTTTTCCGCCCACTATTGATACATAGCCCGAGAGCTTGAGCTTTGATTCGCTATTGGTTTCTTGGGCTAGAGCCACACATGGTGGCAAAAGCCAAGCCCCCAACAGCAGCGCCCCTCCAAGCAATGGATGCCTTTTTTTTGGAATTGAGTTTATTTTCATAAAAATAATGATGGGAAATTATTCCGGGGAGCGGTCTCCTGGCACCAACGCTGGGAGTGACCGTGTGTGGGCAAGACAGGTGCTGCCACAGGGATCGTACCAGTACCGTCCCCTGCCCAAATCAGGTCAGTTCTGCCATGCCCTGCATGGTCAACCAGCCTTGGTGGTCGCTGGCCCACAGGCGCACGGTATGACCCTCGGCGCAAGGCTTTCCATGCACTGCAAAGGGGTGTAGATCAAAGGTGGGGCGCAGTGCCTTGAAGTGGAAACTGCGTACCTGCGCTTCGGGCATTTCACGGCGCAGCAAATCGAGCAACAAGGTAGCAATCAATGGGCCATGCACAACCAAGCCGGGATAGCCTTCGGTTTGTGTCACATACTGGCGGTCGTAATGGATGCGGTGACCATTAAACGTCAAGGCGGAATAGCGAAAAAGCAGTACATCATCGGGCACGATCTGGCGCCCCCAAGGGGCATCTGCTTCTGCTGCCACTGGGGCCGCAGCCGCCTCACCGGGCAACGGGGCTGCGCGGTAGACGATGTCGTGCTCTTCGGTCAAGGCCAACCCTTGGGCGTTGTGAATGGCATGTTCTACCAGCACAAAGATCAAATCGCCTGTGCGCCCGGCCTTGTGCGTGACCGAAACAATGCGCGAGACCCGCTGCACGGTATCTCCCACCCGCAATGGGTTGTTGGGTTCCCAGCGCAGGCGCCCACCTGCCCACATGCGCCGTGGCAGAGGTACGGGTGGCAGAAAGCCACCCCGCAGGGGGTGTCCATCTGGCCCGAGGCCACTTTGGCGCGTTTGTGGCAGAAAATACAACCAGTGCCCCAGTGGTGGTACTGGGGTGCCCAGCACGGGGTCAGGGTCATCGCGATCCAACGTGGCCGACAAGCCCCGCAACGGCGGTACTGTAATTTGGTCGGTTAAGGTCTCGGTCTGACCTTGCCAGGTTTGCAGATGCGCCAGCAAGCTGGCATCGATGGTTCGGGGGGCAGTATGCATGGGCAGTGTTCCTTCGGAAAAAGAGGTCAAATGGCAGCCCATGATTGTCTCTGGCATGGTGCCAGAGCCGCCCGTTTGTTACTGTGCGGCTGCTTTGGTGGTGACGCCTGCTGCGGCAAAGCTGGCCATCTCGCGCAGGATGGCACAGGCCGATACCAACAAGGGCCAGGCCAAGGCCGCCCCCGAGCCTTCGCCCAGACGCAGTCCTAAGTCCAGCAACGGGCGGGCCTGCAACTGTGCCAGCATCAGTGCATGGCCCGGCTCTCCAGAATTGTGCGCAAATACACAACGCTGCAACACCCGTGGCTGCAAACGGCTGGCTACCAGCACGGCGGCACTGGTAATAAAACCATCAACCACCACCACACGGCGCTCATGGGCGGCTTGGAGCACAGCGCCCACCATGGTGGCAACTTCAAAGCCACCCAGAGCCGCCAGCGCATCCAGTGGCTCCACGGCGTTTGCGTTGGCTTGCAATGCTTGTTGCAAAATGGCCCGTTTGCGGGCAATGCCTGCGCCATCCAAGCCTGTGCCCGCTCCGGTACAAGCTTCTAGGGGCACACCGCACAGCCGTGCTAATAACAACGACGCTACCGAGGTGTTGCCAATTCCCATCTCTCCGAGCAAAAGCACATTGCCCGGTAGGCTACGCACGACTTCCATGCCGTGGTGTAACGCCTGCGCACATTGCCCAGATGTCATGGCTGGGCCGCCAGAGGCATCCTGAGTGCCAGCGGCTACTTTACGGATCAGCAACTGCGGTTGGCCCGCGACAGCCTGACGCGGAGCCAAATCCCGGGCTACCCCACAGTCCACAACAGTGAGGGCCAAGCCATGCTGGCGGGCCAACACGCTCACGGCAGCACCACCGGCCAGAAAGTTCTCCACCATTTGCCAAGTCACGTCGCTGGGGTAGGCCGATACCCCTTTGGCGGCCAGTCCGTGGTCACCGGCAAACACCACCATCTGCGGGGCGTCTAGGTGCGGTTGCTCCGTGCCCAAAATCTGGCCCAACTGCAAGGCCAGTGCCTCCAGTTGCCCCAGTGCTCCTAGCGGTTTGGTTTTATGGTCAATCAGATGGTGCAGTGCGCAAGTCAGTGCGGGGTCTGCAAGGTCAGACACAGTGGGCAGGTCAGAAGGCAAGAGCATGGAAAGCAATGGAGAAAAGACAATGCAGTTGCCATTGTCGCCTTCTGTGGGTGGCTAAGGTGTAAGGGGCGTGCAGAGGTCAACGCCCTGGCACCAGAGCCGCATTGGTTTGTAACGCCAGTTCAATCTTGGCTACTGCTGCTTGCAAATCGGGCAAGTAGCGCCGGGCCGCCTCGGCGGCGTTCATGGCTTTCTTGAGCACCACGACATTGATGGTGCCCAACACGCGGCCCTGGTGAACGATGGGTAAAGCAATCGCCACCGTCTTGAGTTGCGCACTCCATTCCCCATCGTTGGTGGCGTAGCCTTGGGCACGCACCTTGGCGAGCATGCGTTCCACCAGCACCTGGTTTTGCGCCAGTGCAGCCTGTTCATCTTGGCCGGACACCAGTAGCCCCAGCACCTGCTTGCGCTCCTCGGCACTGCAAAAGGCCAGATAAGCACGGCCCGCTGCCGTGAGCAGAACGGGCATACGTTGGCGAATCATTGCCCGGTGAAAGGACAACGGGCTAAAGCGGTGCGTGGTTTCGCGCACCAGCATGGAGTCGCCATCGAGCGTACACAAATCGGAGGGCCAAACCAGTTTTTGCAACAACTCGCCCAGTACCGGGTTGGCTACCTCAGAAATCCACTCATCATCGGTAAAGCCGTCGCTGAGGCGGCGCACCTTTTCATTGAGCCGGTAACTGTCGTCTGAGGCACTGCGGCGCACATAGCCCTCGGTTTGCAAAGTTTCCAGCATCCGGCGTACCGTGGTGCGGTGCAGGCCCGTGCGCTGGCTCAGTTCTGCAATGGTGGCCCAGCCTTGTGGGGCGCTGCTGATTTCTTGCAAGATAGCCAAGCCCCGGCTCAATCCTTGGACGTGGCGATAAGGGGTGTCTTGCGCTGTGGGAAGGGGGGGCATGGTGTCATTTCCTGCAACATCGGGTAATCCCGAACCATTTTGTGCACATTGTGCACAGATCCATCATTGGATTTTCCGGTAAGGCATGCGCTGCCTAAGATCAGGTTTCCTATTCACCACGGCGGTGAACGTAGCCACCAGCCCTTGTGGGCTCCCCTGATTTTGATGCTCAACACCATGCAGATTCAACTGAAATGCCTATCGCACACCCCCTTGCGGGGATTGAATGATCCTGGCGCTGACATTGTTCAGGAGGTCGATGCCGTGCTGGCCCAAGCCCGTGCTGAAGTCGAAGCCTTTGACCCCGAGTTGATCGTCGTCTTTGCCCCCGATCACTACAACGGCCTGTTTTATGACCTGATGCCGCAGTTTGTGATTGCCACTGCTGCAGACTCGGTGGGTGACTACCAAACCCAAGTGGGCCCCCTGTCGGTGGCTTCCGATCTGGCACTGGAGATGACCCGCTTTGTGCTCAACAGCGATGTCGATGTGGCACTGTCGCACCGCCTCCAAGTCGATCATGGCTGCACACAAACGCTGGAAGAACTCACTGGCAGCCTCACCCGTTACCCGGTGATTCCTATCATCATCAACTCGGTAGCGCCCCCGTTTGGCCCTTACCGCCGCGTGCGCAAGTTCGGCGAGGCGGTGGGTCGATTTTTGGCTACCCTGAATAAGCGCGTGCTGGTTTTGGGCACTGGTGGCCTGTCGCACGAACCGCCCGTGCCTTTGATTGCCAATGCGCCCGATGAGATTGCCAACTTTTTGATTGCAGGCCGCAACCCTACCCCCGAAGCCCGCGCTGCACGCCAAGCACGCACCATTGCAGCAGGCAAAATTTATGGCACCAGCGATAGCCCGCAAACCCCATTGAACGCCGAATGGGACTTGGCCTTTATCGATACCCTCGTCCAGGGCCAGCTCGACAGCATTGACGACTTCAATATCGAAGAAATCTCGCGTGTGGCAGGCCGTTCTACCCATGAGATTCGTACTTGGGTGGCAGCGTTTTCTGCCTTGGCTGCCCTTGGCCCTTACGAGGCCCACAAAGACTATTACCGCCCCATCAACGAATGGATTGCCGGTTATGGCTTGGTCAGCGCCCAGCCACGTTGATTTTTTCCTATTTCACCCCACCACCGTTTTTAGCGATATTTCAGGAGATTCATCATGGGCAAGAGCGAAAATTTTGCGTTGCAAATTCCGACCGAGGCCGAAATCGTCCAACGCGCACAGGACATGATTCCGTGGCTGCGTGAAAAGGCCGATGCAACCGAAAAAGCCCGCATGGTGTCGGTAGAGACCATACAAGCCTTCCAAGAGGCTGGTTTCTTCAAGATTTTGCAACCCAGGCGTTGGGGCGGTTATGAAATGAACCCCAATGTGCTCAATCAGGTGTTGATCGAGTTGGCCCGTGGCTGTCCTTCCAGTGCTTGGAACGTGATGGTGTTGGGTGTCCACCCGTTTGAAGTGGGCCTGCTGCCCGAACAGGTGGGCGATGAGCTTTGGGGCCAAGACAACACCCAGTTGGTGTCTTCTTCCTATGCCCCGTTTGGTACGGTCAAAACAGCCGAAGGCGGCTACGTACTCAATGGTGAATGGCTCACCTCCAGCGGTTGCGACCATGCTGCCGGTGGTGCTTTTGTCGGGGGCCGGGTACAAGAAAATGGCGAAGTGGTGTTCCGCTCGTTCTGGGTGCAGCGCAGCGACTTTGAGATCGTGGATGACTGGTTTGTGGTGGGTCTGGCAGGCACTGGCAGCAAGAAGCTCATCCTCAAGGATGTGTTTGTGCCCAGCTACCGCAGCCATGCCATTGGTGCCTACGGCCCAGAAAGCCACGGCGACGTGGCTAACCTGTACAAGATGCCATTCTTCTATGTGTTCTACGCAGCGGTATCGTCGGTCATCATCGGTATGGCACGCGGCATGGCTGATCTGTATATCGAACACATGATGCCGCGCCAGAACATCAACCAAGCCGTGGGCGCTGCGGTGCAAGACCCCTTCATCAAGGCCCGCTTGGGTGAAGCGATGGCCAAGATTTTGGGTGCTACCTCGCGGGTGCTGCACAACACCAATGAAGCTTGGAGCTATGCCTCCAAGGGCGAACTGGTGCCGTTGGATGTGCGCGTGCGCCATTTTGCCACCAACCAGTTTACGGGCGGTGAATGCTTTGAGGCGGCCCACATGCTGTTCAAGAAAACCTCGACCCGTGGTGTTTGGCTCAACAACCCGATGCAACGCCAAATGCGGGACATTTTGGTGGGCGCCAACCACATCACGCAAAACCAAGACAATATCGGTGAACTGCTGGGCGGCCAGTTGTTGGGCAGCCCGTTGCCCGCCAACAACCCGTTTGGCGCCAAGCCCTAAACCCCTGTATTGCACCGCACACGAGAAGCACAGAAATGACCACGGAGATCAACCAACGCCTAGATTGGCAACCCAACGCCGAGCTGGCCGCTTTGCCCCCAGTGTCGTCCAACGACCATCGGGGCGGCTTGCGCCACTTCGCCATTGGCGTCACTTTGATTTCGGCACGCCACGGCGACGAACGTGCCGGGCTAACGGCCACCGCTGTTTGCTCGGTCACTGCCGACCCACCGCGCTTGGTCATTTTTGTCAATAAAAACGTGGTGGCCTGCGACCTGATTCTGCAAAGTGGTGCGTTGTGCGTCAACGTGCTGGCGGCAGATCAGGAAGAAGTCGCCAAGGCCTTTGCCGCCATGATTCCCAATGTGCATGGCGACAAGCGATTCGAATACGGTCAATGGGATGAGTTGGTCACCGGCGTGCCGGTGCTACAACAATCCTTGGCCAATTTTGACTGCCGTGTGGTCAAGGTGTTTGAGGAGAGCACACACCAAGCCTTCTTGTGCGAGGTGTTGGCTACCCGCGAGCGCAACGATGGCGAGGCGTTGGTATACCTCAACGGGGCATTTCGGAGTTTGCCCCAATAAGGGCATCCAGCACGCCAGGGGCAAAGTGGCGGTCGATGTAGGCGGCCATGCCGTCAAACACCTGCTCCAGCGTGGGTGCTGTGGCACCAAACAGAGCTTGCAAGGCCGCCGAGTCTTCGAGCAGGCCGTGCAGGTACAAGCCCAGCACATTGCCTGTGCCATTTTGCCAAGCCAAGCCCGGTAGTACTTCTTGGGCTACATCCCCTTTGGCGGCCATGGCTGGGTGCTGCGTGGTTTGGCCGTGGTGGATTTCGTAACCCGACACCTCCACCCCCGACAAGGCCGCCCATGCTCCAGACAAAGGCGCAAAGCGCGCACGGGTGCAACGCACGGTTTTGGCTGGTTCAAACACCGTGACCAAAGGCAGCAGGCCCAAGCCGGGGCCATTGCCATCAATGCCGTTGGGGTCGATCAGTGCCTCACCCAGCATTTGCAAACCACCACACACGCCCAACACCCGCCCCCCAGCTCCTGCATGGGCGGCTATGGCAGCATCTAAGCCTTGGGCGCGCAGCCATGCTAAATCTGCCGCCGTGGCTTTGGAGCCGGGCAGCACCACCCAATCCGAAGGCTGTAGCCCAGCCAATTCTGCCGGACTGCGTGCCCACAGCAGGCGTACGCCAGGGATGTTTTTGAGGGGTTGAAATTCATCCAGATTGCTCAGGCGCGGGTAGGCAATCACCGCCACCGTGGTATGCACGGCACCTTGGCTATGGCTGCGATCATCAAACACACCGTCTTCTTCGGGCAGGCCATGTTGCCACCACATGGGCAAGGTAGCCACGGTGGGCACCCCGGTCAGGTCTTGTAGCATCTGTGGCGCCGGGGCCAACAAGGCGGCATCGCCCCGGAATTTGTTTAGCACAAAGCCGTGGATCAGTGCCTGCTCCTCTGGGGGCAACAAAGCCCAGGTGCCATAAAGATGGGCAAAGGCGCCGCCTCGGTCAATGTCTGTGACCAGCAGGCAACGCGCTTGTGCATGGCGTGCCACCCGCATATTGACGATATCGCTGGCGTGCAGATTGATCTCGGCAGGAGAGCCTGCACCCTCAATCACTACCACATCGTGGTGGGCCCGCAAATCATCCAATGCTGTTTGAAGGGCAGGCCAAACTTTCTCGCTGCGGCCCCGCCAAGGCATGGCGGTGAGTTCAGCATTGACCTGGCCCCACAACACCACTTGGCTGCGTGTATCGGCTTCGGGCTTGAGCAGCAGCGGATTCATACGCACTTCTGGGGTGGCACGGGCGGCCAGTGCCTGAAAGTATTGTGCGCTGCCAATTTCACCCAAGCAGCCTTCTGGGCCGACGACAACACGGGCATTGTTGCTCATGTTTTGCGCTTTGAAGGGTGCTACTTTCAATCCCCGGTTGCTGAACCAACGGCACAGTGCTGTGGCGAGCCAACTCTTGCCAGCCCCGCTGGTGGTACCTAGCACCATCACACACAGGGCCGGACGAACTGAAGAGGTAGTGCAAGAATTCATGGCTGCGAGCAAGCTCAACGCGATGGCTTGTCTGTGGAGGCTGTGTGTCGCTCCAGTTCTATGCCGATTTCAAAGCGATCACTGTAGTTGCCAAAACCCACCGGGGTTTTTTCGGATGGCACTACGACCGGGGGCGCTGCCAAGGCCATCAGTTCTTGTTCCAATCCAGCAGGCAAGGTGAAGTCCAGATCAAATTCTTCGCCATCAATCAAAATCCGGCGACCAGAAGCTGGTGGTACAGGAGCTGGTGTAATGGCGGGTTTATTGACTGCAGGCGCTGTAAAGGGAGCGGGTGCTGCAAGCAAGTCAAGGTCTTGGCCTGGTGTCCAAGAAAAATCATCCATCGAAAAACCCGATGGTTGAACCTCTGGTGCTGGTGTGGGTGCCGGTACTGGTGTGGGCACTGGGACTGGTGCAGGGACTGGGACTGGGACTGGGACTGGGACTGGGACTGGGACTGGGACTGGGACTGGGACTGGGACTGGGACTGGCGGAATAGCAGGCAGAGGAGGAAGGGTTGGCAATGAGGGTGGAGCCGTCCAGTGGGCCTCTGGGGGCAGTGAGACAGTGCTGCCCTTTTTCTTGACGACCGCTGCTACAGGCAGGGGAGCGATGTCCTCTACTTCATCCTCTGTGGGGGTGGTGCGTGACCGTGGCAATGGCAAACCACGGGCGCTGGCTGGGGTGGTTTGCGCAATCGCATAAAGCAGCATTAGATCGTCATAGGCATTCAGATCAAATCTGGGCGTACCCCCTTCACGCTCGAACAGGCAGTGCGCCAGTTCTTCCAGCACTTCTTGGCTGTTCCATTGGGCTTCGATACGTGCCAATACATCGGTGTAGCCCAACAGGGAGCGCCCTGTTTTGCTGAAATGGGCAAATTCGGGCGCACAGGCATTGAAATGCTGATGAAACTGGTTGCGCAACTGGTTGAACTCATCGACCCGACCCAACGAATGGTATAGGCGCAACAACTCAAGATAAGCCAGAGGCGAAGAAGTCTCGTTCTCGGTAATGTGCTTTTTCATTACCCCGATGGCCTGATCGTTTTCGCCTACCGAGATGAAGAACTCGGCCTGTTGCTGCAAATCGAAAATGGCTTCTGCATTGATCACATTGCGCGCGGGCGATGGCTCCAGAACCAAGGAAACCGAGGCCTCCAACTCTTGCTCTGGCGTAGGTGCCAGAGCAGGCACTGAAACCTCGGCGGCCAAGTCCGTGAAGACTGGCGATGGCGCAGGAACAATGGGCGCAGTGATGGGGCTGGTGTCTTCGGCAGAGGGCGCACGGACAGGGGCGTGCGACACCTTGGACGCTGGCTCAGGCAGTTCTACTTCCGAGAACAGAGAATGGTCTCTGATGTCCGTCCAATCTTCTTGTCTCTCTGGTGCGAAAGCGCGCGAACGTTGCCATAGCCATGCAGCCCATGCCAGTACGGCGGCCAACAGACCCAGCAACATATAGACCACAGTGGCAGAGAAGCGATCTTCTTGGACTTGCAGCAACTGTCGCTGCAAGGCCACATTGGTCATCTGCATGTCCTGTATCTGGAGCCGCAGTGCCGCAATATCCGACTGCATTTGTTTCCATTGTGGGTGTTCCAACATGGACAACTCGGCAGCAACAACCGCAGGCCCGGCCTCTTCAGGTGCCACAGGCGGCGGTTGCTCCGGCTGTGGCTGTGGCTGTGGCTGTGGCTGTGGCTGTGGCTGTGGCTGTGGCTGTGGCTGTGGCTGTGGCTGTGGCTGTGGCTGTGGCTGTGGCTGTGGCTGTGGCTGTGGCTGTGGCTGTGGCTGTGGCTGTGGCTGTGGCTGTG
>NZ_BAAGYJ010000001.1:0-215074 GCF_054779375.1 Giesbergeria giesbergeri | reverse complement strand
TGGCGCACCCGTTTGTGGCGTCGGTGGTGTGGGTGCAGCCGTTGGGGGATTGGAGGCGTTTGGTAAAGTTCCCAGCGGTTCTAGCACCAGACGGGCTGCTGGCTGCTCTGAAACGGCCTTGGCCGCAGGCACCACCACAGGTGCAGCGCCCTGCCCCACCCATACTTTGGAGCGTGGCCGTACAGGCTCGGGGGCATTGGCAGAAGCCGCTTGCTTAATCTCTTTGGCCCGGCGCTGTGGGTCGGGGCGGGCACGTTCTGGCGCGCGTGTGGCCTCTGGCGATACCGCCACCACGTTCAGTGGTTGGACACCCACAGAAGCATCCCGCACCACCCCTGCAAATGATTCGGGCAGATCGGCCAACAGGGTATAGCTGCGCCGCACTACCCCCGTACATCCCACCGACAGTTGCACCGTTACCACCGGCTCACTGATAGGGGCGTTGGTTTGCACACGGGCCAGCAACGGCTTGCCACGCTGTGC
The DNA here is from genome assembly GCF_054779375.1 of Giesbergeria giesbergeri. Classification (NCBI taxonomy): domain Bacteria; kingdom Pseudomonadati; phylum Pseudomonadota; class Betaproteobacteria; order Burkholderiales; family Comamonadaceae; genus Giesbergeria; species Giesbergeria giesbergeri. The sequence goes on along the minus strand of NZ_BAAGYJ010000001.1, from coordinate 214,591 downwards.
AGGTTGCAATGTCACGGTACTGAGACTGGCTCCCATCCCGGCTTCACCTTGCAACACCTCGGCAGACAAACACAAACGGCCCTCTGCTGCTGCCGCGTCGGCATGAATTTGGAAGCGTATGTCTAGTGGGCGCCCTAAGACCACATTTCCTAAGGCTCCCCCCAAGGACAAGGCACCGGCTCCTGAAGTAAACAGGGCCGCACTAAGGGCTAAAAGGGGGGGGCGCAGTTTCACGGAACTCTCTTGGAATGTGATGGCGATTCTTGCACATCACCGGCCCTCAAAACAATTCGGAGACTGAGCATAGTCAAGGAATGCATATCTCCGTCTCTATCGGAGGCGCCGGTGCTACAGGCTGGGGCATTGTCTAACTTGTACGGACTGCTGCTGGCTATATGCTGCTGGCTTCCCAAGCAAGCATTGCCGAAACAATCCGCCCAGCCATTTTGATGCAATGGTAACGTGGGGTTGACCCCGGCTTGCGGTTCAGGTGGTGGGTGTGCGCTGGGCAGCTATCCATCGGGCGGCCCCCTGTCCCGCATGTACCCCAGTGGACATACTGGCAGTCAGCAGATAGCCCCCGGTGGGGGCCTCCCAGTCCAGCATTTCTCCAGCACAAAATACGCCCGGACATTGGCGCAGCATCAGGTGTTCATCCAGATCCTCTAGGGCTACGCCCCCCGCAGTGCTGATGGCCTCATCGATGGGGCGGGTGGCTACAACGGTGATGGGCAGTGCCTTGATGGCAGTCGCCAGCACCAGCGGCTCATGGACTTGTTCTTTGCCCAACTGCTCGTACAAAATACCCATCTTGATACCTTCCAGCCCCAGTCGACTCTTGAGGTGGCTCGACAGGCTACGTGTGCCGCGCGGGTGGCGCACTTCGGCCAGCACCCGTTCGGGCGTATGGTCGGGCAATAAATCCAGATGGAAGGTAGCACTGCCGTGGGTTTCGATTTCATCGCGCAACAGGGCTGACACAGCATAGACCAGACTGCCCTCCACCCCGGTGGCGGTGGCTACAAACTCGCCCCGGCGCTGAAAATGCCGTCCAGCACTGTCACGAAAATCAAGCGCCACCGATTTGAACGGCTGTCCGGCAAAACGGCTGGAGAAATGCGCTGTCCAGCCGACGGCTGAAGACTGGCCCAGCAACTCACGCAAACACTCACGGCGGGTCTCCTGTCCTAGGGCGGCTTGGTGCAGCACATCAAAACCGCAATTGGCAGGCCGCAGCGGTGCTACGTTGACCCCCTGTGCTTGCAGCCACGGTGCCCAGGCACCATCGGAGCCTAAGCGTGACCAACTGGCACCGCCCAGGGCCAGCACCACCGCGCGGGCTTGTATCTCTAGGTTCCCGGTAGGGGTGTTGAAGCACAAAGCACCGTTGGGGCTCCAACCCATCCAGCGGTGACGCATCTGAAACTGTACCCCCAGGTGGCGCAGCCGTTGCAACCAAGCGCGCAGCAAAGGTGCAGCCTTCATGCTGGACGGGAACACCCGCCCCGAAGATCCGACAAAGGTCTCGACCCCTAGACCCTGCGCCCAAGCGCGCACCTGATCAGCACCGAACTGCTGCAACCACGGTTGCAATTGTGTCTGACGTGGGCCAAAACGGGTCACAAAGTCTGTCGCAGGCTCGGAATGGGTCAGGTTGAGCCCCCCCTTGCCAGCCAACAAGAATTTGCGACCTACCGTGGGCATGGCATCAAACACCTGCACGGCCACACCTTGACGGGCCAAGGTTTCAGCGGCCATGAGGCCCGCAGGGCCAGCGCCCACAATGGCTACGCCATCAAAAAAACAAGGGGATGCGGAGTGGGATAAGTTCATCGAATGGGGTCTGCCGTATGACCTGCTGTATCCTAGGTGGGGCTATCGCAGCCATAGCCAAAAGCAGCCCGGATGGCAGCAGGGAAAAGGGGGGTTTCTGTCACAATGCGCACACTTTATCTTGAGCGCCTCCGATTGAAGGAAAACCCATGGCAAGCGAATTGATCAAACATGTCTCTGACGCCAGCTTTGACGCTGACGTGCTACAGGCCACGACCCCCGTCTTGGTGGACTACTGGGCCGAATGGTGTGGGCCTTGCAAGATGATTGCCCCTGTGCTGGATGAAGTGGCCAGTGCTTACCAAGGCAAGCTCACCGTGGCGAAGATGAATGTCGATGAAAACCGCGAAGTGCCCGCCAAGTTCGGTATCCGTGGCATTCCTACACTGATGCTGTTCAAAGATGGGCAACTGGCTGCCACCAAGGTTGGGGCGATGAGCAAAGCCCAACTCACGGCGTTCATCGACCAGCAATTGGCCTAAGCATTGCTTTGGTGGGGCGGTGCCCCTCCTGCCCCGCTGTGCTGCCATGCTTGCATGCAGCACAGTATGGATATTCCGAGCCTGCCTAGCGTTTTGTAGGACGCCTGCTCTGTTGCTGAACATTTTTTCCTGTCATAATGCCCCACTGATCCCCGGTCTGCACGCATAGGCAGCACCCGGCCCGATCGCCCGGCCCGCACCAACTGCCCGTTGCAGCCTCCCGGCGCCTCGCATTCCCCCAGAGTCAGATTCATACCACTCCGCCACGGAGTCATTCCCATGCACCTTAACGAACTCAAGGCACTGCACGTGTCTGAAGTCCTCAAGCAGGCCGAAGCACTTGAAATCGAAAACGGCGGTCGGATGCGCAAACAGGAATTGATGTTTGCCATCATCAAAAAGCGCGCCAAAGCCGGGGAGCAGGTCTTTGCCGATGGGGTGCTGGAAATATTGCCCGATGGCTTTGGCTTTTTGCGCAGCCCCGACACCAGCTACACCGCCAGCACTGACGATATCTACATTTCACCCAGCCAGGTGCGCCGCTTTAATTTGCACACCGGTGACATGATTGAAGGCGAAGTGCGCACGCCCAAGGATGGCGAACGCTACTTTGCGCTGACCAAGCTCGACAAGGTCAATGGTGGCCCGCCTGAGCAAAACAAGCACAAGGTGATGTTTGAGAACCTCACGCCGCTGTTTCCTAAAGAGCAGATGCGGCTAGAGCGTGACATCAAGAGCGAAGAAAACATCACTGGCCGTATCATCGACATCATCGCACCCATTGGCCGAGGCCAGCGCGCCTTGATTGTGGCGCCACCCAAGAGCGGCAAGACCGTGATGATGCAGCACATTGCCCATGCCATCACAGCCAACAACCCCGATGTGCACTTGATGGTGTTGCTGGTGGATGAGCGCCCCGAAGAAGTGACTGAGATGCAGCGTACAGTCAAGGGCGAGATCATTGCTTCTACTTTTGACGAGCCAGCTGCCCGCCATGTACACGTGGCCGAAATGGTGATTGAACGCGCCAAGCGTTTGGTGGAGTTGAAAAAAGACGTAGTCATCTTGCTCGACTCTATTACCCGTCTGGCCCGTGCTTACAACAACGTGGTGCCCTCGTCGGGCAAGGTGCTGTCGGGCGGTGTCGATGCAGCGGCATTGCAACGGCCTAAGCGTTTCTTTGGTGCAGCGCGCAAGGTAGAAGAGGGCGGCTCGCTCACTATTATTGCCACGGCCTTGGTCGATACGGGCAGCCGCATGGACGAAGTGATTTTTGAAGAATTCAAAGGCACAGGCAACTGCGAAATCCACCTCAACCGCCGCCTGTACGAAAAGCGTGTCTTCCCAGCGATTGAACTCAACAAGAGCGGCACCCGCCGCGAAGAGTTGCTGCTGGCCCCCGAGATTTTGCAAAAGACCCGCATCTTGCGCCAGTTCATGTACAACATGGACGAAATCGAATCGATGGAGCTGATGATCAAGAACATGAAAGCCACCAAGAGCAATGTCGAGTTCTTTGACATGATGCGCCGGGGTGGCTGATTTTTGCATCGGTATGCGATAATCGAGAGCTTTTTCTGCGGAAAGTATGCCAAGTGGTTTGGCACGGCTCCCGCACCAGACACAAAAGGTAAAGATCATGAAAGCAGGCATTCACCCCAACTACCGCGAAGTGCTGTTCTCGGACTTGTCCAACGGCTTCAAGTTCGTGACCCGTTCTTGCGTGAACACCAAGGAAACCGAAACCTTTGAAGGCAAGGAATATCCTTTGTTCAAGCTGGATACTTCCTCTGAATCGCACCCCTTCTACACCGGCACACAAAAGTCGGTGGACAATATGGGCGGTCGCGTGGAGAAGTTCCGCAACCGTTTCGGCAAGACCAGCCTGTCCAAGTAAGACCTGCTTCTTCGCTACCAAGGCAGCCCGGGCAACCGCGCTGCCTTTTTGTTTGTCTTCACCTGTTCTTGAGCGATTGTTTGACCCGTGCGCCGCGTGATCCCACAGACCCCTGCCATCGTTGCCCAAAGCGCCGTGCGCCGATTGCCGCGTCTGGCGCTGTGGTTGTTGTGCTTAGCTTATATCCTGCCTGGTTTTTTGGCGCGCGACCCTTGGCGTGGCAACGACATGGCCGCCTTTGGTTTCATGCGTGCTCTGGCACTGGGCCAAACCGACTGGTGGGCTCCCCAATTGTTGGGAATGGCACCAGAGACCCAAGGTCTGCTGCCTTATTGGCTGGGCGCATGGGCCATGCAAGGGGCGGCGGCAGTGGGGCTGTGGTTGCCTCCCGAACTGGCCGCACGTCTGCCTTTTGTCGCCATGTTGGTGGTGAGCTTAGCGGCAACATGGCATGGTGTTTATTGGTTGGCTACCAGCCGAGGGGCACAGCCAGTGGCCTTTGCCTTTGGTGGTGAAGCACAGCCTACAGACTATGCCCATGCCATTGCAGACGGTGCCTTGTTGGCCCTGTTGGCCTGTTTGGGGTTGGCCCAGCCTGCGCATGAGGTGAGTTCCTATCTAACCCAACTGTGTTGTACGGCCCTGGTGTTTTATGCCCTGGCTGCATCCCCTGCGCCGTTTTGGCGCTCGTCATTGGCACTGGCTGTGGGTTTGATCGGGCTGGTATTGAGTGGGGCACCTGTGCTGGCACTGCTCTACAGTGTGGGTGGCACGGTGCTGTATTGGTGGGAACACCAACACGCTTTGGCCGATACCCGCCCTGCTGGGCACAAGAGCATGGTAGTCATGCTGATGGGGCTGGGGGCGGGCATGCTGGCCCTGCAATTGGACTTGTTGCATTGGCAGGCCATGCTGCCTCCTTTATCTGATGCAGGCAGTTTGGGGCGGTTGCTGTTGTGGTTTACCTGGCCTGCCTGGCCTTTGGCCTTATGGACGGTGTGGCGCTGGCGCAAACAGATTGCCGACCGCCAGCCACACCGCCATTTGCTGCTGCCTTTGTGGTTTGTGTTGGTGGGATTGGGGGCCACATTGACAACACAGCCCTCAGATCGTGCCTTGCTGTTGGCTTTGCCTGCCTTGGCGGCCTTGGCAGCCTTTGCTTTGCCCACTCTTGGGCGCAGCGTGGCTGCGTTGGTAGATTGGTTCACGCTGCTGTTTTTTAGTGTGTCGGCAATTGCGATTTGGGTGATTTGGCTATCAACACAGACGGGCATTCCAGCCAAGCCTGCTGCCAATGTAGCCCGGCTTGCACCGGGTTTTATCCCAGAGTTTTCGCCGCTGGCACTGTTGGTCGCCCTCACAGCCAGTGCCGCTTGGTGTGCCTTGGTGGCTTGGCGGGCTGGACGCCATCGGGCTGCCATTTGGAAAAGTTTGGTATTGCCAGCCGCCGGGGCTACCCTGAGTTGGCTGCTGTTACTGACGCTGTGGTTGCCCATGCTTGACTATGCCCGTAGCGACGCACCACAGACCCGTGCTGTGATGGCTGTATTGGAAGGGCCGCCTGCCTGTGTGTATGCCTATGGCCTCAGTCGCACACAGGTCGCTGCGTTGCAATACCACGGCCAATTGAGCCTGCACTCTTTACCAAGGCAGCGGCCCCAACATACCGATTGTGATTGGCTGGTTGCCAGCCACCACACCCGGTTGCCTGTGAGTTGGGGGGATGTGTGGCAAGAAAAAGCCCGCATAGCCCGACCCACAGAAAAAACCGATTTGCTGGTGGTGTACCAGCGCCGTTGGGCGCAACGCTGATCAGGCCGCCTTGGTGGGTGGGCGCACCCGATTGGCCGGAAAGTGTACGCTGAAGGTGGAGCCCTGACCCAGCGTACTCTGGATATCCAGCCTGGCATCGTGGCGTTGCAGCACATGCTTGACGATAGCCAGCCCCAACCCCGTACCGCCGGTTTCGCGGGAGCGGCTCCGATCCACGCGGTAAAAACGCTCTGTCAGACGCGGGATATGCACGGCATCGATGCCTGGGCCAGTATCACGCACAGCAAACACGGCGCTTCCATCCGCCTGCCAATGCCAACTAACCTCAATGCTGCCGCTGGCAGGGGTATAGCGCACTGCATTGCTGATCAGGTTGGACAATGCACTTTGCAGCTCTGCCTGTACGCCTGCAATCTCCCCCATTCCTTCTGGTGGTGCGGGGAGAGGAAAAATCATGGTGTGTTGGCGTGCTTGGTTGCGGGTGAGCAATTGCGACAAGGCGCACCCTTCGTCTGCACACTGCTCCAACAGATGTTGTACCGAAACCCATTCAGCCATGCCTGGGCGTGGGCTTTCTTCTAGGCGCGACAAGGTCAGCAGACCCTGCACCACACTTTGCATACGGGCTGCTTGTTGCGCCATCAGGCCCAAATAGCGGGTCTGCTCTTCGGTGCTCAGTTGCAAGGTCTGTAAGGTCTCTACAAATCCTGCTAATACCGTCAGCGGGGTGCGGATTTCATGCGACACGTTGGCGACAAAATCGCGGCGCATGGCTTCGGCTTGCTCTAGCGCCGTAATATCGCGCGAGATCATCAGCTTGCGGCCCTTGCCATGTGGATATATCTGTACCGAAAGACGCACAGGCCGGGCAGGTGTGTTGGAGCGGCCCTGCAACACCACATCGTTGCTATAGTCCTTGCGGTTGTAATAGGCAGTGAAGTCGGGGTCTCGCACCAGGTTGCCCAAAGACTGCATCTGATCGCGCTCTACATCAAAGCCGAAATGCGCGCAGGCCGTTTTGTTACACCATTCAATATGGCCCTGCGAATCCAGTAGCACCAGCCCATTGGGCGAGGCTTGCAAGGCGGCAAACACATCTTCTAGGCGTCGTTCGCTTTCTTGCACCTGTTGCTGTTGCACTCGCAGTAGGCGACGCACACGGTCTACAGCCAGTCCCCAGAGCCCGTGCATGCCTTGGGGGGCATGGCCCAGCTCTCCATGGCGAAACCAACGCAGCACCTTGGCACCTCGCCACAAGTCTGTGGCAAACCAGCACCAGCCTGCAAAGGCTCCTCCCACAGCAGCACCCCAGGCACCGGCATACCACCAGCCCAGTAACAAGCCCATGATCTGGCTGAATGAGAAAATGAAGATGCGCCAGGTCATTGCAGTGTGGGGTGTTGGTGGGCGGGAGGGTGGGGGCTGTCCAGGTCAGGCTTGCAACAGCGCCTTGGGCTGAGCGGTCAGGCGGTAGCCCGCACCACGCACGGTCTCGACCATGCTGCCTGCCACCCCCAAAGCCTCGCGCAGGCGCTTGACGTGCACATCGACTGTGCGCTCTTCAATGAACACATGGTCGCCCCACACTTTGTCTAGCAGTTGCGAGCGGCTGTGTACGCGCTCGGGGTGCTTCATCAGGTAGTGCAGCAGCTTGAACTCGGTAGGGCCCACTTTGACAGGCTGGTCTTGGCACGACACCCGGTGCGTCGCGGCGTCCAGTGTCAGAATGCCAATGGTTACGCTGTCGCTGAGTTGCTCGGGTGCGCGCCGGCGCAGCACCGCCCGGATGCGCGCCAGCAGCTCCTGGGTAGAGAAGGGTTTGGTGATGTAGTCATCTGCCCCAGCATCTAGCCCAGCCACTTTATCTGGCTCGTCGCCTCGGGCGGTGAGCATCAGAATGGGGATGGGCTTGGTGCGGCTGTCTGCGCGCCATTTGCGCGCCAGCGTCAGGCCGCTTTGGCCCGGCAGCATCCAGTCCAGCAAAATCACGTCGGGCAGTACGGCATCCAGCTCGCGCTGGGCCGACTCACCATCTTCCGACCAAATTGGCGAAAAGCCGTTGTGGCGCAGGTTGACGGCAATCAGCTCCGCAATGGCTGGCTCGTCCTCCACAATCAGAACACGGGGAAGTTGTTTCATCGCTCATGCCCGGCCTGAAGGTCTATCGGAGTACGCTGGATTCGATTTGCTCCAGCGAGGTGTGGCGCACATCCAGCCCCTTGACCAAATAAATCACCAATTCGGCCATGTTCTTGGAGTGGTCACCAATGCGTTCAATGGCCTTGGCTAAGAACAGTAAGTCGAGGCTGGTAGAGATGGTGCGGGGGTCTTCCATCATGTAGGTGATGAGCTTGCGCACAAAGCCATCAAACTCCTGATCGATCAGGTTGTCTTCTTTCAGAATGTCTACCGCTGCCTTGGTGTCTAGGCGGGCAAAAGCATCCAATGCTTTGCGCAACTGGCCGGAGGCCAGATCGGCTGCTACGCGCAAATCCATCGTGGGCAAGGCACGCGGCACACCACCACGTTGGGTGATGGACTTGACCATGCGCGCCATGCGGCTGGCCTCATCGCCCATACGCTCCAGATTGGCGGTGGCCTTGGACACCGCCATCAGTAAACGCAGATCGCGGGCTGTGGGCTGGCGTCGGGCAATGATGGAGGCGAGTTCGTGGTCAATCTCTACCTCCATGGCGTTGACACGCGCCTCTAGTGCCTCCACCTGATCGACGGCTTCCAAATTGAAATTGGACAAAGCATGAATGGCCTGACGAATCTGGGACTCCACCAAGCCGCCCAGTTCCATGACGCGGGTAGAAACATTGTTCAGTTCGCTGTCGAACTGCGATGAAAGGTGTTTTTCACTCATTGCGTGTCTCCCGGATCAGCCAAAACGGCCGGTGATGTAGTCTTCTGTTTCTTTGCGTTGGGGCTTGAAGAACATGCGCTCGGTCTCACCAAACTCGATCAGGTCGCCCAAGTACATATAGGCGGTGTAGTCGCTGCAGCGGGCGGCTTGCTGCATGTTGTGCGTCACGATCACCACGGTGTAGTCGCTCTTGAGTTCGGCAATCAGCTCTTCGACCTTGGCCGTAGAGATGGGGTCTAGTGCCGAGCAGGGCTCATCGAGCAGCAGCACTTCGGGTTTGATGGCAATGCCTCTGGCAATGCACAAACGCTGTTGTTGACCACCCGACAGGCTAGAGCCGTTTTGGTGCAGTTTGTCTTTCACTTCATTCCACAGCGCCGCCTTGTTCAAGGCCCATTCCACGCGGTCTTCCATTTCGCTGGCGTTGAGGCTTTCAAACAGCTTCACGCCAAAGGCAATGTTGTCAAAAATCGACATCGGAAAGGGGGGTGGCTTCTGGAACACCATACCGACCTTGGCCCGGATCAGTGCCACGTCTTTTTTGCTGGTGAGCAGATTTTCACCATCCAGAATGATCTGGCCTTCGGCACGCTGCTCGGGATACAACTCGAACATGCGGTTAAAGGTGCGCAGCAGTGTGGATTTGCCACAGCCGGAGGGGCCAATAAAAGCGGTGACTTTATTGGCTGGGATGTCCAAGTTGATACCCTTGAGGGCATGGAACTTGCCGTAATAGAAGTTGAGGTCACGCACCGTGATCTTGGCATCGGTCGGTGCAATGGGCGTGACGTGGGCAGAAGAAGTCATGCAACAGTCCTTGTCTTATTTTTGGCGCGTCAGCACGCGCGCCAGGATATTGAGTCCGAGCACCGCCAGCGTAATCAGGAACACACCGGCCCAAGCCAGTTGCTGCCAGTTCTCGTAGGGGCTCATGGCAAACTTGAAGATCGTCACGGGCAGGCTGGCCATCGGTTTGGAAAGATCCGAATTCCAGAACTGGTTGTTCAGCGCCGTAAACAGCAGTGGGGCTGTTTCGCCTGCAATACGCGCTACCCCCAGCAAAACCCCAGTGATCACACCGGCACGGGCGGCCCGCAGCGTCACCATCGTGATGACTTTCCACTTGGGCGTGCCCAAGGCATAGGCTGCCTCACGCAAACCAGCAGGCACCAACAGCAGCATGTTTTCGGTCGTGCGAATCACAACCGGAATGACAATCAATGCCAATGCCAAAATACCAGCATAGGCCGAAAAGCTCTTAAAGCGGGCTACGACCACGGCATACACAAACAGACCGATCACGATACTGGGGGCCGAGAGCAAAATGTCATTCACAAAGCGGGTAGACGTGGCTAACCAGCCCTTGGGGTTGTATTCGGCCAGATAAATCCCCGCCATGATGCCAATGGGGGTGCCCACCAGCGTCGACAGCGCCACCATGACAAACGAGCCATAAATCGCATTGGAAATACCGCCCGCCTCGTTGGGGGGAGGGGTCATCTCCGTGAACAGCGCAACGCTCAGTCCACCCACGCCAAGGCGAATGGTTTCCCACAAAATCCAAATCAGCCAGAACACACCAAACGCCATCGCGCCCAGTGACAGGGTCAAGGCAATTTGGTTGACCCGTTTGCGGCGGTTGTAGCGCGCTTGGCGCATTTGGGTTTGCTGGTCGGCATGGAGCGAAGTGGGTACGGCACTCATGAGCGTGCTCCTTCGTTCTTTTGTAGGCTAGCCAGCAACACCTTAGACAGGGCCAGCACCACAAAAGTGATGAAAAACAGCACCAGACCCAGATAGATCAAGGAAGCTTGGTGCAAACCTTCGCCTGCTTCAGCAAACTCATTGGCCAGCGCCGAAGTAATGCTGTTGGCTGCTTCAAACAGCGACAAAGAATCGAGCTGGTTCATATTGCCAATGACGAAAGTGACCGCCATCGTTTCGCCCAGAGCTCGTCCCAAGCCCAGCATGATGCCGCCCAGCACGCCCGTTTTGGTAAAGGGCAGCACTACTTTCCAGACCACCTCCCAGGTGGTTGAGCCCAGCCCATAGGCTGACTCTTTGAGCAGCGGTGGTGTCACTTCAAACACATCGCGCATCACTGCGGCGATGAATGGAATGACCATGATGGCCAGAATGATGCCTGCCGACAAAATACCAATACCCACTGGTGGGCCAGACACCAAGGCACCCAGATAGGGCACACCACTGAACCACGATTGCAGCGGCTGTTGCACATAGGCAGACAAGATCGGGCCAAAGACCATCAGACCCCACATGCCATAGACGATGGAGGGCACTGCTGCCAGCAATTCAATGGCCGTACCCAGCGGGCGCTTGAGCCAAGCGGGTGAGAGTTCGGTCAGAAACAGGGCAATGCCAAAACTGACGGGCACAGCAATCAGCAAAGCGATGATGGAGGTGGCTACCGTGCCATAAATCATGACCAAACCACCGTACTCGTCTTGCACGGGGTCCCAAACAGTGCTGGTCAGAAAGCCCAGACCATATTTAGAAATCGAAGGCCAGGCACCTGCCACCAGCGAGGCCATGATGCCCAGCAACAGCAGCAGCGTCAGGATGGCGGCACTACGGGCCAGCCAGCCAAACAAGCGATCGGCCAACATACCTGAGATCAAGGGCGTGTGGGGAGGAGTAGGCTTGGGTTGCACGCGTGGCTCGGTATGAACCGACGTGCTCCCGCTGACGGGCATCGTTGTGGACACGTTGAGTAGCCTTGAGGAGAAGTAAAAATGCAATCATGGGGGCGGTGCTGGCGTGGGTAGCGTCAGCACCACCCCAGCGACCATCACTTGTAAGCGATGGCCTTGCCAGAAGCGTCTTTGATGTTGTCGGCCCAAGACTTGGTGACCAGGTCTTTCACTGCGGCTGGCAGAGGGACATAGTCCAGATCGGCTGCTGTTTTGTCGCCGCTCTTGTAGGCCCAGTCAAAGAACTTGAGCGAGGTGGCCGCATCGACTGCCTTGTCGGGGGTCTTGTGCATCAAGATGAAGGTGGGGTTGGTGATGGGCCAAGTGGCCGCGCCGGGCTGGTTGGTCAAAATCAGGTAGAAGCTCTTGGGCCAGACAGCACCTGCCGCTGCGGCTTTGAAGGCATCATCGTCAGGGGTGACAAAATTGCCCGCTGCGTTTTGCATCAGCGTGTAGTTCATTTTGTTTTGCTTGACGTAGGCGTATTCAACATAGCCAATCGAGTTGGGCAGGCGGCCCACAAAAGCAGCAACGCCTTCATTGCCTTTGCCGCCAGCCCCCGTGGGCCAGTTGACAGCGGTACCCTCGCCCACTTTGGCTTTCCACTCGGCGTTTACCTTGGACAGGTAATTGGTGAAAATAAAGGTGGTGCCCGAGCCGTCTGCGCGGCGCACTGGCGAGATCGTGGCATCGGGCAGGGCCAAGCCAGCATTGAGAGCTTGGATGGCGGGGTCATTCCACTTGGTAATTTTGCCCAGGTAGATGTCGCCCAGCACTTGGCCTGACAGTTTGAGTTGTCCGGGGGCAATCCCTTTGACGTTGATAACGGGCACTACGCCGCCAATCACCATCGGAAATTGCGTCAGGCCTTTCTTTTCCAGGTCTTCTTCTTTCAGGGGCATGTCTGAGGCACCAAAGGCCACGGTTTTGGCCTCAATCTGGCGCAAACCCGCCCCCGAGCCTACCGATTGGTAGTTGATTTTGATCCCTGTGGCCTTGTTGTAATCGGCTGCCCATTTGGCATACAGCGGTGCTGGGAACGTAGCGCCCGCGCCAGTGACTTCTTGTTGCGCCATTGCAGCAGAGAATGCACCAGCACCGACAACACCAGCGACCAGCACGCGAATCATGGACAGTTTCATGGGAGAGACCTCTCAGGTTGGAAAGTACAGTTGTTGCCGACTCTAAAAGCCGTTTGTGACAGTGTCGTGACATGATTCACGCTGCCCCACACCCCTGAAATGCCAGAGAAGCCATACAAAAAATACCAAACGCCATTGCCTGTATGACAAGATCGTCACGGTAATGTCATGATTGCTGCATAGTCTTCAGGCATTCGCTCTGTCATCCTTGCCTTGCCACTGTGGTGCAGCATCTGCACATTGCAGCAGACATTGCCTGCAGGGTGTCTGTGTGCAGGTACGATGCTGAGTCACCAGACACCGGCCCACCTGCACAACCCCATGCAAAACGCAACATTGCTCGCTGCTGTAGATCTTGGATCGAACAGCTTTCGCCTGGAAATTGGCCGCTTCGAGCACGGCCACATCCAGCGCGTTGAATACCTGAAAGAGACCGTGCGCCAAGGCAACGGACTGGATGAGGATCGCAACCTGACCCCCGAGGCTATGCAGCGGGGCTGGGATTGTCTGGCCCGCTTTGCCGAGCGGTTGGCCGATTTTCCTCGGGCGCAGGTGCGGGCCGTGGCTACGCAAACTCTGCGCGATGCCCGTAACCGCGAGATCTTTCTGCAACGGGCCATCCAAATCTTGGGCCATCCGATTGATGTGATTTCGGGGCCAGAAGAGGCGCGGCTGATTTATCAAGGCGTCTCGCGCATGTTGCCGCAGTCGGACGAGCGTCGGCTCGTGGTCGATATTGGTGGCCGCTCTACCGAACTGATCTTGGGGCAAGGCTTTACGGCCCACACGGTGGCCTCGTTTCGTGTGGGCAGCGTGGCTTGGTCTAGCCGCTATTTTGACCACGGTAACTTTACACCCCAAGCTTTTCATACCGCTGAGATTGCGGCCAAGGCGGTGCTGGACGAAGCACTGGTTTCTTACCACCCCAGCACTTGGGACGTTGCCTATGGTTCGTCGGGTACGGTGGGGGCGGTGGGCGATATTTTGGCCGCGGCAGGCTATCTGCCTGCGGGTGTGATCAGCCGAGAGGGGCTGGATTGGCTGCAAGAGCGCCTGTTGCGCGCACAAAATGCCGACCGGATACGGCTCGATGGTCTCAAGGATGAGCGCCGAGCGGTGATTGGTGGTGGCCTGAGTGTGCTGCGGGCCTTGTTCGATCTGCTCGATATTCGGCAAATGCAGGTGGCCCAAGGAGCTTTGCGCCAAGGCGCGTTGTACGACCTGATTGACCGTGAGCAACCAGAAACCGATTTGCGCAGTTCTACCGTACGGGCGCTGATGGAGCGTTTTGCTGTGGATATGCCGCAAGCCGAGCGGGTGGAGCGGGTAGCCTGTGGTTTGTTCTGCCAAGCGGCGCCCGATGCCAATGCCCATGCACAGCGCAAGTTAGGTTGGGCCGCTCGCCTGCATGAAATTGGTTGTCGTATCTCCCACAGCTATTCGCATCGGCATGGTGCCTACATTTTGGACAACACCGATGTGGCAGGATTTTCTCAACCCGAGTTGCATCGCTTGGGCTTGTTGGTGCTGGGCCACCGAGGCAAGGTACACAAATTAGAAACTGATTTGGACGATGCGGTTTTTGCCTTGCAGCTGCTTTGTCTGCGTTTGGCGGTGGCCTTGTGCCATGCACGCCGTGAGCCGCAGGTGCAGGGGCTACAACTAGAGGTGCTGGGCAATGGCTTTTTGCTGCAAATACCGCCAGGGTGGGTGGAGCGTTATCCGCAATCGGCACACCTGTTGCACGAGGAAGTCCAAGCCTGGCAAAAGACGCCTTGGACATTAACGCTGGACATGCCGTAAAACCGTGTCAGGGCGCCACTGAGCGCCCACAGCGTTGTGCTGGCTGCTTGTTGTCAGAGCAGTTCGGGTGACTGCACTGTGAGCAGCACCGTTTCGGTTTGCTCCAATTTTTGGCGCTGGCGCAACCACCAGACGGCACCTTTGCGAATGGAGCATTCCCCAGCCTGTATGCCCAACAATTGGGCTGCTACTTGCCCCAACATGGGTTGGTGCCCTACGACCAGTACGGCCCCTTTGGCATCGGGCCAACGGGCTAACTCCAGCAGTTCTTGGGGCGAGCCATCGGGCAGTAGTTCGGCACGTAGCTTGTATTTGCGATCCAACGCACGCACGGTCTGTTCTGTGCGTACCGCAGGGCTGGCCAGCACGCGCAAACCATCGGGCAAGTGCTTGTGCAGCCAAGCGGCCATGCGCATGGCCTGTTTCTCGCCGCGTGGTGTGAGAACGCGCTGCAAGTCGTCTTGCCCATCGACCAAGTCAAAGGCTTCGGCATGGCGCCACAGAATCAAATCCATCATTTCAGGCCTTTGTGTTGGAGGGGTGGGCCAAGGCATAACGGTGCATCAGGGCATCTTGCGCCCCTGTGCTCGTACCCGTGCTGTGCTCAGATTGGTTGGTATTGGCATAGACGCCATCGGGTTGCAGTATCCAGGCATCGCGGTCATCGCACAGATAGGCGACCAGACATTCATCCAGAATGCGCTGGCGCAGCTTGGCATCGGTGACGGGCCAAGCCACCTCCACCCGGCGCATCATGTTGCGGTTCATCCAGTCGGCGCTAGACAGGTACAGGTCTTCTTGCTCACCGGCACGGAAGTAGAACACCCGACTGTGCTCTAAGAAGCGCCCAATGATGGAGCGCACCCTGACGTTGTCGCTCACGCCTGGCACTTGGGCGGGCAAAATGCAGGCACCGCGCACGATCAAGTCGATTTTGGCACCATGCTGACCCGCCCGCAGCAGGGCGCGTACCAGTGCCTCGTCGGTGAGGGAGTTCATTTTGGCCACAATCCGGGCATCTTTGCCCTCGGCTGCAGCGCGCCCCACCTGCTCAATCTTTTCCATCATGCCCCGGTGCAGATGGAACGGTGCCACCATCAGGCGGCTCATTTTGGGCAGACGGTTTTGGCTGGCCAAGTGGTTAAAGACGTTGTCCATGTCCGCCGTGGTGTCTTCATCGGCGGTGAGGTAGCTCAAATCGGTGTAGAGGCGTGCTGTGCGTGGGTTGTAGTTGCCTGTAGACAGGTGACCATAGCGGCGCAATTGGCGCCCTTCGCGGCGGGTAATGAGCAGCAGCTTGGCATGGGTTTTCAGGCCCACCACGCCATAGACCACCTGCGCCCCCACCGACTCTAGTGCCTCGGCCCAATTGATGTTGGCCTCTTCGTCAAAACGGGCCTTCAACTCCACCACTGCCAACACTTCTTTGCCTCGACGCACGGCCTCGCGCAGCAGATCGAGCATTTGGGGGTCGGAGCCTGTGCGGTAAATGGTCTGCTTGATCGCCAGCACCTGTGGGTCATTGACAGCCTCGCGCAGGAAGGCCAGCACGCCATCAAAACTCTCAAACGGTTGGTGGATCAGCACATCGCCTTTGGTGCGCAGCTGGGTCAGGATAGAGCCACCTTGTGGCATCTGGTGTGGCCAGCAGGGTACCGAGCGCGGAAACACCAACTCGGGCATATCTGCCAGATCGACCAGTTGGGCCAAGCGCACCAGATTGACTGGCCCATGCACCCGGTACAGGGCTTCGGTGGGCAGATTGAACTGGGCCAGCAAAAAATCGGCCAAAAATTCTGAACAGCCTGCCGATACCTCTAGCCGCACGGCTTCACCATAATGGCGTTGCTGTAAGCCTTGGCGCAGGGCCGTGCGCAGATTGCGCGCATCCTCTTCATCCACAGCCAAATCGGAGTGGCGTGTGACGCGGAACTGCGAAAACGCCGTGACTTCGCGCTCAGGAAACAAATCGACCAGGTGCGCCCGCACAACGCTGGACAAGCTGACGCATTGCACACCCTTGGCTACGCTGGCGGGCATGCGAATTAGGCGCGGCAGCACGCGTGGGATTTTGACAATCGCAATCTCGTTCTCGCGGCCAAAAGCGTCGCCACCTTTGAGGCGGACAATGAAATTGAGCGATTTGTTGGCTACTTGTGGGAAGGGGTGCGCTGGGTCTAGGCCTATGGGGATCAACAGGGGCCGCACTTCACGCTGGAAATACTCTTGTACCCAACGGCGCTGGGCCGGGTTGCGCTCGCCATGCGGAATGATACGGATGCCGTGGGCGGCCAGTGCAGGCACCAGTTCGTCGTTGTAGAGCGCATATTGGCGCTCTACCAAATCGTGCGCTTTGGCTGCCAGTGCCTTGAAAGAGGCTTGTGTATAAACACCCTTAGTCTCGCCGCTGCGCGCTGCGGCCAAATGGGGGGCTGCACGCACCTCAAAAAATTCGTCTAGATTGGAGGAGACGATGGTCAGGTAACGCACCCGCTCCAGCAGTGGCACATCGGAGCGCACGGCCCAGTCAAATACCCGTTCATTAAAGGCCATGATGCTGTGATCGCGATCCAGCAAGGTGGCAGGTGGCAATGGAGAGGAGTCAACAGCAGAGCTGACAGGATGCGACGCCATCACGACGTGATCCGCAGAAAGAGGGGGCATGGCGCGAATGGGATTCAAAGCTAATTGTGACAGTATTGGCGCAGGATGTGTCAATTTCATGACGTACATCATGACAAGACAGCCTTGGGACGGCAAGCACTTGCCTTGGTTTTCCAATGTTGTATCTGCGCAAAATGCAATCAACCTTGCATAATCCGATGAGGATATTGCATCGTGCTACAACACCTCTCTTTCTCTTGCCTCTCGCCGCTTCATGCGGGGGTGCTGGCTTTTGTGGGCACGGCATGGTGCTGCGGTGCCTTGATTTGGCATTTGGAGCAGCAAGACTTGGCCCAGCAGCGCCACCAGGTGTCAGGGTTGGCCAGTGACCATGCGCGTTCATTGCAGCGTGGTATTGAGTCGGCACTTTCGGCCAACAATGTGCTGGTGGCTTTGGTGCGCCAAGGCCAAGGGGAGGTGCAGGGGTTTGAGGCCATTGGCGGGCAGCTGTTGCCTTTTTACCCAGGCATCGTGGCGATGGGGTTGGCCCCCAACGGTGTGGTGCAAAAAGTGGTGCCCGCCCAAGGCAATGAAGCCCTGTTAGGCTTTGATCAGTTGAATGACCCTGCGCAAGGCGCCGAGGCTGCTTTGGCACGCGACAGTGGTCAGCTCACCTTGGCTGGGCCATTGCCCTTGGTGCAAGGTGGTGTGGGGGTGGTGGGGCGTCACCCGGTTTATTTGAGCGACGAACGGGGACAACGGCATTTTTGGGGCTTTACCCATGTCACGATTCGCATTGCCGATGTATTGGCGGCAGCCAACTTTCCACAGTTGGTAGAGCGGGGCTATCAGTATCGGCTGTCGCGTGTTTTGCCGCATACGGGGCAGACGCAGGAGATCAGCGTTTCCAGCCCTCCGCCGGGTAGTCGGCCTGTAGTGCATGGGCTCTCATTACCCAATGGGCAATGGTCGTTGGCTGTGACACCCACCCAAGGTTGGGGCAGTCCGGTGCGGCTGGTAGGCCGTGGTTTGCTCGGGCTGTTGATGAGTTTGTTGATTGGGCATTTGGTGCGCTTGCTATTGCAACTCAAGGCCCATGAAAGAGACTTAGAGTCGTTGGTGCATGCCCGCACCGCTGAAATCTTTAGCACCCAACAGCAACTCCAAGCCACGGTAGACGCTATTCCAGACATGCTGCTGGAGTTGGATGATCATGGCCGGTTTTTGCAAATCGACCATGCCCATGCCAACGCGCTGGCGCTGCCGGCTGCCAAGTTGTTGGGTCGCTATCTTTGGGAGGTACTACCCGAAGAGAGCAGCAAAACTTTGGTAGCGGCCCTCGAAGAGGCGCGGCAGCAGGGATGCTCTACAGGGCAACAGATTTGTCTGCCCATGCCAGAGCAGGGGCAAAGTTGGTTTGAGTTGTCGGTAGCGCGCAAAGCAGCCACCAGTGACAGTGCCCCTGGCTATGTATTGCTGGCCCGTGATATTACCCAGCAGCGGGCTGCCCTAGAAAAAATTGAGCATCTGGCCCATTTTGACCATCTTACGGGCCTGCCCAATCGGGCACTGTTGGCCCAGCGGGCCGCCCAGATGATTGACCGCCAACGCAGCCACAACGGCAATTTGGCCGTGCTGTTTCTCGATTTAGACCACTTCAAAAATGTCAACGATTCATTAGGGCACCGCATGGGTGATGCTCTGTTGGTCACGCTCGCCCAGCGCCTGCAAACCTTGGCCCGCGAGCAAGACACGGTGTCGCGCCTAGGGGGGGATGAGTTTTTGCTGCTGTTGCCAGATACGGAGGCCGAGGCGGCGGCCCGTATGGCGACCCACTTGCTGCGGGGGTTGTCTGAGCCATGCCAGTTAGAGGGGCATGAGTTGAGCACCACTTTGTCGATTGGGATTTCCATTTTTCCCAAAGACGGAGAGCATTTTGACACCTTGTACCAGCGTGCTGATGCTGCCATGTACCGTGCCAAGCGCAGTGGCCGCAACCGCTACAGTTTTTTCACTGCCGACTTAGAAGCCTCTTCCGCACGGGCTTTGATGCTAGAAAATGCGCTCCACCGGGCATTGGAGCGCCAGCAGTTTGCCTTGCATTACCAAGCCCAAGTGGCGCTACAAACCGGCCAGATCGTTGGTGCCGAGGCGCTGCTGCGTTGGCAGCACCCCGAGTGGGGGCCGATTTCGCCTGCCGAATTTATTCCAATTGCCGAAAACAGCGGCATGATCATAGCCATTGGAGAATGGGTGCTCGCCACGGCGGCCCGAGACGCCAAACGGTGGTTGGATCAGGGCATTGGGCTGCGCACGGTCTCGGTCAACCTGTCGGCGGTGCAGTTTCGCCACCCGCAGTTATTAGAGATGGTGTCGCGCTGCTTAGACGAAGCCCAACTACCAGGCCATCGGCTTGAGCTGGAATTGACAGAAGGTGCTGCCGTAGACGATCCGGCCTCCGCCTTGGACGTGATGACGCAACTGCATGAGCGGGGTGCCCATCTATCGATGGATGACTTTGGTACGGGGTACTCATCGCTCAATCAGCTCAAGCGTTTTCCTTTGGGCAAGCTCAAGATTGACCAGTCTTTTGTCCGAGATGTCCATGAAGACGCCAATGATCGGGCAATCATCAGCGCCATCATCCACATGGCCCAAGCTTTGGGTATGCGCACTACTGCCGAAGGGGTAGAAACCGAGGCACAACGGGCCTTTTTGCTGGAGCAAGGCTGTGATGAGGGGCAGGGTTACCTGTTCAGCCGTCCCTTGCCTGTGGCCGCCTTTGAGGCACTGTTGCACCAACAGCAAAGTTAACAGTCGCTGGTGGTTCGCCCATTGGACAAGTGGGTGACTGCTACACTTTAGCGTGTCACAACCCCACCCCCTGAAAGTCCCACTTTGGAAGCGGTTGCCCGTCTTCGTGAGTGTTGCCTACTGCAAGGGAGAGGTTTCCAACCGAGGTTAGCTTTAGATGAATGAACTACGGTAGCCATCCGATCGGCTGCTACTACCGGCCACATGCCCGCTCTACACGATATCTCCGCCTCTACCCTGCTGCCGCCAGCCACGGATCAGGCATGGCTGCGCACCCTGCGTGAACACCAAGTCTTACTCGACAACGCTGGGATGGGCATTGTGTTTATCCGTGATCGGGTGGTGGTGCGTGCCAATGCCCGTTATGCCGAGATTTTTGGTTACGACTCTCACCAAGAACTGATCGGTCAGGGCAGTGTGGGTTTCTATCCAGACCAGGCGGCTTTTCGCGCCTTAGGGCGTGCAGCCTACCCGGTGATGTCCAGAGGCCGTACCTACCATACAGAGCGACAAATGCGCCGTTGCGATGGCCGTTTGTTTTGGGCGCGCCTGACGGGTACCCTGATCAATCCACAGGACACGACAGAAGGTTCCATCTGGATCATTGACAACATCGACGAGCAGAAAAACATCCAGCTTCGGCTCGATACAGCCCTGCGAGAAAAGCAGGCACTGCTTGACAACGCTTTGATGGGCATGGTGTTTTTGACCCAGCAGCGCCTGACCCATTGCAACCGGCATTTTGAACAGATGCTGGGTTACCACCCCGGTGAACTGGTAGGCACTGGCATTGAGCACTGGTTTTCCCATCCCCAAGATTGGCAGCGGTGGAGTGCCTTGCTGGCGCAAGGGCAGGCCTCGGGGGGGGAGGTGTTGCTGCGCAAAAAAGATGGCACCACCATAGCCTGTGAGGTGCGTGGTCAGCCTGTGAATCCTGCGCAGCCCGATGGTGGCACCGTTTGGATCGTGCTAGACATCACAGAACGCCAGCGCACACAAGCCGAGCTAGCACAGGCCCACGAGGCGCTGGAACAAACAGTGCAGGAGCGCACCCAGCAGTTGCGCGAGACCGTCAACAGCTTGCACCACGAAATCAACGATAGGCGTAAAGACCAAGAACGAATTTACTGGTTGGCCCATTACGACCCGCTGACCAGCTTGCCCAACCGCACCCTGCTGGCCGAGCGTAGCAGCCAAGCCATTGAATTGGCCCGCAAAGAGCAGACGCCTCTGGCCGTTATCTTTCTGGATCTGGATCACTTCAAGCATGTCAACGACTCGCTAGGGCACCGGGTGGGCGATGCGCTGCTGGTTGCCATTGCCCAGCGTTTGCGGGCTGTAGTGCGTGAGCGCGATACAGTGTGCCGTGTGGGTGGAGATGAGTTTATCTTGTTGCTGCCTGGTGCCAATGCGCAGGGTGCCGAGCGTGTGGCCAACAAATTGCTGGAAGCAGCGCGCCAGCCTTACCAAATAGAGCACCATGAGCTGACGATGGCGCCCTCTATGGGCATCGCGCTCTACCCAGATGATGGCACTGACTTTGCCACCCTGAACCAAGCCGCTGATGTGGCCATGTACCGTGCCAAGTTGGACGGTCGCAATACCTACAGTTTTTTCACCCCTGAAATGCGGGCCCAGTCGGTGCGGGCGTTGCAACTGGAAAACGCCCTGCGCCGTGCGCTGGAGCGAGAGCAGTTTACGCTGCACTACCAACCACAAATTTGCATTGCCACTGGCCAGATCACGGGTGTGGAGGCATTGCTGCGCTGGCAGCACCCCGAATTGGGCGCTATTTCTCCCGCCGAATTCATTCCGATTGCCGAAGATTGCGGCCAAATTTTGCCCATCGGAGAATGGGTGTTGCGCGAAGCACTGCGCCAATTGCAGGCATGGCGCAAGATGGGGCTGATGCTCGAGACGATGGCCGTCAACCTGTCGGCGGTGCAGTTTCGCCAGCCCCAGTTTCCCCAACTGGTCACGCGCATTTTGCAAGAAAGTGGCCTGCCTGCCCATGCGCTGGAGCTGGAACTGACCGAAGGCGTAGCGATGGACGATCCGCGCGCCGCTATTGCAACGATGGACGAGCTGCATAGCCACGGGGTACTGCTGTCGATTGATGATTTTGGCACGGGGTATTCGTCCCTGAGCCAACTCAAGCGTTTTCCTGTCTATAAGCTCAAGATTGACCAATCTTTTGTGCGTGACTTGGACGATGATGCCAACGACCGGGCCATTGTCAGTGCCATCATTCGCATGGCCCAGGCATTGGGTATGCAGACCATTGCCGAAGGGGTAGAAACCAGTGGCCAATTGGCATTTTTGCGCGAGCAAGGTTGCACGGAGGCCCAAGGTTATTACTATGGCCGCCCCATGCCGGCTACACAGCTACAGGCATTGTTGGCTGGCGCTACGGGCAGCAGAGCTTGAAGGGGCAGGTGTCTTTACTTTCACACCCGATTGGGAGACGATCAGGCATCTGTCCCACCAACCCATGCAACGCTATGCAGCAGGAGGTTGTTACAAAATCATACACAATCGATGGTGTAATCAGCCTACTGCGGATATGCCCACTCTCTGGTGCTAGAGAGATGGGTCAGACGAGACACTTTCAGGAGAGAGAATAATGGCCACTATACCCATCACTACAGCAGCAACTTCCCCCCAAACCCAGGCCCAAATGGCACGGCGGGAAGCCCAGCAGGCCGAGCAAGATGCCAAAACGCTGCAAACCAAGGCCCAAGAAGCCCAGCGTACGGCCAACATGGAGCAGGCCCGTGCTGACAAAATCAACCAACAGGCCGAACAGGCAGGTCAGCGGTCTGACGTTGCCAACGACAATGCCGCCGCCACTGAAGCCAATGCCCGCCGCAGCAATGCGGCTGCCTCACGCATCAATGTCAATGGCTCTGGACAAATCACAGGCGTTTGGGTAGACACCAAGGCTTAACAGGCATTCACTGCCAGTGAGCCTGTGCAGGCCGCTTTGCTCAGACGCTCGGCACAGCGTCTGGCTACCGCCGCATCAGCGGCCTCCACCATAATGCGCAGCACCGGCTCGGTGCCACTGGGGCGAATCAGGATGCGCCCAGACAGGCCCAGCTCTGCCTCGACGCTCTGCGCTTCCTGTACCAGATGTGTGTTGCAGCGCCAGTCCTGCCCCAACGGCACACGCACATTCAATAGCACTTGCGGAAACAGCGTCAAACCCGTCAGCAATTGCGCCATGCTTTGCTCGCTGCGCACACAGTATTGAAGCACCTGTAAGGCACTGACCAGCCCATCGCCGGTGGTCTGCCGGTCTAGCACCAGCAGATGCCCCGAGCTTTCTCCGCCCAGCACCCAGTGGTGGCGTGCCAGTGTTTCCAGCACATACCGATCCCCCACCTTGGCCCGCTCAAACTGAACGCCCCGCGCACGAAAAGCCAGTTCTACCGCCATATTGGTCATCAGGGTGCCTACCACGCCGGGCACGTCTTCATCACGGCCCATGCGGTCAATTGCCATCAGGTAAAGCAGTTCATCGCCGTTGTAGAGTCTGCCTTGGGCATCGACCATTTGCAGCCGATCGGCATCGCCATCCAGGGCAATACCATAGTCGGCCCGGTTGGCATGTACAGCACGCACTAGGGCATCTGGATGGGTGGCCCCCACCTCATGGTTGATGTTGAGGCCATCAGGGGAACAGCCAATCGCAATGACCTCGGCGCCCAGCTCATGAAAGACCTTGGGAGCGATATGGTAGGCTGCACCGTGGGCCGCATCCACCACGATTTTCAGCCCCTTGAGGGTCAGGTCTTGGGCAAAGGTGCTCTTGCAAAATTCGATGTAGCGCCCGGCCGCATCATCGAGGCGGCGGGTTTTGCCCAAAGAGGCTGAATCCGCCCATACAGGGGATTCTTGTAATGCGGCCTCTACCTCCAACTCCCAAGCGTCCGGCAATTTGCTGCCTTGCGCACTGAAGAATTTGATGCCGTTGTCGGGATAGGGGTTGTGGCTGGCGCTGATCACGACACCCAAACTGGCCCGCTGCGCGCGGGTGAGGTAGGCCACCCCCGGCGTGGGCAGCGGCCCAAGCAGTACCACATCCACTCCAGCCGAATTAAAGCCTGACTCCAGCGCGCTCTCGAGCATATAGCCTGAAATACGGGTGTCTTTGCCAATGAGCACCGTGGGGCGTTCTTCGGTGCGCTTGAGCACTCGGCCCACGGCATGGGCCAATCGGAGAACAAAATCAGGGGTGATGGGATGCTGGCCTACCGTGCCACGAATGCCATCGGTGCCGAAATATTGACGTGTCATGCGATGCTGCCTGGTAAAAAATGCCAACGCAGCCGGACAGGAGGTTCCAAGCAAAAAGCCCTGTTATCGTGGGATAACAGGGCTTTTCTGTAAGTGGTGGGTCCTGAGTGACTCGAACACTCGACCTACGGATTAAGAGTCCGCTGCTCTACCAACTGAGCTAAGAACCCACTTAAAAATTGTGTCGCTTGCTGCGAAGAACTCAATTATGCACTAATTTTTACGATGCCTCATCCAAAGATGGCGAAATTTTTATTTCGCTAGACCATTGCGCCGTGCCAGCTCCAAAAATAGGGCGCTTTGGTCTAAATCAGCCCAGCCATGTTCGGCGGTTTGGGTGTAGAGCTGCTTTAACAGGGCAGTGATCGGAGCCTCAAAGCCCAACTCATCGGCGGTAGCCAAGGCGTTTCGCATATCCTTGAGTTGCACATTGACCCGCCCCCGTGGCGCAAAGTCTTGTTCTACCATGCGCTGACCATGCAATTGGAGGATGCGGCTATCGGCAAAGCCACCGCTGATGGCCTCGCGCACCTTAGCCATGTCGGCGCCCCCTTTGGCAGCCAGCAGCAGCGCCTCGGCCACGGCCCCAATGGTGATGCCGACAATCATCTGGTTGGCGAGCTTGGTCAGTTGCCCCGTGCCATGCGGCCCCACATGGGTGGCCCGCCCCAGTGCAGCAAACACCGGCTGGGCACGGACAAAATCTGCCGCAACTCCACCCACCATGATCGCCAAGGTGCCTGCTTCGGCACCCACAGTGCCGCCAGAGACGGGAGCATCCAAACAAGCGATGCCCTGTGCTTGCAAGCGCAGGGCATGGTCACGCGCCTCACGCGGTTGAATGGATGCCATGTCAATGAACAAGCTGCCTGGGTGCATGGCCGCTGCTGCCCCTTGCTGGAACAACACATCTGCCACCACTGGGCCATTTTCGAGCAGACTGAGCACGATGTCGGCATTGCGCACGGCATCGGCAGCCTTCTCATGCACTATGGCTCCAGCAGTGCTTAGCGGTTCTGCCTTGGCGCGGGTGCGGTTCCAAACCTGCACGCGGTGCCCTGCAGCACATAAACGTTGGGCGATGGGCAAGCCCATCATGCCGATACCCAGCACCGCCAATGAGAGAGAAGATGGCTTGTTCATGACAAAAAATTGCGAAAAACCGGGGGCAGAGGCCAAAAAACAGAGCCAGATTTTACGTACCAGAATGCCAAGGCCGCTATACACGGTCTGGGTTTCTACAATGCCCACATGGCCCCACATTCTTCGCTTCTAGACTCCTCTGCCCCTGACACGGCGGCATTGCTGCGTTGCCTCAACCCCGAGCAACGGGCCGCTGTGACCCTGCCCAACGGCCATGCTTTGGTGCTGGCTGGTGCTGGCTCGGGCAAAACCCGCGTACTCACCACCCGCATTGCTTGGCTATTGCACACGGGGCAAGCCAGCCCCGGTAGCATTTTGGCCGTCACCTTTACCAATAAAGCGGCCAAAGAGATGCTCACCCGCCTTGGAGCCATGCTACCGGTGGCGGTGCGCGGTATGTGGATAGGCACTTTCCACGGCTTGTGCAACCGGTTGTTGCGCATCCATCACCACGCAGCGGGTTTGCCGCAGACTTTTCACATTCTGGACACCCAAGACCAGCTTGCTGCCATCAAGCGGCTGTGTAAGCAGTTTGGTGTGGATGAGGAGCGTTTTCCACCCAAGCAGGTGCAATACTTTATTGCCGGTTGCAAAGAAGAGGGCCGCCGCCCGCGCGATGTGGCTGGCATTGACCCCGACACGCGCAAAAAGGTGGAGCTATACCAGCTTTACGAAGAGCAATGCCAGCGCGAAGGCGTTGTGGATTTTGGCGAACTGATGTTGCGCAGCTATGAATTGCTGCGCGACAACGACCCACTGCGCGCCCACTACCAACGGCGTTTTGCCCATATCTTGGTGGATGAGTTTCAAGACACCAACCGTCTGCAATACCTGTGGCTCAAGCAACTGGCGGGCGACGAGGTAGATGGGCAATTGCACACCCATGCCAGCGTGATTGCCGTGGGCGACGATGACCAAAGCATCTACGCCTTTCGGGGGGCGCGGGTGGGCAATATGCAAGACTTTTTGCGCGAGTTTGATGTGCAGCAGCAGATCAAGTTGGAGCAAAACTACCGCAGCTATAGCAATATTCTGGACGCAGCCAACCAGCTCATCAGCCACAACAGCCGCCGTTTGGGTAAAAACCTGCGCACCGAACAAGGCCCCGGCGAGCCGGTGCGCGTGTATGAAGCGGTGAGTGATTTGGCCGAGGCGCAATGGATGGCCGATGAAATCCGCCAGTTGCTCCAATCTGACCAGCTCCGGCACCAAGAAATTGCCGTGCTTTACCGCAGCAACGCCCAAAGCCGGGTGATTGAGTCGGCGCTGTTCAATGCCCGTATTCCGTACCGTGTTTATGGTGGTTTGCGCTTTTTTGAACGTGCCGAAATCAAACACGCCTTGGCCTATCTGCGCTTGTTAGAAAACCCGCACGACGACACCAGTTTTATGCGTGTCGTCAACTTTCCGCCACGTGGCATTGGTGCGCGCAGTGTCGAGGTTTTGCAAGACAGCGCCCGCAGCAGTGGCTGCTCGTTGCATGACGCGGTATCGTTGGTGCCGGGCAGTGCCGGGGCCAAACTGAATCAGTTTGTTGCGCTGGTGGAGGTACTGAGCGAACAGATGCAAGGTGAGAACCTGCGCACCATCATCGACCAGATGCTGCACGCCAGTGGACTTTTGGCCCACTACCGCGCGGACAAAGACGGTGCTGACCGTGTTGAAAATCTGGAAGAACTGGTCAATGCAGGTGAGAGTTTTGTCACCCTCGAAGGCTTTGGCCGCGATGCGGTGGCGCTGCCGGTGGATGAGCATGGCGTTGCTACCACCACCCTACCCGACTTTGTGGATGGGGATACGGGCGAGACACTCTCGCCCTTGGCGGCCTTTTTAACCCATGCGGCGCTGGAAGCGGGCGACAACCAAGCCCAAGCGGGCCAAGAAGCTGTGCAACTCATGACGGTGCATGCGAGCAAGGGGTTGGAGTTTGACTGCGTCTTTATTGGTGGGTTGGAGGAAGGACTGTTTCCGCACGACCAATCGGTGGGTGAGCGCGATGGCCTCGAAGAAGAGCGCCGCTTGATGTATGTAGCCATTACCCGTGCGCGCCAGCGCCTGTACCTGAGCCACGCGCAAACGCGGATGCTCCACGGCCAGACACGCTACAACGAGAAAAGCCGCTTTTTTCAGGAGTTGCCCGACAGCGCCCTGAAATGGCTGACACCGCAGCGCAGTGGCTTTGGCAGTTTTGCTCCCCGTGCCAGTCAAGGCAGCAGCTATGGTGGTTACAGCGCCTACAGCAAGGGCAGCGCAGGCAGCAAAACCGAGACCTTTGCCAGCCCGCCGGTGCCAGTGCAAAAAGCCACGCCATCGCATGGCTTGCGCGCCGGTACAGCGGTGTTTCACACCAAGTTTGGTGAAGGCAAGGTGTTGGCAATTGAGGGCACGGGGGACGATGCCCGCGCCCATGTTCATTTTGGCCGCCACGGTAGCAAATGGTTGGCGCTGGCGGTGGCCAAGCTCACCATCGTCTCATAAGGCTACATGCTACTTTGCGCCTTCGGTGGCTTGTCGTTGGCGCTGGTATTGGTCATACGAGGTACTGGTGCCCGCCATACAGCGGTTGCGCTGCTGGGCATCGGGCATCTTGTTGCACTCTTGGCGCTGCCACAGCTGGCCTGCGCCATACCATTGTTCTGAGGCGCAGCCGCCCAAGCCGCCCAACACAGTGACCGCCACCAAGGCGAGAGAGCGCCAACGCATCACCGCGCTCCCAGCGTTTGCACCAACTCGGCCATCTGCAACGATGGTGCCGTGCCTTGCTGTACCAGCCCCTCTACCACGCTGTGCTGGTTGGGTGTGGATTGGTTTTGGCTGACTTTCCATTTGCCCTGCATCCGTTGGATGGAAAACTCCACGCCCACGATGCCCGCCAGCAGCTTTTGGGTGAAATCAGCCGGGGCATCGGACACCTGCCACGGCTGCGCTTGTGCTGCCTCGTGCTGCTGGGTGAGTTGCGTGACAATTTCCAGGAGGTCATCGGGGGCGTGTAGGGCTTTGAGCGTGGCATAGACATGCACCACCGCGTAATTCCAAGTAGGAACCACTTTGCCATCTATGGGTTTGCTGGCGTACCACTGGGGCGAAATATAGGTGGACGGGCCTTGAAAAATCAAGAGCAGCTCTTGTGTTGGGGGGCATTGCCATAGTGGGTTGTTTTTCGCCACATGGCCCAGCAGTTGGCCCCATCCATCGGGCGCAGGGCGATGGAACACAGGCAGATGGTCTGCCACCAAACCTGATGGGCTGTTGGCCACCACAGTGGCCAACGGAAACGCCTCTATCAGCTCTAAAAGTAACTCAGGCTGGTCTTGCTGAAAATGAGCTGGGCAGTACATAGTTGCTTCAGGTGGCCAATGCTTGTAAATCTGGGGCAATGCTGCCATAGCTGACCAAATGCACCTCTAGCGCCACGCCTTGAAAACGTTGCAGACTACGGACGATAGCCTGCACGATCCAATCTCGGTGATTACCAAAGGCACCGCCCCCCAGCATGGTGAGGTACACCCTAGGATTTTTGTGTTTGGCCGCATTAAGCACGCCAGCCCATAGCGTAGCCTCATAAGCGGCTTCGAGCACCAAACGGGCAAAAGGCTCCCAGAGGTGAAGATCAGCCCGGCTATAGGCTACCGGCAAGGCAGAACAAAAGGCTTGCGAAACCTGCTGATCTTGCGCCGCACCTTGGGCCGTTACTTCCACATCCCAATGTAGACCAATGCGCAATTGCGCTCGCAAAGCATCGCGCTGTGCTTCATCGGCGTGCAGGAGCAGGGCATGGATCTGTTCCAGTGTAGCTACCGATGGCAGGGCATAGCCGTTGTGCATAGGCATGGTCTGCTCCACCCCTAAGGCTCTGCTCAGGTCTTGCAATGTGTTGATTTGGCAGGTTTTGGTTTGCCCTACCTGATCTTCTAGCGGCACAAAGTAGTTGCGATAGATAGTAGCGGCCCCCGCTGCCATCGCACAGGCTGGGCCTTGGGTGTGATCCGATTGGTAGCGGGTGACCCCCTGTTCTGGCGTGACCCTGTAATCGGTCATTTCCAGCAGATTAAATTGCGATGCCACTTGGATCAGTGCGTGGTTTGTCTCTGGCTGGGTATGCAGTGCGTAGGCATTGGCGATGGTATTGCGTACCACCAACTCCCCTGATACAGCGCCTTGCAGTGGCAGTGCCCGCTCGCGCAGTATTGCCAGTGTCGGGGTTTCCAAATAACCAATGCCAAAGCTGCGTTGGTTGACCAAAGAAATCAGCCGTTGGCCCTGCACCTGTAGCTTACGCTGGACATCGTGGTAGTCAACCTCGGCAAAGCCCGTCAGGGTTTCAAACCAGTTGGAGAGGGGTGGCATGGCATAGCCTTATGGCAGTTCAGTTGGATGGCAACAGCTCCAGCGCCTGTTGGTAGGCTGGCTGGAACATCAGTTCATCCCACGGCAGCGGTGGCGTCAGGGGCAGCAGGGCCATGCGGCGCGCTTCGCTCTCGGCGCTGGGTTGCCAATGGCCTTGGGTTTGCGCTGCACTCAAGCCCTCAAGCAATTCATCAATGGCGGCGCCATCGCCCAAACTTTGGTTGCACAGCAATACCAAGTCACAACCGGCTTGCAAGGCGGCTACGGCGGCATCGGTGTAGCTGACGGTTTGGCCGTCTAGGTGGCGAGCGCCTTCCATGCTCAAGTCGTCGCTAAAAATGGCGCCATCAAAGCCCATTTGCTGGCGCAGAATATCTTGCAGCCAGCGGCTAGAAAACCCAGCGGGGCGGCTGTCCACCTTGGGGTAGATCACATGGGCGGGCATGAGGCTGGTCAAGCTGCTGCGCAACCAAGGGTAGGGGGCCGCATCATCGGCCAAAATTTTCTTCAGGCTGCGTTTATCCACTGGCACTTCGGTATGCGAGTCGGCCTTCACATAACCATGCCCCGGAAAATGCTTGCCACAGTTGGCCATGCCGCCCTGCAATAGGCCGTGCATCAGGCTTTTGGCCAACAGGGTGACGGTGCGTGGGTCGCGGCCAAAGGCGCGGTCGCCAATCACGCCGCTGCTGCCCCAGTCCAAATCCAGCACGGGCGTAAAGCTGAAATCCACGCCACAGGCGCGCAGTTCGCTGGCTAGCACATAGCCTGCTGCGGTGGCGGCGTTGGTGGCTTGCAAGGCACTGCCTGTTAAAAAGCCACTGCGCTTCTTGTTTTTCTTGCTGGCCTTGCGTCCTTTTTTGCCTTTGCTTTTGGCACTGTCACGTTGCCATAACGTGCCCAGTGCCTGCATAGGAGGCAGATGGGTGAACCCATCGCTGCGAAAACGCTGCACGCGGCCACCTTCGTGGTCTACACAGATGAGCAGATCACCACGCACCGCTTTGATAGAAGCGGTCAGTTCCAGCAGTTGTTGGCGGTCGTACCAGTTGCGGGCAAACAAAATGACACCACCAGTGAGTGGATGTGCCAAACGGCGGCGATCGGTGTCGGTCAGTGCAGTGCCAGCCACATCCAAAATCAGGGGGGAATGGGTGTTGGTCATGGGGGAAATGGGGATGAAGAGGGAGGGGAGAGAACTTTTTCTGCCACGCAAAAGCCCACGGCATAGTCTTGCTCGTCGCTGATGCTCAGGTGGATACTAAGCTGGCGCTGTTGCAGCCAAGTGTGTAAGGCACCGTGGGCCAAGATGGCGGGTTGGCCGCTCTCTAGCGTAGTGATTTCGCACGCCTGCCACGACATGGGTAGCACCATGCCCAGCCCGATAGCCTTGCTGAAGGCTTCTTTGGCACAAAAGCGACTGGCCACAAAGCGCACACCGCGCTCAGGCCAGCGGCTGTGGCGCTCTTGCCATAGAGCGCATTCTGTAGGGGTCAGAACTTTGGCAGCAAAGCGAGCCCCATGCTGCGCCAAGCTGGCCTGAATGCGGCGAATGTCGCAAATATCGGTGCCGATGCCGTAAATCATGTGGTGGGGGTGGCGGTGGCCCCGGCCTGAATGCAGTCTAAATAAGCCTGCACCGTGGTGGCATAGCCCAACTCCAATGCATCCGCAATCAGGGCGTGACCAATCGATACTTCTAACAGGCCGGGCACCGTGTGGACAAAGGCGGCAAGGTTGTCTCGGTTCAGATCATGGCCTGCATTGATACCCAAGCCCACATCCAATGCGGCTTGTGCTGCAGCACGGTAGCACTCCAACTGCTGAGCTTGCTGGGCTGTGCCCCAGGCTGCGGCATAGGGTTCAGTGTACAACTCTACCCGGTCGGCCCCCACCGCTTTGGCGGCTGCCATTTGTGCTGGTACAGCATCCATAAACAAACTCACGCGCACGCCCAACGCATGGCATTCGGCAATCAAAGGGCGCAGGCGTTCGGCATCTTGCGCCAAGTTCCAACCGTGGTCGCTGGTGAACTGGCCCTCGCTGTCGGGCACGAAGGTGGCTTGGTGCGGGCGCACCGTGCGGACAAAATCCATCAGGTTGTGAAAGGGGTTGCCCTCGATGTTGTATTCGCGCTCGGGCCAATCTTGCAACAAGGCGGCCAGTTCGGTCACATCGTGGGCGCGGATATGGCGCTCATCTGGGCGTGGATGTACTGTAATGCCCTGTGCCCCAGCTTGTAGGCACAGCAGTGCCGCGCGCGTGACGCTGGGAATGCCCAAATGGCGTGTATTACGCACCAAGGCAACTTTGTTCACATTCACCGAGAGGGCGGTGCGGTGGGTAAAGGCAGAAGCAGTCATAGAGTTTGAAGTTCCATCATTAGCTGGCGTGTGCGCAGCACAGGGGGGCCGCAGTGGTGTTGCAGCAAAATGCGCAACTGCGGTTTTAGTTCTGCCGCCACTGGGGCACAGGCTTGCAGCAGGGCCGACAGCCGCACGCCGGTTCCCTCTAATGCTTGGTTCAGTGGCAGCCATTGAGCGCCGCTCAGGCTGGCACGTTCTGTGGCTGGGGCGGGGCACAGGCCGCTGTCTGGCAGCAGGGCATAGCGGGCTTGGGCTTGCAAGGGGGCTAAAGTCGGGGTGTGGGCATTGAGGGCGGGTAGCAGGCCCAATTCGCGCAGTAGCAACAATTCAAAGGCGCGCAGCACCGGCTCTAAGGCATCGCCATGCTCGCTGGCCAGCACACGCACCACGGCTGCATAGGCATCAAACAAGGCCGGGTGCGGGTCGTGGCGTGCCAGCAGGCGCAACAGCAATTCATTGAGGTAAGTGCCCGCCAACAAGGCATCGCCCATCGGCATGGT
Organism: Giesbergeria giesbergeri; assembly: GCF_054779375.1. NCBI lineage: Bacteria > Pseudomonadati > Pseudomonadota > Betaproteobacteria > Burkholderiales > Comamonadaceae > Giesbergeria > Giesbergeria giesbergeri. The sequence continues at coordinate 182,008 of NZ_BAAGYJ010000001.1, read as the reverse complement.
GTGCCCGCCTACCCATTCTGCCCCCTTGAGCGGGTGGATGCCACTGCCATCGGTGGTGGGTTTGGCACTTTCCGTCCAGTGCAGGCTCAAGGGCTGCAAGGGCAGCAGCACGGGGCGAAAGTTGGAGCTGGGCTTTTTTGCGCCCCTGGCCACCAAGGCGGTACGCCCGTGGTGGCGGGTAAACACTTCCAGAATCAGGCTGGACTCGCTCCAGTCGTAGCGGTGCAGCACAAAGGCTGGTTCATGGCTCAAGCGGCGCGCAGCGGCCACAGCAAAACAGGCTTATTCGTAGCCAAACGAGCGCACGCGGGCTTCATCGTCGGCCCAGCCCGAGCGCACCTTGACCCACAACTCAACAAACACCTTGGCATCCATGAGCTTTTCTAGCTCTTGGCGTGTTTCGGTGCCAATGCGTTTGAGGCGCTCGCCCTTGTCGCCAATCACCATCGCTTTGTGGCTGTCGCGCTCCACCACAATGGTGGCTGCAATGCGAATCATGCGCTTGTGGACTTTGCTTTTTTCTTCCTCAAACTTGTCAATCACCACAGTGGAGGTATAGGGCAACTCGTCCCCAGTGAAGCGAAACAGCTTTTCGCGCACGGTTTCGGAGGCCAAAAACTTTTCACTGCGGTCGGTTAGCTCATCGGCGGCATACCACCACGGGGCTTCGGGCAGGTATTTTTCGCAGATGCCATACAGGCGCTCAATGTCGCCTTTGTTCTTGGCCGACATGGGCACAAACTCGGCAAACGGGTGGCGCTCTTGCATATCGCGCAGCCACGGGGCAATCTCTGCCCGGCGGTGTACGTTGTCTAGCTTGTTGGCAATGAGCAGTGTGGGAATGCCCGGTTTGAACAAGCTCAGCACCTTGGCATCGGCCAAAGTAAAACTGCCAGCTTCCACCACAAACAAAATTAAATCTACATCACCAATCGCACCCATCACAGTTTTGTTTAGTGATTTGTTCAGGGCTGTGGCGTGGCGGGTTTGGAAGCCGGGGGTATCGACAAAAATAAACTGCGTTGCCCCCTGTGTGCGGATGCCCGTAATGCGGTGGCGCGTGGTTTGTGCCTTGCGCGAGGTGATGCTGATTTTTTGCCCCACCAGCGCATTGAGCAGAGTGGATTTGCCGACGTTGGGTTTGCCCACAATGGCAATCACGCCGCAGCGTTTCCCCTCAATGGCAGGGGCTGTGCCCGGTGCTTGGGCTGCGGCCAGCATGGCCTCTAAATCGGGTTGGGCTGGTGCAGCAGCAGTGGGGGTGGAGTCGTGGGCAGGTTCAGCGTTCATTGTTTCTGGGTTTTCAAGAGGGTCAGCATGGCAGCGGCAGCAGCCTGTTCGGCGGCACGGCGTGAAGCACCACTGCCCCGTTCGGTGAGCTTGAGTTCGGCAACGCAGCATTCAACCTCGAAGGTCTGCCGGTGGGCCGCTCCAGCCGTAGCCACCACAGTGTATTGGGGCAGCTTCATTCTGCGCCCTTGCAGCCATTCTTGCAGCGCCGTTTTGGCATCTTTGGCCGCAGCCTGCATCTGTGGGTTGATTTCTACATTGGCAAACAGGCGGTGTACCAGTGCTTCGGCCACGGCATAACCTGCATCCAGATAGACAGCACCAATCAGCGCCTCTAGGGCATCGGCCAAGATGGAAGGGCGTTGGTGTCCACCTGAGCGGGACTCGCCTTCGCCCAAGCGCAGTATGCTGGGCAGTTGCAGTTGCAGTGCCAACTGGTGCAAAGTGCCTTCGCGCACCAAGTTGGCCCGCACCCGCGACAAATCCCCTTCTGGTTGGTGACGCAGGCGCTGGTAGAGCAAACTAGAGACGGCCAGATTGAGCACCGAATCGCCCAGAAATTCTAGGCGCTCGTTGTGATCGGCACTAAAACTGCGGTGCGTGACAGCTTGTTGCAGCAGAGCTGCATTTGCAAACCGGTGTTGCAGCCGCGATTGCAAGGCCTGCAACCCCTGTGCTGCACTGCTATTACTTGCTTTGGAGGTCAAATCGGTACACCAAATAGGCTGGGCCGGCCAGAGCCACTTCGCGGGCATATTTGACCCGTACCACTACTTTGTCGCCGTTTTTGGTCACATCCAAGTCTGACCCTCGCACAGAGCTGATGTCGTCAATCTGCGCTGCACGGTCAAAGATAGTGCGCACCTCAGGCACGCTACCGCCACTCTTGGCCTTGTCCAAGGCTTTTTGAATCGATTGTGATTCGATAAAAATCGGAATTGACTGACCGCCAATGGCAAAGGCTGCTACAGCCAGCAGGCCCACAATAATGACGCCGATAAAGGACAGACCCCGTTGGCGCGAACGGCTGCTACTGCGATAAAGGTTCATGGCTCCACTCCTTGTGTGTGCATATGGCAGAGGCGTTAATGGAACGACCCAATGCGCTTGAGGTCACCAAAGTTCATCCAGACAAAAAAGGCCCGGCCTACGATGTTGGCGTCAGGCACAAAGCCCCAATAGCGCGAGTCGAGCGAATTATCGCGGTTGTCGCCCATCATGAAGTAGTGCCCTTCTGGCACTTTGCAGACTACGCCCTCAATGCTGTAGCGGCATTGGTCACGGTAGGCAAAATCGCTGGCACCTTGGATAAAGGCAGGCGCTTCAGGGTTGTTCAGCAACCGGTGAGGCTGATCCCCCAGCTTCTCTTCAAATTGCTTGAAGTAGCGCATGGCGCTTGCATCGAAAAAGTCGGGCACGGCGGTGGTGGGCACTTCTTGACCATTCACGGTCAGACGCTTGTTTAAATAGGCCACCTCGTCGCCCGGCACACCCACCACACGTTTGATGTAATCCATGTGGGGTTGGGGTGGGTAACGAAACACCATGACATCGCCACGCTGGGGTGGATTGCCAGCAGTGATTTTTTTGTTGATGACTGGTAAGCGAATGCCGTAGGTAAACTTGTTGACCAGAATCAGATCCCCTACCAAAAGGGTAGGGATCATGGAGCCAGAGGGAATTTTGAACGGCTCGAACAAAAATGAGCGCAGCAGAAACACGGCTGCAATCACCGGAAACAGCCCTGCAGTCCAGTCCAGCCACCAGGGCTGAACCAACGCCTGCTGTTGGGCCTCGTTCACATCCAAGTCTACTTTGGCAATGCCCATGCGATCGAGTTCGGCGCGGCGCTGGGCTGCGGCCTCAACAATGGCCTGGGCTACTCGCTGGCGTCGTGGCAGAAAATAAAAACGCTCGGCCAACCAGTAGCACCCGGTGACCACCGTTGCCAGAAACAGCAACAGGGCGAAATTGCCTTCGATGGCCCCGGTGTACCACGCACCGATGTAGCCGATAAAGGCGGCCAGCACCAGCGAGGTGAAAATTTGCACGGCCTGCATGTCAGTCTTCCACCTGCAAAATAGCCAAGAAGGCTTCTTGTGGCACTTCGACCGAGCCAATTTGCTTCATGCGCTTTTTACCGGCTTTTTGCTTCTCCAGCAGTTTGCGTTTACGGGTGATGTCGCCGCCGTAGCACTTGGCCAACACGTTTTTGCGCAGTGCTTTGATCGTCTCGCGGGCAATGATGTTGGCACCAATAGCAGCCTGGATAGCCACATCAAACATCTGGCGGCTGATGATTTCGCGCATTTTGGCTACCACCGCACGGCCTCGGTATGGGGCTTGCGAGCGGTGGACGATGATGGAGAGGGCATCGACCTTTTCGCCATTGAGCAAAATGTCCACCTTGACCACATCCGAGGCGCGGTACTCTTTGAACTCATAGTCCATCGAGGCATAACCGCGCGAGACCGACTTGAGCTTGTCAAAAAAGTCGAGCACGATCTCGCCCAGCGGCATTTCGTAGGTGAGCATCACTTGGCGGCCGTGGTAGGCCATGTTGATTTGCACGCCGCGTTTTTGGTTGGCCAGCGTCATCACTGGGCCCACGTAGTCTTGCGGCATGTACAAATGCACAGTAACGATAGGCTCACGAATTTCTTGCAGCTTGCCTTGGTCGGGCATCTTGGCTGGGTTTTCCACCATGATGACTTCGCCATCGGGTTTCACCACCTGATAGACCACGCTGGGCGCTGTGGTGATGAGGTCTTGGTCAAATTCGCGTTCTAGGCGCTCTTGCACAATTTCCATGTGCAGCAACCCCAAGAAGCCGCAGCGGAAACCAAAACCCAATGCCTGACTGACTTCAGGCTCGTAGTGCAGCGAGGCATCGTTGAGCTTGAGCTTTTCTAACGCATCGCGCAACTGGTCGTACTCGCTGGCTTCGGTGGGGTACAGGCCCGCAAACACCTGAGGTTGGATCTCTTTAAATCCGGGCAGCGGCTCAGAGGCTGGGCCAGCGTTGTTGGGCAGCTTTTTTTCGAGCGTGATGGTGTCGCCCACCTTGGCAGCCTGCAACTCTTTAATGCCTGCAATGATGTAGCCCACTTCGCCTGCACGCAAGGCGTTGCGCGGTTCGTTGGCTGGGGTGAACACACCCAGGTTGTCGGCGTTATAGACGGCCTCAGAAGCCATCATCTTGATGCGTTCCCCCTTGAGCAGGCGGCCATCGACCACGCGCACCAGCATCACCACGCCCACATAAGGGTCAAACCAGCTGTCGATGATCATGGCGCGCAGCGGTGCATCGGGGTTGCCTTTGGGGGCGGGCACCTTGGCGACGATGGCTTCGAGGATTTCTTCAATGCCCATGCCTGTTTTGGCCGAGCACGGAATGGCATCGGTGGCATCAATGCCAATCACGTCCTCAATTTCGGCCTTGGCGTTGTCGGGGTCTGACTGGGGCAAGTCCATCTTGTTGAGCACTGGCATCACCTCGACGCCCAAATCCAGTGCGGTGTAGCAATTTGCCACGGTTTGTGCCTCTACGCCTTGGCTGGCATCCACCACCAACAAGGCGCCTTCGCACGCTGACAACGAGCGGCTGACTTCGTAGGAGAAGTCGACATGGCCGGGGGTGTCAATCAGGTTCAGGTTGTAGGTGTTGCCATCTTTGGCCTTGTATTGCAGTGCGGCGGTTTGCGCTTTGATGGTGATGCCGCGCTCTTTCTCGATGTCCATCGAGTCAAGCACCTGGGCCTCCATTTGCCGCTCCTCTAGCCCGCCGCAACGCTGGATCAGCCGGTCTGCCAGTGTGGATTTGCCGTGATCGATGTGGGCAATGATGGAAAAATTTCGGATGTGGTTCATGTCAGAGGGTGAGAGAAAAAGGCGCGCGCAAGAAAAAGGGCGCATCGGGTGGTGACGCGCCCTGAACCAACCCTCCTTGACCACTGCGGTGGTGGGTGTTGCATGGGGGCAGTACAGCGCAAGTCCTGGCGGCAAGGCCAGCATGCAGGACAAGCGGCTATTCTACCCAACGGGGGGGCTTGCCCTGCGCTGTGCCCTGCGGCTCTTTGCAGTTCAGCGGCTGGGTCGGATCAAGGCATATTGCGCCCACTCGCCCCTGCGGAACAGCACGTTAATGGGCTTGCTCTTGTCCGCCTTGGTCAGTACGGCTTCCAGTTCTTTGGCGCTGCTGACTTCAGTGTTGGCAATAGCCAAAATCACATCGCCTTCGCGCAGGCCGGCCCGTGCTGCGGCATCGCTGGCCGCATCGACCAAAACGCCACCCTTGAGTTTGAGGTCACGTTTTTGCGCCTCGCTCAGGTCAGACACATGCAAACCCAGCTGTTGCGCACTGGCCAGCCGGGCTTTGTGTCCAGGCTCGGCGTCGGTGGCTTTGCTGCGCACTACTTTGTCTGGTTCTACTTCGGCAATGGTGATGCTCAGGTCGCGGCTGCCACCCCGGCGGAATACGGTAATGGTGCTCTTGCTGCCTGGTTTGGTGCCGCCCACCAAACGGGGTAGATCCGAGACTTTCTCAATCGGCTTACCATTGAACTTGGTGATGATGTCTCCGGCCTCAACCCCCGCTTTTTCGGCGGGCGAGTTGGCCTCTACCCCCGTGACCAAGGCTCCCGGCTGCTTGCCCAGCCCCAGAGACTCTGCCACGTCTTTGGCAACGGGCCCAATTTGGACACCAATGCGCCCGCGTGTGACCTTGCCTGTGGCGCGCAGTTGTTCGCTCACCCGTATGGCCTCGTCAATCGGAATGGCAAAGGCAATGCCCATATAGCCGCCCGAGCGCGAATAGATTTGGCTGTTGATGCCAACCACTTCACCACGCATGTTGATGAGCGGGCCCCCAGAATTGCCGGGGTTGATGGCCACATCGGTTTGGATAAAGGGCAAATAGTCGCCGGTGTCGCGTTGCTTGGCACTGACAATACCCGCAGTGACGGAGTTTTCCAGCCCAAAGGGCGAGCCAATCGCCATCACCCATTCGCCCACTTTGAGGCGGCCACTGTCGCCCACTTTGACGGTGGGCAGGCCGCTGGCCTCAATTTTGAGCACGGCGACATCGGTGCGTTTGTCGGTGCCGATAATTCTGGCCTTGAACTCGCGCTTGTCGGTCAACGTCACCAGCACTTGGTCTGCCCCTTCGACCACATGGGCATTGGTCAGGACGTAGCCATCATTGCTGACAATGAAGCCCGAACCCACGCCCCGCGAGGATTGGCTATCTTCATCTTGCGGACGCTGGGGCCGTTGTGGACGTGGGGCATGGGGCATGGGCAGGCCAAAGCGTTTGAAAAACTCCAGCATGTCCTCATCCATGCCGTTGACGGGCGTGCGCGAGGCTGATTTTTCGGTAGTGCGGATATTGACAACCGCTGGCCCTACCTGATCGACCAAATCGGTAAAGTCAGGCAAGCCACGGGCCACGGCGGCTGGTTGGGCAATAGCCGTGCTGGGCATGACTGTGATGCTGGCTGCTGCCATCACGCAAGCGGCCAGCACAGAGTGTGAAACTGTCCAGTGTGTGTTTTTCATCAAATGCTCCGAGAAACTCCGGCATTCATGCCGACGACGAAAGGAGCGCAGCTGATAGGCTGCACTGGGTTGAAAAAATGGAAAGGGGCTAGCATGCTCCGATGAGTACCAAGGTGTACCGTTACCGCATCAAGTCTTCGAACGGCTTGCTGAACCAGCAGGCGCGGGCAGTGAACTTTGTCTGGAACTTTTGCAACGACACGCAAAAGCACGCCTTGAAGTGGCGCAAGCCTTGGCCCACTGGCTTTGACTTGAACAAGCTCACTACTGGCAGCAGTAAAGAGCTGGGCATCCACTCGGGGACGGTGAATGCGGTGTGTGAGCAATACGCCAAGTCGCGCCAGCAGTTCAAACGCCCCTATCTGCGCTACCGAGGTAAACGTACGCCGGGCTGGGTACCACTCAAGGGTCGGGAGTTGAAGCGCGAGGGCAATGCTTTTCGCTTTGCTGGTAACACCTTCCGCGTCTTTGATTCGCGCCCATTGCCTGAAGGCAAGATAAGAGATGGCACCTGCTTTGCTCAAGACCGGCGCGGCCACTGGTTCCTCAACATCGTGGTGGAACTGCCAGACGCACCCACCCGGCAGCCTGTGCGCGGTGTCGGAATTGACTTGGGCTTGAAAGACTTGGCTACCCTGTCCACGGGCGAGAAAATTGCGCACCCGCGCTACTTGCGCCAATGGGAAGTCAAGCTGGCCTAAGCGCAGCGGGCGCACAAAAAACGGCTTGTTACCAACATCCATGCCAAAATTGCCAATTGCCGCATGGACTTTCTGCACCAAGCCGGCACGGATATCGTGTGCCGCTTTGATTACATCGCTGTGGGCAACGTCAGCAGCGGCAAACTGGCCAAGACCAAGATGGCCAAAAGCGTGTATGACGCATCTTGGCATTCCTTCAAAACGATGCTGGCGTACAAGTCGGTGGCGAATGGCACGTGGTATGAAGAAGTGAATGAAGCGTTTTCTTCCCAAGTCTGTTCGCATTGCGGCGCACTGCCCGATTCGAGGCCGAAAGGTATCGCAGACCTTGGAATAAGGCACTGGGTTTGTTCGGACTGTGGTGGTGAGCATGACCGTGATGTGAATACCGCCAAAAATATCCTGAATAAATCAAGCGCCCGCTCGGGGCATCGAGCGCCTGTAGAGGGAATCGCCGTCCTTTAGGGCGGCGAGAATGTCAACAAGAGCCTTTCGGTTGAAGCAGAAAGGGCCCGGCACGCTGGCGGGGCTGTCTATGCTTCAGAAGGCATTGGCGGTGATTGGTTCCGCAGCTTTAACGCTTGGGCGACTCAAAGTTGGCGTTGCGCAAAAAGCCCGCAGGCAGTTGCAAGGCCGATGCACCATGAAACTGTTGGTGGGCTGCCAGCAACTCATCCAAGCGTGGGTCTCGCAGCATGACGGGCGCAGCCGATGGCTGGTTGGGCCGCTCAGTTTGGGCGACGGTCACAGGGTTTTCTGTGGTGACTGGGGTTGCCACTGGTTTGGCCTGCACCACCTCTTGGGTGGTAGGTGCGGTGCCCACTGCTGCCCATTGCCCTGTGGCTGCACCGGGGTTGCCGCTGCTGCCCCAAGTGCTCCAAGCTAGACTGGCCACAGTCGCTAGCGAGGCCACGCCTGCTACCAACTTCCAACGGAACACGGAGTCGTTGGCTGCGGCTTTGGGTGCCACAGCAGTGGGCAGGGCGATCGTGTTGTGCGCCAAAACTGGCGTGACAGGGGTGCTGTGGGGGGGAGGCTGATGGTCGTTGTGTGTTGGCTCTTGTGCCAAATTTTGGCGCAACCGGGCCATGAAGGCACCACCATCATCGTGGGTTTGGCGGGCCAGCTCGGGCGAGCGCAGCACATCGCCCACCAGTTGGTACAACTGCCAAGTCTCACGCCCTTCGTCGGAGGCGGCAAAGTCCAGAGCTTGCGCCCATTCTTCGTCTGGCAGCTCACCATCGGCCAGTGCCGAGAGCTGTTCTCGCTGAGTTTGCTGTTCCATCATGGTTTTCTCACCTGTCTTGGCCCCAAGTGGGCCACCATTAGCATTGCAATCTGCAACCACTCACCAACGTTTGCCGGTCTGGTTTTGCAGCAAGGGCCGCACGCGCGAAGAGATGGCCTCGCGCGCCCGGAAAATGCGTGAACGCACCGTGCCGATGGGGCAATTCATGGCCAGGGCAATTTCTTCATAGCTCAATCCTTCAATTTCCCGCAACGTAACGGCTTGGCGCAAATCCTCAGGTAAAGCCTCCATTGCGGCATTGACCGCAGAGGCGATCTCTTGGGCTGCCAGCACGGTTTCTGGGGTTTCCTCACTGCTTGGTTCGTGTCCGGGCCGTGAAGTTTCATCACTTTCATCGTTAACGGCCATGGCACTTTCGTAGATCAATGGATCTCGCTTGAGATCCATCAGTGTCTTTTTGGCCGTATTGACAGCAATGCGGTACAGCCAGGTGTAGAACTGCGCCTCGCCACGAAACTGCGGCAAGGCACGGTAAGCCCGGATAAAGGTTTCTTGGGCAATGTCTTCGATCAGGTCGGCATCACGCACCATGCGACCGATCAGGCGCTCAATGCGGCGTTGGTATTTGATGACCAGTAATTCGTAGGCACGCTGGTCGCCCGCCACCGTTCGCTGTACCAGTGCCAAGTCACTGTCGCCCGCAGGCACATCGGCAGAAGAAGAGGCTGTCATGGTGTGGAGGTAGGGTGTAGAGGGGCGGGTGGAGCTGGAGGGGCATGGAGTGCGCGGCGCAGATCAGCCCATTGGGCAGGGGCGTGGCGCTGCTCTAGCCAAAACCAGCAGACTTGGTGTGATGTCTGGGCCTGCCAACGTACCCCAAGGCTGTGTTGCCAATCTAGACAGACATAGGCGCTACCAGGGCCGTGGCGTTGGGTGCAAGAGGCCCAACTCCAATGTTGGCCGTCCCAGTCCAAACGGCCTTGGGGCAACTGCCACCAAAACCGGGCGACCCACAAGACAGACAACAGCCACAGGCCCGCAGCCATAATGGCGATGGCGGTGTTGTGAGCAGGGGCACCCAGACGCCACCAAGCCAGTAAAACGCCCAGTTCCAGCACGCTCACCAGTAGCAAGCCTCCAGCCAACCGGAGGCTGCGGGTGATGGGGTAAGCAACGGCGGGGGCCGATTGGCTCATGCTGAACCTCAGGCCTTGGTGGTGGACAACAGTGCAGGGCTAGCCATTCAGCAGCAGCCCCTAGGGTAGAACTCAGACGCGCCGGAACACCAGCGAGCCGTTGGTGCCACCAAAGCCGAAATTGTTTTTCACGGCAATGTCGAGCTTGGCATCCCGCGCCGTATTGGCACAGTAGTCCAGATCACACTCTGGGTCGGGGGTGTGGAGGTTGATGGTGGGCGGAATCTTTTGTTCGTGCAGAGCCAGCACGGTGAAGATGCTCTCAATGCCACCAGCACCACCCAATAGGTGCCCCGTCATCGACTTGGTGGAGCTGACCACCATCTTGTGGGCATGGTCGCCAAAAGCCGCTTTGATGGCGTTGGTTTCGTTGATGTCACCCAGTGGGGTGGAGGTGCCATGCGCGTTGAGATAGTCAATCTGATCGGCATTGATACCGGCATTGCGCAGTGCTGCCAGCATAGCGCGGCGGGGGCCATCCATGCTGGGGGCCGTCATGTGGCCCGCATCGGCACTCATGCCAAAACCAGACAGCTCGGCATAAATTTTGGCTCCACGGGCTTTAGCGTGTTCGTATTCTTCGAGCACCATGACGCCTGCACCTTCACCCAGCACAAAACCATCACGGTCTTTGTCCCAGGGGCGCGAGGCGCTTTGCGGGTCATCGTTGCGCGTAGACAGGGCGCGCATGGCCGCAAAACCACCCACACCCAGTGGCGAGATGGTCGCTTCAGTGCCGCCGGCCACGACGATGTCGGCATCACCATACTCAATCAGGCGACCAGCCTCGCCAATGCAGTGCAGGCCCGTGGTGCAGGCGGTGACTACGGCCAGATTGGGGCCTTTGAAACCAAACCGCATCGACACATGTCCGGCCACCATGTTGATGATGGAGGCAGGAACGAAGAAGGGGGTGATGCGCCGGGGGCCACGACTGGCCAATTCGGCATGGGTGTTTTCGATCAGCGGCAGGCCGCCTATGCCCGAGCCAATCACGCAAGCAATGCGCGTGGCCAGCTCATCATCCAGCGCATCGCCCGTGGGCAATCCGGCGTCTTGTACCGCCTGGGCTGCGGCAGCAATGCCAAAGTGGATGAAGCTGTCCATAGCGCGCGCATCCTTGGCGCTGATATAGGACTCCAGGTCAAATCCCTTGACCTCACCGGCAATTTTGCAGGCGAAGTTCGATGTGTCGAACTTGGTAATGAGATCAATGCCGGATTTTCCGGCGAGGATGTTGGCCCAGGCATCCTGCACCGTGTTACCCACGGGGCTGATGCAACCCAGGCCGGTCACGACAACGCGACGACGGCTCATGCGTTAAAACCTTGTGCTGATCGAAAGGCGCAAAGCGCCGATTAAGCCTTTTGGTGGCCAGTGGCGTAGTCGATGGCGTTTTGCACCGTCGTGATCTTCTCGGCGTCTTCGTCGGGAATCTCAATGCCGAATTCGTCTTCGAGGGCCATTACCAGCTCGACGGTGTCCAGAGAGTCGGCACCCAGATCGGCCACGAAGGCTTTTTCGTTGGTGACTTGGGACTCTTCAACGCCCAGTTGCTCGGCAATGATTTTTTTGACGCGTGCTTCAATATCGCTCATGGTTTCCCTCGGGGAGGTTGTGAATGAATTCTCGATTCTAGCCGTATCAGGAAGTAAGCCAAAACAGCCTACTGCCATGATGCAACTAGCGTGATCTTCGGGCAATTACATGTACATGCCGCCATTGACATGCAATTCTTGCCCAGTGACGTAGCCCGCCTCATTGGAAGCCAGGTAAGCCACGGCATGGGCGATGTCAGATGGCTTGCCCAAACAACCCAATGGAATTTGCGCCGTTAGGGCTTTTTGCTGTGCTTCGGGCAGGTTGGCCGTCATATCGGTGTCGATAAAGCCGGGGGCCACACAGTTGACGGTGATATTGCGGCTGCCCAGTTCACGTGCCAGAGCACGGGTCATGCCCGCCACGCCTGCTTTGGCGGCAGCGTAGTTGGCTTGGCCGGGGTTACCAGAAGCACCCACTACGCTGGTGATGCTGATGATGCGGCCAAAACGCTGCTTCATCATGGGTTTGATGGCAGCGCGGCTGACGCGGAACACGGCTTTCAGATTGGTGTCGAGCACGGCATCCCAGTCGTCGTCTTTCATGCGCATGGCCAGTTGGTCGCGGGTAATACCGGCGTTGTTGACCAGCACTTGCAAACCACCTTGCTGTTTGACGATGCTATCGATCAGGGCTTCTACCGCCGGGGCATCATTCACATCCAAGGCAGCGCCTCGGCAGCCAGGGTAGGCGGCTAAGGCAGTGCCGATGCGCTCGGCACCATCGGCCGTGGTGGCGGTGCCAATGACTTGGTAGCCGCGTGCGGCCAGTTCTTGGGCGATAGCCGCACCAATGCCGCGCGAAGCGCCAGTGACCAGTGCAACGGGGGCTTTTGTGGTGGATTCGCTCATGCCAGCAGTTCCTTGGTTTGGGTGAGGGTGGTGGGGTCGTAGAGGGCTGCGCCGACCAGTTCGGCATCGATGCGCTTGACCAAACCGGCCAGCACCTTGCCGGGGCCGCATTCAACAATGTGGCTGATGCCACGCGCTTTCAGGGCTTGCACGCATTCGACCCAGCGCACCGGGCCAAAGGCTTGGCGGTACAAAGCGTCACGGATGGCATCGGCGTCTTGTTGCACCGCCACGTCAATGTTGTTGAGGACGGGAATTTGCGGGGCGGCCAACACCGTTTCTGCCAAGGCAACGCGCAGTTTTTCAGCCGCAGGCTTCATCAGGCTGGAGTGGAAGGGGGCCGATACCGGCAGCGGCAGGGCGCGTTTGGCCCCGGCGGCTTTGAGCACTTCGCAGGCTTTTTCTACGGCGGCTTTGCTACCGGCAATCACGGTTTGTGCCGGGTCGTTAAAGTTGACGGCCTCGACCACTTCGGCGCTGTTGCCCAGCGCAGCAGTGGCCTCTGCACAACCGGCTATCACCTTGCTGGCTTCCAGCCCCAAAATGGCCGCCATTGCGCCTGTGCCTACGGGCACGGCCTCTTGCATGGCCGCAGCACGCAAGCGCACCAAGGGAGCCGCTTGCGCCAGTGTAAGCACGCCCGAGGCCACCAAGGCCGAGTATTCGCCCAAAGAGTGCCCTGCCACAGCCGCAGGCAGAGCGCCACCTTCGGCTTGCCAAACGCGCCATGCTGCCACACCAGCCACCAGCATCACTGGCTGGGTGTTGGTGGTCAGGGCCAAGGCTTCTTTGGGGCCTTCGTGGATCAGCTTGGCGACATCTTCACCCAAGGCATCGGAGGCTTCTTGCAGGGTTTGGGCCACCACAGGGTGATCGCTCCACGCATCCAACATGCCCACAGATTGCGAGCCTTGCCCCGGAAAGACAAATGCAAAAGACTTCATGGTTTTTTGTTTTTCTCAAGAAAATCAGAATTTCAGCAGCACTGCGCCCCAAGTAAAGCCACCGCCTACGCCTTCGAGCAGCAGGGTTTGGCCTTTTTGTACCTGACCCGCGCGCACGGCATGGTCTAGCGCCAGCGGAATCGAGGCGGCTGAGGTGTTGCCGTGCTCTTGCACCGTGACCACCACCTTGTCCATGCCCATCTTGAGTTTGCGCGCTGTGCTTTGCATGATGCGGATATTGGCTTGGTGTGGAATCAGCCAATCGATATCGGCTTCGGTCAGGCCCGCTTTGTTCAGGGTGGCACGGGCAGCACCTTCGAGCAAACCCACCGCCAGTTTGAACACTGCTTGGCCGTCCATTGTCAGCAGAGGCAGGCCGGTGACTTGGCCGCCAGAGACATGGCCGGGCACGCACAAAATATCCACATGCTTGCCATCGGCATGGATGTCGGTAGACAAAATGCCCGGCTCATCGGAGGCTTCTAGCACCACTGCTCCGGCGCCATCGCCAAACAGCACGCAGGTGGTGCGGTCTTGGAAGTTGAGCAAGCGGCTGAAAATTTCAGACCCGACCACCAGCGCCCGCGTGGCGGTGCCCGCACGGATCATGGCATCGGCCACCGTCAGGGCATAAATAAAGCCGCTGCACACAGCCTGCACATCAAAGGCAGGGCAGCCGTGCGCGCCCAGTTTGTGTTGCAGGATGCTGGCGGTGGACGGAAACACCATATCGGGCGTGGAGGTGGCCACGATGATCAGGTCGATGTCTTGGGCTTGCAGTCCGGCCGCCTGCAAGGCTTGGCGCGCCGCTTCGAGCCCCAGATCGCTGCTGACGACATCGGCCTCGGCAAAGTGGCGCGCCCGAATGCCGGTGCGCTCAACAATCCATTCATCCGAGGTCTCTACGCCACGGGCAGCCAAATCGGCCACCAAGTCGGCGTTGGTCACGCGGCGCGGGGGCAGATAGCTGCCCGTGCCGATAATGCGGGAGTAGGGTTTCATGGCTGAGACGCTGGCGTGGGTGTGCGTTCGACAGAAGGAGCTACCGGCAGCAAAAAGGGCGCTGCGCTGGCAATACGGTGGCGCACCCGATCCAGCAAGTTGTTGCGGGCCGCATCATACGCCCGGTTCAAGGCCTGCCCAAAGGCCACCTCGTCGGCCGAGCCGTGGCTTTTGAACACCAAGCCGCGCAGGCCCAGCAGGGCTGCACCGTTGTAGCGGCGGTGGTCTAGGCGCTTTTTGAAGGCCGACAACACCGGGTAAGCCATTAAAGCGGCCAACTTGTTCCAAGGGTTGCGGGAGAATTCTTGCTTGAGAAAGCCACTGACCATACTGGCCAGCCCTTCACTCGTTTTGAGGGCCACATTACCAACAAAGCCATCGCACACCACGATATCGGTAGTGCCTTTGAAAATGTCATTGCCCTCGACATTGCCCACAAAATGGATGCTGCCTGCATCACCGGCATGGCGCAGCAATTCACCGGCTTTTTTAATCACTTCGCTGCCTTTGATGGCCTCGGAACCAATGTTGAGCAGCCCAACGCTGGGTTGCTCTTGGCCTTTGAGTACCGTGTCGAGCGCCGAACCCATGATGGCAAATTGCAGCAGGTGCAACTCGGTGCAATCCACATTCGCGCCCAAGTCCAGCACGGTGGTAGAGCCACCCAAAGCATTGGGGATTTGGCCCGCAATGGCAGGGCGGTCAATGCCATCGAGGGTTTTGAGGATGTAGCGGGCAATCGCCATCAGTGCGCCGGTATTGCCTGCCGACACTGCCGCAGCCGCTGTACCTTCTTTGACCTGCTGAATGGCGACGCGCATGGAGGAGTCTTTTTTGCGCCGCAGCGCGATCTCTACCGGGTCTTCCATCGTCACCACTTCACTGACATGGATGGCTTGGGCACGCTCGTGAGTAAAGCTTTGCAAAGCTTCGGGCAAGCCTACCAATAACAGGCGGGCGTCAGGGTGCTCGTCCAAAAACCGGCGGCACGCCGCCAAAGTGACGCGGGGGCCGTGGTCGCCCCCCATGCAATCGACAGCCAGAGTAATCATCGGAACAAGTGTGCAGCTGTATATGCAGCCGGTTCAAGAGAGAAAGCAGCGGGAAAAGCAAAGGCCCGTGCTACAAAAAAAGTAGCCACGGGCCTTTGGAAGTGCGAACGTCTGGATGCGATCAGGCAGCAGATTTGTTCTTCAGCACTTGGCGGCCACGGTAAAAACCGTTGGGGCTGATGTGGTGGCGCAGATGGATTTCGCCGGTGGTGGTTTCGACAGCAATGCCGGGCACATTCAGGGCATTGTGCGAACGGTGCATACCGCGCTTGGAGGGGGATTTTTTGTTCTGTTGGACAGCCATGATGGGCTCCTGGTCTTAAAAAGGGGGTTGGTAAAAACGCGATCAGCCCATTCAAAAGACACGAGGTGGGATTCGCGCGAAGCCTGAGATTATAGCAAACGCTCAATCTTTGGATTTTCCTACCCGCAGGCTGGCCAGCGCGGCAAAGGGATTGGGCTTTTCTGCATTGGCGGCCTCAAAGTCTTCGCTGCTGGAGGCCAGCGTGACCGATTCAGGGCATTCGTCGTGGCGTGGCACTACAGGCAAGGCCATCAGCAACTCATCTTCGATCAGGGTATGCAGGTCAAAGTCGGGGCTGAGGGCCAACAAGTCTTCTTCAAAATCTTCGTCCAGTGCTTCGGCTGTGGCTTCGTCGGGCACAAAGCGAAAGGATCGCTCCACCCACAGTGGCATATCCACTGGCCCTAAGCACCGCTGGCATTGCATTGGAAAGGTGGCTTCTACGCGCAAATGCAGCCAAGGCTGGTGTCCGTTACCACCGTCGGAGCGCATTTCGGCATCGGCTTGCCAATCCACACGCAGGTCGGGGTGCAGTAACCCATGGGCTTCTTCAGCCAAGCGGGGGTATTTGAGCAGGGCTTCGTGTTGGGCCAAGTGCCCGCCTGCCTGTGCAAAAGCCTTGATGTCCAGTTTCTCGGGGTGGAAGGTCTTGGTCATGGAGCGCAGTGTAAGAGAATCGCCGCCATGCAAGCATCTTTTTCCCCACAACGCCCACTGGTGCTGGGTTCCACCTCGCGTTATCGGCGCGAACTGTTGCAACGTTTGCGTTTGCCCTTTGAGGTGGCGGCACCGGATGTAGACGAAACCCCACAACCGGGCGAAGCCCCGCAGGCGCTGGCGTTGCGCTTGGCTTTAGCCAAAGCCCATGCTGTGGCCGCGCAATACCCCGAAGCCGTGGTGATTGGCTCCGATCAAGTGGCCGATTTGGCAGGTCATGCGCTGGGCAAACCGGGCAACCACGAACGCGCCGTCACCCAACTGGGCATGATGAGCGGCCACACCGTGATTTTCCAGACAGCCGTGGCGGTGGTTTGCCATGCCACAGGCTTTGAACAGTTGGAGCTGGCCCCGGTGGAGGTGCGTTTTCGTACCTTGGCCGATGACGAGATTGAACGCTATTTGCGCGCTGAACAGCCTTACGATTGCGCTGGCAGTGCCAAAAGCGAGGGTTTGGGCATCAGCCTGCTAGAGGCCATTGTGAGCGATGATCCCACCGCCCTGATTGGCCTGCCCTTGATTCGCACCTGTCGCCTGTTGCGTGCTGCTGGGCTGGTGTTGCCATGAGTGTGCCTTCTGACGCATCCACCGGGCGCGGCACTTTGTATTTGGTGCCTGCACCGCTGGATTTTGGCTGTGCCAGCCAAACGCCACTGCAAGACAGCTTGCCTGCGGCCACACTGACTGTGGCTGCCCGATTGACGCACTGGGTGTGTGAAAACGCCAAGAGCACCCGTGCCTACCTGAAGCGTGTGGAGGCGCTGTACCCGCTGGCCCAACCGCTGCAAGCACAACAGATCACTGAGCTACCGCGCGAAGCGCACAAAAAAGGCGATCATGGTGGCAAGGGAGGGGCTGTGTTTGATGCCCGGCCCTTGCTGGCCCCGGCGTTGGCCGGGCACGACATAGGGTTGGTGAGTGAAGCCGGTATGCCCGCCGTGGCCGACCCCGGCAGCTCGGTGGTGCGCGCTGCGCACGATATGGGGCTGAATGTGGTGCCGCTGGTGGGGCCAGTATCGCTGTTGCTGGCGCTGGCCGCCAGCGGTTTGAATGGACAGAACTTTGCCTTTGTGGGCTACCTGCCGCAAGAGGCCGCCGAACGCGCACAGCGCATCCGGGCGTTGGAGTCTTTGGCCTTGCAAAGTGGCCAGACGCAACTGTTTATTGAAACCCCCTACCGCAATGCGGCGCTGTTACAAGCCCTGCTCCAAACCTTGCAGCCGCACACCCGATTGGCACTGGCCAGTGGCCTGACCTTGGCACAAGCCCGTATCCAAAGCATGGCGGTGCGCCAATGGCGCCAACAGCCCCACCCTCCTGACAAGCACACCCCAGTGGTGTTTGCATTGGGGCGCTGACGCCGCTCAATCTGGCCTTCAGTGGCTGTGGGCCATGCTGCTGAGCAACACTACCACGCCCATACCCAGCAGCAGCCACACAATCTGCGCTGCGGTCTCGCGGGCGCTCAGGCGTTTTTGCAGCTGTGGAATCAAGTCGGCCAGTGCCACATAAATAAAACTGCTGGAGGCCAACGCCAGAAAATAGGGCAGCCATTCTTGCAACTGTGCCACCAAAAAGTAGCCTACCAACCCGCCAATGGCGGTCACGGCCCCGGCCAGTGATACCTTGACCAGTGCCATGCGGCGGTTGGCACTGCTTTGGCGCAACACCACCAAATCGCCAATATGGTGTGGCACCTCATGGGCCAGCACCGATACGGCGGCAATCAGCCCTAAGCGCAAATCGGCCATAAAGGCCGAAGCAATCAGAACGCCATCGCCAAAGCAATGCACGCTGTCGCCCGTGATCAGCGTCCAGCCGCCCGTGCGCAACCCACCTGTGTGGGTATGGTGGTGGCCGTGGTGGTGATGATGATGGTGGTCGTGCGGGCCTGCGGCGTGTTCGTGTCGGGCGGCACTGTGTGCATGCACGGACTCGTGTGTGGCGGGCACCTCGTGGTTGTGTTCGTGGCCGTGGTGCCACAGTTCGGCCTTGTCTAGCAAAAAGAAGAACACCACCCCGACCAGCAAGACGGTAAACAGATCATGGGCACCGGCTTGGCTCTCAAAGGCCTCTGGCAGCAGGTGCATGAACGAAGTAGCCAACAATGCCCCTGCGGCCAGACTCAGCAGATACTGCGGCCCTAGGCTATCGCTGCGGCCACCAAAATGGGTGCGCAATAACAGTGCTGCAATCCAGACGCTGCCAATGCCTGTGACTAAAGTGGCAATGATGATGGTGAGCAAAACCATAGCGGAAACACTTTCTTTGCAGGGATAAGAACACCCCTGTCAATATCAAAAATAGATGGCTAAGCCAGCAAAAAAGCCGCCCGGCAAATGCTTGGCGGCTTGGGTGCAGAGCGGCTGCCGTAGTAGGGCTACGAACGACAATACCCCCACGGGTTTGGTGCCTGAAACCAGAGATTTTTGATCTTAGCAACCCCGTCAACCCCCTTGGTGGGGCCGGGCATCCAATGCCACCACCCGATTGCGGCCATTCGCCTTGGCTTGATAGAGCTGCGCATCGGCCAGCTTGACGGCCTCGGCGGCCACTGACAGGGCTGTAGGCACTACGGTGATTACTCCAAGGCTAACAGTCACATAGTGGGACACACAGGAGGCCTTGTGGGGGATGGCTTGTTGTTCGATACCAGAGCGTATGCGCTCGGCCAGCACGGTGGCTGCCTGCAATTCTGTTTCGGGCAAGATGATGGCGAGCTCTTCGCCGCCATAGCGAGCGGCCAGATTGGGGGTGCAATGGACAAGGCTGGTGAGCACAGCGGCAATTCGCCGCAGACAATCATCACCGCTGACATGTCCATAGGTGTCGTTGAACAACTTGAAGTAGTCCACATCCAAGATGATCAGCGATAACGGCAGGCCAGAATAGCGTAGACGGGCATACTCGCTCTCGAGCACTTCATCAAAGTGGCGCCGATTGGCCAGCCCCGTCAGGCCGTCAGTGATGCTGAGCAGCGCCATTTTGGTATTGGCCTGTTGGAGTTCTTTGGTGCGTTCTGCTACGCGATGCTCCAGTTGGGCGCGTTCTTGGGCCAGTGCCGTCAAGGCCCGACGCCGATCGCGTGCAATCTGTAGCAACAAGCCGATCAACACGGTCTCGGCGATGAGCAAGGTCACAATGCCAATGATCTGCCAGCGATAACTGTCCCACAACGAGAAGGGCTGGTGAATGATGTGTGCCCCAGCGGGCAAATCTGCGGGGCGTACACCAAATCGCTCCATGACCCGGTAATCAAAAATATCGCGGGTGGGCGTGGTCATGATGACTGGAATGTCATTGACCGATGTGCCGTCCAGCACACGCAATGCCAGGTCGGCGGCGGTTCGGCCCTGCTCTGGGCCGGTGATGATGTGGCCGCCAATCACGCCCTCTTTCAGGTGGAAATCCCAGAAGGTGTAGGCCGGAAAAGGACTGATGGCTGTGATCAGGCGGCCATTTTCTGCGGGCGTCAAGGCCCGGCCAGCGCCTTGGTCGGTTGCTTGACCACTCAAAAACAGCACGGTCTCTTTGGGTAGCCCCGCCAAGCGTTGGCGAATTTGTGCCACCGAGGCGTCTTTCATCACCACCACATCGAAGCGTTCACGCAATTTTGGAAACACCGACTCTTCTGCCACTTCGCCAATGCGTTTGCTGCTGGCCTCGCCCGTAGAGACGATAAAAGCCAGTGTGCGGGTTTGGGGATGGACTTTGAGCGCCATTGCCACTGTATCTTCGATGGCAATTTCTTCGTTGATGCCGGTGATATCGCTGATGTGTTGGATCACATCGGGCCGAAAATTGTTGTAGCCACAAAATACGATGGGCAATTCTGCAAACAGCCGGGTGCGGTGCTGGATTACAAAGTCAAAGGCGGCATTGTCTGAGACGACAATCAGGCTGGGGCGGTAGTTGGTGTATTTGGCCTCCATCGCCTGTGCCAACGGCTCAGTTTGGGCACCATAAGGAAAACGGCGGCTGTCGAGGTATTCGATTGATAACTCGATCTTTTTGCCAGAGACGTTCAAGCGTTCTCTAAAGCCCTCTTCTATGCCATCGCTCCATGAATAGCCCGGATGGTAAGAATTGATAAAAAGAATGTGGGCATCGGCGGCCTCTGCGCTTTGCGCCTGTTGAGCACACAGAATGCACAGCATTGCCAAAACGGCCAGCCAACGCGCCAACCCCAACGCCACAATGCCGCAAAATCGACGCTGGCGCAACGGTGTATCAGTGAACAAATCTTGCATGGGGCACGCTAGCTGGCAGCCGGAATGACCGCAGTCACCCAAGCGCCTAGGTTTGGCAGACATCAGGGAACACGTCAGACCTATATGGCTTGGCCGAAAAGGGGACATCGGTTTAGATTGTGTCCGATTGTCCTGCAAAGACCATTCCACTCCATAGAAAGCTTCACTATGCGCATCCTTCTGACCGGATCGACAGGCTTTATCGGCCAGACCCTGCACGCTGCCCTGACCCAAGCTGGACACACCGTGTATGGCGGCATCTCACCGCGCCAATCCCCCCGCAATGCCTTGCAAGTACCGATGGATTTTGCCCACGACACGGTGCCCACCTTCTGGCTGCCGCGGCTCGAAGGCATAGATGCGGTGGTCAATGCGGTGGGGGTGCTGCGCGACAGCCGTACACGCCCGATTGCAGCGGTACACCGCGACACCCCCGTTGCGCTGTTTGAAGCTTGCGCCCAAGCCGGCGTGCAGCGGGTGGTGCAGATTTCGGCATTGGGCATTGATGGCAGTGCTACGCAATACGCCAGCACCAAGCGCGCGGCAGAAGATCGGTTGTGGGCGTTGGCAGCACAGCACAAGTTGCAACCCACCATTTTGCGCCCCAGCGTGGTGTTTGGCCGGGGTGGCGATAGCAGCGCCCTCTTCATGAATTTGGCTCGGTTGCCAGCAGTGTTGTTGCCGGGGCCGGTGCTGGATGCGCGCGTGCAGCCCGTATCGGTACACGATCTGGCTGCTGCCGTTGTGGCTTTGCTGGGTGCGGCGCCACAAACAGCGGGCATGGTTGAATGTGTTGGCCCCGAATCCTTGACGATGGGACAGTTTATTGCCAGTTTGCGCCAGCAACTGGGCTATGGCCCAGCTTGGGTGTTGCGTATGCCCCCTTGGCTTACCCGTGTGAGCGCCCGTTTGGGGGATGCGGTGCCCGCCTCTCCTTGGTGCAGCGAAACCTTGGCGATGCTGGGCACTGACAATGTGGGCAATCCGGCAGATTTGGCCGATCTGTTGGGCCGCACGGCCACCCATTACCGCCAATTGGTGGCCGCTGCTTGGCGTTGAGGTGGCTGCCCTCAGTGGGCTTGCTCCCAGTTGGGCCCTACACCGATTTCGGCCAGCAAGGGCACGCGCAGGCTGGCGACACCCGCCATCAGGCGGGGTACCTGCTGGCGCAGCCAGTCCACTTCGGTTTCAGGCAGCTCGAACACCAATTCATCGTGTACCTGCATGATCATTTGGATGGCGGGCTTTTGCGCTTCTAGTGCTTTTTGTACTGCCACCATGGCCATTTTGATCAAATCTGCCGCTGTGCCTTGCATGGGCGCATTGATGGCGGCGCGCTCGGCGGCGGCGCGGCGTGGGCCGTTGGGGGAGTTGATTTCGGGCAGCATCAGGCGTCGGCCAAACACGGTTTCTACATAGCCCATTGCCTTGGCTTGGGCTTTGGTGTCGTCCATGTACTGCTTGACGCCGGGGTAACGCTCAAAATACCGCTGAATGTAGTTTTTGGCAGCTGTTTGGTCTATGCCCAAATTGCGGGCCAGCCCAAAGCTGCTCATGCCATAAATCAGGCCGAAGTTAATCACTTTGGCGTAGCGGCGTTGCTCCTGCGTGACTTCATGCACGCTGACGCCAAATACCTCTGCAGCGGTGGCCCGGTGTACATCCAAACCGTGCTGAAAGGCGTGCAGCAGTGCGTGGTCGCCACTCAGGTGCGCCATGATGCGCAGTTCAATCTGGCTGTAGTCGGCACTGGCAATGACGCAGCCGGGGGCCGCAATAAAGGCCTCGCGCACACGCCGCCCTTCGGGGGTGCGGATTGGGATGTTTTGTAGATTGGG
Organism: Giesbergeria giesbergeri; assembly: GCF_054779375.1. Classification (NCBI taxonomy): domain Bacteria; kingdom Pseudomonadati; phylum Pseudomonadota; class Betaproteobacteria; order Burkholderiales; family Comamonadaceae; genus Giesbergeria; species Giesbergeria giesbergeri. The sequence continues at coordinate 159,459 of NZ_BAAGYJ010000001.1, read as the reverse complement.
CTCATTGCTCGATAAGCGCCCGGTCACGGCCACGGCTTGGGCGTAATGGGTATGCACGCGCCCCGTGCGCGGGTGTGCCATGCCTGCCAGCTTGTCGGTGTAGGTGCCTTTGAGCTTGCTCAAGGAGCGATGCTCCAAAATTTTGGCAGGCAGCGGGTAGTCTAGCGCCAGCTTTTCTAGCACCTCTTCGTCGGTGCTGCGTGCCCCAGTGGCGGTCTTTTTTACCACCGGCATCTCTAGTTTGTCGAAAAAGATCTCGCCCAACTGTTTGGGACTGCTCAGGTTGAATGGTTGCCCAGCCAGCACATACGCTTCTTGTTCCAAGGCCACAATGCGTTCGCCCAGTTGTTGGCTTTGCTGTGCCAACAGCGGTGCATCAATCTGCACGCCGTGGCGTTCCATCTGGAAGAGCACCTCGCTGCTGGCGATTTCTAATTCGTAAATGGTGCGCAGCTTGTCATGGGCGGCCAGCAGTGGCCACAGTGCTTGGTGGACGTCCAGCGTGTGGTCAGCGTCTTCGCAGGCATAAGCGGCGGCTTGGTCCACGGCGACCAGTGCAAACGGAATTTGATGCACGCCCTTGCCGCACAGGTCTTCGTAGCTGATGCCGCTGCGCCCCAAGTGGCGCTCGGCCAAGCTGCTCAGGTTGTGCGGCTTGTGCACCTCCAGCACATAGCTTTGCAGCATGGTGTCGTGTTGGTAGCCACGTACCTCAATGCCGTAGTTGGCCAGCACATGGCGGTCGTATTTGATGTGCTGGCCCAGTTTGGCATGGCGGGCATCTTCCAGCCACGGGCGCAGGCGCTCCAATACGTCGAGCAATGGCAACTGCGTTGGAGCCTCTGGGCCCGTGTGGGCCAACGGTATATAGGCAGCCTCGCCCGGCTGCACGCTCAGGCTGATGCCCACCAGTTCGGCACGCATGGCGTCCAGTGCGGTGGTTTCGGTGTCAAGGGCTACCAGCTCTGCTGCCTGCACTTTGGTCAGCCAACGCTCAAACGTAGCCCAATCCACAATGGTGTCATATACCAAGGTGCGGTGCTCTACTGCCTGTGCCAACTCTGTGGCATTGGGGAGGGCAAACAGATCCCCTTCTGCCCCAGAAGATGGGGTGTTCTGAGTGGGCAGCATGGGAGGGGGATCGGCAAACAGGTCGCCACTCTCACCCCGTGCCCATACTGCCGCCTTGGCCGGTGGTGTGGGCGCAGGGGCTGCTGCCGGTGTCAGCGCCCGCGCCAATCCCTTGAACCCATAGTGCTGGTAAAAATCGTACAAAGCTTGGGTTTGGGGTTCACCCATTGCCAAGGCATTCAGTGCGGGCAGACCGGGCACCCAGTCGCCCAGATCGCAATCGGTTTTGATGGTGACCAACTGGCGGCCTGTGGGCAGCCAGCCCAAGCTGGCGCGCAGGTTCTGCCCCACTACGCCTTTGATCTGGTCGGCTTGTGCAATGAGTGCCTCCAGTGAACCATATTCCTGCAACCATTTGGCAGCCGTCTTTGGCCCCACCTTGGGCACGCCGGGCACATTGTCTATGGTGTCGCCCACCAGGGTCTGAAAATCTACCATCAGCGCCGGGGGCACGCCAAATTCTGCCGTCACACCAGCCACATCGCGGCGCTTGCCGTTCATGGTGTCGATGATGGTGACATGCTGATTGACCAACTGGCTCAGGTCTTTATCACCACTGGAAACAATCACATCTATGCCTTGATGCGCCGCTGTATGGGCCAAGGTGCCAATCACATCATCGGCCTCCACGCCCGGCACAGCCAGCACGTTCCAGCCCAGTTGGCGCACCACTTCGTGGATGGGTGCAATTTGTGCGCGCAAGTCGTCTTGCATCGGGCTGCGTGTGGCCTTGTAGGCAGGATAGATCGCATCACGAAAGGTGGGGCCGGGCGCATCAAAAATGCAGGCGGCATAATCGGCAGGATGTTCGCGGCGCAGCGCCTGCAACATGTTGATCATGCCCCGAATAGCCCCAGTTGCAGGGCTGTGAGGATCGCCCGGCACGGCGCGCAGGTCGGGCATGGCATGGTAGGCACGGTAAAGGTAGCTGGAACCATCCACCAGCACCAAGGTTTTAGGCTTGCTCATAGGGGCGATTGTGCATGGCACAGCCCCGCCTGTGCAGGGGCCGCCTACAATCGCGCCATGCGCGCTGTCACTCACCTTCTGCTGCTGGCCCTGATAGCCAGCCCGGCCTTGGCCCAAACTACCGATTCTCTGGGCCGCAAAGCGGTGTCCAACCCACGCGAGAGCTTGCCAGACGCCGAGTCTAAGGGCAGTCGTCTGGAACAACGCACCGAGCGCATCCATGTGGAAGATGGTGGTAGCCGTGTAGATGAATTGCGCATCGGCGGCCAAACGCAAAGCATCACCGTTCAGCCCAAAGTGGGTGACCTGCCTGCCTACGAAGTGCAGCCCTCTGACGGTGTGCGCAACCGCCCCCGCAATGGTGCCGAAACCAATACCGGCACCCGTGTCTGGAATCTCAAGCAGTTTTGATTTTTGCCCGTGCGTTGCCAAGCCCGTGTGGGTTGGGTTGCGCTGTGGCGTTTTTTTCTAGCCCATTTCCCCTAGTCTGTTGAGCGATGGCCGTATTTACCCAAGTCCCCCTGAAAGATGCGCGTACTCTGGTGCGCCGGTTGCAACTCGGAGAACTGCAAGCCCTGCGTGGCATTGAAGGCGGCATTGAGAACACCAATTACTTTCTCACCACCGACCAGGGCGAGTTTGTGCTCACGCTGTTTGAGCGTCTGACGGCTGAGCAGTTGCCGTTTTACCTGCACCTGATGAAGCATTTGGCCCATGCGGGCATCCCAGTGCCCGACCCACGGGCTGATAAGCATGGTGAGATCTTGCACACCGTCTGTGGCAAGCCCGCTGCACTGGTCAACCGCCTCAGCGGCAAGAGTGAACTGGCACCCCAACCCGTGCATTGTGCTGCTGTGGGCGACATGCTGGCACGAATGCATTTGGCTGGGCGCGACTACGAGCGCCAGCAACCCAATTTGCGTGGTCTACCGTGGTGGAACGAGACCGTGCCCGTGGTGCTGCCTTACCTTGCGCCCGAGCAGGCCGCTCTGTTGCAGTCTGAGCTGTCCTACCAAAACCATGTCGCTGCATCTTCGGCCTATACGGCTTTGCCGCGTGGCCCAGTGCATGCCGATCTGTTCCGTGATAACGTGATGTTCGATGGCGAGGCACTCACGGGCTTTTTTGACTTCTACTTTGCCGGGGTCGACACTTGGATGTTCGATTTGGCGGTGTGCCTGAACGACTGGTGTATTGACCAAAGCACTGGCAGCCATGATGCCGTGCGCGCTGGGGCCATGCTGCGTGCCTATCAGGCGGTGCGGCCCCTCACAGCAGCCGAGCGCGAGCTGCTCAATGCCATGCTGCGGGCAGGAGCTTTGCGTTTCTGGATTTCGCGCCTGTGGGATTTTCACCTGCCGCGTGAAGCCTCCCTGCTCAAGCCCCACGATCCCACCCATTTTGAGCGTGTGTTACGCCAGCGCATTGCCCAGCCCTTGGCGCTCTGATACCCTTTTCGCTTATGAAACTTCGCATCGTCCCTGCCACCACTGGCCTCACCTGGGTCAAGGGGGGGATCAGCGTATTCCGTCGCCAGCCGATGGCCATTGCCGCGTTGTTTTTCATGACGATGGCCTCCATGTCGTTGGCGTCCATCGTGCCCTTGATTGGTCCGGCGCTGGCATTGGGCCTATTGCCTTCGGCCACACTTGCCATGATGGTGGCTGCCGCCGAGGCGATGCAGGGGCGCTTTCCCACACCAGCGGTGCTGCTGGTGGCTTTTCGCACGGGGCGCCAGCATCTGCGCCACATGCTGGTGCTGGGTGGCATGTATGCCGTGGGCTTTTTGTTGGTGATGGCGTTGTCGGCGCTGGTCGATGGCGGCCTGTTTGCACGGGTCTATCTGGGTCATATTCCCATGACGGCAGAGCTGGCCAATAGCGATGATTTTCAACACGCCATGTGGTTAGCCATGCTGCTGTACCTGCCGTTATCGCTGCTGTTTTGGCATGCGCCAGGTTTGGTGCATTGGCATGGGGTACCACCAGTCAAGAGCCTATTTTTTAGCTTGGTGGCCTGTGGCCGCAACATCACAGCCTTTATCTGCTTTGGCTTGGGCTGGCTCGGCGCGTTTGCCCTGGGGGGGGTGTTGATGAGCTTGGTCGGCGCACTGCTGGCGGGGTTGGGCCTGTTTAGCCCCGGAGTGATGGCGGGCCTGATGGTGGCATTGGCCATGATCATGGCGGCCATGTTCTTTAGCTCCATTGTGTTCACGTTCCGTGATTGCTTTGAGCCGCCACAGGCTGCGGATGTCGATTTGCCAGATACCAAGCTCGATAGTACGTTTTAAAGTGCCAACAAAAAAGCCTACTGGTGTGAACCAGTAGGCTTTTGTCACTGACTGCTTAAAGACCGATAGCCCCACCATCGGTGCGCGTGACCACCACGGTGGCCGAGCGGGGGCGCTGGGTGGCTGCGGGGTTGGTCTGGCTGGCAGGCCAATGGCTGTTTAGCTGGCTCAGGCTGCCGTCCTCACCGGGGTGTTGCACATTGAAGAACAGTGTCTTGCCATCGGGGGTGAGGGCTACGCCAGTGATTTCGCAGTCTTTGGGGCCGACCAAAAAGCGGCGTAGATTGTCCGGCGAGGCGTTGGCTCCCTTGCGTGTGGCTGTGCCACCAGCGGCAGTGACCACACCGCCATCACCCACCTGACCGGGCACGGCGGCCAGCATCATGCAGTTGGTGACATCGGTGTATGCACCGTCATCGGTCTGAATCCACAGCAAGCCGCGTGGGTCAAAATACAGGCCGTCGGGGCTGGAGAAATCGTTCACCGCACTCAAGCCCGAGAGGTTGACATCACCCGCCGCATCGGCTTGGGCGGCAAACAGGTAAATATCCCACGCAAACGCCGTGGCTGCACTGCTGCCCCCATTTTCGCGCCAACGGATGATGTGACCGTTGGGGTTGCCCTTGTTGCTCTTGCTGCTGCCATCGTTGTTGGTGTAGCTGTCGCTGTAGTAGCGTGGATTGGCCGCATCGGGTTTGAGTTGGCTGCCAGTGGGGGTGGCGCTGGGGGCCACGCGGTTGCTGTTGTTGGTCAGGGTCATATACACCTCACCATTGCGCGGGTTGATAGCACCCCATTCAGGGCGATCCATCTTTGTGGCACCTACTTTGTCAGCGGCCAAGCGGGCATGAACCACCACATCACCCTGATCGGTAAAGGGGTAGGAGGTGTTGTTGGCATCCAGCCCGTTCTTGCCATAGCTCAATTCCAGCCACTGGCCGCTGCCATCGGCATTGAATTTGGCCACATACAGCGTGCCTTCATCCAAGTATTTGGCACCTATAGCCATGCCACCGTTGACGTCTTGTGGGTTCCACAGGGCTTTAGAGACAAACTTATAGATGTATTCGTTGCGCGCATCGTCGCCCATATAAATCACGATGGGCTGGCCGGCCACGGCAGGTGCGGGCCAAGCACCTTCATGGTTGAACCGACCCAACGCGCTGCGCTTGGCGGGGGTAGACTCGGGGTTAAAGGGGTCAATCTCTACCACCCAGCCAAAGGTGTTGGCTGTGTTGCGGTAGTCGTTTTGGGCGTTGGCCCCAGTGACGGAAGATGTCCAGCGAGCAAACAAATCATCGCTGCCAGCGGTGTCCCACAGGTAGGGGCTTTGGCGGTTTTCTGGCAGGCCGTAACGTTTCAGGGCCACCACTTCTTTGGCGCTGCGCTTGGCATCGTCGCCTGCAGCGCGGCTGACCACATTGAGCCAGTTTTCTTCACAGGTCAGGTAAGTGCCCCAAGGGGTGTAACCATTGGCACAGTTGTTGTTGGTGCCGCGGGTCTGGAGGCCATCGGGTGAAAACTTAGTGCGTACCAAAGCATGGCCTTGTACGGGGCCAGTGAATGCCATGTCGGTAGCCGAGGTGATGCGGCGGTTAAAGCGCGAGCCACGCACCATCGCCATGTCGTTGCCACTGCTGCGCTTGACCTCCACCACACTGACACCGTGGGCATAGATTTCTTTTTCTACTTCGGCAGGCAGGCGGGCAGCCCCCGCAGTCATGCCATTGGGATGTAAGGCGTAGGGGGCGACGACGTATTCGTGGTTCACGGCCAGCAAGCCACGGTCTGAGCGATCGGCATGGAACTTGCCGTCGTCTGACAGGCCAAAGTAATACATGCCATCGTGACCATCGCCAATACGGCGCAGGTAGGAGTCGGCGCTTTCACTGCCATCTCCCTTCCACGATTCTTCACCAAATTGCAGTGGGTCGCCCAGCGCGTGCAAGATGCTGACTTGGTAGCCCTCGGGCACTGTGACCCAGTCATTCTTGTTTTTGGCCACGGCGCTAAAGCCCAGTTGCAGTCCATCAGACGATGCGGCATCGTCGGAGCCACCACCACAGGCGCTCAGGCCCACACTGCCCAGCAAGGCGGCCGCCGTCACGCTCATCCCGCCTTTGAGTGCTTGGCGGCGACTCAGGCGTGCAGCGATCAGCGCGTCCATGTGCAGGTTGCTGGAAGGGTTGACGATTTCGTTGTCATCGTAGGTGCTGGGTACAGTCATGCAAGGCTCCAAAGGGCAATGGAATGCAAAAAGGAGCCATTCTTCAGACGCCGTATGGCAGCCGTATGACAGTCCAGACGGGGCTGTTCTGTCAGCACACACCAAGACCCCGGAGCAAGGCAGACGAGCACCTAGGGCGGCAAGAGACTGTGCATGCCCATGCTTTGCTGCTGGCGAGGGGCTGTGGTCGGTACAGCACCGGGTTGTGTTAGTGGGAGTTGGTTTTTTCTGGCGTCGCAGGCACTGTTGTTGCCGTGCTGGGATGGTCACCAGTGGTCTCTACCTCTTCGCTTTTCCAGCGGCGCAGTACCCGTTGGAAAATCAGGGCATTGGGAATTTGCAGCAAGGTGCCGGGTGCGGCACTGTCTTCCAGTGTGGTGTAGAGCAGATTGATGTCGATGACCCGGCCCTTGGCACCGGGTTTCTCGGCAGTGTCGAGCAGTTCAATGGTGTCGCCTAGACTGAACGGCCCCACAGTAAGAATCAACAGGGCGCAGAATAAATTGGAGAGTACGCTCCAAGCGGCAAAGAAGGCCACGGCGCCCACTGTGGCAAAGCCGGTAAAGGCTGTCCACAATACCGTAGCCGAAACCCCCAGGCGCTCCAGTACCAACAACAGTGCGCTGGACAGAATGGTCCAGCGCAATAGGCCGTTGATGGGCATCATCAGCTTCGGCGGCATTTGGTAGTGGGCGCCTGCCCGATCTACTACCCGCAGCACCAGCCGCTGCAAGGCCCAGGCCGCCAGCAGAATGAGCACAATTTGCCCGCCTGGAATGATGATTTCCAGCCAGTCTTGTACCCATTCGGGCAGTTGTGAGCGCCAGTTACGCCGAATGCTCATGCCACGGGGCCATTCACTCTGGGGTGCGTCAGAGTTCGCGGCGCAGCGCCGGGAACAGGATCACATCGCGGATGCTGGCACTGTCAGTCAGCAGCATCATCAGGCGGTCGATGCCAATACCGCAACCCCCGGCGGGGGGCATGCCGTATTCCAGCGCACGCACAAAGTCGTGGTCGTAATACATGGCCTCATCATCGCCCGCATGCTTGTTGGCCACTTGGCCATGAAAGCGTGCCGCTTGGTCTTCGGCATCATTGAGCTCGCTAAAGCCGTTGCCAAACTCGCGGCCCGTGATGTACAGCTCAAAACGCTCGGTCACTTCGGGGCGCTGGTCGTTGGCACGCGCCAAGGGGCTGATCTCGGTCGGGTGCTCCATGATGAAGGTGGGCTGCCAGAGCTTGTCTTCTACGGTTTCTTCAAAATACAGCACTTGCAAGCTGGCTAAGCTGCGCTGTGACAAGCGGTCTTTGGCTTCGCTCAGGCCCAGCTTTTGCAAGGCAGTGATGAGCCAAGCGGCATCGTCCACATTCTCACCGGCTTCGGTGTGCGCCAAAATGGCCTCGCGAATGGTCAGGCGCTGGAACGGCTGGCTCAGATCCACGCCACGGTCTTGGTACGACAACTCCAACGAGCCAACGGCCTTCATGGCCGCATCGCGCACCAGGGCTTCGGTAAAGTCCATCAAGTCGCGGTAGTTCCAGTAGGCCGCGTAGAACTCCATCATGGTGAACTCAGGGTTGTGGCGTACCGAGATACCCTCGTTGCGGAAGTTGCGGTTGATTTCAAACACCCGCTCAAAGCCACCCACCAATAGGCGCTTGAGGTACAACTCGGGCGCAATGCGCAGGTACATCTCTTGCTCTAGGGCATTGTGGTGCGTGACAAACGGCTTGGCATTGGCCCCACCGGGAATGGGGTGCAGCATGGGGGTTTCTACTTCCAGAAAGTCGTGCTGCACCATAAAGTCGCGGATACCGCTGACGGCCTTGCTGCGTGCAATAAAACGGCGGCGGGCCGATTCGTCGGTCATCAAATCGACATAGCGTTGGCGGTATTTGACTTCTTGGTCGTGAATGCCGTGGAACTTGTCGGGCATGGGACGCAGGCTCTTGGTGAGCAGACGCAGTTGCGTCACCTTGATCGACAACTCACCTGTCTTGGTTTTCATGAGTGTGCCTTCGGCACCCACAATATCGCCTAAGTCCCAGTGCTTGAAGGCCGCATAGAGGTCTTCGCCCAGTGCATCGCGCGTGACATACAACTGCACTCGGCCCCCGGTGCTGCCCAAAGAGCCGTCTTGCACGGTGGCAAAGCTGGCCTTGCCCATTACGCGCTTGAGCATCATGCGCCCAGCCACCGAGACCGTCACGGGTTGTGTTTCCAATGCCTCGGCGCTAGTGCCTGCGTACTCTTGCTGCAAGTGGGCGGCATGGTGGGCTGGCTTGAAGTCGTTTGGAAAGGCCACGCCTGCGCCGTTTTGCACGGATTCGCGCAAGGCGCGCAGTTTTTCGCGGCGCTCGGCCATGAGTTGGTTTTCGTCTTGGGAGGGGGAGGCGTGGAGATGGTCAGACATAAGTGCCGTCAGTGCGGGACGTAAAAAAGGGGCTGTTCACAGCCAAACGGTCGATTTTATGGGGTCAGGCATATACCAGGGGGCGACATAGCTTCAGGAGCCGACAATTCCAGTCTTCTCCAGCACATCACCCACCAATTCCAGTCGCAGCAAGGGGTTGTCCAAGGCCATCAACTGTTGGCGCAATGCCAAGGGCACAGGCAACAGCTCACACCAACGGTTAGCCACCCAGCCACAATCTTGCAATTGGGCCGCAGTGGGCACAGGCAAAGGATGGTTGGGATCGCGTTCGCGCAAAGAGTCGAGCACTTGCGCCAAGGCTTGGGCAATGCCTGCCAAATCGGCCGGGATTGCCACGAGTGGGTCTGCGGGTATTAAAGCCACATCGGCCACCCACAAACCGTGGGGCAGCAGTTGGTGCCCAGTGATATGAAAGCGTTGGCTGCCCTGTGCCTGCAGCTGGATCAGACCAGGTTGGGGTGAGGCCGCCTGCACGATGCGTGCCAGCGTTCCGACGGCATGGAATTGCTCTGGGCCTGCCCCAGCACGGCGCACCTCTTGGCCCTGCTGCAAGGCCACGACACCAAAAGGCGCCCCCGCCAGTTGGCATTTGCGCACCATATCCAAATAGCGCACTTCAAAGACCCGTAGCGCCAACGTACCGCTAGGAAACAACACCACTTGGAGTGGAAACAAGGGCAAAGAATGAAGGGTGAGAGGGGCAGGCATCACGGTGTTGAAAAAAGTTGTCGTTATCATCCTACTTACACCATGCGCTCCAAGATTTGCCACTCACATGCTTTACCAGATTGTTTCTTTCCTGCTTGATGTGGCCGCTGGCCTGCTTTGTGGTGCCTGCCTGCTGCGCCTGTACATGCAATGGCAGCGCATACCTTTTGGTAATCCGGTGGGGCAAATGGTGTTCGCCCTGAGCGATTGGCTGATTTTGCCTTTGCGCAAAGTTATTCCACCATTGGGCCGTATCGATACCGCTAGCTTGTTGGCGGCTGCATTGGTGGAGTTGCTGCAATACCTGCTGCTCTGGCTGTTGCTTGGGGCGGGGGCCGGATTGCTTTGGCTGCCGTGGTTGGCGCTATTTGGTTTGGTGCGTGTGGCACTGACGGGCATGACGGGCCTGATCATCATCCATGCGGTCATGTCTTGGGTGCAGACACGTTCGGTGTTGGCCGACGTGATTGACCGACTGAGCGAGCCGCTGCTGCGGCCCCTGCGTCGCCTGATGCCCTTGGTGGGGGGCGTGGACTTTGCTCCCCTGGTGTTGCTGGTGCTATTGCAAGTAGCGGTAATGGTGTTGGGCTACTTGCAAGCGGGTGTGTTGCGCTGAGTCAGATTCAGGCGACGGCGTCTGCTGGCAACCGCTGCAACATGGCCAGGCTGCTGGCAATGGTGGCACGCAGTTCGCGGCGGTCACAAATCAGGTCTACGGCACCTTTTTCTACCAAAAACTCGGCCCGCTGGAAGCCTTCGGGCAAAGTGACGCGCACAGTCGATTCAATGACACGCGGGCCGGCAAAGCCAATCAGGGCTTTGGGTTCGGCAATCACCAAATCCCCCACAAAGGCAAAACCAGCACTGACACCCCCCATGGTGGGATCGGTGAGCACACTGATATAAGGCAAGCCTTTCTTGGCTAGCCGGGTAAGGGCGGCATTGGTTTTGGCCATCTGCATCAAAGACAGCAGCCCTTCTTGCATTCGTGCCCCACCAGTAGCCGTAAAGCAGATGAACGGCACTTTTTGTTCAATCGCGGTTTCGACGCCGCGCACAAAACGCTCACCCACCACGCTGCCCATCGAGCCGCCCATAAACTCAAACTCAAAGCAGGCGACCACCACATTGATGCTTTGCACAGCGCCGCCAAACACCACCAAGGCATCTGTTTCGCCAGTGCTTTCTAGGGCTTCTTTCAGGCGCTCGGGGTATTTGCGGCTGTCTTTGAACTTGAGCGCATCTACGGGGATGACTTCTTGGCCGATTTCGTAGCGGCCTTCAGGATCTAGAAAGGCATCTAGTCGGGCACGGGCACCAATGCGGTGGTGGTGGCTGCACTGTGGGCAGACCCACTGGTTGTGCTCTAGGTCGTTTTTGTACAGTACGGCATCGCAACTGGGGCATTTGATCCACAGCCCTTCGGGCATCTGGCGGCGCTCAGTAGGGTTGGTGGGTTGGATGCGGGAGGGCAGGAGTTTTTCTAGCCAAGACATGGACTGCTTCCTTTGTTCGGGTCAAGCATCAAGGGCTTTGCGGACACCACGCATAAAGTCGATGATGATAGGCACGACTTTTTCGTAGGGCTGATTTTCTAGCAATTGGATAATGCGCGTGCCAATCACCACGGCATCGGCTACCCGGCCAATGGCTTGGGCGGTAGCAGCATCACGAATGCCAAAGCCGACCCCCACCGGAATCTTCACATGCTCGCGGATGCGGGGTAGCATTTCTTCCACCGCCGAGGTGTCGAGTGCTGCCGAGCCGGTGACGCCCTTGAGTGACACGTAATAGACGTAGCCACTGGCTACCCGTGCCACCTGCGCCATGCGCTCGGGGGTGGAGGTGGGGGCCAACAGGAAGATTAAGTCCATGCCGTTGGCGCGCAATTGGGCAGCAAAGGCTTCGCATTCTTCGGGTGGGTAATCGACAATCAGCACACCATCCACGCCTGCCGCTGCTGCATCACGCACAAAAGCGCCTTCGCCGTGCAGTTGGTCATAGCGTTCTACGGGGTTGGCGTAGCCCATCAACACCACGGGCGTGGTGCGGTTGCGCTTGCGAAAATCGCGCACATGGCCCAGCACTTGCACCATGCCCACGCCCAAAGCCAAGGCTTTTTCGCCCGCTTTTTGAATCACTGGGCCATCGGCCATCGGGTCGGAAAAAGGCACGCCCAGCTCAATGATGTCCGCACCTGCATCTACCATCGCGTGCATTAGCGCGGGGGTGATGTCGGCAAACGGGAAACCTGCCGTAACGTAAGGAATCAGGGCTTTGCGGCCCTTGGCTTGCAATTGTTCAAACGTAGTTTGGATACGGCTCATGGCTTGTTGCTTTCTCCGCCCTTGACGCTCAGGCCGCGCATGGAGGGGCGGTCGTAAAAATCTTCTCCCGACAAATCGGCTACGGTGCCGATGTCTTTATCGCCCCGGCCCGACAGATTGACCAAAATGGATTGGTCTGGGCGCATGGTTTTAGCCAGCTTCATAGCGTAGGCAAAGGCATGGCTAGACTCTAAGGCCGGGATGATGCCTTCGGTGCGGCACAGGTAGTGGAAGGCGGCCAGTGCTTCTTTGTCGGTAATGCCTACATATTCTGCCCGGCCCAGCTCTTGCAGCCACGCATGTTCTGGCCCCACGCCGGGGTAATCTAGCCCGGCGCTGATGCTGTGCGTCTCCATAATCTGGCCGTTGTCGTCTTGCAAAATGAAGGTGCGGTTGCCATGCAACACCCCAGAGCTGCCCTTTTGCAACGAGGCCGAGTGCTTGCCGGTATCTAGCCCCTCACCAGCGGCTTCTACGCCAATCAGGCGGGTTTTTTCGTAAGGAATGTAGGGGTAAAAGATACCCATGGCATTGCTGCCACCGCCCACACAGGCCACCACCACATCGGGCTGCTCGGTGGCCATGTTTTGCTCGGCCAACATGGCGGGCATTTGCGTCAGGCATTCGGTGCCAATCACGCTTTGGAAGTCGCGCACCATCATGGGGTAGGGGTGTGGCCCAGCTACGGTGCCAATAATGTAGAAGGTGTTGTCTACATTGGCTACCCAGTCGCGCATGGCCTCGTTCAGGGCGTCTTTGAGGGTTTTGCTGCCAGACTCTACCGGCACAACGGTAGCGCCCAGCAGCTTCATACGGAACACATTAGGGCTTTGGCGTTTCACATCCTCGGCCCCCATGTAGATGATGCACTCTAGGCCATAGCGGGCGCAAATAGTGGCCGTGGCTACGCCATGTTGTCCGGCCCCCGTCTCGGCAATGATGCGTGGCTTGCCCATGCGCTTGGCCAGCATGGCTTGGCCAATCACGTTGTTGATTTTGTGTGCGCCGGTGTGGTTGAGGTCTTCGCGCTTCAGAAAGATTTGCGCCCCGCCCATCTCGCGGCTGGTGCGGGCGGCGTGGTACACCGGCGAGGGCCGCCCGACAAAGTGGGCCAACTCGTAGTTGAATTCGGCCACAAATTGGGGGTCGTGCTGGTAGCGGGCGTAAGCCTCGCGCAGTTCTTGTGGCGCAAAGGTCAGGGTTTCGCTGGCAAAGCTGCCGCCGTAGCGGCCAAAGTGGCCAGAAGCATCAGGGTACTGGTAGGAAGCCATGAGAGGTATTTGCAAGTTGGGCATCGGCTGCACGCACGGCAGCTACGAAGCGATGGATTTTTGTGGCGTCTTTGACGCCCCGCAGGGGTTTGCCATCGGGGCCGTCTTGTTCAACGCCAGAGCTGACATCAACCGCCAGCGTTTTGCAACGCGGGCGCACCTGCACGATGCCATCGCTCACGTTTGCAGGCGTAAGTCCACCAGACAAGACGAGGTGAGCGTTGACGCTTGGAGGAAGGAGTGACCAATTGAATGCCTGGCCGCCACCGCCGTAGCCATCCACATGGGCGTCGAGCAAAATGGCTTGCGCTGGAGAATAGGAATCTGCGTATTTTACGAGGTCAAATTGTGTGGCCCCTTCGCCCAAGGGGATTCTGGCCGCCCGGACGAACGGGCGGGCACCATGGGCCGTGGCTGCCATGCAGTCTGCCAGCGATTCATCGCCATGAAACTGGGCAGTGGCCCCAGCGATCTGGGCGCAAGCCGCTTGTACCTGTGCTGCGGATTCGTTCACAAACAGCAGCACAGGGCTGACAAATGGGGGCAGGCGCCGCGCCAGTTCTGCCGCACGTTGTACCGTGATGGCGCGTGGGCTGGGGGCATACAGCACGAACCCGATGGCATCCACACCTGCTGCCACCGCAGCATCTACATCCTGCTCGCGGGTCAAACCACAAATCTTGATACGGGTGCGGTGCAGCCCTACGGGGGTGGGGGACAAAGTCATTACAAAATCAGGGAAGCCAGTCAAAGGCGGGGGTGCGTTCTGGCAGCCCCCAGGTCGGGTCGTACACGGGCCCTAGAAAATACAGGCCATCGGGGGCAAAGGTGGGGGCCGCCACTTGGCGCGAACGTGCTTGTAATACCTCACCCATCCAACAGACAGACTGACTGCCACGCCCTATGGCAACCAGGCAACCCATGATGTTGCGGATCATGTGGTGCAAAAAGGCATTGGCCTCAAACTCGAAACGCCAGTAGCAGACGGGGATGTTCATGCCAGTGCTGCCTGCACTGAGCACTTGCTGGGTGATATCGATGCGCTGCATCGTCTTGATCGGCGACAGCGCCTGACAGGCTGCTGCTCGAAATGAGGTGAAGTCATGCTCGCCCAGCAGTTGCGCGGCAGCCGCACGCATGGCATCACCATCTAGCGGTTGGAAGACCCAACCAACGCGCCCGGCCTCAACGCTGGGACGTACTGGGGATTGCAACAGCACATAGGCATAACGCCGGGCTGTGGCGCTGGCACGGGCATGAAAACCATCGGGCACGGCGTGTGCCCATTGCACGGCAATGTCGGAGGGTAAAAACGCATTGGTGCCGCGCACCCAAGAGGCAGCAGGGCGCTGCACGGGGGCATCAAAATGCACCACCTGCATCAGCCCATGCACTCCCGCATCGGTGCGCCCTGCACAAAGGGTATGCACTGGCTCGGTGGCAAAACGGCTCAGAGCAGCCTCTAGCCGGTCTTGTACGGTCTGGCCCGAGGGCTGGCTTTGCCAGCCCTGGTATGCCTGACCGTTATAACTGACCCCCAAGGCCACTCGCATGCCGGGCACGGATCAGGACAGCTCGGCCAACAAACTCTGGGCCTTGGCCTTGAGTGCGCCAGAGGATTCGGCAATGACCTCCTCAATCAGGGTGCGGGCACCATCGCTGTCTCCAATGGCATTGAACTCCTGCGCCAAGGCCAGTTTGGTTTCCAGTGGATCTTCTGATTGGCCTTCGAATGGGCCGTCCTGCTCTAGAGCAGCTACGGCTTCATTGGTGGCTGGTGTAGGCTCTGGGGCCGCAGCGGGTGGTTCTGTTGACAGTCCTCCCAAATCAAAGTCCATCAGGCCCGAATCGGTGGCTGGTGCAGCAGTATCTGGCAGCGGCTCAGATGCCGGGGTTGGCACAGGCGCGTTGGCTTGCTCCGATGGCATGTCCAGAGAGAACTCCAGATCTGTCATGGTGGATGTTGCGGGAGCATCCAGGGTGGGTAACTCCAATGCAGCCGGTGCGGCAGAGCCAGAAGGAGGCACCATCGGCAGATCTGGCACGTCCCAAGACAGCCCCATGTCTTGGGCGGGGGCGGGCTCCGCAGCTGGCGCCGGAGCTGCGGCGGGTGGCGCAGGCGGTGACATCGGGCCAGTATCCAAGATGGGCATGGCCAATTCAGGCATTTCAGTGGCTGAGGCGATGGCCGCAGCAAATCCACCTGGATCGGCGCTGGCATCTTCTGCCGGTGTGTCGTGCAGCTCCAGATCAAGATCAAAATCCAGTTCTGGTGGCAGTTGTCCAGCCGTTGGCGCTGGATCGCTCAAGGTGCTGGCAAAACCAGTGGCCGCAGCACCGGTGGCTGCGGCAGCGGCAACACCCGCCAATGCGGGCTGGCCGCCTGGTTGGTACATAGGATTGCCCGGATCTATTTCGCGCCCCAACTCCACCATGCGGTTCCAGTCTGGGCCCTGACCTTGGGTGAGTTTGTACACATCAGAAGCCGCTGCCTCCAGTGCCTTGCGGTCTTGCCGTTTGGCATAGATTTCACCCAGCTTGGTGTGGATGGCGATACGCTCAGGGGTATGGCGCAGTGCTTCTTTCAGGATCTCTTCGGCCTGCAAATCACGCCCATAGGCCAGATAAACATCGGCCTCTGCTACCGGATCGACATCCCCCCCAGCATCAAGCTGGCTGGGGCTGTAAGACATGGAGGAAGATGCGCCAGTTGTCGATTCAGCCACATTGGCCGTATCTACCTGTTGACCACCACTGGTATTGAAGAACGAGTCAGGCTGTATCCGGCTTTCAAGGAAGGAGCTATCGACCGACTCTTTGGCTTTGCGCCGGCGCATGGCAACATACACGCCATAGCCTGCCAGCAGTGCCAATACACCACCACCTGCCAGCGGCAAGAGAGGGTCTTCAAAGAGGCCACTGATAAAACCAGGCTCTTCTACAGCCGGTGCAGGCGCAGGTGTGGGGGCAGGTGCAGGAGGGGGCGGCGGTGCCTCTGTGGGCGCTGGTGCTGGCGCTGGGGCTGGTGTTTCTGGTGCTGGCGCCGGTGAAGGTGCAGGCTCGGGTGCCGGGGCTGGGCTTGGTGCTGGTGTAGGTGCTGGAGTTGCTGTCGCGGCGGGCGCAGGTGCAGGTGCCAAGGCAGGGGCAGTTACGCTGGCATTGAGTTTGTTCAGGTCTTCAATGTTTTTGGCAATTTCCTGCGCCCGGTTGTTGGCTTCAGTTTTTTGCTTGCTTTGTGCCAGTTTTTCCTCTGCGGCAGCCTTCTGCCCAGTCATAGCGCCTTTGGACAGAGTGAGCTTATCGGGAGCACCACTGGCAGGACGCTTGTCTTCGACACGGGTTTGGACGCTGCCTTTGGCAGAACGGTCTGCGGCCTCGACCTGTGCCGCCGGTGCTGTGACAGCCAGTCGGCGTCGGAATTCGTTGAAATCACGGCTCTGTGCGGCCATGATTTGGCGTGCTTGGGCCACTGGCACGGCCTGGGCTTGTTGCGCATCGGGCACTTCAAGCACTGCACCGGCTTTGAGGCGGTGGACGTTGCCTTGGGCAAAAGCTTCTGGATTGGCACGCAGCAAAGCTACCAGCATTTGGTCTAGCGAGACCCCTGCCCCACGACGGCTCTCGGCAATTCGACCGGCTGTATCGCCCTGCTTGACTTGTACGCTTTGGGCTGGCGCGGGTGTGGGTGCTGGCGCGGCGGCTGGACGAGGCGTTTGTGTTCGTTCTGGGCGTGGTGCGGGCGCAGGGCTTGGCGCTGGCGAGGGGGCCGCAGGTGCGGGCGAGGTTGCGTCTGTGATGGGAGCAACGGGGCTTGGTGCGGGGGCTGCTGGTGGGCTGGCGGGTGTCGCTGCTGTTGGTGCAGGTGTGGCCGGTGCGGGGGGAATTTGCGGTGCGGCGGCCAAGGCGACCGGCGGACGCCGCAGCGCCGGTGGATCAAACAACATGGTGTAGCTGCGCGTGATGCGGCCTGTGCCCCAAGAGGCATCAATCACCAAGTCAACAAATGGATCGTTCACGGGCCGATCGCTGGAGAGTTGCAACACCATGCGGCCATTAGAGCGGCGCTCCAGTTGCACCCGCATTTGTGTAACCACGGGGGAGTATTCCATCCCCTGACTGCGGAAAATTTCCGGGGCGGCAGGACTGACGCGCAGGGTATCGGCTTCAGCGGGGCTGATTTGGGGCAGATCGATCTCGGCGCGCAAGGGCTCGCCCAGAGCAGACTGCACCATGATCGGTCCCAAGGCCAGCGCCGAAGCGTCAGCAGCGTACAGGCCAAGGGTCGCCACGACCGCTCCTGCCAGCGCAGAGTATTTCCAACGATGCATGGTTGCTATCAACTGATAAGAAAAAAGAGGCCCGGTCAAGCGGCCTACAGACAAGAAACCCGGCGCTTGCTCCGGCTTGGAGAAGTATCAAAACACCATAGCAGCAATGCCTTGGACTGACAAGAAAAGCAGCACCTCAGACCCATGCCGATCAATGAATCGCTGCTGCTGGTACCTTAGGGTGTTGTCCCCTGACAACGAGAGTAACCGGGTGTTTCTAAGCGAAACACCCGGTTCTTACCGTGCCAATCAGGCTGCCAACAGGATACGCAGCATGCGGCGCAGGGGTTCGGCAGCGCCCCACAGCAGCTGGTCACCAATCACGAAGGCCGACAGGTACTCTGGCCCCATGTTGAGTTTGCGCACCCGGCCCACGCCCACTTGCAGGCCGCCGGTGATGGAGGCTGGGGTCAGTTCTTTAACGGTGATAGCGCGGTCATTGGGCACCCACTTCACCCAAGGATTTCCGCCTTGGATGATGGTCTCGATCTCGGCCAGTGGCAGGTCTTTTTTCAGCTTGAGCGTCAGGGCCAAGCTGTGGCAGCGCATGGCGCCGATGCGCACGCACAAACCATCGACGGGGATGGTGGCCTCAGTACCCAAGATCTTGTTGACCTCGGCTTGGCCTTTCCATTCTTCTTTGGATTGGCCGTTGGGCAGTTGCACATCAATCCAAGGGATCAGGCCACCGGCCAACGGCGCGCCAAAGAACTCGGTGGGCACATCTTCACGGATGGTTTTGGCGACCTTGCGGTCGATGTCCAAAATGGCGGAGGCGGGGGTTGCCAGCTCGTCGGCCACTGCGGCATGGACTACGCCCATGCCTTTGAGCAGCTCGCGCATGTGGTTGGCACCACCACCCGAGGCGGCTTGGTAGGTCATGGAGCTGACCCATTCCACCAAATCGGCCTTGAACAGACCGCCCAAACCCATCAGCAAGATAGAGTTGGTGCAATTGCCGCCAATCCAGTTCTTGCCGCCTGCGGCCAGCGCCTTCTGGATCACGTTGTCATTGACGGGATCGAGCACGATGACGGCATCTTGCTCCATGCGCAGCGACGAAGCCGCGTCAATCCAGTGGCCTTGCCAGCCGGAGGCGCGCAGCTTGGGAAACACTTCCTTGGTGTAGTCGCCACCTTGGCAGGTGATAACGATGTCGCACTGGGCCAACGCAGCGATGTCATTGGCGTCTTGCAGTGTGCTGTGTGCTTTGGCTTGCGCTGGAGCCTTGCCGCCCGCATTGGATGTAGAGAAGAAGATGGGTTCGATCAGGTCGAAGTCACCCTCGGCCTGCATACGATCCATCAACACCGAGCCGACCATACCGCGCCAGCCGACCAAACCTACCAATTTGCTCATTTCAAGCCCCTTCGATGATAAAAAACGTTACCACACCGTAGGGGCTGATCGGTTGCCCGGCTCGTCTGGCCGGGGAGGGGCGCACGACGATACCGGAGCTGGATCAGCCCTTAATGGTCGTGGTGGTGGTGATGGTTGCGCGCACGGCCCCACCTGCCGTGATGGCAGAGGTGTTGTTCAGCAGGAACGGGCAGGCGGCAAACATAGCTTTTCATTGTAGCGGATGCCAGGCCTGCGTATCAGCCCAGTGCCTTGACGACTGCATCACCCATTTGCACGGTGTTGACCTTGGTGGTGCCCTCACTGTAGATGTCGCCGGTGCGCAGGCCTTGGGCCAGCACGGCTTTGACGGCGTTTTCGATGCGGTCAGCGGCTTCGGGCTGTTGCAGGCTAAAGCGCAGCATCATGGCGGCGCTCAAAATGGTAGCCAGCGGGTTGGCAATGCCTTTGCCGGCGATGTCGGGGGCGCTGCCGTGGCTGGGTTCGTACAAGCCTTGGCCTTTGCTGTTTAAGCTGGCCGAAGGCAACATACCAATCGAGCCTGTCAACATCGAGGCTTCATCCGACAGAATGTCGCCAAACATATTGCCCGTGACCAGCACGTCAAACTTTTTCGGCTCTTTCACCAGTTGCATGGCGGCGTTGTCGACGTACATATGGTCCAACGCGACATCGGGGTACTGTTGGCCCACTTCGGTCATCACGTCCTTCCAGAGTTGGAAGGTTTCGAGCACATTGGCTTTGTCTACGCTGGTGACGCGCTTGCTGCGCTTTTGTGCGGCCTGGAAAGCGACGTGGGCGATACGCTCAATCTCTGGGCGCGAGTAGCGCATGGTGTCAAAGGCTTCTTCGGCACCGGGGAAGTGCCCATCGGTGGCAATGCGGCGGCCACGGGGTTGGCCGAAGTAAATGTCGCCGGTCAGTTCGCGAATGATGAGGATGTCCAGCCCGGCCACCAGTTCGGGCTTGAGGCTGGAGGCGTGGGTCAGCTGCTCGTAGCAAATGGCCGGGCGGAAGTTGGCAAACAGGCCCATCGCCTTGCGCAGGCCCAAAATGGCTTGCTCGGGGCGCAGTGGGCGGTCGAGCCTGTCGTATTTCCAGTCGCCCACGGCACCAAACAGGATGGCATCGGCTTCTTGGGCCAGCTTGAGGGTGGACTCGGGCAGCGGATGGCCTGCTGCTTCATAGGCAGCACCCCCCACAGGGGCGGTTTCCATCTCAAATTTCAAATCCAAGGCGTTGAGCACCTTGACGGCTTCGGCGACGATTTCGGTACCAATGCCGTCACCCGGCAATACTGCAATTTTCATGATTTACTTTTCAGGAGATTGAATATCTGTGGTGGGCGTTTACGCCACCATGGTGTGGGCCAGCCAAGGCTTGACGGCCAGCCGCTCGGCCTCAAACGCTTTGATTTTGTCGGCGTGGCGCAAGGTCAGGCCGATGTCGTCAAAACCGTTGAGCAGGCAGTATTTGCGAAATGGCACCACATCAAAGGGGATTTCTTCGCCTTGTGGGCGTACGATCACTTGGCGCTCCAGATCAATGGTGAGCTGGTAGCCCGCAAAGGCGGCTACTTCATCAAACAACTGCGCCACCGTGGCCTCGGGCAGCACGATGGGCAGCAAGCCGTTTTTGAAGCAGTTGTTAAAGAAGATATCGGCAAAGCTGGGTGCAATGATGGCGCGAAAACCATATTGCTCCAGTGCCCAGGGGGCGTGTTCACGACTAGAGCCGCAGCCAAAGTTTTTGCGGGCCAACAAGATAGAGGCACCTTGGTAGCGTGGCTGGTTGAGCACAAAGTCGGGGTTGGGCTGGCGGCTGGCGGGGTCTTGGCCCGGCTCGCCGTGGTCAAGGTAGCGCCATTCGTCAAACAGGTTGACGCCAAAGCCGGTCTTTTTGATCGACTTGAGGAACTGCTTAGGAATGATGGCGTCGGTATCGACGTTCTCGCGGTCCATCGGAGCCACGATGCCTTGGTGAAGGATAAATTTTTGCATGGGGGGCTTGTTTACTTGGTGGCAGCGCGTTCGATGGCAGAACCAGCTTTCTCAATATCTTGGCCTACACCTTTGACGGTGTTACAGCCGCTCAGCACAAAGGCCAGCGATAGGGTGATGAGTGTGGCGATCTTTTTCACGACAGTGCTCCTAGGGTGCTATCAAGCAAAAGTACGGACATCCACAAAGTGACCATGCACCGCAGCCGCAGCCGCCATAGCAGGGCTGACCAAGTGGGTGCGCCCACCTGCGCCTTGACGGCCTTCAAAGTTGCGGTTGCTGGTCGAGGCACAGCGTTCACCCGGCTCCAGACGGTCGGCATTCATGGCCAAGCACATCGAGCAGCCTGGCTCACGCCATTCAAAACCGGCCGCCTTGAAAATCTCGTGCAGTCCTTCGCGCTCGGCTTGTTCTTTGACCAGCCCGGAGCCGGGCACTACCAGCGCCTGCTTCACGTTCTTGGCTACTTTTTGCCCCAGCTTTTTCACCACGGCAGCGGCTTCGCGCATATCTTCAATACGGCTGTTGGTGCAAGAACCAATGAATACCTTATCGACAAAAATATCGTTGATAGGTTTGCCCGGTTGCAGGTTCATGTATTGCAAGGCGCGTTCGATGGCACCACGCTTGTTGGCGTCTTTTTCTTTGTCGGGGTCGGGCACGGTGGCGTCAACACCCAGCACCATTTCGGGCGAGGTACCCCATGTCACTTGGGGCACGATGTCATCGGCATGGAGCGTGACCACGGTGTCAAACACGGCGTCGGCATCCGAGTGCAGCGTTTTCCAGTACGCCACGGCCTGATCCCACTCCACGCCGGTGGGCGACAGCGGACGGCCCTTGACGTAATCAATCGTTTTGTCGTCCACAGCCACCAAACCAGCGCGCGCACCAGCCTCAATGGCCATGTTGCATACCGTCATGCGGCCTTCCATGCTCATGGTGCGAAAGACAGAGCCCGCAAATTCAATCGTGTAGCCTGTACCGCCTGCCGTGCCAATCTTGCCAATGATGGCTAGCACCACATCTTTGGCCGTCACGCCCTTGGCGAGTTGTCCATCCACCTGCACCAGCATATTTTTGGCTTTTTTGGCCAACAGGGTTTGGGTGGCCATGACGTGCTCGACTTCGCTGGTGCCGATACCGTGCGCCAGCGCGCCAAAAGCGCCGTGTGTGCTGGTGTGGCTGTCACCGCAGACCACCGTCATGCCTGGCAAAGTGGCCCCATTTTCTGGCCCCATGACATGCACAATGCCTTGGCGCTGGTGCATGAACGGGAAAAAGGCGGCTGCGCCGGTTTCGGCGATGTTGGCATTCAGCGTGGTGATTTGTTCTTTGCTGATCGGGTCGGTAATGCCATCGTAGCCCAGTTCCCAACCGGTGGTGGGGGTGTTGTGGTCGGCAGTGGCCACAATGGAGCTGACGCGCCAGACTTTGCGCCCAGCTTGGCGTAAACCCTCAAAAGCCTGTGGGCTGGTGACTTCATGTACCAGATGGCGGTCGATGTAGAGCACGGCAGTGCCGTCTTCTTCGGTATGGACGACGTGCTCGTCCCAGATCTTGTCGTACAGGGTGCGTCCCATGGTGGTCTCTTTGCGTTCAGGGGGAGCGTGATTTTAGGCTGGGCCAACCAGACTCGCCCGATAGCATTGAAAGTGGCACCCAAAGTGCCCGTTTTCAACGGTTCCCGCTACGATGGACGCAGGGGCTGCGGTTCACGCTGGTGTCGGCTCCTTCATTACCGTAAAGGATATAGCTATGCATCTGCACCCGCCTTTTCTTCGCGCATCGCTTGCCGCCTGTCTGCTGGTGGCCTGTATTCAAGGCACCCACGCCCAGACGGTCGCTGAAGGCCCAGACCATGCAACGCAAGTGCTAGGCAATGCTTGGGATATGTCTACGCAGGGAGATGTGTTTCCTCTTTGGTGGACACACAACCTGAGTGCCGCCATTGTTGCCAATGGCACCATGACGGGCACGGCCCGCGATACCGACCCCCACTTCTGGCTACAGTTTCCACCCATTCCGTCGGCCATGCCGGCTGCCAATGGGGTGCCGATTGCTATGGACGCCAATCGCTACACCCATCTGGCGTTCATGATGCGGTTGCCAGACAGCGTGGTGCCCGGCTCGCGCGGTGGTCGTTTGGTATGGCACCACGGTGGCGATACTGTGGCGGCTTTTGATGCAGCCTATGCCGAGTCGCCTTTGTTTCCGGTCTACCCCGGCTGGCATCTGTACCACTTTGATCTGGCAGCTATGCTGCCCAGCACAGGCCAGCCTTGGGGGGGTAACATTCAGGGGCTGCGGATTGATCCCTGCTTGGGCTGCAATGTGGAGTTTCAGATCGATTGGGCGCGTTTGTACCACCACAACGAAGCCAGTGACACCCAGCTGCCTCCCGGAAAAACACATTGGCTGGCTGAAATACAGCCCACTGGCAGTAGCCAGACTTTGAGTACGGCGTTGCCAATCAATAGCCATCCCGGTGCCACAGCCCGTCTGCCCCCAGGGCATTACCGTATTGCGGCTATCACCGATGGCGACTATGCCTTGAGCCAACGGGGCAAGGCTTGGGTCTTTGACAGCAACTCTGACACCCTTTGGGCGAGCAATCATGGCTTGTCGGGGGCCACCACGGGGCGCAGTGGCTTGCAAGCCACCACCAATGATCCAGATCCATTTGTTTTGCTCGATATCGACCAGCAAAGCCCGATTGATACCCAGAAATACCGTTACATCACCGTCGATATGACACTGGATCAGGTTCCTGCACAGGAGTCGGGTTTGTTGGTTTGGTGGGGCGATCAGGCCGGTACGGTCAGCAATCCCAGTGACTTTATTTCGGTACGGGCAGGCCGTGCTACCTACCAGATCGATTTGGGTCGGTCTCCACAATGGACAGGGCTGGTGCGTGCCTTGCGTATTGATCCTCTGAACGGCCCCCATGCTGGGCAAAATATTGGACTGACCTTGCACAGTGTGCGTCTGACACAAGCGGCCGGATTTCAAGAAACCGTTGTGTACAACGATGCTCCGCTGCACATCAACGCCCGTCCTACGGTCGAAATTCTTTCCCCTAGCCCTGAAGATGGGGAAGATTACGCCTTGGTAGAGCAGGGAAAGGCTTGGGCCATGCAATCGGGCCAGGTGCTGCGCCCTGAACTGAGCAATCTCCTGCATTGGGAATACACCACAGGTATTCCTGACCTGCAACCTACCGGCGCTTTTTTTCATGCCACCTCCCGACCTGCGACTGCGGGCCACACAGAGGGTGATCCCCATGTATTTTTGGCATTTCAGGAAAACACCCACCCCATCGATGCCAATACCTACCGTTGGTTGGGTTTTGACCTGTACGTTCCGATGGATGCCACGGCCCAAAGTGAATTGACCAGAGGGGCTGTGATGCGGCTGGCCTGGAAATCCAATGATGCCGACCCCGGTGTCACCACCGATGACATCATCCTGCGACCAGGGCTGCAACGCTACTGGTTTGACATGAACAAGTTGGTGTACGAGCCTGCTACAGCGCGCACTTGGGCAGATGGGGTGCGCTACCTGCGCATTGATCCGTTAGAGTTTCCGGAGTCACGCTCCTTTTACGTGGGAACAGCGCAATTGCGCTCCACGCCTTCTGCACGCTATGTGCTTCCCATCACGGTGCAACTAGACGATGCCGATGGTGATCTGCTCAACATCAGGGTGCTCAGTGGCAGTACCCTTTTGGGGCAAGCGACAGAATTGGCACCTGGGCAAACACACCAAGTGATAGCCAATCTGGCGGCCCTGCCCACAGGGGAGCACCCGATCACGGTGGAAGTATCGGACGCTTGGAGCCGTGTACAACGTACGGCATTGGTGCCCGTTCTGAAACTGGCCGCCAATGCGCCTTTGCCCCCAGCACAGATCAAATCTGCCGATCGCGTCTTTGCTTGGGCACAGCACTTATTTGGCAATACCTTGGGCACAGGCAGTGCCTCTAGCCAAAACCATGCGTGTTTGCAGAACTTTCCGGGCGCCTATGGTCGCAACTACGCCACCAGTGGTATTTGCCTGTTTACTGTTGACGGGCTGGTGCTGTTGACGATGCCAGGGGGGAATCTGGCATTGGCCGGAATGCTCTCACAACTGCTCAACCAAGCAGCCGCTGCCGGTTTTTAGGGGCAAAAAACCGCCTGGCCCAGAAGAGGGCACAGGCGGTTGCATGGCAGTTTGGGCCTGCTGGGTTAGCTAAAAAAGCTCTTGAGCTTGTCTGTCCAGCTTTCGCCACTGGGCGAGTGGCGAGCGCCGCCCTTCTTGAGCGATTCTTCCAGTTCGCGCAGCAATTTGCGTTGGTGCTCGGTCAACTTGACGGGCGTCTCTACCGCGATATGGCAATACAAATCGCCAGGGTAGCTCGAACGCACTCCCTTGATCCCTTTGCCACGCAGTCGGAATTGTTTGCCCGCTTGGGTTCCCTCTGGGATGTCGATGGCAGCCTTGCCAGCCAAGGTGGGCACCTCGATCTCGCCGCCCAGTGCTGCGGTGATAAAGCTCACTGGCACTTGGCAGTGCAAATCGTCACCATCGCGCTCAAAGATATCGTGCTTTTTGAGGCGAATTTCGATGTACAAATCGCCCGGTGGGCCACCATTGGTGCCTGGCTCTCCGTTGCCGGTGCTGCGGATGCGCATGCCATCGTCAATACCGGCAGGAATTTTCACTTCCAGTGTTTTTTGCTTCTTGAGCTTGCCCTGACCGTGGCAGGCTGTGCAGGGGTCGGGAATGATCTTGCCCGTGCCTCGGCAATGGGGGCAGGTCTGTTGTACGCTAAAGAAGCCTTGACGCATCTGCACCGTGCCAGAGCCGCTACAGGTGGAGCAGGTTTTGGGGCTGGTGCCGGGTTTGGCACCACTGCCGTGGCAGGTGTCACAGGCTTCCCACGAAGGAATACGGATTTCGGCGTTTTTGCCCTTGGCCGCCTCTTCCAGGGTGATCTCCATCGCATAGCTCAGGTCACTGCCCCGATAGACTTGGCGCCCACCCGCTCCGCGGCCTGCGCGCCCGCCTTGGTTGAACATATCGCCAAAAATATCGCCAAAGGCTTCGGCAAAACCACCAAACCCCTCGGCCCCAGCGCCACCGTGGCCGCGCATGTTAGGGTCTACGCCCGCATGGCCGTACTGGTCGTAAGCAGCCCGCTTTTGTGCGTCTGAGAGCATCTCGTAGGCCTCTTTGACCTCTTTGAACTTCTCTTCTGCACCCTTGCTGGCCTCACCCTGGTTGCGGTCCGGGTGGTATTTCATCGCCAGCTTGCGATACGCCTTCTTGATTTCTTCATCCGAGGCAGTTTTTGCTACCCCGAGGATTTCATAAAAGTCTCTTTTAGACATGGATAGGTACCCGGTTGGAACAGGAACGCCGCGCCGGACTCCCCGGTACAGGAGCCTGGCGCGGCGGCATGGGTCAGCGCAATCGCTACCTTAGCCCTTCTTAACTTCCTTCACTTCGGCGTCGACCACATTGTCGTCGTCAGCTGGCTTGGCGCTGGAGCCTTGGGGGCCGCCTGCGGCACCTGTGGCACCGGCACCCGCAGCGGCTGCTGCCTGCGCGGCCTGCTCATTGGCATACATCTTTTCGCCCAGTTTTTGGCTGGCGGCCATCAAAGCCGTGGTCTTTTCGTCAATGGCTGCTTTGTCTTCGCCCTTGAGTGCTTCTTCCAGCGCCTTGACTGCCGACTCAATCGCCCCCTTTTCTGCTGCGTCGAGCTTATCGCCAAACTCGGTCAGGCTCTTGTTCACGCTGTGAACGGCCGCCTCACCTTGGTTGCGTGCCTGCACCAGTTCCAGTTTGCGGTGGTCTTCGGCTGCATTGAGTTCGGCATCTTTGACCATCTGTTGGATTTCTTCTTCCGAAATGCCCGAGTTGGCCTTGATGGTGATCTTGTTTTCTTTGCCGGTGGCCTTGTCTTTGGCACCCACATGCAAGATACCGTTGGCATCGATGTCGAACGACACTTCAATTTGCGGCACGCCACGCGCTGCGGGGGGGATGCCTTCCAAATTGAATTCGCCCAGCAGCTTGTTGCCCGAGGCCATTTCGCGCTCACCTTGGAACACCTTGATGGTCACGGCGGGCTGGTTGTCGTCAGCGGTCGAGAATGTTTGCGCAAACTTGGTGGGGATGGTGGTGTTCTTGCTGATCATTTTGGTCATCACGCCACCCAGGGTTTCAATGCCCAAAGACAGCGGAGTCACGTCCAGCAGCAGCACGTCTTTGCGGTCACCCGACAGCACCTGGCCTTGGATGGCAGCGCCTACGGCCACGGCTTCGTCGGGGTTGACGTCTTTGCGTGGTTCGCGGCCAAAGAACTCTTTGACCTTCTCTTGCACCTTGGGCATGCGGCTCATGCCACCGACCAAGATCACGTCATTGATTTCAGAGACGCTGATCCCTGCATCTTTGATGGCGGTGCGGCAAGGTGCAATGGTGCGCTCAATCAGTTCTTCGACCAGTTGCTCCAACTTGGCGCGGGTCAACTTGATGTTCAGGTGCTTGGGGCCAGAGGCATCCGCAGTGATGTAGGGCAGGTTGATGTCGGTGGCCGCCGAGTTGGACAGCTCGATCTTGGCCTTTTCTGCTGCTTCTTTCAGGCGTTGCAGGGCCAGCACGTCTTTGGAGAGGTCAACGCCTTGCTCTCTCTTGAATTCACCGATGATGAAGTCAATGATGCGTTGGTCAAAATCTTCACCGCCCAAGAAGGTGTCGCCGTTGGTAGACAGCACTTCAAATTGCTTTTCGCCATCCACATCGGCAATTTCGATGATGGACACGTCAAAGGTGCCGCCACCCAAGTCATAGACAGCAATTTTGCGGTCGCCCTTTTCGGTTTTGTCCAAACCAAAGGCCAGCGCGGCAGCAGTAGGTTCGTTGATGATGCGCTTGACGTCCAGGCCAGCAATACGGCCAGCGTCTTTGGTGGCTTGGCGCTGGGCATCGTTGAAGTAGGCCGGCACAGTAATCACGGCCTCGGTCACGGTCTCGCCCAGGTAGTCCTCGGCGGTTTTCTTCATCTTGCGCAGCACTTCGGCGCTGATTTGTGGCGGAGCCAGTTTTTGGCCGCGCACTTCTACCCAAGCGTCACCGTTGTCTGCCTTGGTGATGGTGAAGGGCATCAGGTCGATGTCCTTTTGCACTTCTTTCTCGTCAAACTTGCGGCCAATCAGGCGTTTGGCGGCGTAGATCGTGTTTTTGGGGTTAGTGACCGCTTGGCGTTTGGCCGAAGCACCCACCAGAATTTCGCCATCTTCTTGGTAAGCAATGATAGAGGGCGTGGTGCGTGCGCCTTCGCTGTTTTCGATCACCTTGGTGGTGTTGCCATCCATGATGGCAACGCAGCTGTTGGTGGTGCCCAAGTCAATACCGATGATTTTTGCCATGTTTCTCTCTCCGCGATGTAGGTGAAATTATTGAATGCGTCTAACGTGTGGACTGTCTGCGCCGGTTCAAGTCGGGCCAGCCCACTTTTTTATTTGGGTGCTGTGACGGTGACCAGTGCAGGGCGCAGGATACGCTCGGCAATCACATAGCCCTTTTGGAGCACCGCCACCACTGTATTG
This sequence comes from Giesbergeria giesbergeri, assembly GCF_054779375.1. Taxonomy (NCBI): domain Bacteria; kingdom Pseudomonadati; phylum Pseudomonadota; class Betaproteobacteria; order Burkholderiales; family Comamonadaceae; genus Giesbergeria; species Giesbergeria giesbergeri. The sequence continues at coordinate 130,810 of NZ_BAAGYJ010000001.1, read as the reverse complement.
GACTCTTGTTCTGCAGGCACCACGCTGATGGCTTGGTGGAAGTTGGGGTTGAATTTTTCGCCTGCGGGTGGGTTGATAGCTACTACTTTGTTGCGCTCTAGCGCGGCAGTGAGCTGGCGCAGGGTGGCATCGGAGCCTTCGCGCAACTGTTGGGCTGTGGCGTTGGGCAGGGCCAGTGCAGCGTCCAGACTATCGCAAACGGGCAGCAGGCTTTCGGCAAAGCCTTCAATGCCAAACTTGCGTGCTTTGGCGATTTCCTCTTCCGCACGGCGGCGGGCGTTTTCGGCCTCAGCTTTGGCACGCAGGAACTGGTCGGCCAGATCGGCGCTCTTGGCCTTGAGTTCGGCCAGTTCAGACTGCAAGCGTGCCATTTCGTCAGAGGCATTGGCGGCCATTGCGGCCTCGATCTCTTCAGGAGCGGGGGCCACGGCAGGAGCAGAAGTATTGTTTTCAGACATGTCGGAAACTCTGGTGGAAGAAACTGGTGAAACAGTGTGCGTTGCACATTTGGGGCGCCCCTTGCACATTTCAAGCGCATCACCACATGAGATAAGCAAGAGGAGCAGCCTGCGCAAGAACGTGCAGGAGAGCCTGTCAAGTGTACAGGTGCCGTAGGCTATGGCTATAATCTCGGGTTTTGCCTTGCCACACTGCTACAGGCGCAGCAGGTGGTTCTTATCCAGAAGGAGTATGCATGCGTCATTACGAAATCATTTTGTTGATCCACCCGGATCAAAGCGAGCAGGTTCCTGCCATGCTCGAACGCTACAAGGGCATGATCGTCGCTGGCGGCGGTCAAGTCCACCGCGTTGAAGACTGGGGCCGCCGTCAACTGGCTTACCTGATCAACAAGCTGGCCAAAGCCCACTATCTGTGCGTCAACATCGAAGCCGACCAGGCTGTGATGGCTGAGTTGGAGCACGCCTTCAAGTTCAACGATGCCGTGCTGCGTCACCTCACCGTGCAAAAGAAGAAGGCTGAAACTGGCCCCTCTTCGATGATGAAGACCGTTGAGCGCGAAGAAGCCCGCAAAGCCAGCCAAGCCGAATACGCTGCTGCCGGCGAACGCGCAGAACGCTAAGCACCAGCGCCTGCCACCGGAGTGCAAAACCGCGTTGCCTTGACTGCCTGTATCGCCGAAGCCGAGCCTCTGCGATTCACGCCTGCCGGACTGCCTGCCATTGCCTTGCGTTTGGAGCACAGCTCCCGCCAGCAAGAAGCCGGGCAACCCCGAGAAGTCAAGGCCAGCATCAAGGCCGTAGCCTTTGGCACCTTGGCCGAGCAGTTGGCTCGCCAGCCTGTAGGTAGCCTTTGGCAGTTTGGCGGTTTTTTGGCTACTCCGCGCAATGGCAGGCAGGTCGTGCTGCACGTTCAGGATATTCAACAAAATTAATTTTCAAGAGGTCCGCAATGGCCACGTTCAAGAAATTCAACAAAGACAAGCGCCCCAAGCGCAACACCCAATCGCTGCTGTTCAAGCGCAAGCGTTTCTGCCGCTTCACGGTCACTGGCGTCGAAGAAATCGACTACAAAGACGTGGACACCCTGCGCGACTTTATTGCTGAAAACGGCAAGATCATTCCCGCACGCCTGACCGGCACCCGCGCCATCTATCAGCGCCAGCTCAACACCGCCATCAAGCGCGCCCGCTTCTTGGCCCTGGTGCCCTACAGCGACCAGCACAAGATCTAAGGAGCACAACCCATGCAAATCATCCTGCTCGACAAGGTTGTGAACCTCGGTAACCTCGGTGATCTGGTCAAGGTCAAAGACGGTTACGCCCGCAATTTCCTGATCCCTACAGGCCGCGCCCGCCGCGCCACTGCTGCTGCCAAGGCCGAATTCGAAGCCAAGCGCGCTGAATTGGAAAAAGCTGCCGCTGAAAAGCTGGCCGCTGCCCAAGCCGAAGGCGAAAAGCTGGCTGGCAAGGTGTTCAAGTTGACACAAAAGGCTGGCGTCGATGGCCGTCTGTTTGGTTCCGTGACCAACCACGACATCGCTGATGAGCTGAACAAGCAAGGCTTCAAGGTGCTCAAGTCGCAGATCCGTCTGCCCAACGGCCCTATCAAGACCATTGGTGACAACACAGTCAACGTTGCTCTGCACACCGATGTGGTGGCTGAAGTGACCGTTTCGGTGTACGGCGAAACCGCCTGATAGCGCCCTGCGCTGTCCAGCTAACCGCCTTCGGGCGGTTTTTTGTTGTTTCCGCTGTTTTCACCGCTTATCCACAGGGTTGTCCGATGACATGCGGGCAGCACAAGGCTAGCATCCCCGGCTTGCTCCAAGGAATCCAATGTCTTCTGACCCCTTCATGCCTATGGATGGTGGCTTTGCACCCTACGATGATCGTGAGCTGTCGCAATTGCGGGTGCCCCCCCAATCGATTGAGGCCGAGTCCAGCGTGCTGGGTGGTTTGTTGCTAGACAACAATGCTTGGGATCGGGTGGGTGACTTGTTGATTGACTCGGACTTCTATCGCCATGATCACCAACTGATTTATGCTAGCATCGCCAAGCTCATCAATGGCAACAAGCCCGCCGATGTCATCACGGTATATGAGCAGCTGCAAAGCACTGGCAAAGGTGAAGAAGTGGGGGGGCTGGCCTACCTGAACGCGCTGGCCCAGTATGTACCCAGTGCCAGCAACATCCGCCGCTATGCCGAGATCGTGCGTGAACGCTCCATTTTGCGCAAGCTTGTCACAGCCAGCGACGAGATCGCCACCAATGCCTTCAATCCGAAAGGGCGCCCAGTAGAAAAAATATTGGACGAGGCTGAGCAGAAAATTTTTAACATCGGTGAAGAAGGCTCGCGCATGAAGCAGGGCTTTCAGGCGATGGAGCAGTTGGTGGTCGATCTGCTCGACCGTGTGCAGGAGATGGCCGAGAACCCCAACGATATCACTGGGGTGCCCACCGGTTTTATTGACCTCGATCGCATGACCTCGGGCTTGCAGGCGGGCGATATGGTGGTGTTGGCTGCCCGGCCCTCGATGGGGAAAACGGCTTTTGCCGTGAACATTGCCGAGCATGTTGCTTTGCACGAAAATTTGCCGGTAGCCATTTTTTCGATGGAAATGGGGGCCGCACAGTTGGCAGTGCGGGTGGTGGGCTCTATTGCCAAGGTAGACCAGTCGCGCCTGCGAACGGGCAAGCTCACCTCGGACGAATGGCCGCGCCTGACCGAAGCCATCGAGAGGCTGCGCAATGTGTCACTGCACATTGATGAGACACCGGGGCTGACGCCTTCTGAGCTGCGAGCCAACGCTCGGCGCTTGGCCCGCCAGTGCGGGAAGTTGGGCCTGATTGTGGTGGACTATTTGCAGCTGATGAGTGGCTCGGCAGGTGCTCAGGGTGAAAATCGGGCCACCGAGTTGGGCGAGATTTCGCGTGGTCTGAAAATGCTGGCTAAAGAGCTAGGCTGCCCAGTGATTGCACTGTCGCAGCTCAACCGCAGTGTGGAGACGCGCACAGATAAGCGTCCGATGATGTCTGATTTGCGCGAATCGGGGGCGATTGAGCAGGATGCAGACATCATCATGTTTATCTACCGTGATGACTACTACAACAAGGACAGCAAAGAGCCCAATGTGGCCGAGATCATCATCGGTAAGCAGCGTAATGGCCCTACCGGTACTGTGAAGCTGTATTTTCAAAAATCCCAGACACGCTTTGAAAGTCTAGCCACGGGTTCCAGCGACGATTTTTGAGTGAGGAGCACTGTCATGGCCTCTTTGGACTTTGATTTTGAAGAAGCCGCCTTTCATGGGTTTCACGCGCAGCACCGCCAAGGGATGGAAGCGGCCTTGGCCCAATACCTGGCTACCCTGACAGAGGTGCTGGCCCAGGCAGGGGGAATTGAGGTCTCTAGAATCGAGGGGCGCATCAAAGAGAAAACCGAGTGCGTGCGCAAATTTTCGCGTAAATACCGCACGGCCTTAGAGGAGAGTAACACCCCCTACACCATTGCGGCGTACATCAGCGATCTGATCGGTGTTCGTGTGGTCTGTCTCTACGAAGACGAGATCGAAAAAATAATGCAGGCCGTGCGCCAGCATTTTGAGGTGATGGACGTGACCGACAAAACCGCAGCGGTTGAGGGCACAGAAGGCGCTTTTGGTTACAAAGGCCTGCACTTGGACTTGAAGCCCCGTTGGACGCCGCAGATGGCGCCAGTATTGCATGGCTTGCCGGTGGTGGGTTACCCTTTTGAACTGCAGGTACGCACCATCGTGCAAGATGCCTGGGCTGTGCTAGACCACAAGATCAAATACAAAAAATCGATTCCTAGCCCGCTGAAGCGGCGCATCAATGTGTTGGCGGCGCTGTTTGAGCTTGCTGACCGAGAGTTTCGCCAGATTCGTGATGCAACGGAGGCGCAGTTGTTAGCGGCGCCTGACGAGACGACGATCACCCCAGAACCCCCACTTGAACAGGCGCCAGTGGTCAGCAGCGATTTGAATGCTTTTACCTTCCTGAAAATCGCCAGCCACTTTTTCAATGACTACGCCTTTGAGCCTCGGCGTGTTGACAGCTTTGTTGCTGACATACATGGCTGGTCGCCCGGCATCACGCGCACCCGTTTTAACACGTTGCTGCGTGAGAACATCGGTACCGTGAAGCGGTACAAGCAATATATTGAAGAGCAAAGGGGAGGCCGCAGGCTCAATCCCTATGCGGTGATGCGCCATAGCCTTTATCTCGGCCACAAAGAAATTTTTGCTGCTGCATTAGGGCGATTTGCTTGCGACACTTTTGAGGCGTGGCTGCGGGAGCACAAGCCATGATGGCTGTCGGCTGACGTGGCCCAGAGTGGGTAGCTTTGTTAGCTCAGTGGCAGTGGCTGTGGGTGCTCTAGTTGCACAAAACTGTATTCCAGCCCGTTGGTTGCTTGGTGGCGGCTGCGTTGCACTTCTTGCCAGCCATCTCCCAGCACAGGAGCAAACGCATCGCCCTCAAATGGTTGGTGAATTTCAGTGATGATGGCCGCATGGGCATGGGGTGCCGCTTGTGCGTAAATTTGTGCGCCACCCATCACCCAGGCTACAGGGGCTGCACCGCACAGAGTCACGGCCTCTTGCAGGTTGGCAGCCCGCACAGCACCAGCAGCAGTCCAGTCGGGCTGGCGGGTAATGACAATATTGCTGCGGCCAGGCAATGGGCGAAAGCGTGGGGGCAGTGAATCCCAGGTTTTGCGGCCCATGATGACTGGGCAACCTTGGGTGTGCTGGCGAAAATGTGCCAAGTCTTCTGGCAGGTGCCAAGGCATCTGGCCATTCAAGCCGATAGTGCCGTTGTCGGCGCGGGCATAAATCAGGTGCAGACGCATAGTGTGGGGAGGTAGAGGTCAGACGGCCACGGGCGCCTTGATGGCTGGGTGGTGTTCATAGCCTTGCACTTCAAAGTCTTCGTAGGTGTAATTGAAGAGGGATTCGGGTTTGCGCCGGATGTGCAGTGTGGGGTAGGCCCGTGGGGGGCGTGCCAACTGGGTTTCTACCTGTGCAAAGTGATTGTTGTAGATGTGGCAGTCGCCGCCAGTCCAGATAAAGTCGCCCACTTGCAAGTCGCATTGTTGGGCCAGCATGTGGGTCAGGAGCGCATAGCTGGCAATGTTGAACGGCACACCCAAAAAGATATCGGCACTGCGCTGGTAGAGTTGACAAGAAAGCTTGCCATCTGCCACATAGAACTGGAAAAAGGCATGGCAGGGCATGAGCGCCATCTGCTCCAAATCGGCCACGTTCCAGGCGCTGACAATGATGCGGCGGCTGTCGGGGTTGGTTTTGAGTTGGTTGACGACTTGGGCAATTTGATCGATATGGCCGCCATCGCGGGTGGGCCAGTTGCGCCATTGCACGCCATACACTGGGCCCAAATCACCATCTTCACGCGCCCATTCGTTCCAAATGGTGCAACCGCGCTCTTGCAGCCACTTCACATTGCTGTCGCCGCGCAAAAACCACAGCAACTCCAAAATGATGGATTTGAGGTGAACCTTTTTGGTTGTGACCAGTGGAAAGCCCTCGCCCAAGTCAAAACGCATTTGGTAGCCAAACACACTGCGTGTGCCGGTGCCGGTGCGGTCGCCCTTGCTGACCCCATGTTCATAAACATGGCGCATGAAATCTTCGTATTGGGAGCGGACGGGGCGGCTAGACATGGGGCAAAGCAGAGGGCCAAAGGAGCAGATTGTAGGCTGCTGGGGGGCCGTTCAGAGGCGCAGCATGCGCCCCGGATTCATCAGGTTTTGTGGGTCTAGTGCTTGCTTGATGGCCCGCATCAGGCCTAAGGCCACGGGGGACTGGTATTGCTCCAATTGCTCCACCTTGAGCGCACCGACACCATGCTCGGCAGAGAAAGAACCACCAAACTGTGCCACCGCCTCATAGACGATTTGGTTGATGCGTGCCTCTTGCTCACGCAAGAAAATGGCGGGGTCATCACCTGCGGGGGCTTGCACGTTGTAGTGCAAATTGCCATCGCCTAGGTGCCCAAAGTTGATGATTCGCACGCCAGCAATGGCTTGGCTGAGCAGGGCATCGGTATGGGCTACAAACGCCGGGATGCGTGTGATCGGGATGGCGATATCGTGTTTGATATTGAGCCCTTCTTGTGCTTGGGCCGTGGAAATGCTTTCGCGCACCTGCCAAAACATCTGCGCCTGTGTCTGGTTTTGTGCCACTACGGCATCGTGAACGCAGCCTGCGGCCAAGGCTGCCTCCATCAGGGCTTCGAAACGGTCGCGGGCATGGTCTTCGGATTCGCTGTCGGTGTTTTCTAGCAATACAAACCAAGGGGATGCCATCTCGGCGAGCAGCGGGACACGCAAATGGGGCAGATGGCGTGCTACCAACTCCAGTGCAGAGCGGCCCATCAGCTCTAGCCCGGTCAGGCCCGCGCCCAGGTGTTGGTGTGCCAGTCCTAGCAGGGCCACGGCTTGTTCTATGGTGGGCACAGCGGCCCAGGCTGTGAGTTGTGCGCTAGGCAGGGGAAAGAGCTTCATGGTGGCGGCGGTGATGATGCCCAGTGTGCCCTCACTGCCAATGAACAGGTGGCGCAGGTCGTAGCCGGTGTTGTCTTTGCGCAGGCCGCGCAGGCCGTCCCAGACCTCGCCTTGGGGCGTGACCACTTCTAGCCCCAGACACAACTCACGGGCATTGCCATAGCGTACTACTTGGGTGCCCCCGGCATTGGTGCCAAGATTGCCCCCCACGGTACAACTGCCCTCAGAGGCCAGCGACAGCGGAAACAGCAACCCAGCCTGTTTGGCCGCTTCTTGGGCATGGTGCAAGATGCAACCAGCCTCTAATGTCATGCTCAGGTTGTGTGGGTCGATGGCACGGATGGCATGGAGCCGGGCCAGACTCAACACGATTTCACGCCCCGAGGCATCAGGGGTAGAGCCTAGCGATAAGCTGGTGTTGCCACCTTGCGGCACGATAGGGGTGCCAGTGGCCGCACAGGCGCGCACCACAGCGGCCACTTCGGCGGTATTGGCTGGACGCACCACCGCCAAGGCTTTGCCTTGGGGGCGGCGTTGGCGCCAGTCTTGCTCCCACGCGCCCAGACCTTCTCCGGTCAGCACATGGTGGCTACCCACGGTATGGCGCAAAACATCGAGCAGGTCAGACATGGCAGGAGCAATCGGCGGTTAGGTGGGGGTGGCTGGCGTGCTGGCGCTGCCGTTGGCTGCCAGCTTGGCGTTGCGCAGACGCAGGCGGATATGCACAGTGCAGGCGGTGAACAGCACCAAGCACAACACCACTTCGAGCAGTGCCAACACATTGCCGGGGGGGCGGTCGCTCCAAGCACGCACGGCCCCTTCGGTGACATAAAGCCAAACCATCAGACTCAGCCAGCGGTAGGTGTACATACGGTTTTTTAGCAGCCCAGCCAGCGGCAGGCACAGAGGCAATGCCTTGAGTGCCAGCCAAGAGCCACCAGGACGCACGGGGGCTAAAAACAGTTCCCAAGCCAGGCACAGCGCAATGAGCAGCAATAGGCTGGCCACTGCTATGCGGCGACTATGGTGAACCCCAGCAGCTACGGCTACCAAGGGTGAGGGGGAGTGGGGGGCGGGGTGAGGGGCTTGCATCGCGGAACGGATGATAGCGAGATACCCGGTGCCAAAACTTGGCGTCAGCCAGTGGTCAGTCAGTGGCCTGTAAGTGCAGGCGTCCAAAGTAGATCGAAATCTTTGACAGTCAACCTCAGGAGACAAACCGCATGACTGCACCATCCAACGCCATCCAATCTACCCTGGTCGAAAACCGCGTTTTCCCGCCCTCTGATGCCACAGTGGCCGCAGCGCGTGTTGCAGGCATGGCTGGCTACGAAGCCCTGTGTGCCGAAGCTGAGAACGACTATGAGGGCTTCTGGGCCCGTTTGGCCCGTGAGAATGTGGTCTGGAACAAGCCTTTTACCCAAACGCTTGACCAGTCCGATGCCCCGTTTTTTAAGTGGTTCCAAGACGGCGAGCTGAATGCTTCGGCCAACTGCCTGGATAAACACATTGGTACCCCCACAGAAAACAAAACGGCCATCATTTTTGAGGCCGATGGTGGTGAAGTCACCAAAGTGACCTACAAAGAGCTGCTGGCTAAGGTGAGCCAGTTTGCCAACGTGCTCAAGTCCAAGGGGGTACAAAAGGGCGACCGTGTGGTGCTGTACATGCCCATGACGATTGAAGGCGTGATTGCCATGCAGGCTTGCGCTCGCATTGGTGCAACACACAGCGTGGTGTTTGGTGGCTTCTCTTCCAAGGCGCTGCACGAGCGTATTCAAGATGCGGGTGCGGTGGCGGTGGTAACGGCCAACTACCAAATGCGTGGCGGCAAAGAGTTGCCGCTCAAGTCGATTGTGGATGAAGCCCTGGCGATGGGTGGCTGCGATTCGGCCAAGAGCGTGATTGTGTTCCAGCGTACCCCCACTGCGGTGAACATGGTGGCTGGCCGCGATACCTTCATGCACGAAGAAATGGCAGCCCAATCCACCGAGTGCGCACCCGAGTTTGTTGGTGCCGAGCACCCGCTGTTTGTGCTCTACACCTCGGGTTCTACTGGCAAGCCCAAGGGCGTGCAACACAGCACCGGTGGCTATTTGCTGTGGGCCAAGCTGACGATGGACTGGACTTTCGATCTGAAAGACAGCGACGTTTTCTGGTGTACCGCTGATATCGGCTGGATCACTGGTCACAGCTATGTGGCCTATGGCCCGTTGGCCGCTGGTGCCACACAGATCATCTTTGAAGGCGTGCCCACCTTCCCCAAGGCCGACCGCTTCTGGACGATGATCGAAAAGCACAAGTGCACCATTTTCTACACGGCACCCACTGCTATCCGTTCGCTCATCAAGGCTGCCGACAGCGATGCCAGCGTGCATCCAGACCGCTCCGATCTGTCGAGCCTGCGCATTTTGGGTTCGGTGGGTGAGCCTATCAACCCCGAAGCCTGGATGTGGTACTACAAGAACGTGGGCGGCGAGCGTTGCCCGATTGTCGACACCTTCTGGCAAACCGAAACCGGCGGTCACATGATCACCCCACTGCCGGGCGCTACGCCGCTGGTGCCAGGCTCTTGCACCCTGCCACTGCCAGGTATTACCACCGCCATCGTGGACGAAACCGGCCAAGACGTGCCCAATGGTTCGGGCGGTATTTTGGTGGTGAAGAAGCCTTGGCCTTCGATGATCCGTACTATCTGGGGCGACCCCGAACGCTTCAAGAAGAGCTACTTCCCTGAAGAGCTCAAGGGCTACTACTTGGCCGGTGATGGTGCCGTGCGCAGCGAAGACCGTGGTTACTTCCGCATCACGGGCCGTATTGACGACGTGCTCAACGTCTCTGGCCACCGCATGGGCACGATGGAAATCGAATCGGCTTTGGTGGCTAAGAGCGACATCGTGGCCGAAGCCGCTGTGGTGGGCCGCCCTGACGATCTGACTGGCGAAGCCATCGTGGCCTTTGTGGTGCTCAAAGGCCCCGTGCCCACTGGCGATGATGCCAAGGCCTTGGCCAACGAGCTGCGCAACTGGGTGGGCAAGGAAATCGGCCCTATCGCCAAGCCCAAGGAAATCCGCTTTGGTGAAAACCTGCCCAAGACCCGCTCGGGCAAGATCATGCGCCGTCTGCTGCGTGGTATTGCCAAGGGTGAGACCCTGACCCAAGATACTTCCACACTGGAAAATCCGCATATCTTGGAACAATTGGCCCGCACCAATTGATCAGTGTGTTTGTCGGCACCTTAGGGTGCCGGAAAACGACCAACCCGGCCTGTGTGCCGGGTTTTTTGCGTGAGGGCACAGCGTTTGGGATGTGCCACCATATCGTCCAACCAGGGGCTAGCAGAACTGGGTACAGTGCAGGGCATGAAATTCATCCACGCTGCTGATATTCATCTGGACAGTCCGTTGCGTGGACTGTCTGCTTACCCTGACGCCCCCGCTGAACGTTTGCGCACGGCCACCCGCGATGCTCTGGAGCAGTTGGTCAGCCGGGCTATGGATGAGGCGGTAGATTTCATGGTGATTGCCGGTGATTTGTACGATGGCGATTGGCGCGATTTCAATACCGGGCTGTTTTTGGTGCGCCAAATGGGGCGCTTGCGCCAAGCGGGCATTGATGTGTATTTGTTGTACGGCAACCATGATGCCGACAGCGAAATCACCAAGCGGTTGGAGTTGCCCGATAACGTACATGTTTTCTCTAGCAGTAAGGCCCAGACCTTGCGCATCCCACCGCTACAGGTGGCCTTGCATGGCCGCAGTTTCAAACAGGCAGCCACTACCGAGAATTTGGCTGCCAGCTACCCGCCACCAGTGCCTGGCTGGTTCAATATTGGGGTGCTGCACACGGCGCTGGAAGGCTCCACCTCCCATGCCAGCTATGCGCCTTGCTCGGTGGCTGAACTCGATGCCAAGGGTTACCAGTACTGGGCCTTGGGCCATGTGCACACGCAGTGGGTGCGGCAAGGAGAGCCCACCATTGCATTTCCGGGTAATTTGCAAGGCCGCCATATCCGTGAGACAGGCCCACATGGCGCATTGCTCATCACCGTAGACGCAGGGGATGTGCGCAGTATCGAACCGCTGTGGGTGGATGTGTTGCGCTGGGCGGAGTTGGTGGTGGATGTGAGCGGTTGCAGTGACTGGGCTGGCGCTGTACGTGCGGTGGGCCAATCTTTGCAGGGGCTGCTGGCGCAACAGGTGGGGGAGCGCCCATTAGCGGTGCGGGTGCAGCTCCAAGGTCGTAGCACGGTACATACGGCCTTATTGGCACAGCCAACACAACTGCGCCAAGAGGTATTGGCCCAGGCCATTGCTTTGGATGCCGAGCGGTTGTGGATTGAAAAGGTATGTGTGCAAACCCAGGCACCAGTGCAGGTGCCTGCACACCAAGGTGATGGGCTGGCCGCTTTGGCTACGCTGCATGGCTTGGCACTGGGGGCTTTGGAGGATGCAGATTTTTTGCAGGAGTTGCGCCGTGGTCTGGCGCCACTTTGGGGGCGGTTGCCAGCCGAGGTGCTGGCCGCCAGCCCGGAACTACAAGCTTTGCGCGATGGCCCGATAGAGACACTGTTGGCCGATACCCTGCCCCTGCTGTTGGCGCGGGTAGAGCAGAAAGAGGTTTGAGGAGCAAACCCTATGCGTATTCGCCAGTTGCAACTGATCCGTTATGGAAAATTTACCAACCATGTGCTGGATTTGCCGCCTGCTGCGCAGGACATCCACTTGATTGTTGGCCCCAATGAGGCAGGAAAATCCACCACCCGTGCCGCTTTGGGAGACTGGTTGTTTGGCATTGAAGCACGCACCACGATGGCCTTTTTGCATCCTATGCCTGACTTGCGATTGGGCGGTGTGCTGCAAGCCAATGACCAGCAGCTGGCTTTTGAGCGTACCAAGGGCAACAAAAACACTTTGCGTTCACTGGCTGATGCGCCTTTGCCTGATACGGCTTTGCTGCCCTGGTTGGGCGACATGCAACGCCCGCTGTTTGAGCAGATGTTCTCCTTAGACCATAGTGCCTTGTTGGCTGGTGGTGCAGGCATTTTGTCGGCGGCTGATGATGTTGGGCGGATGTTGTTTCAGTCGGCATCGGGCTTGGAGCAACTGGGGCAGGTACTCAGGGGCTTGGAGGCGGAGGCAGATCAGCTCTGGGCACCACGTAAATCGGACAAGCGGTCGTATTACCAAGCCGAAAATGATCTCAAGGCGGCGCAGGCGCAATTAAAGGTGGCAACGGCCCGGGCTGCGGGCTGGAAAGAGCAGCGCGATGCGTTGATGCGTACAGAGCAGCAGTTGTTGGCTTTGCATGCTGAACGCGATCAGGCCCGTTGCCAGCGCGAGCAGTTGGAGCGTGTGCGCCGCGTAGCGCCTTGGTTGCATCGCTACGATGCTGCTGTACAGGCCCTGCAAGGGCTGGGCGCAGTGCCCGACTTTCCCGAGCAGGCTGCCCAATGGTTGCAGGATGCAGATCGGGGCATGGCCTTGGCCCAAGCCGAGGCCCAGCGTTGTCAGGCTGCGGAGCGGGAGGCCCATCAAGCCTTGGAGGCGTTGCCCACAGATGCGGCTTGTTTGGCATGGGCCGCAGAGATCACCGAGCTGGATGCACGACGAATGCAGTACCGTGCCCACCGCCCCGACATAGAAAAGCGCCAGGCGGAGGTGCACACCTATTGGCTGGGGGTGCAGGCTGATGCCCATGCTTTGGGCTGGGATGCCAGTTCCTTGGCCGCCGTGCGTGAGCGCCTGCCTGCGCCTGCCATGCGGATGGCCTTGACGGCTTTACTGCAAACCCATGAGGTACTACAGCAAAAGTGCCAGTTTGCTCAAATTCAGGTAGAGGCCAAACAGCGCGAATTGGAGCAGGCCCAAGCCGAACAGCAACATCTGACGATCCACAGCGATGGCACTGCGCTGGAGGTGGTTTTGGCCCGCGCCCACCAACTTGGCGACCACACAGGCCAGTGTAAAGCCCTGCAAAGCCAAATCCTGGAGTGCCAAAGTGCTTTGGATGCGGAGTTGCAGGCAATGGGGCCACATACCGTGCCGTTGGACTCGTTGCACGGTATGTTGGCCCCCGATGCAACCGAGGTGCAGGCATTGTTGTTGGCCCAGCGCACCGATCAGGCTGCGCTGGAGGCAGCACAAACCCAGCACCAGATGCAGCAGGCAGAGCTGGAGCGTTTGCAATTGGCGTTGGCACAGTCTGTCTCACGGTGGCAACCCGTGAGCCTGCAGCAGGTACAAGAAGCCCGCCAGTGGCGTGATGCCTGTTGGCAGCAGTGGTACAGCGCGCCTGCGCTGTGTTTGGAACTGGCTCAGATACTGCAATACCAGCGTTTGGTGGCGCAGGCTGATGGTTTGGCCGATGCCCGACTAGAGCATCTTGAGCACCAGACCCAGTATCAGGCCGAGGTGCAGCATATTGAGCGGCTGGCTTTGGAGGTAGAGCAACAAGCCCAACGCGGCCAGCAGATGAGCCAGCGTTTGCAGGAGCGTCAATCGCAATGGCAACAACTGGTGCAGGCTTGCCATTTGCCTGCACAGCTGCCATTGGCCGCTGCCGCTGGTTGGTTGGAGCGGCGCACCCGTGCTTTGGCATTGCAGCAGAACTTGGCCCGTTTGCAGCGCCAATACCAAGACAGCACCCAAGTGGCACAGGAGGTACATGCGGCCTTGTTGGCCCTGTTGTATCCATCGGCAGAGGGTGCCGTATCGGCACCTAAGTCTGCAAAGCACTATCCTGATTTGGCCGAGTGCATGGCCTTGGCCCGTCAGATGCTGGCCGAGACCGAACGATTGCATGGTCAGCGTGAAAGCCTGCGCCAACAAGCCAGCACAGCCCGCCGAGTCTTGCTCGACTTGCAACAGGATTGGGCGGCCGCACAGCAGCAGTGGCAGCACTGGCAATTGCAATGGCAGCAGCAATTGCATCAGGCGGGTTATGGGGGCTATGTCGAGCCGGCCCCATTGCGCACCGCCTTAGAGGTGATGGAGCGCATCAGTGCTGGACTAGACAGGATCGACAGCATCCGTACCGAGCGCATTGAAGCCATGCGCGCCGATCTGGATGCGCTGGCTGTGGCTGCACAGGCGTTGTGCGAGCGCCTGGCACCAGAGTTGCAAGGTCAGGGGGCTGAAGCCCAAGTGCTGGCGCTGCGCCAGCGTTTGGCGCTGGCCCAAGAAACGCAAAGCCAGCGCCAGCGTTGGCAACAGGCATTAGAGCAGGCCCGTGCGGGTGGGGTGCAGGCCCAACACCGCCAAACCGAGTTGCAGGCCAGTTTGGCCGGACTGTATGCCTTGCTCGGGCCATCGGGGGATGCCTGCACGGCAGAAGAACGGCACCGTGTTCTGACCCATGCGATAGCACAGGCCACACAGGCACGCCAGTACCAGCAGGAACTGACCCAGGCCCAAGCGCGCCTGCATGAACAGGGCGATGGTCTGCCCTTGGAGGCCTTGCGGGCCGAGGTAGCCTCACTGGCATCGACCGACATTCTGGCGGCACTTCAGCATTTGCAAGCGCAAGACCAGCAGTGGCAGGCCAGCACCGAGCAGCTCAGTGCCACTGCCCAGCAGTGGCGGAGCCAGTTAGCTGCATTTGATGGCACTGATCGGGCTGCACAGGCCGAGGGTCTGCGCCAAGAGGCCATCACCCGCATGAGCGAAGCAGCGCAGCGTTATGTGCAGGTGTATACCATGGCGCGTTGGTTGCACTGGAGTGTGGCACGGTTTCGTGAGACCCAGCAAGGCCCGATGTTGGCACTGGCCAGCCAGATTTTTGCTGATCTGACGCTGGGCGCCTTTGACCGGCTGGTGGTGGATACCGATGGCCCTGTGCCGCGTCTGTATGGTCATCGCCCACAGGGTACGTTGGTGGGCGTGGAGGGGTTGAGCGAAGGCGCGCGCGATCAACTCTATCTGGCCCTGCGACTGGCCGCACTGGACAGGCAGACACAGCCTGGGCGGGCCATGCCATTTATTGCCGATGACTTGTTCATCAATTTTGATGAGCAGCGCACCAGTGCCGGTTTACAGGCCTTGGGCCAGTTGGCACGCAAAACCCAGGTGATTTTCCTCACCCACCACGAGCATTTGGTGCCGTTGGCCCAACAAGCCTTAGGGATGGATTTGAATGTGTTGCGTTTGC
This sequence comes from Giesbergeria giesbergeri, assembly GCF_054779375.1. Taxonomy (NCBI): domain Bacteria; kingdom Pseudomonadati; phylum Pseudomonadota; class Betaproteobacteria; order Burkholderiales; family Comamonadaceae; genus Giesbergeria; species Giesbergeria giesbergeri. Next base: position 115,657 of record NZ_BAAGYJ010000001.1, on the reverse strand, counting down.
AGCCTTGAAGGCGCTGACACCCGTTCAGCCGCCGATATAGCCCATCTCGATACGGTGTAGTGGATACACCGCTGGCCCCCTGACGGAGGCCGATGGAGTGCGCAGGGCCGAGTAGCGGTCATGGCGGCCCTGCCACAACTGGGCGATGGCCTCATTCAGGGTGGTGTCATCGGCACCACCACGCAGCAGCGCGCGCAAATCATAGCCTTGGCTGGCAAACAAGCAGGTGAACACCTGTCCATCCGCTGCCAGCCGCGCCCGGTTGCATGTATGACAAAAAGCTTGGGTCACACTGCTGATAAGGCCGATTTCTCCCTGTGTGGGATCGTGCTGCCCCTGGGCATTGGCCCAACCCCAGCGTTGTGCGGTTTCGCCCGGGTGGTGTGGTGCCAACGGAACCAAGGGCAGCACGGCTTGCAGACGGGCTATCAGTTCGGAATTGGGCACCACGGCAGCCATGTGCCAGCCGTTGCTTTGGCCCACATCCATGTACTCGATCAGCCGCAGCGTGATGCCTGTGCCCCGAAAGTGCTGGGCCATCGCCAATACGTCTTGTTCATTCACGCCCCGTTGCACCACCATATTGACTTTAGTGCCGGTAAAGCCTGCGGCCTGCGCTGCTGTCAGGCCCGCCAGTACCTCGCTCACGGCAAAGCCTACGCCATTCATTCGGGTAAAAATTGCATCGTCAAGTGCATCTAGGCTCACCGTCAGGCGTTGCAGTCCTGCCTTGCGCAGGGCGGCTGCTTTGCGCGCCAGCAGGGTGCCGTTGGTGGTCAGGGTCAGTTCTACGGCTTGGCCCTCTGGCGTGCGCAGCAGGGCTAACTGGGCAATCAAGGTTTCTAGTTGCGGGCGCAGCAACGGTTCCCCCCCCGTGAGGCGGATTTTGCGTACCCCTTGACCCAAAAACAACCTAGCCAAGCGCACGATCTCATCAAAATGGAGTTGTGCATGGCGTGGCAGGTAAGGGTAGTTAGGCCCGAATACCTCGGCAGGCATACAGTAGGGGCAGCGGAAATTGCAGCGGTCGGTAACGCTGATCCGTAGTTCACGCAGTGGTCTGCCCAGGGTGTCGGTCAGAGGCAGGGCTAGTGCTGACATGGGTCGTGGTCAGGGACAACAAGGGCTGGGCAGTGTGGCAGGTTCTTGCTTGCCGTGCAGTATTGGGCATCGGGGGGCGTCTGTGGGCTGTTGGGTACTGCAATGCGGGCCAGCTTGACTTGCATCATGGTACGGCCACCATGCAGGTTCCAGAATCACAGCATATTTCTTCCGCATCCACGACCCGGAGCATTTCATCGATGTTGTCTCTACCATCCTTGCCCGAGCGTTTGTTTTGTCCTAGCGTATCTGCCACCCCTGTGGTGCGGCGCAGGATGCTGTTGCAGATGGTCGGGGCGGTCGGCCTGTCGTCCGTGGTGGGGGCTGTGGGGGCACAGCCCCCTGGCCCCACGGCCAGCACTTGGTTGCATCGGGCCAGTCGCTTGGGGGCATTGGCGCAGCGCATGGCCAAGCTTTATTTGCAGCTTCACCTCAAAGTCCAGCCGGATGATGTCAAGGCCGCCCTCAGTGCTTCACAGCGGCTGGTGCAGGCTACGTTGGATGACATGACCAAGGTCTCTTGGCCTGCCGATATTGCCGGGCATCAGGCCCAGGTGCGCAAGCAGGCCGAAACGCTCGATGGACTGGTGCTGGTGCCAGCCACCCGTGAGGGGGCCACCGCAGTAGCAACCCAGGCCGATCAGATGCTGGTTGCCACTGAGGTGCTGTTTCATGGCCTAGAGCGTCTGGGCAAAGCGCCCATGCACCCTTTGGTGCAGGCCTCGGCAGGGTTGCGGATGCGTTCACAGCGATTGGCCAAAAGCTACTTTCTACAGGCTGCCGGACAGGATATGGCGGGCTTGCGCGAGCAGCGCCAAGCCGATCTGGACGAGTGCAAGCGTATCTTCAGCACCTTGGGTGCCGCTACCGTGACCAACACCAGCTTGCGCACCGAGTTGTCGGCGGCTGATATGCAATGGGTGTTTTTTGCCGCTTCTTTTGGCCGTGAGCCCGATGTTCGTGGCTTGCGTGCTATGGCCAGCGCCAGCGAGCGTTTGCTGGAGATTGCCGACAACCTCACGTTGCAGTATGAGGTAGCCCTCAAAGATCAGCGTGGTGCCGGTACTTTGTCGCCTCCCTGAATATGCGTACAGTGTTCACCATAGTGGCTTTGGTGCTGGCGTTGGCCGTGGTGGGCTTGCTGGCCCGTCAGCAGTTGTCTGCTTCTCGTGCGTCACTGCCATCGGCCCCAGGCGTAGCCCCCGGAGCGGCAGGACAGCCATTGCCACCCACGCAGCAGGTGCAGCAATACCGGCAGGCGGTTGAGGCCCAGATGCAACAGCCCAGACCTCTGCCTGCCGACGCCCAATAGGCGCTTTCTTGCCCCAAGTGCATTGCGCACCGGTCTATAGTGCAGGCCATGAATTTGCATGATGATGCCTACTGGATGCGACTGGCGCTAGAGCAGGCGCAAGCAGCTGCGCAGGCTGGCGAGGTGCCGGTAGGCGCCGTGGTGGTGCGTGCGGGCCAGTTGGTGGCTACAGGGCGTAATGGGCCAGTGGCGGGCCATGATCCTACGGCCCATGCAGAGATTGTTGCTCTGCGTGCAGCAGCGCAACAACTGGGCAACTACCGGCTAGAAGACTGTACCCTCTATGTCACGCTAGAGCCTTGTGCCATGTGCAGTGGTGCCATGCTTCACGCTCGCCTGCCACGGGTGGTATTTGGTGCTGCCGATGCCAAAACTGGTGTGGCCGGTTCGGTGCTCAATCTGTTTGCCCAAGCACAGCTTAATCACCACACCCAAATACAGGGGGGCGTGTTGGCGCAAGACTGCGCACAGATACTCGGGGATTTTTTTCGTCAGCGCCGCCGCCAGCGGCGGGCGGTGGCCTTGGCGGCCCATCCCTTGCGCGATGATGCCCTGCGCACCCCTGATGCACGTTTTGCTGCCCTGCCAGATTGGCCGTGGGCCGCACATTACTGTAGCGATCTGCCCGCATTGGCGGGGCTGCGACTGCATTATCTGGATGAGGGTGCCCCCCATGCCCCAACCGCTTGGCTGTGCCTGCATGGGCCACAGCATTGGGGTTATGTCTACCGCCACTTGGTCACTGCCCTCACGGCCCTTGACCAGCGGGTGTTGGTGCCGGATCTGATAGGGTTTGGCCGCAGCGACAAGCCCAAGAAAGAACGCTGGCATACCCCACAGCAGCATATGCAGGTGTGGTGTGAATGGATACAGCGGTTGGGCATTGCGCGTTGGGTGTTGGTGGTCGAAAGTCTGGGGCTGTATGAGGCCATGCTGCTGTCGCGGCAGCCTGTATTGCAGGGCTGTGTGGGGGTGTTGGTGCTGGAGGCTGGCCCCGCAGATCCCACTTTGGCGGCTGTGTGGCAGGCGCCTTTTCCAGATCGGGGTTTTGCGGCCGGGCCACGGGCTTGGGCATCCATGGCCCAGCACTCTTGTGGAGGGGCCATGGATGTGGCTGGTCTGCCAGTGTTGTATGGACAACAGCGCCACAGCAGTCGGGTCAAAGCAGCGGCGCTGGCGCAGCAGGCTATGGAATACTTCGGTGCCTGAATTTTTCTTTCTTGCAGGGTGCATCCAATGCTGGTGTACCCCTTTTTTAGCTTGCATGGAGCAGGCCCTTGTCGGGCCTGGATGTTTTGTCCGCTGACCACCCTTCCTGCCATTGCGGCCACCACCACAGCACCGGCCCCAAACACATTTATATCTATTCGCCCTCCAGTGCGGTGCGCGACAAAATCGCCTTCCGTCGGGGTGTGAAGCGTTTGCAGGCGCTGGGCTATGAGGTGGAGATTGATACCGATGCGCTGAGCAGCCATACCCGGTTTGCAGGCGATGACGCCACACGCTTGGCCGCCATTGGGCGTGCGGCCGCCAGTGGTGCCGATGTGGCGCTGATCTCTCGCGGAGGCTATGGCCTCACGCGCATTTTGCCGGGCCTGCCTTATGCGGCAGTGGCCAAGGCCATTGAGCGGGGCACACAGTTTGTGGGGGTGAGTGATTTCACGGCTTTTCAACTCGCTGTGCTGGCACAAACCGGGGCTACCACTTGGGCTGGCCCAGCCCTGTGTCCAGATTTTGGCGGTGTAGAGGCGCCTGATGACATCATGCAAGCCTGCTTTGAAGACTTGCTGGAAGGCCACGGCGAAGGCTCCGGTTGGCGGCTGCCACCTCTTCCCAAGCAGCCCATAGACCAACCACCCGCCCCAGCGCAGGAGCTGTATATCGAGTCTGGGCGGCTTTGGGGGGGCAACCTGACGGTGCTGTGCTCTTTGCTGGGCACCCCGTATTTTCCGCAGGTGCCGGGCGGCATCCTATTTTTGGAAGATGTGAACGAACACCCCTACCGCATTGAGCGCATGTTGACGCAGCTATTGCATGCCGGAGTGCTAGCGCAGCAACAGGCCGTGCTATTGGGGCAGTTTACGGGCTATACCTTGGCGGCCCATGACAAGGGTTTTAAGCTGGCTACGGTGGTGCAAGGGCTGCGCAGTCAGCTCCAAGTGCCGGTGCTGACGGGCCTGCCCTATGGTCATGTCGAGACCAAAGTATTGCTGCCCGTGGGGGCCACGGTAGAGCTGTCGGTGCAGGGGCGCGATGCGTTGCTGTATTGGGGGCATGTGCACGGGGCAGCCAGCCAGAGCCGTTGAGCCTGCCGCAGAAGGCATCCTCTTCTCCCCCAGCTACAGCCCTCCCGGTTGTGTGACCAAACTGGTGCTGCGTTGGGCGGCATACAGTCCCACGCGCACCATAGTGCGGTGGTTCAGTTCCATCGTTACGGTAGCGCGCGGCAGAGACGATTGGATCTGGGGTTTGCTGTCAGCGGTTTGGTGCAGGCGGGCTGGGCTGTATTGTTTGCCTTGGCGGTCGGCCAAACGGGCCACTAAGGGCAGGTTGGCTTTGTCGCTGCGGCGCAGCACGATGGCGGTATCGCCATTGTCCAGACGGACAAAGGTGCCCGGTGGACACAAGCCAATGCTGCGCACCAGCAAATAGCCTACCTCGTCACGCTGGTCAATGCCGGGGCCGACCAACGCCCGTACCGAGTCGGTGGCACTGCGCCCAGGGCGGCTGTGGCGTGGGCTGATCATGGCCGCATAGCGGTCGATGGTATTGAGCACACGGGTAAGGCGGTCTACTTCTTCCAGCGCCGCCAACGGTGTGCGTTGGGGCAGGTTGACATGGTGTTGGCCCACCACGTCTAGCCACAGGTGGTCGGTCACATACAGCCGCTCCAGAATGGCCTGCCCCTCTTCGGGGTGCTTGCGAATGGCTTCTTGCTGGGCGGCACTGGGGCGCTCGTGCTGATTGGCCAGTTCATCTTGCAAGGCCGTCATGCCGACGTTCATGGTCAGGGCGGCGCGCACCAAGGCGTTGCGCTCGCGCAGCGTCAGTGCCAACTCGCCTGCCATGATGTGGCACAGGGTGGCGCACACCAAGGCGTGCGAGGTGCTGTAGCCCACCGTGGAAGTGGACGCCAACTGAAACATCAAATACAGCGCAGCGTCAATGTCGTGCGCCACCAAGTCTTGCAACCAGCGGTCACATTGGCGCACCTTGGCGGCAAAATTCCGGGCCTGCATGGGATGCGCCAGCAACACCGACAGGGTGGATTCCAGATCGGCCCACAGACCTAGCAAATCTTCGTATTCCTCGTCTTGGGCGGCACGATGCTGTACTCTGGGATTCATGGTGGGCAGGCGCTCAACGGCGCTTCTCCAGCACCATCTGGTCTGGGGTGCGTGTCATCTGAAAATGGTTGAGAAAATTATTGCCCAGCAGCACATAAGGCATGGGTTGGGGCGTGACTACAGCCTCAATGCCATAGACCTGCACATCACCTAGGCGCACACTGTCGAGGCGCAAACGCCAGCCTTGGGCGGTGCCGTTGGCGGTGCTCATGCGCACGGGTTGACCGCTGCGGTAGTCTAGCCCTAGGCGCTGGGCTTGGGCCTGCCCCAGGGCAATGGTAGATGCCCCGGTATCGATCATGAACGGCATGGGCTGGCCATTGATTTGCCCTTGTTGGACAAAATGCCCTCGGGCATCGGCCATCAGCACCACACGCCGACCACTGCCGCCACCGCTGCCACCCACGCTCACAGGGGCTTGGCCCAGTTGTAGTGTGCTACGGCTGCCCGCCACCTCTACCACGGCCTCGTCTTTGCCTACCGAAATCACCCGCACTCCTAGGTGTGTTTCACCGGCTGCCATAGCCCGTGGCGCACCGTTGCCCACCACCAGCAGTGCCTTGTGCCCCAGCACGCCGCTCAAGGCTACGGTTTGTGCTGGCGTCAGTGTGGGGGCCAGCGCCAACAGCACCGCTGCCAGCGCCGAGCCGATGGGAGGCCGAAAGAGTGGGGGCATGGTGGGGTGTGCGCAGTGCTGTGGCGGTCTGGCTCAGTCGCGGAAGTTGTTGAACGACAGCGGCATATCGGCAATCTCTTTGCGGATCAGGGCCATGGCAGCTTGCAAGTCATCACGTTTGGCTCCCGTAACGCGCACCTTCTCGTCTTGAATGGCCGCTTGCAGTTTGAGTTTGCTCTCTTTGATGAGCTTTTGCAGCTTCTTGGCCAATTCGCCCTCGATGCCGTTGCGCACCTTGATGACCTGCTTGACCTTATCGCCGCCCACCTTTTGTGGCTTGCCAATGTCCAGAAAGCGCACGTCCACATTGCGTTTGGTCAATTTGTTGCGCAACAGGTCTTCTACTTGCTGGAGCTGGAATTCTGCATCACCAAACAGGGTGATTTCTTTGTCTTTGAGCTCAATGCCCGCAGAGGTGCCCTTGAAGTCAAAGCGGGTACCAATTTCTTTGGCCGCGTTGTCCACGGCATTCTTTACTTCGACAAAATCGGCTTCGCAAACGGTATCAAACGATGGCATGGTCGGTTTCTTTCCAAAAACAGGTGACGCACACAAGACTGTGCCCTATAGGGCTGGTGCGACAATCCGGGCGATGTTAGTCGAGAAAAACGTTTCCTTACAGCCTTGCAACACCTTTGGCATCATGGCCCGTGCCCAAACCTTGGTGCGGGTGCGCAGCGTAGACGATCTGTACGCCTTGCGCACCGACCCTTTGCTGGGGCGTCAGCCTTGGCTGATGCTGGGCGGCGGCAGCAATATCGTCTTTACCGGTGATGTGGCGGCTGTGGTGCTGAAAATGGAAATTCGGGGCCGTCGGCTGGTGCAAGAGACCGAGCGTGCTTGGATAGTGGAGGTAGGCGCTGGTGAGTCTTGGCACGACACCGTGGCTTGGACGTTGGCGCAGGGCTGGCCAGGGTTGGAGAACATGGCCTTGATTCCGGGCACGGTGGGCGCAGCGCCGGTACAAAACATCGGTGCCTATGGTGTTGAGCTGCAAGACCGTTTTGATGCTCTGGATGCCATCGACATGGCCACAGGCCAGACCTTTACCTTGGATGCCGCCCAGTGCGCCTTTGGCTACCGAGACTCGGTGTTCAAGCATCTGCCTGCACCCGGCACTGCCGATGGTTTGCCGCGCGGCATGGGGTTGGCTGGGCGTGCCATCATTACGCAGGTGCGTTTGCGTTTGCCCAAGCCCTGGAAGCCTGAGCTGGGCTATCTGGAGTTGGAGCGCCGCCGGGCCCAAGAAGGGGTGCAGCAACCCTGTGCGCAGCAGATTTTTGACTGGGTGTGCGAAATTCGCCGCGCCAAGTTGCCCGATCCGGCGGTGATTGGCAATGCGGGCAGTTTTTTCAAGAACCCCACGGTCACGCCAGAGCAGTGCCAAGACATCATCGCCAGAGATCCCAAGATCGTGCATTACCCTATGCCCGATGGCACCATCAAGCTGGCCGCAGGCTGGATGATTGATGCCTGCGGCTGGAAAGGCAAAACCGTGGGCCAAGCGGCTGTTTATGAAAAACAGGCGCTGGTGCTGGTCAATCGGGGCAGAGGTGAGAGCAGCGTCACTGGCGGCGAAGTGATGACGCTGGCCAAGGCCATTCAGACCAGCGTTTACGAACGCTTTGGCATCCGGCTGGAGCCAGAGCCTGTGGTGGTGTAGTGCGGTGCTGCTTCAGGAGTCCGGTGGCGTGCCATCGAGCAGGTAACGCTTGACCAGATCAAAGAAACTCTCGTAGAAGCTGTCGGAGGAGATGGTCTGGCTGCCCACCTTGACCAATGATTCGCCACCCGAAGTAAATGGCAGTGATACCGACCCCACACCCCCAACCCCCAAGCTGGCAGAGTTGTTGATCTTTTTGAGGGTGTAACTGTCTTGCACGGCCGTGACAAAGCCCAAGCTGACCGCACCGTTGTTGCCTTCGGGCACGCAGACAACCCGGATCAACATTTGCAGGTGGGTGTCGCCATTGGGCTGAAAGTTTTTCTTGCCCTCGATCAGGTCGGGGCGGCTGGTTTCAATGATGTAGCCCTGGCTGAGTAGTGCGCGGCGCGCAGCCTCGCAGGTTTGTGCCGGGGCAGCATCAAAGAGCCGTGAATAAGTCGCCACCGAGGAGAAATTCTCCTGTGGCCCCAGCACTTTGGTGCGGTTGGTTGCGCAGCCAGTCAGCAGTGCCAGACAGCACAGGCTGGCTGCCCAGGCCACACGGTGTTTGCCAGAAAAGGAGGGAAGGGGGTGAAGATGGCTCATTTTTCTACCGAGGCACTCCAACGGTCGCCCCAATCTCGGGCCCGTTCGAGTTCACGCCGGTTGCGTTTGGTGGGGCGGCCTTCGTGCAGGCTGGCGGCGGGTTCTGGGGCCAAGCGGCGCTGTTCGGCAGCCTGCTCGCGGGCCAAGAGGCTGTCAGCGGTTTCTTGGTACAACTGTTGTGCCACAGGGGCGGGGCCACGGGTATGGCTGATGCCTAGCACCAGCACTGTGCGTGGCACCTGTCCTTGGCGCAGAGACACCGTGTCGCCAGGGCGTACCTCGCGTGCGGCCTTCACAGCCTGACCATTGACGCTGACACGGCCTTTGGCAATCTCCTCAGCCGCCAGGCTGCGGGTTTTGAAAAAGCGCGCGCACCACAACCATTTGTCGATGCGCAAGGTTTCGGGTGGGTTCATGGCAAGGGTGGGTGGAGCATAGACTGGACAGATGTGGCTGGCACGGCAAAATCAAAGCCTGCAACTGTGCAACAAAATGGTGGTGGGGCTGGAATCATCAGGTGCATGGCGGTTGGGGCTTCATGCGGGGGCGTTGGGGTTGCGCATGGGATCGGTATCTTGTGGCACCGGGGCCAAGTCGGACAAGCGCGCCAGCCGCTCTGCGGCTTTATAGCCTTGCTCTACTGCACGGCGCAAGTCGCTCAGGCGTGCCAGCCAGTCGTATACCGCACTCACCTCCACCGCCCCGCCTGCACCGGCGTGCAACAAAGCGGCTTTGGCGGCCTGATAGCTGTCTTCAAAACTATCGCGTGCTTCGGCCAGCAGCCATTCATTGCCTGGGCCTTGCTGTTCTCCCTCGGGATCGGCGGCGGTAAAAAAATCCAGTGCCGCCTGAAACACCGGCACCACGCAAGCGACGATATCGCCGCTGGGCGTATGCGGGTGGTCGCCACTGGCATGGGCCGTATCCGCAGGCATTGCAGCGGTGGGGGTATTGGTGGGGGTCAGTATCTGTTGTAGCGCGTTGGGCAGTATCAGCAGTGAGGGGCCAGGGCTGGCCGTGGCCGGTTCGGGCCGGGGCATATGCCAGCCTTGCAGACCCACATGGTGCATCACACGCGCCAAGGTATCAAAGTGGGTGGCAATGCGCAACAGCTCGGGCAGTTGGCTCGACACATCCAAGGGCATGGGCTGGCGGCTGAGTTCGCCCACAAAGTGACCAATAGCGCGTTGCAGGTGCTCCACGGTCTCTAGCTCGCGGGCCAGTTGCTGGTCGGCGTGGGCTGGCGCAGCAGCCCAGGGCAAGGCCAAGGGGTTTAGGCGGGTGGCGTGGCTTCCCAGTTGGACTGCCAAATGGCCCATGCGGGCCAACTCACGCCGCAGGGCTTGCAAGGCCAGCACGGGCACGGCAGTGACGTTGCGGTCTAGGTAGCGTGGACGGGCCAGATCCTCATTGCTTTTGCCAAACCTGGCCAGCAGGAACGGAACCAGCCAGCGCGAGAGTGGCCACATGAGCAGGACACCCAGAAAATTGAAGGCGGTGTGAAACACCACCAGTTGTGTCACAGCGTCTCCACTGCCCACGGCACCCACGCTGATGGCATGGATCAGCCCCAGCAAGGGCGATAGCAGCGCCATGGCCACCACTGCCGTGACGGCGTTGAAAAACACATGCGCTGCGGCCAGACGCCGGGCATTGGCCGTGGCACCAATGGCGGCCAGAATGCCAGTCAGTGTGGTGCCCACATTGGCCCCAATCACCATGCCCGCGCCCACTTCCACCGTCATCATGCCCCCGGCCACGGCAGTGAGCACCAGCGTCAGGGTGGCTGATGAGGCTTGCAAAACGATAGTCAGCGCCAGCCCAATCAGCATGGCCGTGCTCACGCCGTGCCAGTCGTTGCCCAATTGGGGCAAAGATTCTGGCCCCAGCCCCGCAAAGCCGTTTTTGAGCATATCAATACCCAAAAACAGCACACCAAACCCCGCTAGCGCCATGCCCAGACCAGCCCGGCGCGTGCCCGATCCGGTGAGTTTGAGCGCCATGCCAATGCCGATAAAGGGCAGGGCAAAGGCGTCAATTTTCATTTTGAAGCCAATCCAAGCCACCAGCCAGCCCGTGACCGAAGAGCCTAAGTTGGAGCCAAACACCACCCAAAGTGCTGAAGAAAACGTGAGCAGCCCTGCATTGACAAAGCCAATGGCAGCTACCGTCATGGCGGTGGACGATTGCACCAGCGCCGTGAGCAAAATGCCCGTGATCAGTCCGTGCAGGCGGGTGCGTGTCCAAGCCGCCAAAATCCGCTCTAAGGCCCGACCTGCGGCCAATTTGAGGCCATCGGTCAGCATGGTCATGCCCAACAGGAACAAACCAATGCCGCCCAGCAGGGCGATGAGCATCATCGTGGGCGAAGGGGCCGCAGAGGTCATTGTTTTATCCTCCTGCAAAGGGCGATAGGCTGTGGGGGGACAGGTTTATGATGGGCGCCGTGATGGCCGTGTGCGTGCCGCAGCCTGACAGGCGCGGCGAAAGCGGCGCAGTGTTTGTTCGGCCAGTGCAAGCACGCTGCCTGTTTCTGCCGTCATGCGGGTGGCGTCCACGCCGGGGGTGCAGCCCGTGAGCAGGGCGATGCCATCACCCACATGGCTGGCCGTGTAGATATGAAATTGCCCTTGCGCCACCGCTTGCACAATGTGTGGCTCTAACATCAGGTGGTGGCGGTTGCGCGCTGGAATCAATACGCCTTGGCTGCCATCCAAGCCTGCTGCCGCGCAGGTGCGATACCAACCCTCGATTTTTTCATTGATACCACCCACGGGCAGCACCTCGCCATGCTGGTTCAAGGCACCAGTCACGGCAATGCCTTGTGCCAATGGCAAACCCGACAGCGCCGACAACAGGGCATACAGCTCGGCGCAGGAGGCCGAATCGCCCTCAACGCCGCTGTATTCTTGCTCAAACACAATCGATGCGTTCAGCGCCAGCGGGGCAATGTGTCCAAACAGCGCCATCAGGTAGCTGTGCAGAATCAGCACCCCTTTGTCGTGGATGGGGCCAGACATTTCTACTTCGCGTTCTATGTTGAGCAGTCCTTCGTGCCCCGCAAAGGCCCGTGCCGTGATGCGCACCGGAAAGCCAAAGCGGTAGTCGCCCAAGTCAATTTGTGTCAGGGCATTGATCTGGCCGATGTGGCTCCCGCGCAAACTCAGCAGCCGTTCGCCATCGGCGATGGATTCGTGCAGCTGTTCTTCGGGGTAGTTGTGGCGCAAGATGCGCGCTTGCAGGGCAGCGTCGATGTCGTAGGCTTCCACCAGTGTGCCATTGCGGCTGCTGCATTGGGCGGCACTCTCGATAGCCAGTGCCTCGGTTTGGGCAAACAAGGCGCTCTGGCGCGTTTGGTCGTCCGCCTCGCGGTGGCTTTGCTCTAGCAGCCGGGCCACAGCCGCCGCAGAAAAATGGGTGAGCTGGCGCTTGCGCACCGTTTGGGCGATAAAAACGGCAGTGTTGTGCCGGGTGTGTGCCGTAGCACGAAAAGATTCGACAAAATCGACCTTGACACGAAAGCGCCGGGCCACTTCGGGGTCGCCTTCTTGCAGGGCGTAATATTCTTCCACCGAGCCAATCAGCACAATTTTGACGTCTACCTGCACGGCCTCGGGTTGCAGCGCCACCGTAGCCAACTGGCCGTGTGGTGCGCCTGGCTCCTCAATTTGCAGCCGGTTGCAGCGCAAAAAGCGGCGCAGACGCTCCCACAAGCCCTCATCCTCTAGCAGGTCGCGCAGGTGCAGCATTAAGAAGCCGCCATGTGCCCGCAGCAAGCTACCGGCATGGATGCAGGAAAAATCGGCCAGCAGCATGTCGTCTTGGGCTTGGTATTCGATGCTGCCAAACAGGGTGCGCACCTGCGGGTTGTCTTCAATCAGCACTGGGGCGCTGTTCAGTCCGGCGTTGTCTACCACCAGATTGACATGGCAACGCGCCAGCAGGTCTTCCAGATCGTCCTTGCGCTCTTCTTCAGCAGCCTCGTTGGCGGACTCGCTGCCCACAAACAGTTCCAGATGCTCCAGTACCTCTTTTTGCACTTGGGCCAGCCATTGTGTCAGGCGGGTGTGGTTGGTCTCTGGAGTCTCTGGTGCCACTTGCAGACTGTGGAGCACCGTTTGCAAGGCCTGCTCTACCAAGGGCTGCGCTGTTTGGCGGCGCAATTGCTCTAGTGCCTCGTCGCGAGCGCGCTCCAATGGGCGGGTGGTATCGAGAAAATGGGCAATTTCTGCACGTAAACGCTGTTCAGCCGCCTCTATTTCAGTGCGGCGCTCACGGGGCAGGGCATGGGCCTCGTTCTCGGTGAGGGGGTGGCCTTTGGCGCCCAATAGCGTAAAAACCATGTGACCGTTATCGCGGCTGAGGCGAAAGTGCAGCGTCTCGGCCAAGGCATCCAGTGCGGCAAAGGCGGCGTTTTCTTGCGTTTGGTAGGTTTTTTCGATGCGTTCGGCTTCGGCACGAAAGTCGGCTCCCTCTAGCCGCTTGGGTAGCTCGGTTTGTAAGGTGCGGGTGCATTGCTCCATGCCTTGGCGCAACAGGCGGCCCTGGCCTGCAGGCAGACGCAGTGCATGGGGATGCTCGGGCGTATCAAAGTCGTGCAAGTAGCAGACGTCGGGTGGCACGGGGCGCTCTTGGGCCACTGCTTGCATGGCTTGGCGCAACAGGGAGGTGCGCCCGCTGCCCACTTCCCCCAGCACAAACAGATGGTAGTCGGGTTGGAGCAGTCCCAGACCAAATTGGGCTGCCGCTTGTGCGCGCTCTTGGCCTATCCAAGGTACTGGCAGCCCTTGCAGTTCTGCGGTGCTGGCAAAACCTAGGGTGGCCGGATCGATGGTCAGTCGCAGTTGGTGGGGGGCAAGGGCGGCAGCAGGCATGGATGGGTGTGGTGGAGGGGACAAGTGGTTAATCGGGGGCTTGGCAGACGCCGTTGGGCGCACCACCAGCCAAGGCGTGGGCCTTGGCGCTGGCCTGTGCTAGCCGGTCAGGGGCTTGGGTGGGCCAGCCCTGCAGGTGTTGCTGTGCAATGTGTTGCAGGGCCGCAATCCAGCTGGGGCTATCGTTGAGGCAGGCAATGTAGTGGAACTCTTTGCCCCCCGCGTGCAAAAAGGCCTCGCGCGCTTCTTGGTTGATCTCTTCCAGCGTCTCTAGGCAGTCGCTGCTAAAGCCGGGGCAGATCACATCCACCCGGCCTACCCCAGACTGGGCCAGTTGTACCAGAGTGGGTTCGGTATAGGGTTGCAACCACTTGGCCTTGCCAAAACGAGACTGAAAGGTGACTTGATAGTCGTCTGGGTGCAAACCCATGCGCTCGGCTAGCAGGCGCGCGGTTTTATGGCTTTCGCAGTGGTAGGGGTCGCCCAGGTGCAAAGTGCGCTCAGGCACGCCATGAAAGCTCATCACCAACTTGTCGGGGGGGCCGTGGTGTTTCCAGTGGGCCTTGAGGCTGGTGGCCAAGGCGTCGATGTAGCCTGCATCGTCGTGGTAGTGGTTGACAAAGCGCAGCTCGGGAATGTGGCGTGTGCGCGCGGCCCAAGCATAGACTGCATCCAACACACTGGCTGTGGTGGGGCCAGAGTATTGTGGGTATAGCGGCAGTATGAGGATGCGTGTGGCGCCTTCGGCTTTCAGGCTGTCGAGTTGGCTGGCAATAGAAGGGTTGCCATAGCGCATGGCATGTCGCACCAGCACCTGTTGTCCAGCATCGTCCAGCGCATCGTGCAGCAAGGCCGCCTGCTTGGCCGTCCAAACGGCCAGGGGGGAGCCTTCGGGCGTCCAAATGCTGGCGTATTTGGCGGCTGATTTGCGGGGGCGGGTGCGCAAAATGATGCCGTGCAGAATCAGCCACCACAGCGGTTTGGGAATTTCTACCACCCGCTGATCGGACAAAAACTGCCCCAGGTAGCGCCGTAGCGCCGATGCGGTGGGGGCATCGGGTGTGCCCAAGTTGCACAGCAAAATGGCTGTGCGGGCTGCCTGCCCGTGGGTGTAGGGAGGTTCGGTATGAAAGGGCATGGGCATCAATCCAGAGAGCGCACCAAGCGCAGAGCCAGGGGGGTGGTTTTGGGCAGGTCGCTCGTGGCCTCGCCGGTTCGGGTGTCTAGTGCCCAACCTAGCAGGGGGGATAGTCTGCTGCCGCCCTCGCCTGTGCGGCCTTGGGAAATGTTGGAGTAGTCGTACTGGTTGCCCGTGCTGTGCTGAATAGACGGGGTCGATGTCCAGTGCAGTTCGGTGGGCGATTTAGGAAACAGCCCCGGATGCAAACCGGGTGGTTTGCCATATTTTTCTACCAGATGCCGCAACTCGGCCACACGCGGCAGCCGCCAGCGCACACCCTCTGATTGGCTGCGTGCAGCTGCCAGCTCCAGTGCATCGGCATACTGGAACAACATGCGTTGCCCGATGCAGGTATTGCCCGTCCAGCGCATACCTTCGGCGCAGCGGGGCCATGCCAGTCGGCTGCGCAGGTCAAGGACATACTCGCCATCGGTGGAGATGATCAGGTGCGGCGGTGTGGGTGTGGCGGGGGGGCTGGGCAGTTCTGGGGTGATGGTCACGGTGATGCCACCTGATGCGGCCTGTGCCAGTGCCCGGACAGGAGCAGCACCCGCCACCAAACAAGCCAATGCACACAGAGCCGGGGAAAAAAGCATGGAGCTGAACATGGTAGGACGCCATCAACCAAAATAGAAAGATCACCAAAGCCTGTGCAGGGGCCAGACAGCGCCCGACCCCTGTAGGCTTTTAGTGTGCCTTGTGGTGTTGTTGTTCCCAGCGTGACTTGCAGGCCACGCAGTGCTGTGTTTGTGGCTCGATCTTGAGGCGCTCAAATGGGATATGGCAGCCACATTCGCCGCACAGGCCATAACTGCCGTCCTCCAAGGTCTTGAGGGCGTGGTCAATGCGTTGGATGTCGGCAGCCTCAATGTCGGTCAGCGCCTGTTCCACTTCGCGGGCCACATTGCGTTGCACCATGCCACCTTCATCGGCAGAAGGGGGGGCGAGGTTTTCGCGCTTTTGTGCGATTTGTGCCAGCAATTCGCTGCGGTGGGTTTGCAGCAGGGCTTTGAGTTCATCGCGTTGGGCTGCGGTCAGTGCTTGGGGCATGTGCTTCTCCTGTAGGGGAATGGGATCAAAAAAGATGGGCCTGGGGCCACGGTTCCAGAATACCCGCTTCAGCACCCGATGCAGGGCAAATGCAGCAACAATCGGGGTTTCTTGCGTGGGCGCGTGCATTGTGGCTGTGGTACTGCTCCATTCTGTGCTGCGTCTGTCCTTTGGTTTTTCTTTTGGTGCCCTGTCTTTCTGTGTCTGTACCTTGCCTTGATTTGGAACGTATCCGAGCCATCACTCTGGACTTAGATGACACCCTTTGGCCTGTTTGGCCCGCAATTGACCGTGCCGAGGTGGTGCTGCAAGCTTGGTTGGCCGATCATGCCCCCGCCACCCATGCGCTGTATGCAGAGCCAGGCGCCTTGCGGGCTGTTCGCAACCGCATGAATACTGAACGCCCCGATCTGGCCTACGATCTGAGCGCCTTGCGCCGTGAATCCATCCGTGTGGCTTTGCAGCAAGCGGGAGACAATCCGGCGCTGGCCGAACCGGCGTTCGAGGTGTTTTTTGCCGAGCGCCAACGTGTAGAGCTTTTTGAGGGTGTCGCGTCGGCGTTGGAGTTTTTGGCGGCCCGCTATCCAGTGCTGGCACTCACCAATGGCAACGCCGATGTGCATCGCATTGGTATTGGTCAGTATTTTTGTGGCAGCGTTCATGCCTTACAGGCGGGTGTGGCCAAGCCGGATGTACGTATGTTCCAACTGGCGGCCCAAACTTTGCAATTGCCAGTGGAGGCTGTGCTGCATGTGGGCGATGATGCCGTGTTGGATGTGCAAGGCGCACGCCGGGCAGGAATGCAGGCCGTGTGGGTTAATACGGCAGCGCAGGCTTGGTCGTGCCCGAACGAGCCATTGCCTGTGACGGTGCCGGGGCTGCCTCAGCTGTGTAGCTTGTTGGTCTGAGCATCAGGCGGCGCTCAAACTCAAACCCCTGTTTGTGCTGCTGCTTTGGCGGGCGCAGGACAATATGGCCCTTGCTTTCTGGAGGTGTTTTTCTGATGTTGTCGTTTCCCCTGTTGGCGTTGCAGCGGTGGCTGCCATGATTTTTGGCTTTACTGAAGAGCAGATCGCCGATTTCTTTCTCACCTACGGTGTGGGTGCTTTTATTTTGTTGATGCTGTTCATCATTGGGCAGTTGGCTTGGCAGTCCAAGGCGGGCAAGTTTGGCACCATGATCATGTTCATTGGTCTGGGGCTGGGCATTCTGGGCTTTGTGGCCAAAATGGTGTTGCAAGCACTCTTGCAGCCCTGAACGGTGCCTACGCCCTTCAGGTGGACGGCTGGTCTAGTACGCCCAAGCCCGCTGCGGTGCCACTGCGCACGGCACCTTCTAGGGTGGCCGGGTAAGGGCCAGCAATATAGTCGCCGCAGGCCCACAGACCATTAGAGATTTTGCGTGCAGGCCGTTGTAACCCCGGAGTGCAGGCAAAAGTCGCGCGCTTCTCTATCACGGTTTGTATGGGCACCAAGCCTTCCAAGCCCAGTTCGCGGCGGGCTTGCTCCAGCACCTGCTCTTGCACGCTGCTGCGGTCACCTTGGCTGGCGCTGGCTACAAAGGCCAGCAGTCCGGCAGGGCCGCCCAGTTGGCCTCGGTCAAACACAAATTGTGCTGGCCCATGCAGGTGGCTGCGCAGGGTCATCATGGGGCGTTGCAACACCGGCCCAGGGCCAGACTCGGGCACGGGGGCTTGGGCGTAGACGGTGGCAATGGCTTGGAACTGTAGTGCTTGCGCTGCTGCGGTCCAGTCGCACAGAGGCACCACCATCGCGGGGGGGGCCGTTTGCACACAATGCGATACCAGCCGTGCTGCTTCACTGCTGGAGCAGGCCAGCACCACGGCATCGAAGGGGGTGCCATTGATCAGCCAGCGGCCACTTTGTGGCATGGCGTTGAGGGTGCGTGCCCGCACTCCAGTGCGCACAATCGAGCCTTGACCCCGCAACCAACGGGCGGCCGCCTCCGGAAACACCTCACCCAGATTGACGCGGGGGAGTAATAAATTGGAGCCCCCCTGACCACTGAACACGCTGTCATGCAGCACCCGTAAAAAAACTTGACCACTGGCCTGCATGGCGGGGGTATTGAGTGCGGCCACACACAGTGGGTCAATGAACTCATCCAGCAGGCGTTGGGGCAGGGCAGAACACAACTCGGCCACCGTGACATGGGCATCGCAGCGAAAACGCCGCAGCCGCCACTTCAGTGCCGTGCGTAGCAAGGCCAGTCGCTCGCTGCGTTGCCAGCCTCGGGCGCTGGCAATAGCCAGCAAAGCATCCCAAGGCGGTGGGAGCCGAGACCATTGCAACCCACTGCCGTCGGCAAAGCGCAGCGCCAGCGGCAAGCGCAGCAGTGCGGCGTCCACATCCACACCCACTTGGCGCATCAGCCGCAGGGATTCGGTGTAGGCTCCAATCAAGATGTGCTGCCCATTGTCTAGCACCAGGGGGGTGTCTTGGTTGTCACTGTGGCACAAAATGGCCCGCGCCCTGCCTCCAATAACGCGTGCTGCCTCAAACACAGTGGCACGGTGCCCGCCCTGCACCACGGCTATCGCAGCCGCCATGCCCGCCCAGCCCGCGCCGATAATGGCCACTTTTTTCACAGGCGCCCCAAGGCTTGGACTTTCCAGGCCAGCCAGAATTTGCGCAGTGGTGTCAGGCTGATGCGCTGGTGCAGCACTTGGAAGTTTTCATCCTCAATCTCACGCAGCAGGGTGCGGTAGATGCTGGCCATCATCAACCCGGGCTTTTGTGCGCGTCGGTCGGCTGTGGGCAGCAAGGCCAGCGCCTCGTCGTACAGCCGGTGCGCCCGTTCGGCCTCAAAACGCATCAGCGCCGTGAAGCGGTCAGAATATTCGCGTTTGATGATTTCGTGGGCTTTCACATCAAACTGCTGCAAATCGTTCACGGGCAGGTAAATACGCCCGCGCAACGCATCTTCACCCACATCACGCAAGATGTTGGTCAGTTGCAAGGCTTGGCCTAGGCGGTGGGCATATTGCGTGGTGGCCGGGTCGGTCTGGCCGAAGATTTGTGCCGCTACCTCGCCCACGATGCCCGCTACCAAATGGCAATAGCGTTGCAGGCCGGCATAGTCCAGATAGCGGGTTTGGTCTAAGTCCATCAGGCAGCCATCAATCACAGCCTGCAAATGGCGCTGTTCCATGTGGTAGCTGGCGGCGTGTGGCATCAAGGCCTGCATCACCGGATGGCTGGGCTGGCCTTGGAAGGCCCGATGCACCTCTGCCTGCCACCATACCAATTTGTTGCGGGCCACACTGGGGTCAGAGACCTCATCGACCACATCGTCAACCTCCCTGCAGAAGGCATAAAACGCAGTAATGGCCGCCCGCCGTGGTGGGGGCAGGAACAGGAAGGCGTAATAGAAGCTGCTGCCCGAGGCGGCGGCTTTTTGCTGGACGTACTGTTCCGGATTCATGGTGCGGGATTGTCCCATGATGCATGACCGCTTCGGCAGTGGCTCTCGGGCGCTATCATCGCCGCCACCTTGGCCTGTTGGTGCCACTTCTTTCGCTTGTTCCCCATGTTCAATAACCTGCGTATCACCCAGCGTTTTATCGTTATTCTTTTTGCGTACTGGATATCCTTTACCGCTGTGGTGGGAGTCAGTTTTTCTGGGTTGGTGGCTGCGCGTGACAGTCTGCGCATTGTCCATGATCAAGCCATGCAGCGGGCAATGATGGCCGAGGAGTCCATGAGCGCCACCGTGAGCAACCGGCTACAGGTGCTGCTGGCGTTTCAGCACGCCCCTGAGAATCCGTTGGCTGCCGTACACAACCACCCTACCAGCAACCATTTGGAGGCCATTGCCGAAACCCGTGCCAAAGCCAATACCATCAACAAGGCAATGGAAGATGGGATCGTGGACCCTGAGGAGCGCAAGGTATATGACGCTACCAAACCGATCCGGGCTGCTTGGCGAGTCAAGCTCGATGAGGCCACAGAGGCCATTCGTGTAGGCAACTTCAGTGCCGAGGTGCTGGAGCGGTTTTTGGTAGCCAGCCGCACCGAGGGCGAGGCTGTCATGAAGTCGATGTCGCAGTTTCGTGATTACCAAATGGGCCGTGCCCACCAGGCCTACCAAGAAGCGCAACAACGTTACGAAACCGGCCTGTGGGTCTTTGGTTTGACCACCCTGCTCGGCGGCATCCCTGCCACCTTCTTGGCACTGACGCTGCTGTCGCGTTTGCGTTCGGGCTTTGGCATGGCCATTGAGACAGCCCATGAGATTGCGGGCAACGATCTGTCGCGTCCAGTACCCCACGCAGGCCATGATGAAATTGGTACCCTGTTGGGCCAGATGGAAATCATGCGCAGCAATTTGCACCAAATTGTCAGCCAAGTGCGCCGGGGGGCCGATGCTATTGCGGGCGCAGCCTCTGAGGTGGCCACTGGTACCCATGATTTGTCTGAACGCACCGAATCCCAGGCCAGCTCGCTTCAACAAACAGCCTCTGCCACAGAGCAGCTCTCCGGCACGGTGCAGCACAATGCCGACAATGCCAGCCAAGCCAATCAACTGGCCTCTGCCGCCACTGGGGTGGCACAGCGCGGCGGTACGGTCGTGGCCCAAGTGGTCAACACGATGGAGGCCATCAATACGTCTTCGCGCAAGATTGCCGACATCATCGGGGTGATTGATGGCATTGCCTTTCAAACCAATATTTTGGCGCTCAATGCAGCCGTAGAGGCTGCAAGGGCAGGGGAGCAAGGGCGTGGTTTTGCCGTAGTGGCCAGCGAAGTGCGCAATTTGGCGGGGCGCAGTGCCCAAGCCGCCAAAGAAGTCCGTGTGCTGATCACTGACTCGGTAGACAAGGTCGGACTGGGCAGCAACCAAGTGTCACAAGCGGGTGCGACCATGCAAGAAATTGTCTCAGGCATTCAGCGGGTATCCGACATCGTGGGCGAAATTGCCTCGGCCAGTGTGCAACAGTCTTCGGGGCTGACCCAAATCAATCAGGCGGTGGCCCAGCTCGATGGTGTTACGCAGCAAAATGCGGCCTTGGTTGAACAAACTTCGGCAGCCTCCAGTGCCTTGCAGGAGCAGGCACGCCAATTGGCAGTGCTGGCGGCCTCCTTTACCTTGGAGCCTGCTGCCGGCCAAGCTACTGCGCCAATGCAGTACGCTGCTGCGCGGGCACCCGTGGCGCTGCTGGGGCGTTGATGTATTGCAGGCATTGTGGGGCAGGGCCAGTGCTGCTACCGTGTTGCACGGAGCGGGCGGGCATTGCCGTTCTTGACGTTGATGATGGCCGATTATCTTGGGCCTTGTGCTGATTCAGTGGGGAAATCCATGTCCGTTCTTCAAATTCCAGGTCTTTCCTTTGAGGAAGCTGATAACCAGATCCTGCTGGTGGCTTTGCCCGCACCAGATCGTGAGCCAATAGATGGCAACACCCTGCACCACTTGTTGGAGCAGGCGGGTTATGGCAATTGTTCGATCAATCAAGAGGCAGTCCAGAGTGCTGCCGAGATGTGCAATGTGCAGAAAGAACCGTTTGGTATCGAGCTTGCACGCCGCTACGATGCCGAGTACCAGGTTCACATTGCCTCGGATGGCATGAATGCCACCCTGACCATCATTCCGCCCATCGGCGGTAAGGCAGCCAACACAGAAGATGCTTTGCGTGCGCTCACCAAGGTGGGCGTTACCTTTGGCATTGACCAAATTGCCGTACAAGACGCCTGCCAGCGTGGCAGTTGTACCAATGTCATTGTGGCCCGCGGGCAAGATGCAGTCGATGGCAACGATGCCTTGTTTGAAGATTTGACGCCCCACACCGTAGACCGTGAGCCTAAGGTGGATGAGAACGGCTTGATCGATTACCGCGAACGTGGCGAGATCGTGGCGGTGCAGCCCGGCGATCTTTTGATGCGGCGCGTGCCAGCCACCACCGGCACCGATGGACAAAGTGTCAAGGGTGCCGTGGTCAAGGCCCAGCCGGGCCGGGATCGCTCCTTTGCTGCTGGGCTTCAAGGGGCCGAAGTCTCTGCAGACGACCCCTTTGTATTGGTGGCTGCGGTAGGGGGCTTGCCTGTGCGTGTCGACGCGGGGGTGAATGTAGAGCCGGTACTGCGCTTCAAAGAAGTCAACATGGCTACGGGCAACATCCACTTTGATGGCAGTGTGCATGTCACTGGCGAAGTGGTGCAGGGCATGACAGTGCATGCCACTGGCGACATCGTGGTCGATGGCATGGTGGACTCCGGCATTTTGCAGGCGGGTGGAGATGTGCGCATTGCCGGGGGCATTATTGGACGCTCCAAAATCCAGGCCGAAGGCTCTGTCACTGCCCGGTTTGCCGAGGGGGTAGAGATTCGTGCCGGTACCGTGATTGCCCTGAAAGACATGGCCTTGGAGTGCGAATTGCACGCCATCAACCAAATCACCATTGGCACCGGATCGCGCAAAACGGGACGCTTGGTGGGTGGAACGGCTTCGGCCATGATGGCGATTCGCGTGGCCACACTGGGCTCGGACAAAGGGGGCACAACCAAAGTGACTTTGGGGGTCAACCCAGCCCTTGATGCAGAGTATGCGGCCCTGCTCAAGCGTATTGAGGAGGAAAAAGCCCAAGAAACCCGTTTGGAGCAATTGGTCAAACAGCTCAAAACGGCAGACCCCAAGGGGCTGTTGGAGCGTGCCCGTGCTTCTTGGCAACAGGCCGTGCAAACCTGGGGAAAATCGCTCAAAGAGCGTGAAGCCCTAGAGAAAGAATTGGAAAAAGCCCGCCTTGCGCGCCTAGAAGTTACCGTAGGTACAGAAGGCACTGTAGAGATTGCCCTGTGCAAGCTGGTGGCCCGTTTGCGCCAAGATTTCAGTGCGGGCGCCTTCAATTTGGATGAAGGCGGCAATCTGATCTTCACGGGCCGTGATGGCAAGCCCGTTATTTTGGCGCTGGGCTAAGCGGTCTAGTTTCTACATCGCCAGCGCCCGCGCCAGCATCAGCGGCGCATCCCAGGCGCGTATGCGGGGGCGTTTTTGCAGGCTGGCCCCGTGCAAACGGTCTACCTTGTCTAAGATGCGCAGGCCTCCTTGCACCACCAACCGCAGTTCCCAGCCAATGCGCCCCGGCAGTTGGTGTACCAACGGCGCACCACGCAACATTTCGCTGCGTGCCCATTGCGCACAATCCATGACCAAGGCCACGCTGGCGGGGGTGAGTTGTTGGGCCAGTAGGTCGCTTTGTTGCACACCGTGGCGGGTGCAGTCGGCCTCGGGCAGGTAAAACCGGCCCCGTGGAATATCCACACTCAGGTCTTGCCAAAAATTGATCAGCTGTAGTGCTGTGCAGATGGCATCGCTTTGTTGTAAGGCAAGGGCGTCATGCACACCATACAGGTGCAACAGCAGCCGTCCGACCGGGTTGGCCGAGCGGCGGCAGTAATCCAGCAGTTCTGGGCGATGGGCATAGCCTGCGGCAGCGGCTGTTTTTTGCACATCCTGAATGAAGGCACTCAGCAATTCATCTAACAACACCACCGGCAGTTGGTGGCTGCGCAATACAGCGGCCAGCGGTTTGAACACCCCTGCCCAACGGGCATGGGGGGCGGCACCAGCCGCCGTGGCATGCAGTTCCATGCGGTAGGCCGTTAAGTCGGCCAGCCTATCCGATGCAGGGGCATCGCCTTCATCGGCGATGTCATCTGCAGTGCGTGCAAAGGCATAGATGGCTGCAATAGGTGGGCGCAGTGCGGGCGGGCACAGCAGCGAGGCCACCGGAAAATTTTCGTAGTGGGTTATGGATGGGGATTGAGTCACAGGCTGGATTGTCGCTTGACAAGCAGGGCTACTATCCCCTAGATTACTAACCAGTCAGTCAGTAACTGCCCGCTACTCTGGATTCTTCATGCCTTTCTTGATCGCACCATCGTCCCGCAAGGGGCTTTTTTGGGTCTGTGCTGCCACGTTGTGTTTAGCCGCCTGTTCACGGCCTGAGCCTGCTCCCGAGCCTTTGCGTGCAGTCAAGCTCCTCACGGTGGGCCCCCAGAGTTTGCAGGCCCAGCATGAATATGCGGGTGAGGTGCGTGCCCGTGTCGAGTCGCGCTTGGGCTTTCGGGTGGCGGGCAAGATCGTGCAACGCCCAGTAGAGCTGGGGCAGCGGGTGCAGGCCGGTCAGGTGTTGGCGCAGCTCGATCCGCAGGACTACCAGTGGGCTGCACAGGCCGCACAAGCCCAAGTTACGGCAGCACAGACGCAACAGGACTTGGCTGCTGCCGATTACCAACGCTATGCCCGTCTGCAAGAGCAAAGTTTTATCAGTGGTGCCGAGTTGCAGCGGCGCGAAGCCACCCTCAAGGCAGCCCAGGCCACGTTAGCCCAGGCCCAGGCCCAGGCCTCTGTACAAGGCAACCAAACCCGCTATACACGCTTGTTGGCCGATGTAGCCGGAATCATTACTGGCATTGAGGCCGAGCCTGGCCAAGTGGTCACGGCAGGGACGCCTGTGGTGCGTTTGGCCCACGATGGGCCTCGCGATGTTGTTTTTGCCGTGCCAGAAGACAAGGTAGCCATGCTGCGCAATGGACAGGCCGTGCAGGTACGGCCTTGGGCGCAGGGTGTCGCTCCGCTGTCTGGGCGTGTTCGCGAAGTGGCCGCCAGTGCCGATCCTGTGACCCGCACCTATGCAGTCAAGGTAGGGCTAGAGGGCATGGAGGTGCCGCCGTTGGGGGCCACCGTCTACGTGGTGCCCCAGTCCCTGAGCCGTGCAGGGGTGTCGGCCATCACCGTGCCGACCACTGCCTTGCTGCAGCAAGGTCATGGTACTGCGGTATGGGTCTACGATGCGGCTACCGGCACTGTGCGCTTGCAGCCTGTGCAAATAGCCACTGCCGATGGCAATGCCGCAGTGGTAGCGTCTGGATTGAGCGTGGGTATGCAGGTGGTGTCCACTGGCGTGCATGTGCTGTCGCCGGGACAGAAGGTGGTGGTGTATCAGCCTAAGGCGGTGGCTGGTACAGCCAGCAAGGCCCAGACCGGCCCCGGTGATACGGTTCCTGCCAGCCCAGCGGCTCTTGTTTCTTCTCAGCATTGAAGCGGCCATGACCTTCAAGACCAAGCCCGAGGGCTTTAATCTGTCCCAGTGGGCGCTAGACCATCCGGCACTGACACGTTATTTGATGATCGTGTTGATGTTGCTCGGCTTTGCTGCTTATTTCCAGCTCGGTCAGGATGAAGATCCACCGTTCACCTTTCGGGTCATGGTGGTACGCACCTTGTGGCCCGGTGCCACCGCACAACAGGTGGCCGAGCAGGTGACGGACAAGCTAGAGCGCACCCTGCAAGAAGCCCCTTATGCCGACAAGATTCGCAGCTATTCCAAGCCGGGCGAGTCCCAAATCATTTTCCAGATCAAAGACTCCTCTCGGGCCAGTGAGGTGGCTAATGTCTGGTACACCGTGCGCAAAAAAATCACGGACATGCGCCACACCCTGCCACAGGGTATCCAGGGGCCGTTTTTCAATGACGAGTTTGGTGATGTGTATGGTGTGATTTATGCGTTGCAAGCCGACGGCTTCACCCCGGCTGAACTCAAGGTTTTTGCCGATGAAGCCCGCCAGCAATTGTTGCGCGTACCTGATGTCGCCAAAGTTGAACTCTTTGGCGTGCAGGATGAAAAGCTCTTTATCGAAATTTCGCAAAGGCGCCTGTCCCAATTGGGACTGGACATGAATGCCGTGCTGACCCAATTGGGGCAGCAAAATGCGGTCGAAAGTGCGGGGGCAGTACAAACACCCACCGACCAAGTGCAAGTGCGTGTGGCCGGGCAGTTCAATGCGGTTGAAGACTTGCAGGCCATGCCTATTCGGGGGGCTTCTGGGCGCCAGTTGCGTTTGGGTGATATTGCCGAAGTAAGGCGCGGCTATGTCGATCCGCCCAACGTCAAGGTGCGTCACGAAGGCCAAGAAGTGATTGCGCTGGGCGTCTCTATGGCCAAGGGGGGCGACATCATCGCCTTAGGCAAAGCCTTGCACCACACCATTGACGTGATTGGCAAGCAGCTTCCTGCGGGTGTTCGGTTGGTCAATGTGCAAGATCAGCCCCAAGCGGTAGCCCACTCAGTCAATGAGTTTGTCAAAGTGCTGATGGAGGCCGTGGTGATCGTGTTGCTGGTCAGCTTCATCAGCTTAGGTCTGCACCGTCGCCCAGGCAGCCAGCCGTGGTGGCGGCGCTGGACGCTAGATCCTCGGCCGGGCTTGGTGGTAGGCATCACCATCCCGTTGGTGCTGTCCATCACTTTTCTGGCGATGTGGTACTGGAACATCGGGCTGCACAAAATCTCGTTGGGGTCGCTCATCATCGCATTGGGTTTGCTGGTGGACGATGCCATCATTGCCGTAGAAATGATGGTGCTCAAGCTTGAAGAGGGCTACGACAAAGTGCGCGCCGCCACTTTTGCCTACGAGGCCACCGCCATGCCTATGCTCACTGGCACCCTCATCACAGCCGCAGGTTTTCTACCTATCGGCATCGCCAAATCGGTCACGGGCGAATACACCTTTGCCATTTTTGCCGTTACGGTGATTGCCTTGGTGTTGTCATGGGTGGTGTCGGTCTATTTCGTCCCTTACCTGGGCACCCTGATCCTCAAACCACCCCCGCATGTCCAACGGTTGCCCGCTGCACCAGGGACACCCGAAGGCATGCATGCCGACCCCCATGAAGTGTTTGACACCCCGTTCTACATCGCATTCCGTCGTTTGGTGCATTGGTGTGTCAGGCACCGCTGGCTCACCATTGGCGCCACTATCCTGATTTTTGTTTTGGGGCTGGCAGGCATGGGCCGGGTTCAGCAGCAGTTTTTCCCTGATTCCAATCGCCCAGAAATTTTGGTGGACGCATGGTTTCCCGAGGGCACCTCCTTTGCGGGCAACGAGGAAGTCACGCGCCGCATAGAGGCCCGACTGCGTACCGAGGCCGGTGTTACCAGCGTGACTACCTGGATCGGCTCGGGCGTACCCCGGTTCTATTTGCCCTTAGACCAAGTATTGCCACAAACCAATGTGTCGCAGTTCATCGTGATGTCCCAGGACTTGGCTACCCGTGCTGTTTTGTTGGATCAACTGCCTGCCGTTTTGGCCCGCGAATTTCCAGAAGTACGGGGGCGCGTCAAGCTCTTGCCCAATGGGCCACCAGTGCCGTATCCAGTGCAGTTTCGTGTAGTGGGGCCCGATCCACTGGTGTTGCGTGCCAGAGCAGACGAGGTCAAAGAAGTGCTGCGCACGTCACCACAGATGCATGGGGTCAACGACAACTGGAATGAGTCCATCAAGGTCATGCGTTTGGAGGTCGATCAAGACAAAGCCCGCACCTTGGGTGTGAGCAGTCAGGCCATTGCCCAGGCCTCTAGGGTGATGCAGTCGGGCGTGCAGATTGGTCAGTTCCGCGAAGGCGACAAACTGATCGATATGGTGTTGCGCCAGCCCGAAGAAGAACGCCGCTTTCTCACCGACATTGCCAATGCCTATCTGCCCACAGCATCAGGCCAGTCCATTCCGTTGATGCAAATTGCCAAGCCTGTATTTGCCTGGGAGCCAGGGGTGATGTGGCGCGAGAACCGTGACTATGCGATTACGGTGCAGGGCGATGTGGTGCAGGGCGTACAAGGGGCTACCGTCACAGAGGCTTTATCGCCCGCCTTGCGCCAAATAGAGGCGCGTTGGCACGCGGCAGGCCAGAATGCCTACCGCATTGAGGTGGCCGGTGCCGTAGAAGAAAGTGCCAAGGGTTCGGCATCGATTGCAGCGGGTGTGCCGGTCATGCTCTTCATCACATTCACCCTGCTCATGTTGCAATTGCACAGCTTTAGTCGGGCGTTGCTGGTGTTTATGACCGGGCCATTGGGAATTGCGGGTGTCGCGGCGGCACTGCTGTTGTTGGATCGCCCCTTTGGTTTTGTCGCCTTGCTCGGTGTGATTGCCTTGATGGGCATGATTCAGCGAAATTCCGTCATCCTCATCGATCAGATCGAGAAAGACCGGGCGCGTGGTGTGCCCGCTTGGGATGCCATTGTCGAGGCTGCCGTGCGCCGCTTGCGTCCCATTGTGCTCACCGCAGCGGCGGCCGTGCTGGCCATGATTCCACTGTCGCGCAGTGTGTTTTGGGGGCCGATGGCCATAGCAATCATGGGGGGATTGATCGTGGCTACGGTCTTGACCTTACTGGGCTTACCGGCCTTGTATGCAGCCTGTTTTCGGGTGCGCCAACCAGATCCTTTGCTGCCAGATGTCTGAAACCCTTTGCCAACAGGTTAAAATGACAAACTAACCAATTTCATACAGGTGGCAAATTGAGCTTTGCCACCCTGTTTGTAGAAGTGCGCGGGTGGCGAAATTGGTAGACGCACCAGGTTTAGGTCCTGACGCCAGCAATGGTGTGGGGGTTCGAGTCCCCCCCCGCGCACCACTCTTTTTTGTAAAACCTTGCCCCCTTCCGGCGCGCGCTATGGCGTCACAGGCAGGTTGAATCCCCCCAAAAAAATAGGAATCGCCATGGCTGTTACCGTTGAAACCCTCGAAAAACTCGAACGCAAGATCACCCTGAGTTTGCCTACCACTGCCATCGAGACCGAAGTGCAATCTCGCCTCAAGCGTCTGGCCCGCACTGTCAAGATGGACGGCTTTCGTCCTGGCAAGGTGCCACTGAGCGTGGTGGCCCAACGCTACGGCTATTCAGTGCAATACGAAGTGCTCAACGACAAGGTGGGTGAGGCGTTTGCCGCTGCCGCCAACGAAGCCAACCTGCGCGTGGCTGGTCAACCCCGCATCACCGAAAAAGAAGGTGCCCCCGAAGGCGAACTGACTTTCGATGCCGTGTTTGAAGTGTTCCCCGAGGTCAAAATCGGCAACCTGAGCGAAGTCACGGTAGAAAAGCTCACCGCTGAAGTCGATGACGGTGCTATCGACAAAACCATCGACATCCTGCGCAAACAACGCCGTACCTTTGCCCAACGCCCACAAGACGCTGCCGCCGAAGACAGCGACCGTGTAACGGTTGACTTTGAAGGCAAAATCGATGGCGAACCGTTCCAAGGTGGCAAAGCAGAAGACTTCCAGTTTTTGGTTGGTGAAGGCCAAATGCTGAAAGAGTTTGAAGACGCTGTGCGTGGCATGAAGGCTGGCGAAAGCAAGACCTTCCCGCTGGCCTTCCCTGAGGACTACCACGGCAAAGATGTGGCTGGCAAGACAGCCGACTTCTTGGTCACCGTGAAGAAGATCGAAGCCGCCCATTTGCCTGAAGTCAACGAAGCCATGGCCAAGTCGTTGGGCATTGCAGATGGCAGCATCGATGGTCTGCGCACAGACATCAAGAGCAACCTGGAGCGTGAAGTCAAGTTCCGTTTGCTGGCACGCAACAAGCAAGCCGTGATGGATGCCCTGCTGTCCAAAGCTGAACTGGATCTGCCCAAGGCCAGCGTTGATGCCGAAGTCGAGCGCCTGCGTGAAGGTGCCGTGGCTGACCTCAAGCAACGTGGTATCAAAGACGCCGACAAGGTAGAGATTCCTGCCGACGTGTTCCTGCCCCAAGCAGAGCGCCGTGTGCGTCTGGGTCTGGTGGTGGCCGAGTTGGTGCGTGCCAACGATCTCCATGCCAAGCCAGAACAACTCAAGGCCCATATTGACGAGTTGGCTGCCAGCTACGAAAAGCCCGAAGAAGTGGTGCGTTGGTACTTTGGCGACCGCCAACGTCTGGCCCAAGTAGAAGCGGTAGTGGTTGAGAACAATGTGTCTGATTTCGTGCTGGGTCAGGCCCAAGTGACTGAAAAAGCGGTAGCCTTTGACGAATTGATGGGCCAGAGCTAATCCACGATTCCATCATGCTGGGGTGAATTTTCGTTTCGCCCAAGCTCTTTGGCATCCTGGGGGCTTGTGCTGGTGCGCACAAGCCCCAATTTGTTTCTGGGTACAGTACCCGCCTGACAGGAGAAAAACATGAGCGCACTGGAAACACAAGGCCTGGGCATGATCCCGATGGTCATCGAGCAGTCGGGCCGTGGTGAACGGTCTTACGACATTTATTCACGTCTGCTCAAAGAGCGGGTAATCTTTCTGGTTGGCCCCGTCAATGACCAGTCGGCCAACTTGGTGGTGGCCCAGCTGTTGTTCCTGGAAAGCGAAAATCCCGATAAGGATATTTCGTTTTACATCAACTCGCCCGGTGGCTCGGTCAGTGCTGGCATGGCGATTTTTGATACCATGAACTTCATCAAGCCCGATGTTTCCACCCTGTGCACAGGCATGGCGGCTAGCATGGGCGCATTCTTGTTGGCCGCTGGAGCCAAAGGCAAGCGTTTTGCGCTGCCCAATTCCAAGGTCATGATCCACCAGCCCTTGGGCGGCATGCAAGGTCAGGCCACCGAGATTGAGATTCATGCCCGCGAAATCCTCAAGACCCGCGAGCAGTTGAATAAGATCTTGGCCGAACGCACCGGCCAGCCGCTGGAAAAGATTGAACGCGACACTGAGCGCGACTATTTCCTCTCGGCCTCTGAAGCCAAGGATTACGGTTTGGTCGATCAAGTCATTGACAAACGCGCCTGAACGTAGCCACTGTACCGTGGACGGCGTTTTCCCCACAGGGAAGGCGCCGTTTCTGTTTGGTTATCATCGCAGGCCCATTTTCTTCATTCTCGTGACAAGGCATTCTTCCCATGGCCGATAAAAAAGGCTCTCCCAGCGAAAAAACCCTTTACTGCTCTTTCTGTGGCAAAAGCCAGCACGAGGTAAAGAAGCTGATTGCCGGCCCGTCGGTTTTCATCTGCGATGAGTGCATCGACCTGTGCAATGAAATCATCCGTGACGAGTTGCCCGCCGATGCTGGCCGTGATGCACGCGGTGATCTGCCCACCCCCGCAGAGATCAAAGCCAACCTCGACAGCTATGTGATCGGCCAAGAGATGGCCAAGCGCACCCTGTCGGTGGCGGTGTACAACCATTACAAGCGTTTGCGCCACAAAGACAAGGCCCACAAAGACGATGTGGAGCTGTCCAAGAGCAACATCTTGCTGATTGGCCCTACTGGCTCGGGCAAAACCCTGCTCGCCCAGACACTGGCCCGGATGTTGGATGTGCCCTTTGTGATGGCCGATGCCACGACCCTGACCGAAGCGGGTTACGTGGGCGAAGACGTAGAAAACATCGTGGCAAAGCTGTTGCAAAGCTGCAATTACGATGTTGAGCGTGCCCAACGTGGCATTGTCTACATCGATGAAATTGACAAAATTTCGCGCAAGGCCGACAACCCCTCCATCACCCGTGATGTCTCTGGTGAAGGCGTGCAGCAGGCGCTGCTCAAGCTCATTGAAGGCACGATGGCTAGCGTCCCGCCCCAAGGTGGGCGCAAGCACCCCAACCAAGATTTTCTGCAAATTGATACCACCAATATCCTGTTCATTTGTGGTGGTGCCTTTGCAGGTCTGGAAAAAGTGATCGAAAACCGTACGGAAGCTTCTGGTATTGGCTTTGGTGCGGCTGTGCGTAGCAAGAAGCAGCGATCTTTGTCCGATGTGTTCACCGAGATCGAACCTGAAGATTTGATCAAGTTCGGCCTGATTCCTGAACTGGTGGGGCGGATGCCCGTAGTGACGGCGCTGGCTGAACTCAGCGAAGACGCATTGGTACAAATCCTGACCGAGCCCAAAAATGCATTGGTCAAGCAGTACAGCAAACTGTTGGCGATGGAAGGGGCTGAGCTGGAAATTCGGCCCACTGCGCTCAAATCTATCGCTCGCAAGGCGCTGGCACGCAAGACAGGTGCGCGCGGTCTGCGCTCCATTTTGGAGCAGGCCTTGATTGGCACCATGTTCGATCTTCCCACCATGAACAACGTGGAAAAGGTGGTGGTGGAAGAATCCACGATCGAAGAAAGTAAGCCCCCGCTGCTGGTCTACCGCGAAGCCGCCAAGCAAGCCTGATCTTTGATGGCCTTGCCCGGTTCAGGGCAGGCCAGCGTTCTTCTACAGGTATTGCTACGCTGGTGGGTTGAAAACCCCTGTCTGTGGGCCATCTTCCATCCAGTTTCATGAGAATTCCCATGTCCGGACACACCCCCTTGCCCGCTACCCCCGTTGATCTGCCACTGTTGCCTTTGCGCGATGTGGTCGTTTTTCCCCATATGGTCATACCGCTGTTTGTCGGTAGGCCCAAAAGCATCAAGGCTTTGGAGCTGGCGATGGAGGCCGACCGGCGCATCATGCTGGTGGCACAGAAAGCAGCCGCCAAAGATGAGCCATCGGTGGGCGATATGTTTGATGTGGGCTGCATCTCCACCATCTTGCAAATGCTCAAGCTGCCCGATGGCACCGTGAAGGTGCTGGTTGAGGGCCAGCAGCGCGCACTGGTCAAAGAGATTTAAGATGTGCAGACCCACTTCTCTGCCACCGTCCTACCGGTGGAGTTGGAGCTGACAGCAGGTAAACCCAGCGAGATCGAGGCTTTGCGTCGTGCGGTGATGCAACAGTTTGACCAATACGTCAAACTGAACAAGAAAATTCCCCCAGAGATCCTGACGTCCATCTCCAGCATTGAAGACCCAGGTCGCTTGGTCGATACGATTGCCGCCCATCTGCCGCTCAAGTTGGAAAACAAACAGGCGGTGCTAGACCTGTCCGACATCAAAGATCGGCTTGAGAACCTGTTTGAGCAGCTTGACCGTGAAGTCGATATCCTCAACGTTGATAAAAAAATCCGAGGCCGCGTGAAGCGCCAGATGGAAAAAAATCAACGTGATTTTTATCTGAACGAGCAGGTCAAGGCCATCCAAAAAGAACTGGGTGAAGGCGAAGAGGGCGCTGATCTAGAAGAACTGGACAAAAAAATCCGCTTGGCCAAGATGCCGCTGGAGGCGCGCAAAAAAGCCGAGAACGAGCTGAAAAAACTCAAGCTCATGTCGCCCATGTCGGCAGAAGCCACTGTGGTGCGCAACTATATCGACGTTTTAGTAGGCCTGCCTTGGAGCAAAAAGACTAAGGTCAAGCACGACTTGGGCCATGCCGAAACTGTGCTCAATGAAGACCATTACGGCCTTGACAAAGTTAAAGACCGTATTTTGGAATACCTTGCCGTGCAGCAGCGCGTGGACAAGGTGAAGGCTCCCATTTTGTGTTTGGTCGGGCCGCCTGGCGTGGGCAAGACCTCGTTGGGGCAATCTATTGCCAAGGCCACTGGGCGCAAGTATGTGCGTATGGCCTTGGGGGGCATGCGCGATGAGGCAGAGATTCGCGGCCACCGCCGCACCTACATTGGTGCCATGCCGGGCAAAGTGTTGCAGAGTCTGAACAAGGCTGGTGCGCGCAACCCACTGTTTTTGCTCGATGAGATCGACAAACTGGGTACCGATTTTCGGGGTGATCCATCCAGCGCCTTGCTTGAAGTGCTCGACCCAGAGCAAAACAGCAAATTTGCCGACCACTATGTGGAGGTCGATTTCGACTTGAGCGATGTGATGTTTGTTGCCACCTCGAACTCGATGAACATTCCTCCTGCCCTGCTTGACCGTATGGAGGTTATTCGCCTGTCGGGTTACACCGAGGATGAGAAAACCAACATTGCGACCAAATACCTGATTCCCAAGCAGTTTGGCAACAATGGCGTCAAGGCCGAAGAACTGCGCATTGAGGAGTCAGCCGTACGCGACATCGTGCGCTATTACACCCGCGAAGCTGGCGTGCGCTCGTTAGAGCGTGAACTATCCAAAATCTGCCGCAAGGTCATTAAAGGCTTGCAGCTCCAGCAGTTACAAGCCCCGGTGGTGGTGGGCGGTGACAATCTGTCCGACTATCTGGGCGTACGCAAATACAGTTATGGCCGTGCCGAGCAACAAAACCAAGTCGGTCAAGTCGTTGGTTTGGCTTGGACAGAGGTGGGCGGCGATTTGCTGACCATTGAGGCGGCCACCATGCCCGGCAAGGGTGTGATTACCCGCACCGGCTCGCTGGGCGATGTGATGAAGGAATCGGTCGAGACGGCGCGCACCGTGGTGCGCAGCCGTGCCCATGCACTGGGTATTTTGGATGAGGCTTTTGAAAAGAAAGATGTCCATATCCATGTGCCTGATGGTGCGACCCCCAAAGATGGCCCCAGTGCTGGTGCCGCCATGACCACAGCCTTTGTCTCGGCGCTCACGGGCATCCCTGTGCGTGGTGATGTAGCCATGACGGGCGAAATCACCTTGCGCGGTGAAGTCACGGCCATTGGCGGTCTGAAAGAAAAACTGTTGGCTGCCTTGCGTGGTGGCATCAAGACGGTGCTGATCCCTGAGGAAAACATCAAGGATTTGCAAGAAATTCCAGACAACGTCAAAAGTGGCTTGGAGATTGTGCCCGTCAAATGGATTGATAAGGTGCTAGAAATTGCCCTTGAGCGCCAGCCCGTACCACTGACCGGGGAGCAAGTGCAGGCACAGGTGGCTGCTGCATCCAAAGCAACCACTAGTGCGGTAGCTGCCACCGTCGCGGCTCCTGTCCCAGCAAAAACCAGAAAAGTGCCGGTGAAACACTAAAACTTGCGCCAAACACAAAAACTACGCTACAATAGCGAGATTGCAGCAATCGTTAGGTTGTTGCAGTATGCGGGATTAGCTCAGTTGGTAGAGCGATACCTTGCCAAGGTATAGGTCGAGAGTTCGAGTCTCTTATCCCGCTCCAAATTAGAATAAAAGGGAAGCGACCGCTTCCCTTTTGTATTCGGACAGTAAGGCGCGGTAGCAAAGCGGTTATGCCCCGGATTGCAAATCCGGTTAGTCCGGTTCGACTCCGGACCGCGCCTCCAAATTTAGAGCTTGTAAAAGCTCTGGTATAATCAGAAACCACAAAATTGTGGTGACTCTGCGGGATTAGCTCAGTTGGTAGAGCGATACCTTGCCAAGGTATAGGTCGAGAGTTCGAGCCTCTTATCCCGCTCCAAATTAGAATAAAAGGGAAGCAACCGCTTCCCTTTTGTTTTGGTTATTGCCTTGGCGTGAAGGCCGGGTTACGCTGTGGTAAAACCGTGTACACAGCGCCCATGCCCCGATGGTGAAATTGGTAGACACTGCGGACTTAAAATCCGCCGCTTCCTGAAAAGGGGCGTGCCGGTTCGATTCCGGCTCGGGGCACCATTACGATTCAATCATGTCAAATTACAACGCTCCCTTTGAAATCCATGTGCATGGCGAGGTGTTGCTGCGCCCCGATGTTCAATATGCACAGTTGCAAGAGGCGCTCAAGCCCTTGTGGCACTATGCTGGGGCGCGCTCTTTGGCTGCTGGGGCAAGCAGTTCCTATGAAGAGGAGCCAGGCATCAAGTTTGATGCCCAAGACCATGTGTTGCGCATGTGCTGGACGGTGCGCGGAAATGATGATTTCCGTCAATCCTTGGACGAGATGTGTATGGGCCTCAATGAGCTGGCCGAGCAGGGCGCTCCCATTGAGGTCACGTTCTACGACACCGATTTTGACGAAGACGAAGAGGATGATGGCACCGAGTCTCGCGACGACTTTTTGATGCTATTTGTGGGGCCAACGCCCGCAGCCATTATGCAAGTCCAGCGTGATTTGTTGGTGCGGGATGTGGTTCACATGATGGAGCGCCATTTTGATGGCGCCGAGTTGGGTGGGGTAGTGACAGAGATTGACAAGTTGTTTACCCAGCGGTTCGATGCTTTGGTGGACTCGCTAGAAATCAGCAAGCCCCCCCGTGGTGGTTCGGGGGGCGGTCATGGGGGTGGCCGTCGGCCCCGCCATTTGCACTGAGCAGTGGCCTTGGTTGGTCATGGGGTGCCAGCAGCAGCTTCGCCCCTCAAAGACTTTCCCTATTTGCAGGCTTATCCTGAAGCCTTGCGTCAACAAGTAGCGGCTGTGATGGCGCAGGATGGTGGCTTGGCTGCGCTATTGCAGCGCAAATATCCACAGGCACATGTAGTGCGTACCGACAAGGCTTTATACCACTACGCTAGCGCCTTAAAGAGTCGTTATCTGCGCAATGCAGAGGTGGTCAACAAGGTGGTGTTTGACAGCAAAATTCATGTGGTACGCCATGCACTGGGGCTGCATACCACAGTCTCTCGGGTGCAGGGAGGGCGCTTAGCGGCTAAGCACGAGATTCGCATTGCGGCCATGTTCAAGCAGGTGCCTGACGAGTTTTTGCGCATGATTGTGGTGCATGAACTGGCACATCTGCGCGAACGTGAGCACAACAAAGCGTTCTACCAACTGTGCGAGTACATGGAGCCTGCTTACCACCAATACGAACTGGATCTGCGCTTGTATTTAACCCATCTAGAGAAATCTGGAATGCGGCTGTGGCAAACCACCGGGCCGCTGGGGATGGAATAGGCGTTTTAGTTGTGGGGTAGTGTGATGGTTTGGCACCAAGTGGCTGGCACTTGTAGCCAGCGCATGGCTGCTGTTTGCAGTGCCGATAGGGTGCCCGTGGTGTACAACTGCACGGGAGTCTGGCTGGCAGACGGTGTGCCTTCATCGCATAAGGTGCCTGCCGCTTGCAACAGGCGCCGGGTTTGGCGGGCTACAGGCTCTCCAGTGGCAATCAGCCGTATCTCTGGGCCTAGCAATGCCCGGAAATCGTCCTGTGCAAACAGATAGTGTGTGCAGCCCAGTACGAGGCTGTCTATCTCCCCTGGTCGATGACCAAAATTACCCAGGGCTTGGGTGTAGCGTGCGCACAAGGCACGGGTAGCTGTGTGGCCAGGGTTGTTTTCTGACACGGTGTGCAGGGTGCTGCATTCGATTGCATGGGCCAACCCATCGCAGGCTTGCAAGACAAAATCGGCTTGCCCTTGCAGAGAGGCCAGTAGTTTGCCAAAGCGGGTGCTGCCCAACGTGCCACGGGTGCCTATTACCCCGATGCGTTTGGTCTGGCTTTGGGCCACAGCGGGTTTGAGTGCAGGCTCTAAACCGACGAGGGGGAGGTCTGGATACTGCATGCGCAGTTCATCAATGGCCGCAGCCGTAGCAGTGTTGCAGGCCACCACCAGTGCTTTGATCTGGTGTTGTTGGCATAGGTAATCAGCAATCGCACGGCTGCGTGCCGTGACAAAAGCGTTACCCCGTTCTCCATAGGGTGCATAGGCACTGTCGGCCAGATAGACAAATCGCTCATGTGGCAATTCGGCCCGCAGGGCTTGGAGCACGCTCAGTCCTCCCACACCACTATCAAAAACACCAATGGGGGAGGATGGGAGTGGCATGGTGCAAAACGGCCGGATGGACAAAGATCAAGGCCCGATTGTAGGAAAACAGTGCCCCCTTATACCCGTGACACAATGCGCAGGCATGGAGTGGGCCAAAAGAAAACCGCCCAAAGGCGGCTTTCTTGGCATACAGAGAGGGCTAGTGCAGGTTTAGGCTGCAGTGACTCCAATGCCCTTGAACTCGCCTGTGGCAATGCGTTTTTCCCATTCGGCAGGGCCGGTGATGTGGGCACTGGTGCCACCAGCATCCACTGCCACTGTTACAGGCATATCGACCACATCGAATTCGTAAATCGCTTCCATGCCCAAGTCTTCAAAGCCGACCACTTTGGCCGTTTTGATGGCTTTGGAGACGAGGTAGGCTGCACCGCCCACGGCCATGAGGTAGGCACTTTGGTGGTTTTTGATGCTTTCGATAGCGACCGGGCCGCGCTCGGCTTTGCCGATCATGGCGATCAGGCCGGTTTTTTCCAGCATCATGTCGGTGAACTTGTCCATGCGCGTGGCCGTGGTAGGGCCAGCGGGGCCAACGGCTTCGTCACGCACAGGATCGACCGGGCCAACGTAATAGATCACGCGGTTGGTGAAATCGACTGGCAGCTTTTCACCCTTGGCCAGCATATCTTGGATGCGCTTGTGTGCGGCATCGCGGCCGGTGAGCATTTTGCCGTTGAGCAGCAGGGTATCGCCGGGCTTCCAGCTGGCTACTTCTTCTTTGGTCAGGGTATCAAGGTTGACCTTTTTGCTCTTGTTGTAGTCGGGTTCCCAGTCGATTTTGGGCCACAGGTCGAGGCTGGGTGGGTCGAGGTACACCGGGCCCGAGCCATCCATGACAAAGTGGGCGTGGCGTGTGGCGGCGCAGTTGGGAATCATGGCTACGGGCTTGGAGGCCGCGTGGGTGGGATACATCTTGATTTTGATATCCAACACGGTGGTCAGGCCGCCCAAGCCTTGGGCGCCAATGCCCAAGGCGTTGACCTTCTCAAACAGCTCCAGACGCAGCTTTTCCACATCGTCCAAAGCGGCACCGCTGGCAGCTTTGGCTTGCAGCTCGTACATGTTCAGGTCGTCCATCAGGCTCTCTTTGGCCAGCAGCACGGCTTTTTCGGCCGTGCCACCAATGCCAATGCCCAACATACCCGGTGGGCACCAGCCGGCACCCATGGTGGGGACGGTTTTGAGCACCCAGTCCACCAAGTTGTCGCTGGGGTTCATCATGATCATTTTGGACTTGTTTTCCGAGCCGCCGCCTTTGGCTGCTACGGTGATGTCCACGGTGTTGCCTGGCACGATTTCAGTAAAGATCACGGCGGGCGTGTTGTCTTTGGTGTTTTTGCGGGCAAACAGAGGGTCGGCTACCACGCTAGCGCGCAGGGTATTGTCAGGGTGGTTGTACCCTTGGCGCACGCCTTCGTTGATGGCGTCGTCCAAGCTGCCGGTAAAGCCGTCCCAGCGCACGTCCATACCCACTTTCAAAAACACATTGACGATGCCAGTGTCTTGGCAGATGGGCCGGTGGCCTGTGGCACTCATTTTGCTGTTGGTCAAAATTTGGGCCATTGCGTCTTTGGCGGCAGGGCTTTGTTCACGCTCGTAGGCGCGTGCCAGATGCTCGATGTAGTCGCTGGGGTGGTAGTAGCTGATGTATTGCAGCGCAGCAGCGATGGAATCGATCAGGTCTTGTTGGCGGATAGTGGTGGTGCTCATGGCGTCGAGGGTGGGGAGTAGTCCGTTTTCGAAGCGTGGATTATCCCCCGGCCAGGCTTGCGTTGTGCTGTCGCTAGCCCAGGACTGCGCTAGCGGTATGCTGTGGCCTGTCCATCCGCCGTTTTCTTTTTCTCACATGCGTGTCGGATGCAGGAGCTAGGCCATGACGACAGAATCTTCCACTTCTACACGCACCGAATTCGATACCCTCGGCCCTATCGAGGTGCCAGCACAGCGGCTTTGGGGAGCCCAGACCCAGCGTGCTTTGGTGC
Source organism: Giesbergeria giesbergeri (assembly GCF_054779375.1). Taxonomy (NCBI): domain Bacteria; kingdom Pseudomonadati; phylum Pseudomonadota; class Betaproteobacteria; order Burkholderiales; family Comamonadaceae; genus Giesbergeria; species Giesbergeria giesbergeri. Next base: position 76,674 of record NZ_BAAGYJ010000001.1, on the reverse strand, counting down.
ATTTCGCTATTTCTGAAGAGCGCATGGCACCGGAGTTGCTGCGGGCGCTGGCACAAATCAAGCGCGCCTGTGCCTATGTCAACCATGCCCAAGGGCGTTTGCAAGCTGCCAAGGCTACCGCCATCATTGCCGCAGCCGATGAGCTGATCAATGGTGAGCATGCGGATGAGTTTCCACTGTCGGTGTGGCAGAGTGGCTCTGGCACCCAGACCCACATGAACGTGAATGAAGTGCTTGCCAACCGGGCCAGCGAATTGTTGGGCGGCCCCTGTGGGCAGGGGCGCTGGATACATCCCTATGAGGATGTGAACCTGGGGCAGGCCAGCAATGACGTGTTTCCCACGGCCATGCACGTTGCGGCTGTCGAGGTGTTGTTGCGGTGTTTGTTGCCCGCACTGCAATGCCTGCGCAGTACCTTGACCGACAAGGCACAGGCTTTTGCAGACTTGGTCAAGCTGGGCCGTACGCATCTGCAGGATGCGGCTCCTTTGACCTTGGGTCAAGAGATTTCGGGTTGGGCGGCGCAGTTGCAGCAAGCAGAGCAGCATGTGCGCGATGCTTTGCCCCACCTGTGTGAATTGGCCTTGGGTGGCACGGTGGTTGGTACAGGTTTACATGCCCTGCCCGACTATGCTCCGGAGGTGGCCCAAGAGCTGGCCGACTTGACGGGGCTGCCGCTGGTGACCGCCCCGAACAAGTTTGAGGCCTTGGCCTCTTGCGATGCTTTGGTGCATGCCCATGGTGCTCTCAAGACTTTGGCGACCAGTTTGATGAAGATTGCCAACGATATTCGTTGGATGGCCAGTGGTCCGCGTGCTGGTTTGGGCGAGATCACGATTCCAGAAAATGAGTCTGGAGCTTTTATCTTGCCCGGAAAGGCCAACCCCACGCAGTGCGAGGCACTGATGATGTTGTGCTGTCAGGTGTTGGGCAACGATGTGACGATCAACATCGGCGGCGCTTCGGGTAACTTTCAGCTCAATGCGTTTCGGCCTGTGGTGATTCACAATTTTCTGCAAAGTGTGCGTTTGCTGGCCCAAGGTATGCAGAGCTTTCATGACCATTGTGTGGTCGGTATCGAGCCACAGCGTAGCCATATTGCTGAGCTGCTCAGTCGCTCGTTGGTGCTGGTAGCTGCGCTTCGTCCCCATCTCGCAGAGGAGAAAGTGGCTGAAATTGCCCGCAAGGCCTACACCGAACACACCAGCTTGCGCGAGGCAGGCATTGCGCTGGGCTATCTGACCGCCGAGCAGTTTGATGCTTGGGTAGACCCTGGACATTTGGCAGGTTTTTGATAAAGCCCTGTGTTCTGCCCCGAAAGAAAGGCTTTGTGGGCTATATTCGCCCAATACCAGCAACCCGTTGATTGGGCACCTTACACATCATGAAAGTTAGCGACATCCTGCGCGTCAAGGGCAACACCCTCTACACCGTCGATCCCTCCCGGCATCTGTCCGAAGCTATTCAGATCATGTCGGAGCGGGACATTGGCTCTTTGGTCGTCATGGAGCATGGTGATCTGGTGGGTATGCTCACTTTCCGCGAAATTATCCAGAGCTTGGTCAAAAACGATGGCAGTGTTGGCACCCTGCGGGTGCGTGCCGCTATGGACGATGCCCCCCTGACCTGCACGATGGAAACCGATATGGATGAGGTGCGACGCATGATGCTCGATCGCCATGCCCGCTATATGCCGGTGATGGACAGTCGGATGCTGATGGGTGTCATCAGTTTCTACGATGTGGCTAAAGCGGTGGTAGACAGTCAGAACTTTGAGAACCAAATGCTCAAAGCCTACATCCGTGATTGGCCCGATGAGGACAAAGCCCAAGCCGCCGCTGGTGCTTGAGAGGAATGGCCGGTTGGGGCTGTGGCTCTGGGATAATCCTTCTCCATGAGTGGCAATACCTTCGGAACCCTTTTTACCGTCACCAATTTTGGTGAGTCCCACGGCCCGGCCATTGGCTGCGTGATTGATGGCTGCCCGCCAGGCATGGCCCTGAGTGAGGCAGATATTCAGCTGGATCTAGATCGGCGCCGCCCCGGCACCAGTCGCCATGTCACGCAGCGCAACGAACCTGACGCGGTCGAAATTCTCTCGGGGGTGTATGAAGGCTATACCACCGGCACGCCCATTGCTTTGCTGATTCGCAATACCGACCAACGCAGCAAAGACTATGGCGATATTTTGCAAACCTTCCGCCCCGGCCATGCCGATTACACCTATTGGTACAAATATGGCATTCGTGATCCGCGCGGCGGTGGTCGTTCTTCGGCCCGCCTGACGGCGCCTACGGTGGCTGCTGGTGCTGTAGCCAAAAAGTGGCTGGCCGAAAAATTTGGTACCCAGTTTCGCGCTTGCATGACGCAACTGGGCGAACTGCCCATCCCATTCGAGAGCTGGGAGCATGTGCCGCACAACCCATTTTTTGCCCCGGTAGCCAATGTTGCAGCCTATGAGAGCTACATGGATGCCTTGCGCAAGGCGGGAGACTCTTGTGGCGCGCGCATCCGCGTGCAGGCCCAAGGTGTGCCGGTGGGTTTAGGCGAACCTCTGTTTGATAAGCTCGATGCCGATATCGCCTACGCCATGATGGGCCTGAATGCCGTTAAGGGGGTAGAGATTGGGGCTGGTTTTGCCAGCGTTGCCCAGCGCGGCACTGTGCATGGCGACTCGCTCACGCCAGAGGGCTTTGCCAGCAACCACTCGGGTGGAATTTTGGGGGGCATCAGCACTGGGCAAGATATTGAAGTATCGATTGCCATCAAGCCAACCAGTTCCATTCTGAGCCCGCGCGATTCTATCGATATCCACGGCAAGCCAGTCGAGGTGAGCACCAAGGGCCGCCATGATCCGTGCGTGGGCATTCGTGCTGCACCCATTGCGGAGGCTTTGTTGGCGCTGGTGCTCATGGATCACGCCTTGCGCCATCGTGCTCAGTGTGGCGATGTTGTGCAGGCGGTGCCGCCGATTCCTGCGGCCATCTGATCGCTATGCTGTTGCGGCTGCCGGGGCTGGTGGGTGCGCTGGTGCTGGCTGGGTGTGCTGGGGTAGCCGCACCACCGTCCCCGCACATGGAGATTGCCCTGCTGGGCTTCAATGATCTGCATGGGCAGTTAGAGCCACCACGCCAGTCTGTGGTGCTGCCCAGCACCCACAAGGCCCAAGGCACTATCACCGTGCCCGTGGGCGGCTTGGCCTATCTGGCAGGCACGGTGGCGGCACTGAAGGCCCGCACGCCCCACCATGCAGTGGTGGCAGCAGGCGATGTGGTAGGTGCCTCGCCGATGATGTCGGCGCTGTTTTTGGATGAGCCAACCATAGAAGCCCTGAACCAGATGCAGGTGGATGTCAGCGCGGTGGGCAACCATGAACTTGATCGAGGGTGGCTGGAATTATTGCGTTTGCAAAATGGGGGCTGTGCGCGTTATACGGCCCGCCAGCCGTGCCAGCTCAATCCAGCCTTTGCCGGGGCTCGTTTTCAGTTTCTGGCGGCTAATATCGTGCCGGAGGGCCGTGGTGAGTCGCCATTGCCTGCCACTGCCATTAAGCGATTTACACAAGGCGATCACACCGTGACGGTGGGCTTTATTGGCGTGACCTTGCAAGCAGCCCCCAAGGTGGTCTCGCCCGCTGGTGTGCGTGGTTTGCAGTTTGCGGATGAGGCCGAGAGCGCCAATGCCCAAGCGGCGCGTTTGCGGGCAAATGGGGCCGATATGGTGGTGCTGGCTTTGCACGAAGGCGGTGCCACCACGGCCAGTGCCGTAGAGACCAGTTGTGCCGGTCTGCGTGGCGATATCGTGCCGATATTGGAGCGACTGAGCTCGGCCATTGATGTGGTCATTTCTGGTCATACCCACCAAGCCTATGTTTGCGATTACGCCAGCATCAACCCGGCTAAACCTTTTTTGCTCACCAGTGCTGGGGCTTACGGTATGTGGGTCACAGACATTGTGCTGCGCTTTGATTTGGCGACGCGGCGTTTGGTACACAAGAGTGCTCGCAATGTGGCCGTGCAGAACGGCGGTTACGAGAGCAGTGCAGGCAAAATCATGCCTTCACCGTTGTATCCCAGCTATGTGCCCGATGTGGGGGTGCAAGCGGTGTTGGATCGCTACCGGGTGGCTGCTGCCCCGTGGATCGACAAACCCGTGGGGCGATTGTTGGGCACAGTGACCCGCCAGACAGCACCCTCTGGTGAGAGTGCCTTGGGCAACTTGGTGGCCGATGCCCAGCTCTGGGCCACCCAGTCCCCCGATGCTGGTGGTGCCCAAATATCTTTGATGCATGCGGGTGGGCTGCGGGCGGATTTGCTGCCCGATGTGCAAGGGCAAGTACGTTATGGACAGCTTTTCGCGGTGCAGCCGTTTGGTAATCATTTGGTGGTGCAAACCCTGACGGGCGCACAAATTCGCACTTTGCTGGAGCAGCAGTTTGATCCATTGGCACAGCCATCACAGCGCAGCCGTGTGTTGTCGGTGTCCAGCGGTTTTAGCTACCGCTATGACCTATCAAAACCACCTGGTGCCCGTGTTATGGCAATGACATTGCATGGACAAGCGATGGAGGAGGCGCAAGACTATCGGGTGGTGGTTAGCAGTTTCTTGGCCCAAGGGGGGGATCGCTACCCCGTATTCACCCAAGGTCGTGACGTGCTGGGGGGGATGTTGGATGTGGATGCGCTGGAAGGCTATTTTGGTGCGCAGGGCATGGTGCAGCCACCAATGCCAGACCGCATCAAGCGCACCGATGTGCTCGTACGGCGTTGACGCTGGGCTACATGTGCAGCCACTGGCTTACTGACGCACTTCGTCTACCAAGGTTTTGAAGTCGTTGATGTCTTCAAAGCTGCGGTAAACGCTGGCGTAGCGGATATAGGCAACCTTGTCGAGCTTTTGGAGTGCCCGCATCACCAGCTCGCCGATGCGGCTGGAGGGCACTTCGCGTTGGCCCAAATTGAGCAGGGTCTCTTCAATGCCCTCGATGGCGGTGTCAATTTGTGCTGTGCTGACTGGGCGTTTGCGCAGCGCAATGTTGAACGATCCTAGCAGCTTGGCACGGGTGTATTCGGTGCGACGGCCATCCTTTTTGACAACCACCGGAAAGCTCACCTCTGGGCGCTCATAGGTGGTGAACCGTTTCTCGCAGGCGCTGCAACGCCGCCTGCGGCGAACGACGTCCCCTTCTTCAGACACCCTGGTTTCAACGACTTGCGTCTCTTGGTGGCTGCAAAAGGGGCATTTCATCGCATTAAACCGGCTTAACGGTACACCGGGAAGCGTGCGGTCAAGGCGTTGACCTTGGCGCGCACCGCTGCAATGTTGGCTTCGTCACGCGGGTTGTCCAGCACATCGGCAATCAGGTTGGCGGTGATGCGTGCTTCCTCATCCTTAAAGCCACGGGTGGTCATTGCAGGAGTACCCACACGGATCCCGCTGGTGACCATGGGCTTTTCAGGGTCGTTGGGAATGGCATTCTTGTTGATGGTCATGTGGGCAGCACCCAACACGGCCTCGGCTTCCTTGCCAGTGATGCCCTTGGCACGCAAGTCCACCAGCATGACATGGCTTTCGGTGCCGCCACTGACGATGCGCAGGCCGCGCTGGGTCAGGGTTTCGGCAATGATTTGCGCGTTCTTGACCACCTGTTGTTGGTAGGTTTTGAACTCAGGTTGCAGCGCCTCTTTGAACGCTACGGCTTTGGCTGCAATAACGTGCATCAGCGGGCCACCTTGCAGGCCGGGGAAGATGGCGCTGTTGATGGCTTTTTCGTGCTCGGCCTTCATCAGGATGATGCCGCCACGGGGGCCGCGCAGGCTCTTGTGCGTAGTGGAGGTGACCACATCGGCAAATGGCACGGGGTTGGGGTAGACACCAGCAGCAATCAGACCCGCATAGTGGGCCATGTCTACCATGAAGATGGCACCCACATCTTTGGCTACTTTGGCAAAGCGTTCAAAGTCGATGCGCAGGCTGTAGGCCGATGCGCCAGCAATGATGAGTTTGGGCTTGGTTTCGTGGGCCTTGCGCTCCATGGCGTCGTAGTCGATGGCCTCGTTGGCGTCAAGGCCGTAGCTGACCACGTTGAACCATTTGCCCGACATATTCAGGGGCATACCGTGGGTGAGGTGGCCGCCTTCGGCCAAGCTCATGCCCATGATGGTGTCACCTGGCTTGACAAAGGCCAAGAACACGGCCTCGTTGGCAGAAGCGCCGCAATGGGGCTGCACATTGGCTGCTTCTGCGCCAAAAATTTGTTTGATGCGGTCAATGGCCAACTGCTCGGCGATATCGACATATTCGCAGCCACCGTAATAACGCTTGCCAGGATAGCCTTCGGCGTATTTGTTGGTCAGTTGTGAGCCTTGTGCGGCCATGACGGCGGGCGAGGCATAGTTTTCGCTGGCGATCAGCTCAATGTGCTCTTCTTGGCGCTGATTCTCGGCCTGAATGGCAGCGTAAAGCTCGGGGTCGGTTTGCTCGACAAGGATATTGCGTTGGTACATGGTGTGTGGCAGTCCTGTGAATTGGAGTCCCTTGAAGCAAGGGCTGCCCAGGCGAACGGCGGAATCACCAAGGGTCTGACAGACCCCTGGCGGCACGCTTCCCAGTGGTTTCACCGCCAAGGTTTGGTCAGTTTCCACGTCAGCAACAGCATCTTGCAGTTGGAGATGCTATGCCTATCGCCAGTCGCGTGCTTGGTTAGTGTAGCTGACAGTGCAGATGGCTGTCTTGCTTCAAAGGCCCGACAGCAGCGCCACCTTTTCTGTGGTGTTGGCTGGTGCAGCCGCTTCGGCAGGTGGGGTGGCTGTGGTTGTCTTGTTGTCGGGCTTGCGCTCGGCCAAGAGTGGGAAGGGGGATGTGGGGGCTTTGCGCTGACCGGCTACTTGTCGCAGACGGGCATGTTCGGCTAGCACTTTGGCAGCATAACCCCCATCATCGGCCATGTCGGCGGCACCCACATAACAGCCCAAGCCGCCTTCGACGGAGCCGGTGCGGGTGATGCAGTCCATCAGCACTTTGACGCCTACGCGCAGGTTGGTCACAGGATCAAATGCGGCCAGTTTGCCGCCCACACGCTCATATTTATCGGTGTGTACGCGGGTCATGACCTGCATCAGGCCTTGCGCTCCCACGGAACTTTGGGCAAAGGGGTTGAAGCTCGATTCCACTGCCATGATGGCCAGAATCAGGGTGGGATCTAATTGAACCCGTGTGCCAGTCGCATAGGCTTCTGCCACCAACAGGCCCAGCGGTTCTGGGGCAACGCGGTATTTCTTGCTCAGCCAGTAGGCCACTTTGGCCTGCTCTTTGGGCAAGTCTTTGGGGTTGACGGCCAGTGTGCGGTCGCTGGGCTCAGGTTCTGGCTCGATTGGCCCCAGCAGGGCTTCCTGCCGGGCCTGTAACCAGCCTATCAGTTGTTCCTCTCCTGCTTGGCGCAGGTCGGGGCGTGCCACCAAGGTAGCGGTGGTAAAAACAACGAGCAGCCCAACAAGGGCAAAACTGTTGCGGGTGATGGCAAGAAATCCTGTGATCACATCGGTGGCAAAGGTATGCACACCGGAGACCCATTTTCCTGACGCTGTCATAGCTTTCCTTTCTCGGCGGCGGGGGCCTGGACATCGGGTGCCCTTGTGAGGCACCGCAAAGTCAGGAGATCTCGCCTGGATTGGTACGCCATCAAGTTCGTGCTGGGGCAAGGTGCCCGAAAGAACGCACGGAACTGACTTAGCCGGATTCGGCAGCGGTTGGGTTGGTACTGGCCTGCTGTGAGGCTGAGGCGATTCTAGGATTGGGTTAAATAGCAAGTCAATACTAACGATTTTACATTTAATACTTTAAAGTTATGAATTGAGGGGAATTCTGTGGCTCCCGCTGAGCGTGCAGAGTGGATATCCCGCAAAATCTCGTTATGCAAATTTCTTCTCTTCGTCACAAGTCCTGGGTGCGCTGGGGGCTTGTCGTGCTCGCTGGCTGGATGGTGCTTTGGCTGTTGGGCTGGTTGGTGTTGCCATCGGTGCTGCGCAGTCTGGGAGAAAAGATGGGCACTGAGCGCCTGGGGCGTACGGTGCAAATTGGCCAGATCGACTTTCGTCCTTGGAGTCTGGAGCTGACGGTGCGGGACATACAGATTGCCGGTACCGCTTCAGACCGGCCCTTACTGCAAGTGCAGCGTTTCTATCTGGATGCGCAATGGCAGTCGTTGTGGTATTTGGCGCCTGTGCTTGATGCTCTGGAGGTAGATGCGCCAGTGTTGCATCTGACCCAACAGGCACCGGGGCGTTATGACATTGATGACATCATGGCCCGGCTTGAGGCTGCAAGACAGCAGGAGCCTGACCACAGTGAGCCGATGGTGTTCGCCCTCTACAACATCGTGTTGCGTGGTGGGGAAGTGCATTTTCAGGATCAGACCGTGGGCAGCACCCATGCACTGCGCCATTTGCAATTGCAGCTTCCCTTGCTGAGCAATTTGCCTACTGAGCGCGAGATCAAAGTGCAGCCGCATTTGGCTTTTGAGCTCAACGGTAGCCCTTTTAGCTCCAGTGCCGAGGCGACGCCATTTGCACAGCAACGCCAAGCGGATATTCGCTTGCATTGGTCGGGGTTGGATCTCAAACCCTATTTGGGCTATTTGCCTGCCAGTTTGCCTGTGCGTTTGCAGTCGGCATTGTTGGATGCCGATTTGCGTGTGCATTTTGCGCAAGCCCAGACGCCTGTGCTGCGTCTGAGTGGTCGTGTGGGGGCGCGTGAATTGCAATTGACCGATGTGGCCGCCAGTGAACTATTGTCAGTGGCTGCGTTGACGTTGGAGTTAGAGGATGTGCGTCCACTGGAGCGCCGTGTGCAGTTGCAATCGGTGCAGATCGATGCGCCTCATGTTCATGTGCGCCGCCATCGTCAGGGGCACCTGAACTGGGCGGGTGGAGGGGCACCGTCTCCAACCACCACCACGGTGACACCTACATCACCCGATGACCAAGCCCCTACAGGCAGTGACTGGCGTCTGGACGTCAACCAAATTACTGTGCAGCACGCACAACTGGACTGGCAAGACGAAACCCTGCCAACGCCTGCACGTCTCAGGTTGCAGGAGCTGGGCTTGCAGGCCAGCAATCTCCGCTGGCCCTTAGAGCACCCCGTGCAGTTTGCTGGACAGATGCAACTGGTGGCCCCTGATGATAGTCGGGGGCCAGCAACACTGGCCTTTGAGGGACAAGCCACCCATCAAAAAGCCAAGGTGGCGTTGTCGGTGCAGGCACTTCCCTTAGGTTGGGGCAGGCCGTATTTGGCGCAATCGTTGGTGCCTCGTTTGGAGGGCATGCTCAATGCCGATCTGGGCTTGGCTTGGGATGATCCGGCGCTGGTGGCTCAGGTGGCACAACTGAACATTGATGGCTTGGAACTCGCTTGTGCGCCCAATGCCAAGTGTGTGCCAGCCGTGGCCTCTGGATTGGCCTTACGTGGTCAGAACACACTGGCCGAGCTGAAGAAACTTCGCATAGAAGGCGCACAAGTGCATCTGGCCAAGCGATCTGTGACGGTGCAGAGCATGGCCCTGACCCAGCCACGTTTGTTGGTGGAGCGTGACAGTGAGGGGCAGTGGATGTTTGAACGCTGGTTGCCTGCCAATGAGCCACAACCTGCCACTGCGACCAAGGCGGGGGAGGCGCCACTTCCTTGGTCGTTGCGCTGGGCTGATTTGGCACTGCATGGTGGCACAGTGGCCTTTCGTGACGGGTTTGTGGCCTCTCCGGTGGCTTTGCTGGTGTCAGGGCTGCAAGTGCAGCTCAAAGATTTTGCGCCATTGGCTTCCAACACACCCCCATCGGCATTGAGTGTATCGGCTCGGGTTGGGGCGGGGCGTACCGATCCAGGTCGACTGGAATACGATGGGACGGTGGGCTTAGCCCCCTTGGCCGTTCAAGGCAAGGTGCGGGCGCACCAATTGCCGTTGCATGCCTTCGAGCCTTATGTCACTAAGGATCTGAATGTGGACATTCGTCGGGCCGATGGCAGCTTTCAGGGGCAGGTGGCCTATGCCCAGTTGCCTGCTGGCCCTCAGCTCAGGGTAGAGGGCGATGCCGCCCTGGACGATGTGCGTGTACGCACTGTGGTCTCTCGCCAGGATGTGGGTGACAGCGCCTCACCCGATTTGCCGATGCTGGGGCGTGCAGAGGAGTTACTGAACTGGAAATCGCTGGCTGTGCGGGGCATTTCTATGGCCATGGTGCCTGGTCAGGCTTTGCAACTGGACGTGCGCGAAACGGCACTGATGGACTTTTTTGCCCGTGTGGTGGTGCAGGAAGATGGGCGTCTCAACTTGCAGGATTGGCGCAAAGCCGCACCAATCCCTGTTGCTGCCCCTACAGGGGAGGCCACAACACCGGCCAGCATGGCTGCTGGACAGGCCGCCCCGGCCCCCATCGTACGCATTGGCCCGATCACATTGACAGGAGGGCGGGTAGACTTTTCCGACCACTTCATCAAACCGAACTACTCTGCCGACTTGAGTGGATTGGCTGGGCGCCTCAGTGCATTTTCTTCGGTGCCAGCGGTGCCGGGGATGCCTCCACTCATGGCGGATTTGGAATTGCGGGGCCGTGCACAAGGAACGGCATCGCTGGACATCACGGGTCAGCTCAATCCATTGGCACAGCCTTTGGCGTTGGATATTCGGGGCCAGATGCGCGATTTGGAGCTGCCCCCCTTATCGCCTTACACCATCAAATATGCAGGGCATGGCATTGAACGTGGCAAGCTCAGTATGGATGTGAGCTACCAAGTGCAACCCAACGGGCAATTGACGGCAGGCAACAAGCTGGTGTTGCACCAGTTAAAGTTTGGCGACCCGATAGAGGGCGCACCGGCCAGCCTGCCTGTGCGTTTGGCAGTGGCCCTGTTGGCCGACCGCAATGGGGTGATTGATGTGGATTTGCCTATCAGTGGCTCACTCAACGACCCAGAATTTAGACTCGGATCGGTGATTTTGAAGGTGGTTGGAAATCTGATCGTCAAAGCAGTGACCGCCCCATTCTCTTTGCTGGCAGGCATCTTGGGTGGTGGCGCTGAACAGGGCGTGGTGGCCTTTACACCAGGCACGGCACAACTGGATGCGGTGGCCCGTCAAAGTCTAGACAAGTTGGCTCAGGCCATGAAAGACCGGCCATCGTTGAATATGACCGTGGTGGGGCAGGCCAGTGCCCCCGCAGAACGCCAAGCTTGGCAGCGCGACAAACTGCAACAGTTGGTGTTGGCGCACAAACGCCGCGTGGCGGTGCGGGCCGGACAGGACGTTGATACAGTGGAGGCGGTGAGTGCCGAAGAATATCCCGTCCTGCTTAAAGAGGTGTACCGTCGGGCCGATTTGAAGAAAGAGCGCAACCTGATCGGCATGACCAAGGATGTGCCTTTGGCACAAATGGAAGCGGTGCTGTTGGATAGTATTCCGGTGCCTGACGATGCCATGCGTGAGCTGGCGCTGGCCCGTGCGGTGATGGTGCGTGACTATCTGGCTTCGCGTGATTTGCCTCTGTCGCGTTTATTTTTGGGGGCACCAGAAACCATAGGTGCCGATGCCGACTGGAAGCCGCAGGCCAAGCTGGGCTTGGCAGTTCATTGATCCAATGGGGTAGGTGTCAGGCCAAATCCCGGTCAAAATAGCGCCTTCTTCGACATGGGTCAGTATGCTGATCCGCAGTTTGTCCGCTATTGCTGCCCGAGATACGTCTCGGGTGGTCGTTTCTTCCACAATCCATGCTTTCTTTTCTTTCACGCAATAAAATGTCCGACGCTCCCGAAAACCATCCGGCCCCTGCCAAGACCCCTGAAGCGCATCCCTTGGATGGTCTCACTGGTGGGGCTTTTTCGGCGGCAACGTCGGGCGAGCGTGCTGCGCGTATCCGCGAGTGGCTCTCTACCCAGCCCACCCCCGAACAATTGCAAGAAGTGTTCAAAGAGCTGAGCGGCCGTGACAAGGGCGCGGCGCGCGCCGTGCGCGAACGCATTGATGAGTTGCGCCGGGCTAAGAACCAAGAAGCCATCGCTGCCGAATGGGCTGACAAGGCCAACGCGTTGTTGGCTGCGGTCAAACTCAATATTGCCGATGCCTTGGCTTGGCAGCGGGATGCGGCCAAGGCCGGTGCTCCACTGTCGCGCGAGCCACTGTCGCTGCTGAAAGTGCAACTGGCTGAGCGTATCAAGGTGATTGAGGATTTGCAGCACCGTGTGCAGGTGCAGCGTGAGGCCGCTGTGCTGTTAGCCCAGCGCATCGAGGTGCTGTCTACCAAATCTTGGCGTGATGCACAGGCTGCACTGGAGGTGTTGCGTGCCGATGTGCAACATTGGCAGGATCAGGCGCAGGCCTTGGCCGGAGACCCAAACTGGGTCAGTGTTGAGGCGCGTTTTCCAGCCCTGTTGGATGCCTCTCGTGGCCAGTTGCTGGTCGTGTGGGATGCCTTCCAGCCCGCTTTGGCCCAGGCCGTAGCAGCAGCAGAAGATGCCGCCGCTCCCCTGCCACCTGTGCCCGTTTGGGCCGATGAATTGCGTGTTGCGCGTGGCCTGCCCACTGAGGCCGTTGCCGAGCGTCCGGCCCGTGTCGCTAAACCCAAGGTTGCTCCCGAAGTGGTCGCCAAGGCGGTGCAGTCGGTTCGCGATGCCCTGGCCAAGTTGGAGCAAGAAACTGCAGAAGGACATGGCAAAGCCAGCGCAGGTGCTGCGGCTGCCTTGCGTGCGGTACTGAAAGACCACGGCAAACACATTGATGCTGCCTTGGAGCAGCAGGTGCATAGCGCATTGGTGGCTGCGGGTGAACTCGAAGGCTGGCAGCGGTGGAGTGCTGATCAGGTGCGTGAAGAGTTGGTGACTAAGGCCGAAGCCTTACTCCAGCGTCCCGACGGTCAGTCTTTGGGTGGCCGAAAGATTCAGGAAAGTCTGCGCCAATTGCGCGAGCAATGGAAAAAAACGGACCAAGGCGGTGCCCCCAACCACGCACTGTGGAAGAAATTTGACGAGGCCTGCAATGCAGCGCACAAGGTCGTGGAGGCGTGGTTAGACAAGATTCGGGCTGAAGCAGCAGAACATAAAGCCCAACGGTTGGCGTTGATTGAGGAACTCAAAGCTTGGGCTGCCAGCCCTGCCGCCTCTTCCGACTGGAAAGCAGTCAATCGCGCGCTGTACCAGTTTGCCGACCGCTGGCGTGCCAGTGGTCATGTGGGTGAAAAGCTCTTTGCCGAGCTGCAACCGCTTTGGAAGCAGGCAATCACGGCAGCCGCGGCACCACTGGAGGCCGCACAAAAGGCCAGCATTCTGCGCCGTCAGGCCATGATTGAAGAAGCCACGGTGTTGGGCGCTGCCCCAACATTGCGCATTGATGCCATCCGTGCCTTGCAACAACGTTGGCAAGCCGAAGCCCAAGGCGTGCCCTTGGACCGTAAGCAGGAGCAAAAGCTGTGGGATACCTTCCGTAAACCCATTGACGATGCTTTCCAGCGCAAGACGGCAGATCGTGAAAAGCAGGCTACCGAATTGAGCGCCCGTGACCGTGCCGTCGTAGATGCTGCCAAAGCGTTGGAAGCGGCCAATGCCAGTGGCGATGCACAGCAAATTCGCCAAGCCATGACTGCATTGGAGGCAGCATTGCGTGGTCAGGCCCAAGCCCGTGCAGATGCTGCGGCACAGGCCAGCGACCAAGGGACAGCCGCACCAGCAGCAGAGACAGCAGCTACCCCAGACGCTACGGCGGCCGATGTGCAGGCCGTGCCAGAAGAGGCTGCCACGGCTGCCCCCAAGGCGGCCAGCCGTCCGGTGGTGGCTGTCCGTGGTGATGACCGCCCCGGTATGAAAAAAGACGCCCCCGCTGCCGCCCCTGTGGGCCGTAATGGCAAACCAGGTGGTGATCGCCGCGATGCCCGTCCAGGCCGTGATGGAGTTCGTCCAGATGCGCGTGGGGGTCGTTTTGCTGATCGGGCTCCCGCCTTCGAAGACCGTGGCCCCCGTTTGGGTGATGCGGCCTTCCGCGCCCAGCGTGAAGCCATGGAGCATGCCCAACAGGCACTGAAGAAGTTGGCTGCCCAAGCACATGGCGAAGCCTTGACCCAGCTGCTTACCGCTTGGGAAAAGCGTGATCCGGCTCTGTTGCCCTCTGCCCAAGAACTGGGTGGGCGGGTGGCACCCGCTGTGCGCACGGCATGGACACAGGCTTTGGGTAAGGCTGCTACAGGGGATGCTGCCCAATCTTTGCTGCGCCTAGAAATGGCTGCTGAAGTGCCGACTCCGGCAGAGCAGTTGTCGGCACGGCGTATGTTGCAATTGCAATTGCTCACGCGCCGCAACGATCCAGCACCCACTGAAACCTGGGGCCGTGATGTAGCCACAGTGTTGGCCAGTGCCAGCGAGGCCACCAGCGCCCGCCGTTTGCAGAACGTGCTCAAGGCACTGCTGCGCAAGGCCTAAGCCGATAGTTGCCTTGTGAGATAGAGGCCCACGGGTGCATGCGCCTGTGGGCTTTTTTGGGGCGTGGTGGAGGCGTTAAAAACAAAAAAGCCGTTGCGCAATGCAACGGCTTTTGAATTTGGTGCCCAGGAGAGGACTCGAACCTCCACGGAGTTACCCGCTAGTACCTGAAACTAGTGCGTCTACCAATTCCGCCACCTGGGCTTTCAGGAAAGAATGGGATTGTAAAACAATACCCAGAACTTTTTAAATTTTCTTAAAACTTCCAAGTCGAAAACAAGGCATAAAATGCTGCATGTCGTTAGACTTGGTGCCCAGGAGAGGACTCGAACCTCCACGGAGTTACCCGCTAGTACCTGAAACTAGTGCGTCTACCAATTCCGCCACCTGGGCATTTCAGGAAAGAACCAGATTGTATACCAAAAAAATGAAATTTAACACCAAGGCAGCACCTTCTTCGGACGAAATTGAGGGCAGCGTGCAGGGCCATCGGGATGGGCACGGTTTTTTGTTGCGCGACGATGGTCAGCCGGATGTTTTCTTACCACCCAATGAAATGCGGGCCGTACTGCACCAAGATCGGGTGCGTGTGCGCGTGGTGCGTCAGGATCGGCGTGGACGCCCCGAAGGCCGGGTGGTCGAAATCATCGAGCGTCCTGCACGTCCTCTGATAGGTCGTTTGTTGCAAGAGAGCGGTGTTTGGTTGGTAGCCCCTGAAGATAAGCGTTATGGTCAAGATGTGTTGATTCCGGCCAATGCGTTGGGGCAGGCACAGCCCGGTCAAGTGGTTGTGGTGGAGCTGACTGAGCCGCCTGCGCTGTTTGGTCAGCCGGTGGGGCGGATCACTGAAGTGTTGGGCGAGGTCGATGACCCCGGCATGGAGATTGAAATTGCCGTGCGCAAATACGATGTGCCGCACATTTTTTCTGAGGCTTGCTTGGCACAAGCGGCTGCCTTGCCCGATAAAGTGCGCGCTACCGACAAACGCCAGCGCATTGACCTCACCGATATCCCCCTGGTGACCATCGATGGCGAAGATGCACGCGATTTTGATGACGCCGTGTATTGTGAGCCCGCCAAAGTGGGGCGCAGTAAGGGGTGGCGCTTGTTGGTGGCTATTGCCGATGTGAGCCATTATGTGCAAACCGGCAGTGCCATTGATATTGACGCCTACGACCGCGCCACCAGCGTCTATTTTCCGCGCCGCGTCATTCCGATGTTGCCTGAAAAACTGTCTAACGGCTTGTGCTCACTCAATCCAGATGTGGAGCGTCTGTGCATGGTCTGCGATATGCTGGTCACGACCAAGGGCGAAGTCCATGCCTACCAGTTCTATCCGGCGGTGATGTTCAGCCATGCGCGCTTCACTTATACCGAGGTGGCCGCTATTTTGGCTAACACCCGTGGCCCTGAGGCGGCCAAGCGTGCGGAGCGTGTGCGCGATTTACTCAATTTGCATGATGTGTATCGGGCTCTATTGCAAGCACGCCAAGCGCGCGGTGCGGTAGATTTTGAAACCACCGAGACACAGATTGTTTGCGATGAGAATGGCCGTATTGAAAAGATCGTGCCGCGTACGCGCAACGATGCCCATCGCCTGATCGAAGAGGCCATGTTGGCCGCCAATGTGTGCAGTGCCGACTTTATTGCCCAAGGCAAACAACATGGCCTATACCGCGTTCATGAGGGCCCTACGCCTGAAAAACAAGACATTCTGCGCAGTTACCTGAAGGCGATGGCCGTGGGGATGTCTATCAGTGAGAATCCCCAGCCGTCTGAATTCCAAGCGATTGCTGAGGCCACCAAAGACCGCCCCGATGCACAGCAAATTCATACCATGCTGTTGCGTTCGATGCAGCAAGCCATTTACACACCCATCAATAGCGGACATTTTGGCTTGGCCTTTGATGCCTACACGCACTTTACCAGTCCGATTCGGCGTTACCCCGATTTGCTGGTGCATCGGGTGATCAAAGCGATTTTGAGCCATACCAAGTATCAATTGCCAGCACTGCCCACTCCTGGCGATGCCCATGCCAAGTTGACCAAACGGCTGGCCAAACGTGTGGCCCCACCGTTGGCTCCCGGAGAAAAGCCACGTAAGAAAGAAACAGGCGCAGCATTGGCCGAAACCCAGTCTTGGGAGGCTGCGGGCTTGCATTGCAGCGCCAATGAGCGCCGTGCCGACGAGGCCAGTCGCGATGTGCAAGCTTGGCTCAAGTGCAAATACATGCGCGAGCATCTGGGTGAGGAATACAGCGGTTTGGTCAGTGCGGTGACCAGCTTTGGCATTTTTGTCACGTTAGACAGCATGTATGTCGAAGGGCTGGTACACATTACTGAACTGGGCGGCGAATACTTCAAGTTTGATGAAGCCCGCCAAGAGTTGCGCGGTGAGCGCAGTGGCATCCGTTATGCCATCGGTACACGGGTGCAGGTGCAAGTGGGCCGGGTAGATTTGGATGCGCGGCGCATTGATTTCAGGTTGCTCCATGAAGATGAGGGGCTGCCTGCACGGCCGACGAAAGATTGGAGCAAAGACCGTCCTAAAGACAACCCAGCACGCAGCAAGGCCCAACCTGCAGGGCGCACCGATGCGGCAGGCGTGGTGGGGGCAAAGAAGGGCCACGCCAAGGCGCGGCGGGCGAAAAGTGGTGGTAGGCGTTCCTAAAAGGCTGGGCTAGACCCAGTGTGCCACCCAGGTTCAAGCCAGTGGCAATAGTCGGCAAGCCAGTGCGTTGGCGGTCAGTGGTAGGTTTGGTGGCCAGAGGTCTGCCGCCTCGCCGTGTGCAAAAACTGCACCGCAGGCTGCTGCATCTGGATTGAGACCCAAGGCCAGACAAGCGCCCACCATGCCGGCCAGCACATCGCCGGTGCCTGCACTGGCCAGTCGGGCATTGCCTGTAGGATTGAGTCGTGGGGGTTGATTTGGTGTGGCAATGATGGTGCCAGTGCCTTTGAGCACAGTGATACACCCAAAACGTTGTGCGAGTTGTTGGGCTGCCTGTAAACGCTGTGCTTGCACCCAGCCCACCTCCGTGCCAAGCAGCCGTGCTGCCTCTAGTGGATGCGGCGTGAGCACCGTGTGGTGTTGACGATGCGCACGCGCTTGCAGGGCTTCTTGCAGCAAGGGATCAACAGCGATTGCATTAAGCGCATCGGCATCAAGCACCAGCTGCGCCGAGTGGGTCAGTATTTGGTGCAGAACTGCATGGATGGCTTGGCCGCCGCCGCAGCCACAGACCACGGTCAACTGCTCAAGGTTCAGAGCTTGGATATGGCGCAGCATCAGTTCGGGTTGCACGGTGTCTATGCTGGGGCTGGCGTCATCGCACAGGCACAGCAAGACGCGTCCAGCACCGCTGTGCAGTGCTGCTCGGGCGGCGAGCAAGGCCGCACCACCCATGCCCATGCCGCGCTGGCCCAAGCCCTCCCCACCGATGACAGCCACATCACCATAGTTTCCCTTGTGACTGGCATGCAGGCGTGTGGCTGGTGCTGGGCGAGCATTGAGCCAGGCGGTGGGTTGCTGTGGGAGCTGAGGGCAGCCCAAATCATCAAACCAGACGGTGCCTGCGGCATCGCGCCCTGCCCCTGTGAATAACCCTGGCTTGAGCGTGAGCAAACTCAGGGTATGGCGAGGGTTGGCATTCAGGGTGCCAGGCGCTGGGGCCAGTCCTGTAGCAAACTGACCCGTGTCAGCCAGCAAGCCGCTAGGCACATCGACAGCCAGCACTGGCGCAGTGCAGGAGCGTATCTGGGCCAAGGTACTCAGCAGTGGATGATGGGCCGACAAAGGGCGTTGTCCGCTGGCGGACAGCCCCACCCCCAACAGGGCATCAATGCACAGATCTTGCGGCCCCAAGGCCGGAGGCTGGTTAGAGAAGCACACACCGGCCTGCTGGGCACGTTGCCAAGAGCGGAGCGCGTCTGCTGGGAGTCGCTCACGTTCGCCCAACCAAGTGACGACTACAGGCAGGTTGTGTTGGTGCAGGTGCATCGCTGCCTCAAAGCCATCACCACCGTTGTTACCGGGGCCACAGACTATCCAAAAGGTGCGTGCATGGGGTGCCAACGCTCTGGCTAACTGCGCTAGCGCCAGCCCCGCCCGTTGCATCAGGGTGTGCGGTGGCAACAGGGCTGCTGCGGCAGTCTCCAGTTGCCTTGTGCTCGCACTGTCCAGTAAGGCATGTGCTGGCCCAGGTGTGATGCGGTACATGGCAAAAGACTTTTAGAGCTTGTGGGTGACGAGCTTGAAGTCGGGGTCTTCTTCGTAAGACTTGATGGCGAATCCTAGGCTACGCATCAATTTGAGCATGGGGCTGTTGTTGGCTAATACCAAGCCTTCAATGTCGTTCAGACCCTTCTCGCGTGCTACGTCCATGATGCTGTGCATCAGGCGTGAGCCCAACCCCTTGCCATTGAAGTCATCGGCCACCACCAAAGCGAATTCGCAACTGGTGCGATCGGGGTTGGTGACGTAGCGCGATACACCCACCATGCGTTCGGTTTCATGGATCTCTCCATCTTCGGTAGCCGTGCGCTGTTTGTGGATGGCTACAAGCGCCATCTCACGGTCGTAATCGATCAGCGTGAAGCGTGCCAGCATCGAAGGTGGCAATTCCGCCATAGAGGAAACAAACCGGTAATAGCGGCTTTGCGGCGACAAGCTCTGCACCAGCGTTTGCAGCATTTGCGCATCGCCTGGATGGATCGGTCGAATAGTGTATTCACCGCCACCGCGCAGCGGCCAGATTTGCTCGTGGCGGGCTGGGTAGGGCAGGATAGCCAGATGGCTGTATTGCAGGTTGCCGCTGGTGTTGGATTGGGGTGCATGGTCAATTGCAATGCGCGCATCTACGGCCACAGCACTGTGTTCATCCACGATGATGGGATTGATGTCCATCTCGCGCAATTGGGGCAGTTCGCAGGCCATTTCAGAGACGCGCAGCAGAATTTGCTCGAGCGCCTCCAGATTGGCGGGGCCAGTACCGCGCCAAGCCCCCAAGGTTTCGGCCACACGCGAACGCTCGATCAGACGGTGTGACAAAAATTGATTCAATGGGGGCAATTCCATTGCTTTGTCGTTGATCAGTTCAATCATGGTGCCACCAGCACCGAAAGAGATCACCGGGCCAAAGGGGTCGTCGCAGACCAGACCAATGCAAATTTCGCGGCCCCGGTGTGTTCGGGCCATCTTTTGCACCGTAACGCCATTGATGCGCGCTTGGGGTTGTGCCTGGGCCACACGTTGCACCATGTCGGTAAAGGTGTCACGGGCGCTGGTGCCGTTCATGATGTTGAGGGCCACGCCCCCCACGTCGGATTTGTGTGTGATATCGGGCGAATCAATTTTGAGTGCCACCGGGAAGCCCAGCTGCGTGGCAATCATCATGGCCTCGTGGGCGCTGCGGGCCAAAATGGTCTTGGTGACTGGGATGTGAAAGGCCGCCAACAGCGTTTTCGATTCCATTTCAGTCAGTACCTTGCGCCGCTCGGCCAAGGCGCTTTCAATCACCAGCCGGGCACCCTCGATGTCGGGTTTGGCCAAGGTGGACAGCGGTGAAGGCGTTTGTTGCAGCAGTTGCTGGTTTTGGTAAAACGAAGCAATGTTGCCAAAGGCTCCAACGGCAGCTTCAGGTGTCCGAAAGCTCGGAATAACCGCATCTTTGAGTATGCTGCGTCCTGGGCCCACAGAGGCATCGCCCATCCAGCAAGTCAGCAAGGGCTTGGCCATGTGGGCTTTGGCGTTAGCCAATGCTTGGGCAATAGCTTCGGCATCGGCGCCAGGGCGTGGAGAAAAAATAGCCAGCACGCCGTCAATCTGGCGCTCTTTGTTGGCTGCCTCAATGGCGGCTTGGTAGTGTTCGGGGCCAGCACATTCAGACAGATCGATCAGGTCGGTGAGTGAGGCCCGGCTGGACAGCTGTGGTCGTAGTGCGCTGATGGATTCTGGCGAGAGCTTGCCCAGTTCTAGGCCAATTTCGTTCACCCAGTCGGCTGCCAGCACACCGGGGCCACCGCCATTGGCCACAATAGCCAGCCGTTTGCCCACTGGGCGGTAGCGCGAAGCCAGGCATTTGGTGGCAGAGAACAATTCGACAAATGAGCGCACGCGCACGGCACCAGCCCGCCGCAGAGCGGCATCAAATACATCGTTGCTGCCAACAATGGCGCCGCTGTGGGTTTGTGCTGCCTCGTTGCCTGCGGCCTTGCGCCCCCCCTTGAGCACCACCACCGGTTTGGCATTGGCCGCCGAGCGCAGGGCGCTCATGAACCGGCGTGCGTTGCTGATGCCTTCCATGTAAACCACGATGCTTTGCGTGAGGCGGTCGTGTGCCAGGAAGTCGAGCACTTGGGCAATGTCGATGCTGGTATTGGGGCCGAGCGACACCACGGAGGAAAAACCCACGCCATTGTTGCGTGCCCAGTCCAAAATGGAGGAAGTGAGCGCACCAGACTGGCATACCAGTGCCAGTGATCCTGTGTGCGCCAGTGCGCCTGCTGCGCTGGCATTGAGGTGCAGGGGCGGGCGTTGCAAGCCTAGGCAGTTGGGGCCCAGCAGATGAATGCCTTCACGCTCTGAAATATGCTTGAGCCGGGCAGCCTCTTCTGCACTGGTGCTGCTGGAGATGACCAGTGCCGAGCGGCACTTCATTCGTCCGGCCAGCTCTAGGGCATTGCCCACCTCGTCTGGGGGCAGGGCAATGATGGCCAAATCTGCCTTGGTTTGTGCCAGATCAGCCAGCGTGCCGGTGGACTGTATGCTGATGAACTGAAGCGAGCCGCTGTACTGTTGCGCCTTGAGCGATTCACACAACATCCGTGCTTGCGCCGTTTGGGTGTCTGGGGCATCTGGCTGGCCCGCAAAAACGACAATCGATTGAGGGGAAAAGAGCGGGGTAAGGTAGTGGTTGTCCATGTTTTCTTACTCGAAGGGCCATCAAAATGCCGACCCCGACCAAGTCGGGCGCACAGAAGATGCAGCCAAAACTACATCACAGACACTGTAGCCAGTCTTGGGCTGTATCTGGAGAAAAAATTAAGCCGTAGCGGGCTACTGCCGAGCCAGAGCTTCCTCAACACGCAGCCCAATATGCAGCACCGTATCGTCATGGAGTGCGGTGTGCCAGAGCATCAAGCCCACAGGCCATTCACCTTGCTGGTGGCAGGGCAGTGACAACGCACAGCCATCCAGCAAATTAACTACGCTGGTATTGCGCAGCAGCAGCGCATTGGTGCGGAAGAATTCGGCATCGCGCTCGGCATCTTGGGCAGCATCTTGGTGTCTGGCAGGCGCCACGGAGGCTATGCTGGGGGCCACAATCGGTACGGTGGGAGACAGCAAAGCATCGACATTGGCCAACTGACGTTGCATCCGTTCCATCCAGTGTTGGCGCGTGCGTAGCAGATCCAAATAATCAGCCGCCAACATGCTGGCCCCCCGCTCAATGCGGCTGCGCACGCGTGGGTCGTATTGCGGGCCATATTGGCTGAGCAGTTGGCGGTGCCAAGCGTAGCTTTCTGCCGCTGTCAGACCACCGCCTGTTTGCAAAGCCAGTACATCGGTGGTCTCTGGCAAGGCCATTTCGGTGATGTGGGCGCCTGCACGGCGTAGGGTCTGTAGTGTGCGGGCAAAGACATGGGCCACATGGCTGTCCAGAGACTCCAAAAAAAGTGCCCCCGGCACCGCCAGCCGCCAACCCGATAAGGGGACTGGATTGTGCCGGACGCGCCGTGCAGCCAATACCTCATGGGCCAGCACTGCGTCACGCACGGAGCGTGTCAGTGCGCCTACTGTATCTAAGGTGGGGGACAGTGGCACCATGCCAGCGGTGGGCACCAGCCTGGCCGTACTCTTGAAGCCAACAAGACCGTTGAGTGCTGCTGGAATGCGCAATGAGCCACCTGTGTCAGAACCCAAGCCAATAAATGCAGCCCCAGTGGCTACCGAGATAGCGGCCCCTGAGGAGGAACCTCCTGGCACAAGTGCTGGGCCGGGCAAGGCACCAAAGCGTCCATCCCAGGCGGCAGGGGTGCCAAAGTGCGGATTGGTGCCCACACCCGAGAAAGCAAATTCCACCATGTTGCTCCGCCCGATGAGCACAGCGCCTGCTGTGCGCAGCCGGGTTACGGCAGGCGCATCTTGTCGAGCCACTGGCGCATGGGCGAGCGCCACAGAACCTGCCGGAGTGGGCTGGCCTTCAATGTCAAACAGGTCTTTCACCGAGACTGCCAGCCCCGCCAGTGGCAACCGTGCCACCGCAGGCTGTGCAGCATGGTGGCGCGCCTCCTCAAACATCGTGCGGGTAAAGGCATGTGCACAGGCTGAAGACTGGGCGCTGGCAATGCTGCGCTCCATCTCGGCGCTGGCGCTGCTTTGGCCACGCTGCACCAGTTGCCGTGTGGTGTCAAGGTCGTTCATCATGGATATGCTAGAATATTAGGGTTTTGCCGACTGTCAGAGGCCGTTTCCTTGGGCACTACAGTCTAGTGGCAAGACTAATCCCAAACCAGCCCATTCAAGGTGTTGTCGTCCGTATTGGGCACAAATGTCGGGCTGGGTTTTAGACCCAACCTTTGGAAAAATACCATGTCCGTTACCATGCGCGAAATGCTGGAAGCCGGTGTCCACTTTGGTCACCAAACCCGCTTCTGGAACCCCAAGATGGCCCCGTTCATCTTCGGCCATCGCAACAAGATTCACATCATCAACTTGGAAAAGTCTCTGCCTTTGTTGCAGGACGCCGCCAAGTTTGCCAAGCAACTGTCGGCCAATGGCGGCACCATCCTCATGGTGGGTACCAAGCGCCAAGCCCGCGACACCATCGCTGCTGAAGCCGCCCGTGCTGGCGTGCCTTTCGTCAACCAGCGTTGGTTAGGCGGTATGCTGACCAACTTCAAGACGGTCAAGACTTCGATCAAGCGCCTCAAGGACATGAAGGCCCAGCAAGAAGCTGGTCTGGAAGCCATGAGCAAGAAAGAGCAGCTGATGTTTGCTCGCGAGATCGAAAAGCTGGAAAAGGACATTGGCGGCATTCAAGACATGACCGCTTTGCCCGATGCCATCTTCGTCATCGACGTGGGCTTCCACAAGATTGCTATCGCTGAAGCCAAGAAGCTGGGCATCCCACTGATTGGTGTGGTCGATACCAACCACTCGCCCGATGGCATTGGCTACGTTATCCCCGGCAACGACGACTCGGCCAAGGCCGTGGATCTGTACGCCCGCGTGATTGCTGACGCCATCATCGAAGGCCGTGCCAATGCCGTGGAAGATGTAGCCCGTGCCGTGGCTGCACCTGAAGGTACCGACGAGTTTGTGGAAGTGCAAGACGCTGCCGCCTAATCGGCCAGCCTCACTGCGCGGATCGCGGTAAAAAGCGGGGCTGATGTAGCCCCCTTTTTTTATCTTGAATCGATTGAACTGAATACGGAGAAAACAAATGGCTGCAATTACCGCAAGCATGGTCGCTGAACTGCGCGCTAAGACCGATGCCCCGATGATGGAATGCAAAAAGGCACTGACCGAAGCCGATGGCGACATGGCCAAGGCCGAAGAGTTGCTGCGTGTCAAGCTGGGCACCAAGGCAGGCAAGGCTGCTTCGCGCATCACCGCTGAAGGCGTGGTGGCTGTGCACATTGAAGGCAATGTGGGTGGTCTGATCGAAGTCAACAGCGAAACCGACTTCGTTAGCAAGAACGATAGCTTCATCGCTATGGCCAATGCTGCTGCCAAGCTGGTGGCACAAAACAATCCTGCCGATGTAGCAGCACTGGGCGCTCTGGCCTACGAGCAAGACAGCTTTGGCCCCACCTTGGAAGACGTGCGCAAGGGTCTGATCGGCAAGATCGGTGAGAACATGTCTTTCCGCCGCTTCAAGACCTTCTCGGGCGGTAGCCAATTGGCTTCCTACCTGCACGGCTCGCGCATTGGCGTAGTGGTCGAGTATGAAGGTGATGCTACGGCTGCCAAGGACGTGGCTATGCATGTGGCCGCCATGAAGCCCGTGGCCTTGACCAGCGCCGAAGTGCCTGCCGACCTGATCGAAAAAGAGCGCAGCGTGGCAACTGCCAAGGCTGCCGAATCGGGCAAGCCCGCCGACATCGTTGCCAAGATGGTCGAAGGCTCTGTAGCCAAGTACCTCAAGGAAGTCTCACTGGCTGACCAAGTGTTCGTCAAGGCTGCCGATGGCAAGCAAACCGTGGCTCAGATGCTCAAGGCCGCCAACACCACCATCAAGGGCTTTACCCTGTACGTAGTGGGCGAAGGCATTGAGAAGAAGGTTGACGACTTTGCTGCTGAAGTGGCTGCCCAAGTGGCCGCTGCCAAGGCTGCTGCCTGATTGTTGACTGGCCCCACCCATTTCCCCTTTCATCACCTACCCTTACGGAGAATTTCCCATGACCCTCGTGACACCGGCCTACAAGCGCATCCTGCTCAAGTTGTCGGGCGAGGCCCTGATGGGCGATGATGCTTTTGGTATTAACCGAGCAACCATCGAGCGCATGGTCTCTGAAGTGGCCGAAGTCACCGCCATGGGGGTAGAGGTGGCCGTGGTGATTGGTGGGGGCAATATCTTCCGTGGGGTTGCGGGCGGATCGGCAGGTATGGATCGCGCCACAGCAGACTACATGGGTATGCTGGCCACGGTGATGAATGCCTTGGCGCTGGCCGATGCCATGGATCGCCAGGGTCTGACAGCGCGTGTGATGTCGGCCATCTCGATTGAGCAGGTGGTCGAGCCTTATGTGCGTCCCAAGGCCCTGCAATACCTCGAAGAAGGCAAGGTGGTGGTTTTTGCTGCTGGCACCGGCAACCCCTTCTTCACCACCGACACTGCGGCTGCTTTGCGGGGGGCCGAAATTGGGGCCGAACTGGTGCTAAAGGCTACCAAGGTAGATGGTGTCTATTCTGCCGATCCGCACAAAGATCCTACCGCCACGCGCTATGTTCAGTTGAGCTTTGATGAGGCGATGGTGCGCAATCTGGGCATCATGGACGCTACCGCTTTTGCCCTGTGCCGCGACCAGAAACTGCCTGTAAAAGTGTTTTCCATCATCAAGCCTGGCGCCCTCAAGCGTGTGGTGCTCGGTGAAGATGAAGGCACGCTGGTTTACGCTTGACATGTGGGTCTGTATTGCCACGCTGTGTGGCACATGGGCCAGCATTGCATTTCAGGAAACAACATGACGATTGCCGATACCAAGAAAACCATGGAAACCAAAATGGATCAGTCCATTGTGGCTTTCAAAAGCAACCTGCAAAAAATCCGCACAGGTCGGGCCAATCCGGCTTTGTTGGATGTGATCCACGTCGAATACTATGGCTCGATGGTGCCCCTGAGCCAAGTGGCCAATGTGTCGCTGCTGGATTCGCGCACCATCAGCGTGCAGCCGTGGGAAAAGAACTTGGGCTCCAAGATCGAAAAAGCCATCCGTGAGAGTGATTTGGGTCTGAACCCCGCCTCGATGGGGGATTTGATTCGCGTGCCCATGCCTCCTATGAGCGAAGAGCGCCGCAAAGAGATGACCAAGTTGGCGCGCAACGAGGGCGAGTCGGCCAAAATTGCCATTCGCAACCTGCGCCGTGATGCCAACGAATCGGTGAAAAAGCTTGTCAAAGACAAGCTCGCTTCTGAAGACGAGCAAAAGCGATCTGAAACCGAAATTCAGAAAGTCACAGACCGGCATATTGCTGAGATCGATACGCTGGTAGCGGCCAAAGAGCAAGAAATTATGGCGGTTTGAGGCCAGGCAGCAGCGTTCTGTGTCTACCGCTCTTTCTGCACCAGTTCCCCACCATATTGCCATCGTGATGGATGGCAATGGGCGTTGGGCTCAGCGCCGTTTCCTGCCGCGTCTGGCCGGGCACAAACAGGGTGTAACAGCCTTGCGTCGATGTGTGCAAGCTTGTGCACAGCGGGGTGTGGCCGTGCTGACGGTATTTGCGTTTTCTTCCGAAAATTGGGGCCGTCCTGCTGAAGAGGTCACGGGTCTGTTGGACTTGCTGGCTTTGGCCTTATCGCGTGAAGTGCCCCAGTTGTGCAAGGATGGCGTGCGTGTGCGCTTTATTGGCGACCGCGTCAGTTTGTCCTCTAGGGTGCGTCAAGGCTTGGAGCAGGCCGAAGCCACCACCGCCCACAACAGCCGCTTGCTGCTCAACATTTGCTTTAATTATGGTGGCCGTTGGGATATTGCCCAAGCAGCGGCCACATTGGCTGCTCGTGGCGAGCCGATCACTGAAGCTAGTTTGAATGCAGCAATGGCTCTGTCGGGGGTGTCTGATCCCGATTTGCTCATTCGCACCGGTGGGGAGATGCGCCTGAGTAATTTTCTGCTCTGGCAGTCGGCTTACTCTGAACTGTTGTTCAGCGATAAACTCTGGCCCGACTTTGATGAAGCTGCATTAGACGCAGCGATTGCCGATTACCGCACGCGTGAGCGCCGTTTTGGTAAAACCTCCGAGCAAGTGCTGGCCGTGCCTAGCCCCTCTTTGCCAGCCTGAAAGGGCACCATGCTGCAACAGCGCGTACTCACGGCCTTGGCTTTGCTGGCAATTTTGTTGCCAGCCCTGATCTATCCCTCGTTTGTGCCTTTTGCCTTGGTGGTATTGGTGCTGATGGCGGCTGCCGCTTGGGAGTGGGGACGGCTCAATGGCTGTGCCATGTTGCCTGCTTTGTTGTTAGGTGCAGGCTGTGTGGCATTGTGTTTACTGACTTGGTGGCTAGGTTGGCTACAGCAAGCCCTGATGCCATTGTGGTTGGGCGCTGGGCTGTTTTGGGTGGTGAGTGTGGTGCTCATGTTGCGTGCGGGGGTCACGGGTTGGCCACGCATTCCGATGACAGTGCGGTTGGTCGCTGGGGTCGTGGCGCTGTGGCTGGCTTGGCTGGCAGCGGTGCAAGCCCGTCTGGTAGGTATCAATTTTTTGCTCTCGGCGCTGGCCTTGGTGTGGGTGGCCGACATTGCCGCCTACGGTGCAGGCCGGGCATTGGGTTTGCGTTTCACTCGCCAGAAGTTGGCACCATCCATCAGCCCTGGTAAAACATGGGAAGGCGTGGGTGGCGCGGCGGTGGGTGTGCTGTTGTTGGCTTGGGGCTGGGTAGCAGCCGAGGCTGCTTGGCATACACCCGTGGCCAGTTTGTTTGCGCGCCTAGCCCAGCAAAGCTGGTGGTTGCTGTTGCCTGTGGTGTTGTTTATGGTGGCGATGAGTGTGGCGGGTGATTTGGTCGAATCACTCATCAAGCGTGCTGCAGGTGCTAAAGACAGTAGCCGCCTGTTACCTGGTCACGGTGGTGTGTTAGACCGCGTAGATGCCTTGCTGCCGACCCTGCCTTTGGCGATGATGTTTTTCTCTTTGCTGTAAAAAGCGAGCACAAGAAGCCCATGAAACAACGGATTACGGTGCTGGGTTCGACCGGCTCGATTGGTAGCAATACCTTGGATGTGCTGGCACGCCATCCAGAGCGTTTTGAGGTTTTTGCTCTCAGTGCTGCCACCCAAGTGGACTTGATGCTGACGCAATGTGCCCAGTTCCGGCCCCGTTATGCTGTCATGGCCAGTGCCCCCCATGCACAGCTGCTGGCAGACAAAATGCAAGCCCAGGGGCTGACAACCCAAGTGCTCTCTACCCCTGATGCGCTAGAAACCATTGCAGCCCACCCTGATGTGGATGCGGTGATGGCCGCCATTGTGGGTGCGGCGGGTTTGGCTCCCTGTCTGGCGGCTGCACGGGCTGGCAAACGATTGCTGTTGGCAAACAAAGAGGCGCTGGTGGTGGGGGGCGAGGTGTTTATGCGTGCCGTGCGTGAAGGTGGTGCAACCCTGTTGCCCATCGATAGCGAGCACTCCGCTATTTTCCAATCCCTGCCCGAAGACCCTTCTACTTGGGAGCGGCGGGTCGAAAAAATTATCCTGACTGCTTCGGGGGGGCCATTTCGCAGTCGAGCCCCCGAAACCTTGCGGGAAGTGACCCCAGAGCAAGCTTGTGCCCATCCCAACTGGGTGATGGGGCGCAAAATTTCGGTTGATTCAGCCACCATGATGAACAAAGCCTTGGAGGTGATTGAGGCCCGTTATCTGTTTGGTTTGGCTCCGGCACGGCTGGATGTGGTCATTCATCCACAAAGCATCATTCACTCGATGGTGCAGTACCGCGATACCTCGGTGGTGGCACAGTTGGGTACGCCCGATATGCGCGTGCCAATCGCTTACGGCCTTTCTTGGCCCGATCGCATCGAGTCTGGAGCGGCTGCATTGGACTTTCATGCGCTCTCCGCCATGACTTTCGAGGCCATTGACGACCACGGTCACCCAGGGCGTTTTCCAGGGCTACGGCTGGCCTGGGAGGCGCTGGAGGCACCAACAGGCACCACAGCGGTGCTCAATGCTGCCAATGAGGTCGCTGTCGCCACCTTTCTGGAGCGCCGCATCCGCTTTGATCAGATCCATGCGGTGAATCAAGCCACCTTGGCGGCGGTAGTGCCGGCACATCCAGATTCTTTACAAGATCTGTTGGCACTGGATGCACAGGCCCGTGCCGCCGCACACCGTGCTGCGGCACGTATGGCTGCATGAAGCGGTTTGTCCTGCTGGAGACATCTCTACCATGCTGACCGTTGTGGCTTTTGTATTGGCATTGGGGATCCTGATTGCTGTGCATGAATATGGGCACTATCGGGTGGCAGTGGCTTGTGGTGTCAAGGTGCTGCGGTTTTCTGTGGGGTTTGGTCAACCGTTGTGGCGTTGGCAATCCCCTGTGTCCGGAACGGAGTTTGTACTGGCAGCCTTTCCTTTGGGCGGTTATGTACGGATGCTGGATGAGCGCGAGGCACCTGTGCCAGCCCATGAGCGCCATTTGGCATTCAATACGCAACCTTTACGGGTGCGGGCCGCCATCGTGGCTGCGGGGCCAGTAGCCAATTTGCTACTGGCTATCTTCCTGTATGCAGGGGTGAATTGGACAGGGGTGGAAGAGCCAGTAGCACGGCTAGCCAGTCCGGTGCCAGAGTCAGTTGCGCAAAAGGCCGGTTTGCAGGGTGGCGATTGGGTGCGCAATGCAGCTATGGGGAGCGAAGAACTCCGTCCGGTGCGTTCGTTTGAAGACCTGCGCTGGATGTTGACCCAGGCGGCACTGGACACAACCTCAATTCGGTTAGAGGTGCAGTCGGCAGAAGGTGCGCGCTTGCGTTCAGTGGTATTGTCTTTCGAGCAACTCGATGTGCGAGAGGCTGATGCCCAGCTTTTGCGCAAGGTGGGCATTGTTTCACCCTGGACTCGTCCACTGATTGGTAGCCTCAAGCCTGAAGGGGCCGGTCAGCGGGCTGGTTTGCGCGAGGGCGATTTGGTCTTGCAGGTGGGCGCTGTTGATGTGGTTGATGGGCAACAGTTGCGTGAACTGATCCGAACCTCTGTCCGCGCAGGTCAGCCCATCACACAGACTTGGCGTTTGCAACGTGCTGGGCAGGTATTGACACTGGAAGTGACCCCAGATTTGATGCAGGAGCCCGCCGGTATGGTGGCCCGCATTGGTGCTTATGTGGGCGCTCCTCCTGAACTGGTGGTGGTGGAATATGGCCTGGGGGAAAGTCTCTGGAATGGTGCTGTGCGCACTTGGGATGTAGCACTGCTGACCCTGCGCATGATGGGGCGTATGGTGGTGGGAGAGGCTTCGCTCAAAAATCTGAGCGGCCCACTCACCATTGCCGATTATGCGGGGCGTTCTGCCAGCATGGGGCTGACCCAGTATGTGTTGTTCTTGGCACTGATCAGTGTCAGCTTGGGTGTGCTCAATCTGTTGCCCTTGCCGGTCTTGGATGGTGGGCACCTGATGTATTATCTTTGGGAGGGCGTAACAGGCAAAGGGGTTTCCGATGCTTGGATGGAGCGCCTACAGCGTGGCGGTGTTGCTCTGCTGTTGCTCATGATGTCTATCGCCTTGTTCAACGATATCACCCGGCTTTTCGGCTAATCTTACGCACACCGCTGGATGGCAGCGGTGGCATTCGCTTGATCCATGAAAACACATATCCACCGCTTTGGCATGCGTACTGCATCGGCTGTTGCCGCCATGATTTTTGCTGCCCAGGCAGCGTGGGCACTGGAGCCTTTCCAGGTTCAAGACATCCGTATTGAGGGCTTACAACGCATTGAGCCAGGCACTGTGTTTGCCTCCATGCCGCTGCGGGTGGGTGAACAATACAACGACGAAAAGGGTGCCGCAGCTATCCGTGCCTTGTTTGCGTTGGGTGTGTTCAAGGATGTGCGCCTGCAAGCCAATGGTAATGTGCTGGTGGTGGTGGTTGAAGAGCGCCCTACCATTGCCGATGTGGATTTTGCAGGCACCCGCGAGTTTGATAAGGATGCACTCAAAAAGAGTATGCGCGATGTGGGCTTGGCCGATGGCCGCCCCTATGACAAGGCGCTGACCGATCGGGCCGAGCAAGAGCTCAAGCGCCAATACATCAACAAAGGGTTTTATGGGGCCGAGGTGGTCACCACCGTCACTCCTGTGGAGCGTAACCGGGTGAACCTCAGCTTCACCATTGTCGAAGGCGAGAGCGCACGCATCAAAGATATTCAGATCGTGGGCAACAAGGCATTCAGTGATGCCACCTTGAAAGACTTGTTCAATCAGGATACCGGGGGCTGGTTGAGTTGGTATACCAAGTCCGACCGTTATGCACGCTCCAAACTCAATGCCGATCTGGAAGCACTGCGCTCTTACTACCTGCAACGGGGCTATCTGGAGTTCCGCATCGATTCGACCCAGGTGGCTATTTCGCCCGACAAGCAGGATATTTCCATCACCATCAACGTCACGGAGGGTGAGCCTTACGTGGTGTCGGCAGTCAAGCTCGAGGGCAACTACCTGGAGCGTGAGAACGAATTCAAGGCATTGGTAGCCATTCGCCCCGGTGAGCCTTACAACGCTGACCAAGTAGCCGAGACCACCAAGGCATTCTCAGAGCATTTTGGTAATTTTGGTTTTGCCTTTGCCCGTGTAGAAGCCGCCCCAGAAATTGACCGAGAAAACAATCGGGTGGTACTGGTGTTGCAGGCCGAGCCATCGCGTCGAGCCTATGTGCGCCGCATTCAGTTGGCAGGTAACAACCGCACCCGCGATGAAGTCATTCGCCGCGAATTCCGCCAGTTTGAATCCTCATGGTACGACGGCGAGAAAATCCGTCTCTCCCGCGACCGGGTAGATCGGTTGGGTTACTTCACCAGTGTGGACATTGAGACTCAGGAAGTCCCTGGCGCTCCCGATCAGGTGGATTTGGTCGTTACCGTAGCGGAAAAGCCAACCGGATCGCTGCAATTGGGCGCTGGCTTCTCGAGCGCCGAGAAGGTATCGTTCTCTTTCTCCATCAAGCAAGAAAATGTGTTTGGTTCTGGCAACTACCTTGGGGTGGATGTCAATACCAGCAAGTACAACCGCAATTTGGTTTTTAGTACCACCAACCCATATTTCACAGCCGATGGTATTTCGCGCACCCTCGACCTGTACCATCGTACCAACAAGCCCTATCAAGACCAGGGCGGCAACTACGAGTTGATCAGCACCGGGGCCAGCGTCCGTTTTGGCATTCCGTTCAGTGAGACCGATACCGTATTCTTTGGTGGTGGTGCCGAGCGCAACCAGATTAAGGCGGGCACCAATATCCCAGCGGCTTACTTGGCCTACGCAGACGAGTTTGGCGATACCAGCACTTCCGTGCCTCTGACCATTGGCTGGGCGCGTGATGCCCGCGACAGCGCGCTGGCACCCAACACCGGCCGCTATCAGCGCCTGAATTCTGAATGGTCGGTGGCTGGTGACGCGCGTTACGTGCGTGCCAATTACCAGTATCAGCAATATGTGCCATTGAGCAAGCGATTTACGCTGGCTTTCAATGGAGAATTGGGCTGGGGCAAAGGGATGAACAACCGACCCTTCCCAGTGTTCAAGAATTTCTACTCGGGTGGTCTGGGTTCGGTGCGTGGTTTTGACCAAGGTACGTTGGGGCCACGCGATGTGACAGGGGCGTCTTTGGGTGGCCCGAAAAAAGTCACGCTTAACCTGGAGTTGATCACGCCCTTCCCAGGGGCGGGTAACGACCGCACTTTGCGCATGTTTACCTTTGTTGACGCAGGCAATGTGTTTGGCGAAAACGAGAAGGTCGCTTGGGGTGATATGCGGGCATCTGTGGGCTTGGGTTTGAGTTGGATTTCTCCCTTGGGGCCACTGCGTCTGGCCTTTGCACAGCCAGTGCGTAAGTTTGCTGGCGATAGAATCCAGAAACTGCAATTCCAGATTGGAACGTCTTTCTAATGAAAACATTTTCTCGCTCTCTGTCCCTGGCACTGGTGCTGGGTTCCTTGGTTGTGGCTGCACCTGTACAGGCGCAGGACTTCAGGGCCGGCTTTGTCAACACCGATCGCATCTTCCGTGAAGCTGGCACGGCCAAAGCGGCACAAGGCCGTCTGGAGCAGGAGTTTTCCCGCCGCGACAAGGAAATCATCGACCAAGGCAACGCCCTGAAGGCTGCTACAGAAAAATTCGAGCGTGAAGCACCCACGATGGCGGAGAGCCAGCGTTTGGCCCGCCAGCGCCAATTGGTGGATCAAGACCGTGACCTGCAACGCAAGCGCCGCGAGTTTCAAGAAGACCTGAACACCCGCAAAAATGAAGAACTGGCCCAAGTGTTGGAGCGTGCCAACAAGGTGGTCAAGCAGGTGGCAGAGGCAGAAAAATACGATGTGATTCTGGATCAGGCGGTTTACATCAATCCCAAGCACGACATCACTGACAAAGTGATCAAGGCGTTGAATGCCGCAGCCAAGTAAGGCGCAGTTTTGGCAGGTGGGTGGCGCGTGAGCTTGTCTCTTGGTGAAATCGTTGCGGCGCTGGGTGGCTCACTGGAGGGAAACCCTCAAGTCACCATAGAGCGTCTGGCCCCGCTGGAAGTGGCGGGGCCGCAAGAGCTCAGTTTCTTGAGCAATCCCCGCTATCGGCAGCAACTGGCCGCCTCCCGGGCGGCCTGTGTCATTGTGGCCCCTGCATTGCGGGAGGTTGCACTGGTGCGGGGGGCTTGTATCGTCAGTGACGATCCTTACGCCTACTTTGCCAGAACCACGCAGCTCTGGAAGCAGCGCCACGCTGTCCCAGTGCTTGCCGGTATTCATCCGAGCGCGGTGGTTGATCCCGCGGCTGTGATCGACCCTACGGCCTCGATTGGCCCTTTGTGTGTGGTCGAGCGCGGTGCGGTCATTGGTGCTGGTACGGTGCTCAAATCTCGGGTCACGGTCAGCGAAGGTTGCCAGATTGGTGCGCGCTGTATTGTGCATCCTGGGGTGGTGATTGGTGCTGATGGTTTTGGTTTTGCCCCCCAGCAGAAACAGTGGATCAAAATTGAGCAGCTCGGTGCGGTACGCATTGGTGACGATGTGGAAATTGGCGCCAATACCTGTATTGACCGGGGTGCATTGCAGGACACCGTGATTGAAGATGGTGTCAAGTTGGATAATCTGGTGCAAATTGGTCACAACGTGCGTGTCGGCCAACACACGGCCATGGCCGGTTGTGTGGGTGTAGCGGGCAGCGCCACCATTGGTTCTCATTGCACCATTGGTGGTGGTGCCGTTGTGCTGGGGCATTTAACCTTGGCCGATGGCGTCAACGTTTCTGCGG
Source organism: Giesbergeria giesbergeri (assembly GCF_054779375.1). Taxonomy (NCBI): domain Bacteria; kingdom Pseudomonadati; phylum Pseudomonadota; class Betaproteobacteria; order Burkholderiales; family Comamonadaceae; genus Giesbergeria; species Giesbergeria giesbergeri. Next base: position 42,548 of record NZ_BAAGYJ010000001.1, on the reverse strand, counting down.
CCACTGTCGTCACACATTCACTCAACCGCCCCGGACATTACACCGGCATGTTTCCCATTGATGACAATGCGCAATGGGAAAAAAACGCTGCCACACTCAAACAACTACACCGGCTGCGTGAACGCATCAAGGCGCTAGAGCGCGGCCCTGACGCAGCCTGAACGGAACCGATCATGATGGACATCCACGCAATTCTCAAGCAACTGCCCCACCGCTATCCTTTTTTGTTGGTGGATCGTGTGGTGGAGTTGGAGCGCAATCAGCGCATCCGGGCGATCAAGAACGTCACGTTCAATGAGCCTTACTTCACAGGTCATTTTCCAGGCCGTCCGGTCATGCCGGGTGTGCTGATTCTGGAGGCTTTGGCGCAAGCGGCAGGGCTGTTGGCCTTTGATGCGATGGGGCAGGTGCCCGATGAGAACAATATCTATTATTTTGTGGGCATCGACAGCGCACGCTTCAAGCGGCCTGTAGAGCCGGGTGACCAGCTCATTCTCGATATCACCATCGATCGGGTGCGTGGCGGTATCTGGAAGTTCAAGGGCGTGGGGCGCGTGGGTGAGGAGGTCGCTTGCGAGGCTGAACTGATGTGTACCATGCGCAGCGTGGCCTAAGCGGGAGTGGCAGGTTTTGGCTGTGAGCACGATTCACTCTACGGCGTTGGTCGATGCTGCCGCGCAGATAGATAGCAGCGTCACCATTGGGCCTTATGCCGTCATTGGCCCCCACGTCACGATAGGGGCGGGTTCTACGGTGGGAGCCCATTGTGTCATTGAGGGGCACACCACTATCGGGCAGGACAACCGCATCTTTCAATTTGCCTCGTTGGGCGCCGCCCCGCAAGACAAGAAATATGCAGGTGAACCCACCCGATTGGTGATTGGGGATCGCAACACCATTCGCGAATTCTGCACCTTCAATACTGGTACGGTACAAGACCAAGGCATAACCACCATTGGCAATGACAACTGGATCATGGCTTATGTCCATATCGCCCACGATTGTGTGGTGGGTAACCAGACCATTCTTGCCAACAATGCAACATTGGCAGGCCATGTGCAAGTGGGCGATTACGCCATCATTGGTGGCCTGACGGGCGTGCACCAGTTCACTCAAGTGGGTGCCCATGTGATGGCCGGTTTTGCCAGCCATATCTCGCAAGATGTGCCGCCGTTCATGATGGTGGACGGCAACCCGTTGGCGGTGCGTGGCTTTAATTTGGAAGGGCTGCGCCGACGCGGGTTTTCTCCGGCCCGCATCGCGGCTGTCAAGCAGATGCACCGCCTGTTGTACCGGCAGGGTCTGACGCTGGATGCCGCCCGCAGCGCGATTGCTGAGTTGCCCGCCACCTACCCGGAAGCTACTGACGATATTGCCTTGTTATTGGCCTTCCTTGAGGCATCCGCACGCGGTATTGCCCGCTAGGCAGACACTGATGAGCAAGCATCTACCCCGCATTGCCATGGTGGCAGGCGAAGCCTCTGGCGATTTACTGGCCGGGTTGCTACTGGACGGTATGCAGCACTATTGGCCCGGCTTGCCCAGCCAAGGCATTGGTGGCCCACAAATGGCCCGGCGGGGGTTTGAGGCATGGTGGCCCAGCGACAAGCTGGCCGTACATGGTTATAGCCTTGAAGTGTTGCGCCGCCTGGGGGAAATCATCCAGATCCGCCGCCAGTTACGCACGCGATTGTTGCAAGACAAGCCGGATGTATTCATTGGGGTGGATGCCCCCGATTTCAATCTGGGGCTGGAACGTGATTTGCGGGCCGCTGGGATCAAGACCGTGCATTTTATTTGCCCTTCTATTTGGGCTTGGCGTGCCAAACGGGTAGAAAAAATTCGCCGGGCGGCCCACCATGTGCTGTGTGTCTTTCCATTCGAGCCAGAGTTGTTGGCCCGTCATGGGATTGCCGCCACGTATGTAGGGCACCCTTTGGCAAATGTGATTCCGCTGGAGCCAGACCGTTTGGCGGCCCGTAAGGCGTTGGGCTTAGAGCCGGAAGATACGGTGTTGGCTATTTTGCCAGGCAGCCGTGGGGCAGAAATCAAATACATCACGCCAGCCTTTTTGCAGGCGGCTGCTTTGGTGCGCCAAGTCTATCCGGGCTTGAAGTTGGTGCTGCCTGCCGTACCCGCATGGCGGGCGACGATTGAAGGCATGGCCCATGCTGCGGGTCTGGACGGAGTGTTGCAAGTGGTCACTGGGCAATCGCATACTGTGCTGGCCGCTTGTGATCTGACCTTGATTGCCAGTGGTACCGCTACCCTAGAGGCGGCTTTGTTCAAGCGACCGATGGTCATTGCCTACCGAATGCAGTCCCTGAGTTGGCAACTCATGCAGCGTAAGCAGTTGCAGCCTTGGGTAGGCCTGCCTAATATCCTGTGTGGTGAGTTTGTGGTGCCAGAGCTGATTCAAGGGGCTGCTACGCCTCAGGCTTTGGCCGGTGCGGTGCTCGAATGGCTGGATGCACGCCAACACGCTCCCGAGCGTATCGCGGGGCTGCATCAGCGTTTTATGGCTTTGCACCATAGCTTGCGCCGCAACACTTCTGCTTTGGCTGCCGATGCCATCCGACAAGTTCTTGCTGCCTGAACAGCATTGTTTGCCTTGGCATCCTCCAGGCTTGGTAGCCGGGGTGGATGAGGCTGGGCGGGGGCCGCTGGCAGGGCCAGTGGTGGCTGCGGCTGTCATTCTGGATGAATTGCACCCCATTGAGGGGCTGGCCGATTCTAAAAAACTGACGCCAACTCGGCGCGAGGCGCTGTTTGATGAGATTCGTGCCAAGGCACTGTGTTGTAGTATTGCCCAAGCCAGCGTAGAAGAAGTCGACCGCCTGAATATCTTGCAAGCTACCCTGTTGGCTATGCGCCGCGCCGTGCTGGGGCTGCGCCTCAAGCCAGTGATGGCGCTGGTCGATGGCAACCGTCTGCCCCAACTGGACATGCCCGCTGAGGCGATTGTCAAGGGCGATGCGCTGGTGCCCGCCATTTCGGCAGCCTCTATTTTGGCCAAGGTGTACCGAGACCGCTGGTGCCTGCAAGCCGATACACAGTATCCAGACTATGGTTTTGCGCTACACAAGGGCTATGGCACCGCAGCCCATTTGGCCGCCTTACAAGCGCATGGCCCTTGCCCGCTGCACCGCTACTCTTTTGCTCCGGTGGCTAAGGCCCAACGGGCCGTTGTTAGCGTAAAAGACGTTTTATGACCGCTCCTTCCGTCACTCTGATCCACTCCCGCGATAACCCCCTGCTCAAAGATTTGCGCCGTCTGGCCCAAGACAGCACCGCTTACCGTAAGCAGGGCCGGGTTTGGCTAGAGGGCGATCATCTTTGCCGTGCTGCCTTGGCGCGGGGTTTGCAACCGGCTGTCGCGGTCTTTGCAGAATCTTTCTGGTCGGCGGCACCGCCCGCATGGGCACAAGGGGCTGGCCGGGTGGTGGTGATACCGGACGGGTTGTTTGCTGACATCAGCGGCCTAGAGTCGCCAGCCCAAATGGGTTATGTGATGGATTACGCTGCCGCCCCGGCCGTGCTGCCCGATGCACCCACTGTGGTGCTAGACCGGGTGCAAGATGCGGGCAATGTGGGTTCCATTTTGCGCAGTGCGGCCGCTTTTGGCTTTGTGCAGGTGTTGGCCCTCAAAGGTACAGCGGCACTGTGGGCACCCAAAGTGCTGCGGGCTGGTATGGGTGCACATTTTGGTTTGCGCTTGCTCGAAGGTTTACAGCCTGAGGCCTTGGATGCTTTGCAGATGCCCTTGATTGTCACCAGCTCGCACCAAGGGGCCTTGATTCAGCACCAAACCCTGCCTTGGCCTTGCGCTTGGGCTTTGGGCCACGAAGGCCAAGGGGTGGGCGATGCGGTGGCGGCCCGCGCGGCTTTGTCGGTACGCATTGCCCAACCCGGTGGTGAAGAATCACTCAACGTGGCCGCAGCCGCCGCCATCTGCTTGCACGCCAGCGCGGTGGCGGCTTTTGCCCCTGCTTCAGCCACTTGAGGCCACGGGTTTTCCCTGAAACTGTCATTCAGAAATCATGGTCATTGGCTATAATAGGCGGCTTTTACGCATCCCTTACGCCTAGCGCAGCTTCATAGCCGACCCCCACAAGAGCTTTTGCACGAGACTCCATCCTGTCTCCTGCTCCGCTGGGCGTGCCCGTAACCAAACCGGAGAACCCAGTGCTATTGTCTCTACAGGGAACCTTCCCGCCCGCCATTCTGGCGCTCGCAGACGGCACGGTCTTTATCGGCAATTCGATCGGTGCCACCGGCACCACCGTTGGTGAAGTGGTGTTCAACACCTCTATCACCGGCTACCAAGAAATCCTGACAGACCCCAGCTATTGCCAGCAGATCGTGACCCTCACGTATCCGCACATTGGCAACTATGGCGTCAATGCCGAGGACATCGAAGCCGACAAAGTCCACGCCGCAGGCCTCATCATCAAAGACCTGCCTTTGCTGGCCAGCAATTTCCGCTCCACCGAAACGCTGTCGCAATACTTGGTGCGCGAAAACACGGTCGCCATTGCCAACATCGACACGCGCCAGCTCACGCGTTTGCTGCGTAGCCAAGGGGCGCAAAACGGCGCTATCGTTGGTTTGGCTGTGGGTGAAGCGGTCACACAGGCACGCATTGACGAAGCCATTGCTGCTGCCAAGGCCGCCCCCCCCATGAAGGGCTTGGATTTGGCCCAAGTAGTGACCACCACAGCCCCCTACCAGTGGGAACAAACCGAATGGAAGCTAGGCCAAGGTTACGGCCAGCAGACCGCCCCGCGCTTCCATGTGGTGGCCTACGATTTTGGCGTGAAGAAAAACATCTTGCGCATGTTGGCTGAGCGCGGTTGCAAACTCACGGTGGTGCCCGCCAAAACCCCAGCTGCCGAAGTGCTGGCGCTGAACCCTGATGGCGTATTCTTGTCCAACGGCCCCGGCGACCCACAGCCTTGCGATTACGCCATTGCTGCTGCCCAAGCCATCATTGAGTCGGGCGTGCCCACCTTTGGTATTTGCTTGGGCCACCAAATCATGGCGCTGGCCTCGGGGGCCAAAACCTTCAAGATGGACAACAGCCACCACGGCGCTAACCACCCGGTTAAAGACTTGGACAATGGCCGCGTCAGCATTACCAGCCAAAACCACGGTTTTGCGGTAGAACTGCAATCGCTGCCCGCCCATCTGCGTGCCACCCACATCAGCCTGTTTGATGGCACCTTGCAAGGCTTGGAGCGTACCGACAAGCCCGCCTTCTGCTTCCAAGGCCACCCAGAGGCTTCACCCGGCCCGAACGACATCGCCTACCTGTTTGACCGCTTCACCGCGCTGATGGAGAAGAAATAATGCCCAAGCGCACCGACCTCCAATCCATCCTCATCATTGGCGCTGGCCCGATCATCATCGGCCAAGCCTGCGAGTTTGACTATTCCGGCGTGCAAGCCTGCAAGGCCTTGCGCGAAGAAGGCTACAAGGTCATTCTGATCAACAGCAACCCTGCCACGATCATGACCGACCCGGCCACTGCCGATGTCACCTACATCGAGCCGATCACTTGGCAAACGGTCGAGAAGATCATTGCCAAAGAGCGCCCTGATGCCATCTTGCCCACCATGGGCGGCCAAACAGCACTCAACTGTGCTTTGGACTTGTGGCACCACGGCGTGCTGGAAAAATACAAGGTGGAGCTGATTGGCGCAACCCCCGAGGCCATTGACAAGGCCGAAGACCGCCTCAAGTTCAAAGATGCCATGACCAAAATTGGTCTGGGCTCGGCGCGCTCCGGCATTGCCCACAGCATGGAAGAGGCGTGGGCGGTGCAAAAGAGCGTGGGCTTCCCCACCGTGATTCGCCCCAGCTTTACGCTGGGTGGCACCGGCGGTGGCATTGCCTACAACCCCGAAGAGTTTGAGACCATCTGCAAGCGTGGTTTGGAGGCTTCGCCCACCAATGAGCTGCTGATTGAAGAATCGCTGCTGGGTTGGAAAGAGTACGAGATGGAAGTGGTGCGCGACAAGGCGGACAACTGCATCATCATCTGCTCGATCGAAAATCTCGACCCAATGGGCGTCCACACGGGCGATTCCATCACCGTAGCTCCAGCACAAACCCTGACCGACAAGGAATACCAAATTCTGCGCAACGCCAGCTTGGCGGTGCTGCGCGAGATTGGTGTGGATACCGGCGGCTCCAATGTGCAGTTCTCCATCAATCCCAAAGATGGCCGCATGGTCGTCATTGAGATGAACCCGCGTGTGTCGCGCTCCTCGGCGCTGGCCTCCAAGGCTACCGGCTTCCCAATTGCCAAGGTGGCGGCCAAGCTGGCCGTGGGCTATACGCTCGATGAGCTGAAGAACGAAATCACTGGCGGCGCGACTCCGGCCTCGTTTGAGCCGTCGATTGACTACGTAGTCACCAAGATTCCGCGTTTTGCCTTCGAAAAGTTCCCCGCTGCCGACAACCGCTTGACGACGCAAATGAAGTCGGTGGGCGAAGTGATGGCGATGGGCCGTACTTTCCAAGAATCCTTCCAAAAAGCCCTGCGTGGTTTGGAAGTGGGCGTAGACGGCATGAACGAAAAAACCCAAGACCGCGAAATCTTGGAAAAAGAACTGGGCGAACCCGGCCCCGAGCGCATTTGGTACGTGGGCGATGCCTTTGCGATGGGCTTGTCGGTGGATGAAGTCCACGACCTGACCAAAATCGACAAATGGTTCTTGGTGCAGATTGAAGAAATCGTCAAGATTGAGTTGGAACTAGACCAACTCACGGCCAGCCATGCAGATGCCGCTTTGGCCCAACTGGATGCTGCCACGCTGTTGGCACTCAAGAAGAAGGGTTTCTCGGATCGCCGTTTGGCCAAGCTGCTCAAGACCACGGAAAAAGCCGTGCGCGACCAGCGCCGCGCCCTGAAGGTGCGCCCAGTCTATAAGCGGGTTGATACCTGCGCGGCTGAATTTGCCACCAACACCGCTTATCTGTATTCGACCTACGAGCAAGAGTGCGAGGCCGAGCCTACCGATAAGAAAAAGATCATGGTGCTGGGCGGTGGGCCCAACCGTATCGGTCAAGGCATTGAGTTTGACTATTGCTGCGTCCATGCCGCTTTGGCGATGCGTGAAGATGGTTATGAAACCATCATGGTCAACTGCAACCCCGAAACCGTCTCCACCGACTACGACACCTCCGACCGCCTGTATTTTGAGCCAGTGACGCTCGAAGACGTGCTCGAAATCGTCGATAAAGAAAAGCCCGTGGGCGTGATTGTTCAGTATGGCGGTCAAACGCCACTGAAGCTGGCGCTGGGCTTGGAGGCCGAAGGCGTGCCGATCATTGGCACCACGCCCGACATGATCGACGCTGCCGAAGACCGCGAGCGCTTCCAAAAGCTGCTGCATGAACTCAACCTCAAGCAGCCACCGAATGCTACTGCCCGTACCGAGGCCGATGCGCTGGAAAAAGCCGCCGCGCTGGGTTATCCATTGGTGGTGCGCCCCAGCTACGTGCTGGGTGGCCGGGCGATGGAAATCGTGCATGAACAACGCGACCTAGAGCGTTACATGCGCGAAGCTGTCAAGGTGAGCAACGACAGCCCGGTGCTGCTCGACCGCTTCTTGAGCAACGCTATCGAGTGCGATGTGGATTGCGTGCGCGACAACACCGGCCAAGTGTTTATCGGTGGTGTGATGGAGCATATTGAGCAAGCGGGTGTCCATTCGGGCGATTCGGCCTGTTCTTTGCCCCCTTACTACCTCAAGGCAGAGACCGTTGCTGAAATCAAGCGCCAAACCGCTGCGATGGCCCAAGGGCTGAACGTGGTTGGCCTGATGAATGTGCAGTTTGCTATTCAAGAAGCCGACGGCCAAGACATCATCTATGTGTTGGAAGTGAACCCACGTGCTTCGCGCACCGTGCCGTTCGTGTCTAAAGCCACGGGCATCCAGTTGGCTAAGGTGGCGGCACGCTGCATGGCTGGACAAACGCTGGCTAGCCAAGGTATCACCAAGGAAGTGACACCACCGTACTTCAGCGTGAAAGAAGCGGTGTTCCCCTTCGTCAAGTTCCCTGGCGTGGACACCATCCTCGGCCCCGAGATGAAATCCACTGGCGAAGTCATGGGCGTGGGCAAAACCTTTGGCGAAGCCTTTGTCAAGAGCCAATTGGGGGCAGGCACGAAGCTGCCCACAGCGGGCAAAGTGTTCTTGACGGTGCGTAACAGCGACAAGCCCCGTGCCGTGGCCATTGCCCGCGAGCTGGTAGCCATGGGCTTTGCCCTGTGCGCCACCAAAGGCACTGCGGCTGCGATTGCCGAAGCGGGTGTGCCAGTGCAAACCGTGAACAAAGTGGCCGAAGGCCGCCCGCACATCGTCGATATGATCAAGAACGATGAAATCGTGATGGTGATTAACACGGTGGAAGAACGCCGCAACGCCATTGCCGATTCGCGTGCGATTCGCACCAGCTCTTTGCTGGCCCGTGTGACCACCTTTACCACTATTTTCGGTGCTGAAGCAGCGGTAGAAGGCATGAAGCACATGAACCAATTGGACGTCATCTCGGTGCAAGAGATGCACGCGCAATTGCAAGCGGCCTGATACGCTAGCGCATGGGGCTTGCATGCCCCACAAGCCCCTGCTCTGATAGGCAGGGGCTTTTTTCATGGTGAGGCGGTGTGTCTGCCCATTTCTGTATTGATGCGTTTGGCCGTGGCGACAAAATCGGCAGCGGCTACTGGGCGCGAAAACAGATACCCTTGGCCGTAGCCGCAACCCATAGCGCGCAACAGGTCGAGCTGCGCGGCTTCTTCAACCCCTTCAGCCACCACATTCAGCCCCAAACTGCCCGTCATGGTGATGATGGCGTCGACCAGAGTGTGGTCATCGTTCATGTCCATGATGAACGATTTATCCACCTTGACGGTATCCATCGGAAAACGTTTCAGATAAGACAATGAAGAATAGCCAGTGCCAAAATCATCCAGGTAAATGCGCAGACCGGCGGCGCGCAATTGTGCTATCCAGTTTTGGGCAACCGATACGTTGCTCATTAAGACGCCTTCGGTGATTTCGAGGGCGATGGCGTGGCTGGGCAGGCCGTAGCTGTTCAGGGTTTCCAAAATGGATTCTGGGGGCAGTTCTTCGGGGATTTGGCTGGCCGACACATTGACAGAGACATAAATCTCCAGTCCATCTCGACGCCAATGGGCTACTTGGCGACAAGCATCGTCAAGCACTTGGCGGCCAATTTCTCCAATCAGGCCGATACGCTCTGCCAGTGGAATGAACACCTCTGGCGAGACGGCACCCCGTTCGCTATGTTGCCAGCGCAACAGTGCTTCGGCACCAGCGAGCAAGCCGGTGTGCAAATCGACAATGGGCTGAAAGAACAATTTCAATTCTCGTTGCTCAACCGCAAGACGCAGATCATCTTCGAGGCGGCGGCGGTATTCCACCTGCTGGAGCAATTCAGGATGAAAGAACAGGTGTGGGTGGGTTTGTGCCCCATGGCGTGAAGCATGGGCACTGCCCAGTGCCAATTCAGCACAATGCAGTAGATTCTGCATATCCACTCCATCACCGGGAAACAGCGCCAGCCCTGCACTGGAGCCTATGGATATCGGTGTTGTATCGGTTTTGTAGGGCTCGCCCAACCGTGCTTGCAAGTGGCTGATCCATGCCTCGATGGCACTGCGCTCTGCCATGCCACGCAGCACAATGACAAACTCGTCGCCCCCCACCCGCGCTAGAAAAGAGTCGGGGTTGGTGGATTCACGAATGCGGTTAGCCGCCATCAAGAGGATTTGATCACCAACGCTAAACCCGAGGGCATCGTTGATTTGCCTGAACCCTGCAAGATCAATCATGGCCACCACCAACGGTGCGTCCGCAGTGACATGCATGCCCGCATGGGCTTGAAACAACCCCTCGCGGTTGGCAAAGCCCGTCAGTGGATCTGTGACGGCTAAGCGGCGCGCAGAAATCTCCTCGCGCTTGCGTGCGGTGACGTCAGTGACTGTCCCTTGCACAGTGCCATCCCCCAAGGGTAGCACTACGATATTGAGCCAGCGTTCATCACCGCGTCGGCCATGCAGCAGCAGGTCGGCGGCACACGATTCATGCTGTTGTGTGCTGTGTTCGATCAGTTGGAGCAGCTGTTGGCTTTCGGCCCAACGCGGTTCGCTCAGGTTGCGCCAAGGCTGTTTGGCAGAAGGTTGGGGCAGCCAAGTCAGCTCAATGAACGCTGGGTTGAAAGACAGCAGTTGACCATGTAGATCAGCGACAAAAATGCCAGAGGTTGAGTGATCAAACACATCTTGGTACATACGCTGGGCAATGTCTTGTTGCCAACGCAGTTCGCGCTCCTGATCGAGCGTGCTGATGAGACGCAGTTTCAGATCATTGATGTCTCCTACCAGCCGTCCCAATTCGGTTTTGTCGTGGCCTTCAGGGATGGTCAATGTTTCGCTGCTGGTGGCATCCAAGTGGTGCAAGCGGTCAGAAATCATCTTGATGGGCAGAACCACTACCCAAAAGACCATGCCTGCGGTGCCAAGGATCATGAGCCAGGTTTGGGCCGATAGCAACAGCATGGCATAGCGGGCATCGGCATCCACTTGGCTGTAGATGGCATTCCAATCGGCATCTAGGAGGCGGATATGCCCGATGACTTCTCCTTTTTTGAACGGTGACATCAAACGGCGCTGCACGGGAGGCTGGCTGGTGTTTTGCGGCCCCGAAGACTCAGCATGGGCCAGAGGAGCAGCCGCACCGTGGATGCTGACGCGGCGCACCTCGCTGTTACGCAGCAGCCCTTGCACCACTTCACGTGCCAGCTGCTCATCATTGGCAAAGGCGGCCACACTGGCAGTGTTCTCAACCGTGTCTAGCAATTGTTCTAGGCGACGCTGTGCATCGGTATGGGCGCGAACTACCACCTGCTCTCTGAGCATCAGACTGCACAGACCGCCGATCAGTGCGCTGAGCAAGGTGACGGCGGCCAAGCTGCGAAAGACGATCCCATTCCACCAATGCACTGCGTTGCGTTCGGCCATCATGTCACTCCGGCAATTGGAAAACCACCATAACACGGGCATCGACCTTGGAACGCTCCACATAGGCCAGTGCTCCCGGAGTGCGTGCCACCAGTTGCAGGGCTTGCTCGCTGTTGTGGACTACCCGTGGTGGCCGGGTCTTGCCAGAGAAAGTCAATCTTGACCAATAAGCATTGATTTCACCCACACTTTTGTCTACCAGATGGCGGTAGAAATGTGCCCGGATGGGGGCATCCATTGCCTGATCAATGGGTTCAGCCGTCAGACCTGAGGCCAGATAGCGGTAGCGGCCTAAGTAGATGTTGACCACCTCGTCGTGCGATAGTGCTTTCAGGCCCGATTGCGGATTGGCTACCAGTACCCAATCTGCTGCCATGGCCGGCATAGCCGACAAGGCAAGCAGCAGAAGCAGTTTTTGGAGTAAGGCACGCATGGTTAAAAGACGAAATCGAGCGTCAGGCTCAAAACATCGGTACGGCCATTCCAGCCCGGTTTTTCGGCCCGGTAGGGGAAAATGGAGCGGGGCTTGCCGCGTACAGCATCCCATTGGGCTTTCAGTGCCATATTGGGCATGATGTCCCAACGGGCGCCTAGCGTGTAGGTTTTTTGGTCACTGCCTGAATCGCGCACGATGCTGTCAAATCCTTGGTTGAGTGCGATCAGAGCCCCCGTGTGGGGCAAGCCCGTGGTCAAGTTTTTGGATTTGCTTTTCCACCATGAATAGCCTACATAGGGCGTGACAGCCCCCAGGCGGTAGGCGCTCATGAGGTAGCCCGCCCTGGAGTTTTCGAAGGCGCCTGTTTGGTGGTGGATCGTATTGACCATGCCTTGGATCTGTAGTGGCCCATCGTCATACACCATGCCCACGGTCATGAACTGGCTGGTGGTACCTCCTACGGCCAGTGCCTGGGCGGCCTCAATGGCTTGTGGAATGCCCAGTGCCGTGCCCGCTGCACGCAGGCTGTGGGGCAAAGGGTCGAAGGGCATGTCCCGAGACAGGCGGACTTGGGCCGTGCTGGCGCGCACCTGCCAAGGGCCGTTGAAATAATCGAATACCAGACCCTTCAGGGTGGAGTCGCTGGCATCCCAGACGATGCCGCCAGCCGAGCCTTTTTCTTTGCTTCGACCTGCATAGGCTTTGGTGCGCAGCAAACCGCCTGCCACAGGCAAGGTGGCACTGGCATCGACGCCATCGAAGTAGGAAAAAAGCAGAGGGCCAAAATAATCCACCGAAGGCCGCACGGGCAAATACGAATAACCCACCAGCCGTGAATCGGCACCGATCAAAAAATCAGCACCCAGTCGTCCGGCCCGCAGTTCAAGGCGACCATCGATGTCCCATTTGGCAAACCCCCACATCACTTCTAACGCACGGCTGCCATCGTACTGATAACGACTGACCACCTGTCCTACCAGTTCCAGCTCCTGTGTGGCTTGCCAATTGGCTTGTAACCCGATGACTGAATCAATGCGGCCCGACCAATGGTTGGCAATTCCACGCGGTTGTGACAGGTCACGCACAAACTCTGCCTGATCGGAAGACGAGCGCGCAAGACCCAACGTACCGAATCCACGCAGGGTGAGTGCCGACTCGGCCACTGTGTCTGGCAGCTCTTTGGGCCGTTCTGTGGCCCCAGCCGACGTGTGGAGGCCTAAGACAACGGTGCAGGCCAGGAGGGACAGATGCCATGGCCACCACTGGCGTGGGAGCCTGTGCAACGGATGCGTGGTCATAATTGAGGAGCCTCCTTGAACGGGATAGTATGCACCAGATTACTGACACTTTTGGCTTTGGGCTGAGGTTGGCGCAGTGTTTGGCATCCAACAGCGCCTTTTTCGTGGAGCGTTGAGAGTGCCCTAAAAGCCTTGAGGCATAATTACCTCTACACCGCCGACCGGGAACGATCGGCGGTTTGCTTTTGGAGAACACACAATGGCTACCATTCCCATCACCAAGCGCGGTGCCGAGTTGCTCAAGACAGAGCTACACCGCCTCAAGACTGTTGATCGTCCAGCCGTGATCGCTGCGATTGCTGAAGCCCGCGCGCAGGGCGATTTGAGCGAAAACGCCGAATACGAAGCTGCCAAAGATCGCCAAGGCTTTATCGAGGGCCGAATCCAAGAGGTAGAGGGCAAACTGTCTGCCGCACAGGTGATTGATCCTTCTGCGCTGGATGCCGGAGGGCGGGTCGTGTTTGGTGCTACCGTTGATCTTGAAGATGAAGACAGTGGCGACGCCGTGACCTATCAGATCGTTGGTGAAGATGAGGCCGACCTGAAACAGGGTTTGATCAACATCAGCAGCCCGATTGCCCGCGCCTTGATCGGCAAAGAAGAGGGTGACACTGCCGAGGTGCAGGCTCCTGGTGGTTTGCGCCGTTATGAAGTGGTAGGCGTGCGCTATCTTTGAGCGCACCACTTATTGGTTGACGATGCAAGAACGCCTGCCGGTGCTGGTGGCTGCCCTGTGGTGGGGCAGTTTGGGTGCTATCGGATTCATGGCAGTGCCCCTGTTGTTTGCCCACTTACCTAGTCCTGCAATGGCAGGCCACATGGCTGCACGCTTGTTTGCCGCCCAAACTTGGGTGTCTGTGGCCTGCTGTGTCGTTTTATTGCTGTTGTCCAGACCCAGAGGCAGCGAGGCCTTGGAGCCGTGGGCGCACAAGGCTATGGCCTTTGTGCTGGGCGGGATGTTGTTGGCACTGCTGGTGCAGTTTGGTGTGGCGCCGCGCATTGTGGCCCGCCAAGACCTGCGCCTATGGCACAGCGTGGGCACCGTGATGTACGTGGCCCAATGGCTGTGCGCTGCTGTGGTGCTGTGGCGTGCTGCTGCGTCTGTACGGCGGCGCTAAAGGGTGGCCTATTCGCGCCAGTGCTCGCCTACCCAAGTGGCCGGTTGGATAAAGCGCAAACGCCGGTTGCGTCTGCCTGCCAAAGCATCGGGTGGGTTGCATTCGCCATGAAAGATCACGATACGCGCGCCTGCAGGCACAAAGGGTGCTTTCCAGTAGTTGGTGGGCCAGCGCGGAATACCGTGGTATTTGAAGCTGGGGCACCAAGCTTTAGGCCAATAGGCCAGCTTGCCCTGCCGGTGCAGAAAGTCCGACAGATAGGCTTGCTCATTGCGAAATTGCTTGCGAATGCTGTCAAAGTGACCGCGAAAGTATTCCAGCACATCGGGATGCGCACCCAGCTCAAAGCGATACACCGACGAGTTGCCCGTGATGCGCCAAGGCCGTTTGTAGTCGTGGATGATGAGAAACTCGCCCGGTTGCGTGAAGAAATCGTCTAACGCTCCCGTGATGACCACATCCACATCCAAAAACAGTGCCGTACCGCGCAAGCCGTGTAGATCGGCGCTGAAGGTGGCCAATTTAGTCCAGCCACGCTCAGGAATGCCTGCGGGCAAGTCTAATGGTGGGATGGGCAAGCACTGCACTTCTGGGCGTATGCCAGCAGAGTTGTCTGTCAGGCAGACGAAGTGGAAGTCGCCGCGCAAATGGCGACGCACCATCGCGTACAGGCGGTTGACGTATTCTGGCCCGTACTTGGTACCCCACTTCATGCACAAAATATGGCGCTGCGGCGCCTGGGCTGCGACAGCACACATGGGATCAATCGGCCTGGCGTTTTTTGACCGAAGTGGGCTTGCGTTTTTTGGCCCGCTTGATTTGGCCCCCAGGCGTCAGGCGCTGGTTACCCAATACCCGCAAGGTTTTGATTTCGGGGCGCTGGCCGCCACGCTTGCTGTATTTGAGCACCCGCACATCTTTGGGGCCAGGCATCCGGTCTTCGTCAATGGCACGTTCCTTTTCAGGCATGGGGCGCCACAGTACCAGCAACTTGCCAATGTGCTGGATGGGCGCAGCATCAAGTTCGGCCGCCAGCTCTTGGTACATCAGCTCGCGTGCGGCACGGTCATCGTTGAAGACGCGAATTTTGATCAGGCCATGTGCGTTGAGGGCAGCATCTACCTCTTTGCGTACGCCAGGGGTGAGGCCATCACTACCGATCAGGACGACCGGATTCAGATGGTGGGCTTGGGCACGTTGTTCTCGGCGCTCGGCCGGAGTGAGTTCAATTTGGGGCATGGGCCGTATTATCGAGGCAGGACAGGAAAAGCTCGACATCCCCTCTGCTCTAAAGGACGGAAATTCCCTCTACAGGCGTGCGACGCCCCGCATGGGCGCTTGATTTGCTCAGAATATTTTTGGCGGTATTCACATCCCGATCATGCCCACCATCACCCCCCGAACAAACCCAGGGTCTTCTTGGGCGGAGCAGGGGCCATTCGTGATAGTGCCCTTGGGCAGGGGGTGCGAGTTGAACACCCAAAAGGTATGGCCTTTGCGCCCCAAGTCGCACGCGTATTCTTTCCGTATTGTTAACCCACAGTGCAGCCGATAGGCGGCTGCGCTCCTTTCCCTCCTTGGCATGTATGCCGGGGCTTCTCGGAGCATTTCATGAAGATCAAAACACAAAGCAAGAAGGTGAACAAGGCTTGGCTGAACGACCATGTTAACGACACCTACGTCAAATTGGCGCAAAAGGAGGGCTATCGTGCCCGCGCTGCTTACAAGCTCAAGGAGATTGATGAGCTGTTTGGTCTGATTCGCCCCGGCCAGGTGGTGGTGGACTTGGGCAGCACGCCGGGGGCTTGGAGCCAGTATGTGCGGCGGCGGCTGTCGCCGGGTGGGGCTGCCAGTGGCACGTTGGATGGAGCCATCATTGCACTGGATATTTTGCCCATGGAGCCGATCGAGGGCGTCAGTTACATCAACGGTGATTTTCGTGAGCCTGAGGTGCTGGCCCAATTAGAAGCCGCAGTGCAAGGCCGGGCCGTCAATGTGGTGGTGTCGGACATGGCGCCTAATTTGTCTGGCATTGGTGCTACCGATGCTGCGCGGATTGAGCATTTGGTAGAGCTGGCGGTGGATTTTGCCCGCCAGCATCTGCACCCCGAAGGGGCATTGGTGGCCAAATTGTTTCATGGGGGAGCCTATACGCCATTGGTGCAGTTGTTTAAGGACACGTTCCGCATCGTCAAGCCGGTCAAGCCCAAGGCGTCACGGGATAAATCGTCAGAAACCTTTCTGGTTGGAATTGGTCTTAAGAACCAAGGCTGAAACCCCTGAAACGGGTGGTGCAGACTAAATCCATGTCTGCACTATGGCAGTCTGGGGCTATTGCTGTTCCACCTTGCCTTGAAAAGCCTAAAATCCCGCCTTATCTTCTCTATCGCTCTTCGCACTCTCTCTGGAGTCCCGCTTGAATAATCAGTGGTTTTCAAAAGTCGCCGTTTGGCTGGTCATTGCCATGGTGCTGTTCACCGTATTCAAACAGTTTGACACGCGCGTGGGCGTGGCTGCTGGCTATATCGGATACTCGGAGTTTCTAGACGAAGTGCGCAACAGCCGCATCAAGAGTGCCACCATTCAGGAAGGGCAAGGCGGCACTGAGATTGTGGCTGTCACCAATGATGAACGCCGCATTCGCACCACGGCCACTTATCTAGACCGGGGTTTGGTGGGCGACCTGATTGCCAACAACGTGAAGTTTGATGTGAAGCCGCGCGAAGAGGGCTCGCTGTTGATGACGCTGTTGGTCAGTTGGGGGCCTATGCTGTTGTTGATTGGTGTTTGGATTTACTTCATGCGCCAAATGCAGGGTGGCGGCAAGGGCGGTGCTTTTAGCTTTGGCAAGAGCAAGGCCCGTATGTTGGATGAGAACAACAACAGCGTCACTTTTGCGGATGTGGCCGGTTGTGACGAGGCCAAAGAGGAAGTCAAAGAAGTCGTGGATTTTTTGAAAGATCCACAAAAGTTCCAGAAGTTGGGGGGGCGCATTCCGCGTGGTTTGCTGCTGGTAGGCCCACCCGGTACGGGCAAGACGCTGTTGGCCAAATCCATTGCGGGTGAAGCCAAGGTGCCGTTCTTCAGCATTTCGGGTTCGGACTTCGTTGAAATGTTTGTGGGTGTGGGTGCCGCCCGTGTGCGTGACATGTTTGAGAACGCCAAAAAGAACGCCCCCTGCATCATCTTCATTGACGAAATCGATGCTGTGGGCCGCCAGCGTGGTGCCGGTTTGGGCGGTGGCAACGACGAGCGGGAACAAACCCTCAACCAGATGCTGGTCGAGATGGACGGTTTTGAAACCAATTTGGGTGTGATTGTGGTGGCCGCCACCAACCGCCCCGATATTTTGGATGCCGCACTGTTGCGTCCGGGCCGTTTTGACCGTCAGGTGTATGTGACGCTGCCTGATATTCGGGGCCGTGAGCAAATCCTGAACGTACACATGCGCAAAATTCCGGTAGGCCAAGATGTGAACCCCGGTGTGATTGCACGCGGCACGCCGGGTATGTCGGGCGCTGATTTGGCTAACCTGTGTAACGAGGCGGCCTTGATGGCAGCGCGCCGCAATGCCCGCACCGTAGAAATGCAGGATTTTGAAAAAGCCAAAGACAAAATCCTGATGGGCCCAGAGCGCAAGAGCATGGTTATGCCCGAAGAGGAGCGCCGCAACACGGCCTACCACGAAGCGGGCCACGCGCTCATTGGCAAACTGCTGCCCAAGTGTGACCCAGTGCATAAAGTGACCATCATTCCGCGTGGCCGTGCTTTGGGTGTAACCATGAGCCTGCCCGCACAAGACCGCTATAGCTATGACAAAGACTACATGCTCAACCAAATTAGCATGTTGTTTGGTGGCCGCATTGCCGAAGAAGTGTTCATGCACCAAATGACCACTGGGGCCAGCAACGACTTTGAACGGGCTACCCACATTGCCCGTGATATGGTGATGCGTTATGGCATGACGGAGGCGCTTGGCCCTATGGTCTACGCTGAAAACGAGGGCGAGGTGTTTTTGGGCCGCTCGGTCACCAAAACCACCAACATCAGCGAAGAGACCATGCAAAAGGTGGATGCAGAGGTGCGCCGCATCATTGATGAGCAGTACTCGCTGGCCCGGCGCTTGATTGAAGAGCACAGCGACAAAATGCACGCGATGGCTAAAGCGTTGCTGGAATGGGAAACCATTGATACCGAGCAACTCGATGACATCATGGCGGGCAAGCCGCCCCGTCCGCCCAAAGACTGGACGCCTCGCAACACCCCTTCATCTTCTGGTGGAGACAGTGGTAGTGGTGGGGTGCCCGCCGTTACGGCAGACACAGCCACCGCTGGGCCAACGGCTTCTACCGTGGTGTAAGGCAACACCTTTTCTTTTGCATACGGGGCCGAGTGCCCCGTTTTTTATGGGCGCTGTGATGGCGTCTGAACAAGTATGTTTTGGCACACTACCCGCTTTCATATCGACCTCACAACGCCCCAAATCATGGGGATTGTTAACGTCACCCCCGATTCTTTTTCAGACGGTGGTCAGCACGCCAACAGCGTAGCAGCGTTGCGCCACGCCGAGCAGTTGCTGCACGACGGTGCCCATATTTTGGATATTGGCGGTGAATCTACCCGGCCCGGTAGCCCTGCCGTACCTTTGGCGCAGGAGCTAGAGCGCGTCTTGCCTGTGGTGCGTGAAGCTGTGCGTTTGGGTGTGCCAGTATCGGTAGATACCTACAAGCCCGAGGTCATGCAGGCTGTGCTGGATTTGGGCGCAGACATCATCAACGATATTTGGGCTTTGCGCCAGCCGGGGGCCGCACCAGTGGTGGCGCAGCACCCTGGTTGTGGGGTTTGCCTGATGCACATGCACCGTGACCCACAAACCATGCAGGCAGCCCCGATGGTGGGCGATGCTGTGGGGGAAGTGGTTACCTTTTTGGCACAGAGCGCCCAAAACCTGCAAACCTTGGGTGTAGAGCCGCAGCGGATTGTGCTGGACTATGGCATTGGTTTTGGCAAGACGGTAGAGCAGAACTTTGCCCTGCTGGCCCGTCAAGGCGCCTTGTTGGCGCTGGGTTATCCGGTGCTGGCTGGGTGGTCACGCAAGTCGTCGATTGGGGCGGTGACTGGGCTGGATATAGGCCAGCGTTTGGTGCCCAGTGTGGCAGCCGCTTTGTTGGCTGTGGAGCGTGGAGCGCGTATTGTGCGGGTGCATGATGTGCGTGAAACCACCCAGGCATTGCAAGTCTGGCAGGCTTCACAAATTGGTTGTTGACCGCTGTTCAGGTGCTGCTAGGCCGACGCACCATACAGACGGCGGTGGCACTCGCCACCAGTGTGTCGCCTTGCCAGAGTTCGCCACATACATTGCAGATATTTTTACCTTGGCGCTCAAAACGGGCTTTGCCGATCACTGGGCCGGCCTTGGCAGAGGATAGAAATGATGTGTTCAGACTCAGTGTGGCGCAAAAGGTGCCTGGTTCCAGTGTGGCAGTGACCAAGACGGCGGTTACATCGTCCAACATGGCACTGAGCATGCCGCCCTGCACTTGCCGCGCAGGATTCAGAAACTGTTCTGTGGCTTGGTAGTGAACCACAATGGTGCCTGCCGCTAAGTCCAGAGCTTGGATTTGCTGGTCTAGTAGGTGGGTGACGGGGGTTTGGCTCAACAGGGCTTGCAGGCTGGCAGGAATGGAGGCAGTGGTGCTCATGGCGGGCTGTACAGATTCAAAAAAATACTACGCTCTGGGGCGTGGCAGGATCAGGCGGTAGGCGTGTCAGGCCTTGGCCTGCCAATCGGCAAATTTCTTGCCCTCACGCACCAGTTGCTGCAACAAAGGGGCTGGCTGCCACCAATAACCATCTTGGGCATAAAAGCGTTCAATGTCTGCCAGAACCTGCTCCAGTCCGATACGGTCAGCCAAGTACATGGGGCCTCCGTGGTGGGCTGGAAAACCATAGCCGGTCAAGTAGGTGATGTCGATGTCACTGGGGCGCAGTGCAATACCCTGCTCTAGCAGTTTGGCCCCTTCGTTGACCATGCCATAAAGGCAGCGTTTGAGAATTTCTTGCTCGTCCAGTGGTTGACGCTGGATTCCCATCCGGACGGACTCTTCGGCAATGTATTGTTCGAGTTCGGGGTCTCGTTGTGGCGTGCGATCACCGGGAGCGTATTGATACCAGCCTTTGCCGGTTTTTTGCCCCAGACGGCCCAGATCGCACAGTTTCATGATCAGGTCGTTCCAGCGTCGGTCTTGGGGGCGGGAGGCCATCTGGGCTTTGCGGGTTTGGTAGCCTACATCGTTGCCCGCCATGTCGTGTACGGCAAAAATGCCCATGGCATAGCCAAATTTCTTCAGCGCCGCATCCACTTCATGGGGCAGGGCACCATCTTCTACCGCGAAGTGGGCTTCTCGGGTGTATTGACGAAACAGTGCATTGCCAATAAAGCCAGGATAGATCCGTGCCAGCACTGCAATTTTGCCCATGCGCCGACCCAAGTCCATCAGGGTGGCAATCACATCGGGGGCCGTTTGGCTAGCCCGCACAACTTCCAACAGCTTCATCACATGGGCTGGGCTGAAAAAATGTGCGCCCACCACGTCTTGGGGGCGGTGGGTTGCCGCGGCGATCTCATCGACGTCCAGCCCAGAAGTGTTGGTCGCCAAGATAGCGCCGGGTTTGCAGTGCTCGTCCAACTGACGAAAGATGCTTTGCTTGAGCCCCATGTCTTCAAACACGGCCTCAATCACCATGTCGGCATCTTGCACATCGGCCATTTGTATAGAGCCGTGGATGAGCGACAGACGTTGCTCCATGTCTTGTGGGCGCAGTTTGCCCCGTTGCACGCTGGTGGTGTAATTGTCTTGGATGCGGCGCAGGCCACGTTCTAGCCCTTCTTGGTTGGCATCGATCAGGGTGACTGCAATACCTATGTTGGCCAGCGACATAGCAATGCCGCCGCCCATAGTGCCTGCACCAATCACGGCCACTTTGTGAAGGGGCCGCAGCGTGGTGTGGGCCGGAATATCTGGGATGACGGCTGCTTGGGCTGCAGCCCATTGGGCATGGGCCAGTGCGCGTTCGCGTTCGGCATCACTGACGGTAAAGAAATCTACGGTATTCATCATGTCTCCTGCGGCTGGGTTCTCAGGCTGGGTGGCGCTGTAGTTTTTCGGCCTTGCCGTCAACAAAATCGCGCAGGCGAGCTTCGGCTTCTGGTGGGCGGGCCCGGGCCGAATTCAGTTGTTCAACAAACAGCCCGTCATCGTGGGACATGTCGTGAATGCGTGGCAGCACGTTGATGATCATCCAGTTGGTTTCTAGGCTGTTTTTGGCGATGCGGGCAGCCAGTTCTCGGGCTTTGTTCAAGGCTTCACCTGTGGGCACGAGATAGCGCACCACATGCTCTTGTAAGGATTCGGCGGCATTGAGCAGCCTGCCGGTGAGCATCATGTCTGTCATGACGGTGGTGCCGACCACCCGCTGGATACGCACAGTGCCGCCACCGCCGACAAAGATGCCGCGCTGCCCTTCGGGCAGGCCGCAGAGCAGGGATTCGTCACCCACCCGCACATGGGCTGCAGTAGCCAGTTCCAGCCCACCACCCACCACCGCACCATGCAAGGCTGCCACAAAGGGAATGGGGCCACGCGCAATCAGGTCAAAGACTTCATGCCAGTTGTGGCGGCGGCGCTTGCGTGGCGGCTTGATCTGACCCGTAGCCCGTGCCAGGGCTTCGGCCAGATCCAGTCCAGCGCAGAAGTTGCTGCCATGACCAAACAGCACGGCCACATCGGCTTCTTCGTGGGCGCGCAGCACGGCGCTGCGCAAGTCATCGATCAGGGGGTCATTGATCGCGTTGCGTTTGTCGGGGCGGTTGAGTCCGATCAAGGCCACAGGGCCGTCGAGTTGGTAGGTAATCAGTGATTCGTTCATGGGGTAGTCTCCAAAGTTGGTTATGGCCTGTGCCGGTGGTTACAAGTCCAGCACCAATCGCTCACTCTTGGCACCCGAGCAGCAGACCATCATGCGGTCGTTGGCTGCTTTTTCGGCTGGGCTCAAAACCAGATCTCGGTGGTCGGGGGTGCCGCACAGCACTTTGACTTCGCAGGTGCCACAGAGGCCTTCTCGGCATGAGTAGGGCGGCTCGGCACCAATGGCTATCAGGCCATCGAGGAGCGTTTGACCCGCCTCTATCTGAAGGGTTTTGCTGCTGCGCTGGAGTTCTACGGTGTAGCCGCCGCTCTCAGTGGCACCAGCCTCTGGGGCCGCGAAGTACTCCATGTGCACACGGTGGGGTTCGAGGCTGGCGGTGGCCTTGGTGTAGGCATCCAGCATGGCCACGGGGCCACAGCAATAGAGATGGGCACCGGGGGGCAACGAGGCTGCGATAGTGGCTAAATCCAGCAGCTTGCCCCCTGGTGCATGGTCAAAATTGAGCAACAATTCGGCACCGGGCTGGTGCTGGTAGCTTTCTAGCAAACCAACAAAGGCTGCATGCTGGCGGGTGCGGGCGCTGTAGTAGAGCTTCCAAGGGGTGCCCAAGGTGTGGCAGCGTGCCACCATGCTCAGCATGGGCGTGATGCCTATGCCTCCAGCAATGAACACATTGCAGGGGCTGGTTTCGTCCAGCGGGAAATGGTTGCGGGGGTGGCTGATCTGAAGGACGCTGCCAGTGCGCAATTCGTCGTGCAGATAGCGTGATCCACCCCGGCTATGGGCATCTCGGTTGACGGCAATCACATAACGGTGGCGTTCTTGTGGATCGTTCAATAACGAGTAACTGCGCACCAGTCCATTGCCCAAGTGCAGGTCGATATGGGCACCTGCGGTAAAGGCAGGCAGATTGGTGGCCGGGGGCAGCGGGCACAGCTCAAAAGACAGGATGCCTTCGGCTTCGAAGGTGGTGGCCCGCACACGGACTTGAAGAAGGGGAGTGCTCATCGCATCGTTCCTGTCGCTGCTCAGTCGGGTTGAAAGCCAGAAGCCTTGATGATGGGTGCCCAGGTGGCCAGTTCGTGGCGTTGTAAACGGGCCATTTCTTCGGCATTGCGGTAATGCGGTACTACCGACAGACGCTCCATCAGATATTCTTTGACTTGCGGTTGCGCCAGCACCTTTTGCAGTGCTTGTTGCATACGGGCAATTTCTGCCACGGGGGTTTTGGCGGGTGCCCACATGGCTGTCCAGGCATCGCCAGAAGATACTTTGTAGCCCTGTTCGGCAAAGGTGGGGATGTCGGGCACCAGTTCTGACCGCTGGTCACTGAAAATGCCAATAACCTTGAGCTTGCCGCTTTTGCGGTGTTTGATGAGCTCGTCCATCAGCGAAATGCCCGCAGGTACATGACCGCCAATCAGGTCGGTGATCATGGGCGGTGTGCCTTTGTAGGGGGTCATGGGCAGTTCAATGCCTGCCACTTTGGCAAATTGCACACCCAGAAAATGGTTTTGTCCCCCAGTGCCAGGGGTGCCAAAACTGGCCTTGTGTGGATGGGCACGAACCCATTGCACAAACTCTTGTACGTTGTGGATGCCAAGCTCCGCATTGACGGCCATGCCCAGGGGGTAAGAGGTCAGTCCTGCCACGGGGGCAAAGTCGCGCCAAATATCCCATTTGGTCTGTTTGCCAAACACCAAGGTCTGGAAGGTTGGGGTGGCGTTGGGGGCGATCATCCAGGTCAGGCCATCGGGGGCAGCCGTCATCAAGGCATCGCCTGCCAGACGGCCCCCAACCCCAATCCGGTTGTCAATAATGACGGGCCGCCCCAGAGGCTCGCGCAGCCGTTCTGCAATGTAGCGGGCAATGGCATCGGTGCCACCGCCGGGGGGCAGGCCCACCAAGATGCGAATCGGGGGCTTGTCTCCACCCTGGGCATGCAGGGCAGAGCCAATCAGTGCCAAGGCCGAAGCCGTCAGCCAGGTTCTGCGGCTCAGTGTCATTGCGCAGTCTCCATTGTTGTGCTGTGTTGTTCCTGGGGGGCGGGCAGGTGTTGCGCACCGACCGCCCTGGGCGCGGGGTTAGTCCACCAGTTGATGCCAATCGGCATCGGCAGGTAGCACACCACCCACCGAGCGGATTTGGCGGTAATTCAGATCTGGGTGGTGGGCCAGTGTGGGGGCCTTGCCTTCTGCAAACTCACGCGCGGCCTTGATGAGCAATTGGCGTACACGGATGACGGCACCATCGGCAGAGCACAGTTGTTCGTCGCTGCGGTCGTACACCGGCCCTTGGCTGATGAACATGGCAAAGTCTTCGGTGCCCAAGTGCTGGGGAAAGCCAGAAAAGTGGCCGCGTTTCATGATGTCGCGGTTTTGGCCCCAGTTGTCTTTGGCCTCGCCCGGTGGCAGTGGTGGGAAGTTCCAGACATCGGGCGAGGCCGACATGATGGTCATGCCCAATGGACGCTGGGGGTTGTAGTGAACAAACCAAGCCCGATGGTGGGTATCGTCCACGGGGGTGGAGAAGAACACGGTGGTAGGGCCGTTGGCATCGGGTGGACAGATGATGCCGTACCAAGGCATGACGAAGTTGTTGACGCGGGCATACACATTGCCATCGGGCAGTGGACGCAGTGCAGCGTAGCGGTAGCCGTAGGGGCGATCTTCAAAGTCGAGCTTGGGCGCGCGTGCTTTGTTCATGTTTTGGCGCTCGTTGCCGGGGCCAGCGGTGAGCTGTGTGGTCGATTCGTGCAAGAAACTCACATGCGAGGAGTCCATGGATGCCTCAACGCCTTGCACCCAATTGGTGGGGATTTCGACACTGGTGACCGAGCGTTGCTGTTGGGGCAAATCCATGAATGGCAGATCAGGAAAGGGGGGGGGCGTCTCGCCCTTGCCCAGCCAAACCCAGACAATCCCGCCACGGTCTACGGTGATGTAACGGTTGACACGCACATGGTTACAGAACTGCTCTTGGTTGCCGGTGTGGTTGGGGGCTTCTACCACCTCCCCTTTGACGTTGAACTTCCAGCCGTGGTAGATGCAGCGCAAGCCGTTGTCTTCGTTGCGCGCCAGCGCCAGGGATGCCTTGCGGTGCGAGCACTGTTCATCCAGCACACCCACTTCGCCATTGGTCGCACGAAAAGCGACGAGGTTGGTGCCTAGCAGGCGCACCCGCACCGGGGCGCCATCGGCCTCCAGCTTGACGGAGGGCACGGCGGGCAACCAGTAGTGTTGGCGAATCATCTCGCCCATGGGGGCGCCGTTTTCGACGCGGGTTAGCAGGTCGTTGTCTTCTTTGCTCAGTGGCATGTATGTCTCCTTGTGGGAAAGGTGGCGCAAACCCGCGCCGGGGGATGGACGCTGGCGGGCGTCTGGTTAACAGTCTTCGTCTTTGCGGAAGGCGCGTGAGTAGATGCGACGGCAGTTGCATTCGAAGATGTTCTGCCGCTGGGCTTCGGTGAGCCAGTCGATGCTCTCGATCACGGGTTTCATGTCGTCGTAGTCGCGGCCACTGATAGGGTCACGCGAGCTGCCGGTGCCGGGCTTTTCGGTGCCAAACAGCACGTTGTCGGTGCCTGCCACTTTGAGCAGCAGCTCGATGGATTCTTTGCTGTAGTTGCAGGTATCAAAGTAGAGCTTGCGCAGCTGCTCATCAAAGGTTTCTTTCTCGCCCTTGCGCACGCTCCAGGAGCGAAAGCGTCCCATCTGGTAAGGAATGGCACCGCCACCGTGGGCCACCACGATTTTCAGTGTGGGGAAGGTGTCGAAAATCTTCGCGTGCAGCAGCGAAATGATGGCGATGCTTTCTTCGTTGATGAACTTGAGCGTGTAGGACTCGCGGGCGCTGCAACTGGCGGCGGAATGGATCAGACCGGGCACATCCAGCTCGGTCATGGCTTGGTACAGCGGGTGCCAATAGGGGTCGCCCAAGCCGGGAGGATCGCCCAGCCCTTCGGTCGGGTCGGGGTTGATGAGCGTGCCCACAAATCCCAGCTCTTGAATGCAGCGGCGCAACTCGGGAATGACCCGTAGTTCCAGTGCCTCGTCCATGTACTGTGGCAGGCCAGCGACCCCCCGAAAACGGTCGGGAAACAGTTGAACGAACTGGGCGATCAGGTCGTTGCAATGCCGGTTCCACAGTTCGGCCACCCGGCCAGGCTTGACCGAGTGCATTTGCAAATAGGGCCGTGGTGAGATGAATTGCACATCGGTACCTACCGAATCCATGCCACGCACCAGCTCTTCGGCCACTTTGCGCACCGAGGCTTCGGGAATTTTGGGCAGGGTGTTGGGGTTGGCTCGGCCACCGACCAGTTCCGCCATGAAGCGAAAGCTCTCGGGGGGCATGACGATGTGGGCATGCGAGTCAATGATCATGGGGGCAGTCTCCTTAGCGTGGATGGGGGATGTGTGATTTATTGGATGACGGCCATGGCCTCAAGCTGCACAGCCATGCCGTGTTGCAGTTCATAGACGAGGATGTGGCGCGCTGGGCGGTCGTGTGGGTCGGGGAAGCAGGCGAGCCATTCGGTATTGATGGCTTCGCGCACAGCGTTGTCCCGGATGTAGACGGTCAGCTTGACCACATCAGAGAGTTGGGCACCACCGGCCTGTATGAAGGTTTTGAGGTTGGCAAAGGCTTGGGCCACTTGGGCTGCCGGATCGCTGGGCAGTTGGCCGGTGGCCGGATCTTTGCCCGAGATGGCTGAAGAGCACAGCACATTGCCCACGCGGGCACCCGCAGGAATGGGGGCATTGTGCGAGGCACCTGGAACCTCGATGGAGCGGTGGTGCAGGGTCATGGGGTGGCAGCTTTCAGAGGTCGTTGGATTCGGTATCGAAGAAACTGCTGGGCATGCGGGCCAGAAACTCGGAAAAGCCGGTCGAGCCTGCTGGCACATGCAGCAGCATGGTGTGTGAGGCCAATGATTCGTCACCTTCTTGGATGGCACGGGCCACCTTCAGGTGCTCTTGCAGAGATTTGCTGATCTGTGCCTTGGTGTGAAAGTCGCGGATGCGGTATCGCTGGATTTGGCGGCGGGCATTGCGGATCAGTTCGGCCAAATAGGGGTTGCGGCTGCCGGTGTAGATCGTTTCGTGAAAAAAGCTGTTGGCAATGGCGTACTCAGCCATGCCACCCTGCACCGCTGCATCTTGGCAGCGTTGCACCGCTTCATCGAGCTGGTGGCGCAATGGTTCATCCACGCGGCGGGCCGCTAGCTTGGCGCACAGTGCCTCGAGTTCACCCACGCTTTCCATGATGGAGCGCACCTGACTGACGGACAAGCGCGACACGCTCACGCCTTGGCGCGGGGCAATACGCACCAGATCGCGGGCGGCCAGTTGTTGCAAAGCCTCACGCACGGGGGTGCGTGAGACCTGAAATCGGGTAGCCAACGCGCGCTCATCCAGTGGTGCCCCAGGCGGCAAGGTGCCACTTTCAATTTCTTCTTGCAAGGTGGTACGAATTTCGTTGGCCCGACCACCGCGTGGACGCAACTCATCTGCGGAGCAAGGCAGTTCTGTCTCCAGTGGCAGGTGCTCCATCAGGGCGGTGGTGGGGTCGGTGTGTTTCATAGGCATTTGAAATATATCTCCAAAGTGTTGTGGTATGCAATAGTTTTTTTAAAAAATGCCACAAAGGGTTGGGTAAGGCCCGCAAGACGTGGGCTACACCAGCGGGTACCGCTTGCTATTGTGCGGTCAAGTGCAAGACGTTGATTTTTGTCTGCTGCTATAGGGATGTAAGAGAGAAAACAGCGGGCCATAGCCTCTGTTGGTCTGGGGGAAGCAGTACACCGGAAGTGGTGAGTGAGGCTTTTTGGTGTGCAAATACAGAAGTAACTAGCCATTAGTACAAACCCTTAAAACACCTAATTTGCATTTCTGGTGTATTGAAAATGGGTTTTATGTATGCCAGAATCGGCCCCATTCGGCGGTGCTGCTTTGGCAAACCGCGTTTCCCTTACTTCTCCCACAAGGATCTGTCTGCATGAACCCGTCTGCCCGGAGTCAAGAAGAGCCCAGCGTTTTTGCTGTTGATCACATCCTCCAGCCCCGTTCCATTGCCATCGTTGGGGCTTCTGCCGACCCTCGGGCTTTTGGTGGTTTTGTACTCGCCAATTTGGAGCGTTATGCCTACGGTGGGGTGATCCATCTGGTCAGTCGCAGCAGCACGGAGATTCATGGACACCCGTGCGTAGCCACGGTGGATGCGCTGCCTGAAAACATCGATCTGGCTGTGCTTGCCATTCCAGAGGCTGGGGTGTTGGATGCCATCAGGGCACTGGCGGCCCGCCGTTGTCGTGCGGCGGTGTTGTTTGCCTCGGGCTATGCGGAGGCGGGTGAAGAAGGCCAAGCACGCCAAGCAGAATTGGCCCAAGTGGCGCAAGAGGCGGGCATTTTGTTGGTTGGGCCTAATTGCATGGGGTTTACCAATTTGGCCGCAGGGGTGCCTATTACTTTTGAGCCGATGCCCGTGCGCGCCCGTGAAACCCGCCCTGGGGTAGGGGTGGTGGCACAGAGTGGGTTCATGGCAGCCAACCTGCGCGATGCTTTGTTGGGCCGTGGTGTTCCGGTGACTTCGGTGTTTTCTACGGGCAACGAGGTGGCGGTGGCAGTGGAAGACATCGTGGCGCACTACCTTGCCGATGCGCAGACCCGGGTGATCACCGTGTATGCCGAGCAGATTCGTCGGCCCCGTGTGTTTTTGCAACTGGCTGCCCGAGCGCGTGCGCTAGGCAAGCCCATTGTGCTGTTGATGCCGGGGCGCAGCGCCCGTGCGCGAGAGGCTGCCCAGTCGCATACCGGCGCTTTGGCGGGCGACCACGCCACGGCCACAGCCCTGTTGCAACGTGAGGCGGTGGTGGTGGTGGAGTCGCTGGATGAGCTACTGGATGTGAGTGCGGTTTTATTGCGTTACCCACAGCCACCGGCTGGAGGCACTGCCTTTATGACTGGCTCGGGGGCGATGAAGAACATTGCGCTCGATTTTGCTGACAGTTTGGGCCTGGATTTGCCTGCACTGACCCCCGCCACCGTAGAAAAACTGACAGCCTTGCTGCCCGGATATGCGGTGGCCGAGAACCCACTGGACTACACCACCATCAGTGTGCGCAACCCTGGGGTGGTGGGCGAGTTGTTGCTCACCATGTTGGAGGACGCCCACATTGGCAACATTGTGCTGGCCATCCCGGTAGGGCCAACCGTAGCGCAACAAGACAAGGCCGAACACATTATTCCCACCATCGCCCAAGCTACTAAGCCCACGGTGCTGGTACTGACGGGGGATACCAGCCCGGTAGAGCCATTCTTTTTGGAGGCCATCCAGCGCAGTGGTGTGCCGTTGTTTCGCTCGGCAGACCGGGCTTTGCGTGCTGTGCGCCGCGTGGCCGTCTATGGCGAGGCCTTGCAGCGGGCCGCTCGGGCCAGTGCAGCGCCAGTGCAGGCCTTGCCATTGCCCGGCGCAGTGCCCCCCAATGGGATTTTTGCTGAATACCAAGGCAAGGCTTGGTTGCAACAGGCCGGGTTGCCAGTGCCCCAGGGTATGTTGGCCCGTACCGCCCACGAGGCCGTGCAGATCGCGGCCGATATTGGCTACCCCGTGGTGCTGAAGGCGCAGGCCAGTGCTTTGCCCCACAAAAGTGATGTGGGGGGGGTGCTGGTAGGACTGGCCGACGAGGCTGCGTTGCGTGCAGGCTGGGTACAGCTGTTTGCCAATGTGCGCCAGCACCGCCCTGATCTGGTGCTGGACGGTGCGTTGATTGAGGGGATGGGGCCGCGCGGGCTGGAGTTGGTGGTGGGAGCCAAGCGCGATGCCGAATGGGGGCCAGTGGTGCTGGTGGGCTTGGGGGGCGTTTGGATCGAGGCCTTGAAAGACGTGCGCCTGATTCCTGCTGACATGGCGGAGCAAGACATTGTGGTGGAGCTGGGTCGACTCAAAGCGGCAGCGGTATTGCAAGGCGTTCGCGGGGCTGTGGGGGTGGATTTGCAAGCCATTGCCAAGGTGGTGGCGCTGGTGGGTGCGCAGATGCGGGCCAATCCGCAGATTACCGAGATCGACATCAACCCGTTGGTGGCTTATCCCGCAGGCAGCACACAACCCGTGTTGGCGCTGGATGCCTTGGTGCTGGCCAGCGCCTGATCCACCCCAAGGAGATTGACCATGAAATTACAGTTTTCTCCGGAAGAAGAAGCTTTTCGTCTGGAAGTTCGGGCATTTGTCCAACAACACCTGCCTGCTGATATTCGGCGCAAGGTGGAGGGTGGGTTGCGTCTGGAGCACCAAGACTATGTGACCTGGTTTCGCATTTTGGAAGCGCGCGGCTGGCTGACGCCCAGTTGGCCGGTGGAGTACGGTGGCCCCGGCTGGAGCCATGTGCAACGTTATATTTTTGACGAAGAGACCTTGCTCGGTGGTGCCCCACGCATTATTGCCAGTGGTATCCAGATGCTGGGGCCGGTGCTGCACGCCTTTGGCACCGAGGAGCAAAAAAGAAAGTATTTGCCCGACATTCGCCAGAGCAATACGTGGTGGGCCCAGGGGTTTTCGGAGCCGGGTGCAGGCTCGGATCTGGCGGCGGTGCGCACCACGGCGGTGTTGGAGCCAGATGGAAAGCACTTTGTGGTCAATGGGCACAAAGTCTGGACTTCCTATGCCCACTGGTGCTCGATGATGTTTGCACTGGTGCGTACCGACCCCCATGCCACCAAGCCGCAGGAGGGGATCTCTTTTCTCCTCATTGATATGAATTCGCCCGGGTTGACGGTGCGGCCTATTCGCATGCTGGAGGGCGGAGAAGACCTCAACGAATGCTATTTGGACAACGTGCGGGTGCCGGTGGACAACTTGGTGGGTGAGCTGCACAAGGGCTGGTCTTATGGCAAGTATTTGCTGGGCCATGAGCGCACTGGTATTGCGGGCATTGGTTCTTGCAAGCAGCAATTGGCCCGTGCGCGGCGGCTGGCACAGCAGCAGGGCTTGGGCGAAGACGGCCTGTTGCAGGCCCGTTTGGCGCAATTTGAGGTGGAGCTGATGGCGCTGGAGTTTACGGCGCTGCGCCTGCTCAGTGCCAACCAACAAAGTCGCATTCCGGCTGTCGAGGCTTCCATGCTCAAGGTGCGAGGCACCGAGCTGCGTCAGGCCATTTACGAAACCTTGGTGGACATCGCTGGCCCCGACGCGGTGCCCTTCTCGGTGGAGGCGCAGTGTCTGGAGCATCTGCACCAGGCTGCCACGGGCGAGGAGTTGGTGGCCTTGGCCGCCAACTGTCTGGATTCTCGCAAGGTCACGATCTATGGCGGCACCAATGAAGTGCAGCGCAACCTGATTGCCCGTGCCGCACTGGATGCCTTTTGACCCACCGATGCCCCATGAATGGCACAAGGATTAACGATGGATTTCGCTCTGAACGATGACCACTTGGCTCTGCGCGATGCTGTGCAGCGTTTTTGTGAGGGGGAGTACCCGGCTGAACACCGGGGCAATCCCGAAACGCCGCCACAGGCGGCCCAACGTTGGGTTGCAATGGCTGAGCTGGGTTTGCTGGGCCTGCCTTTGGCGGCCCATGTGGGGGGCAGTGAGCAAGGCCCAGTAGAGGTGATGTTGGTCGCCCAGGAGTTGGGCCGTGCTTTGGGGGGCGGTGCATTTGTCTCTAGCACCGTGATGGCCGGACAGTTGCTGAGCCGCTTGGGGTCTGCCGCACAACAACAGCGTTGGTTGCCTGCACTGGCCGATGGCAGCTTGCAGGCGGCTTTGGCCTTGTATGAGGATGGCGCACGTTATGACTGGCAACAGGTACAGACCCATGCCACGGCCAAGGCTGCCGGTTATGTCCTGCAAGGTCGTAAAACCTTGGTCTTGCATGGTGATACCGCTGGGCTCTTGCTGGTGGTGGCGCGGACTGAAGGCGCCGGGGCTGGCCCCCAAGGGCTGACCGTGTTGGCCGTAGAGGCACAGGCACCGGGTGTGCAGGTGCAAGGTTTTGACACCCTGGATGGGCGCCGCGCGGCCCATGTGGAGTTCAACCAGGTGCAGGTGCCTGCTGAACAGGTGATTGGCACGCCTGGTCAGGCCGCCGAGGGTGTGGAGGCCGTGCTGCAGGCCGGTGTGGCGGCCCTGTGTGCCGAAGCGGTGGGCGCTGTCGATGCCTTGTTGACCCACACCGCAGAGCATTTGCGTACCCGCAAGCAATTTGGCGTGCCACTGGCGAAGTTTCAGGTATTGCAACACCGCATGGCCGACATGGTGATCGCGTTGGAGCAACTCAAGTCTATGGCTTGTGCCGCAGCCATGGCAGTGCAGGCCGGTGATGCCGCCCAGCGTCGCCGCATCGTATCGGCGGCCAAGGTCTTGACCAGCCAGCAGGGGCGTCAGATAGGGCTGACGGCCATTCAGATGCACGGGGCGATGGGCATGACCGACGAGTGCCGTGTGGGGCATTACGCCAAGCGTTTGATGGTGATTGGGCAACTGCTGGGGGATTCTGCCTACCACCTGCAACAACTGATGGCCCCCACGGCACCTTGAGGTCTGCTGTGCCAGCGATTTTCATAAAAAAACCGGAGACAAACCTATGAAACTTTTACAGACATTCAAGGCCACGCTGGTGTGTATGGCGGTGGGCCTGAGCCTATCGGCCACGGCCCAAGACAAACACCCCATCAGGATCTTGGTGGGCTTTCCGCCCGGTGGCTCTACCGATACCGTGGCCCGCGTGCTGGCCGATAAATTGGCCGTTGTGCTCAAGCAGCCGGTGATGGTGGACAACAAGCCCGGCGCTGGTGGCCGTTTGGCCGTCCAAACCCTCAAGACCTCGGCCCCCGATGGTCTGACCTACATGCTGGCCCCCAATGCCACTCCGGTGTTTCAGATGCTGCTCTACCCCGAGACAGTGCTCAAGTACAACCTGCTGACCGACTTCACTCCGGTGGGCTTGGTGGTTTCTTACCCCTTGGCATTGGCCGTTAGCAACCACACCGGTGCCAAGACCGCCAAAGAATATGCCGATTGGGTGAAGAACAACCCTAAAGACGCTACGTTTGGCTCGGCTGGCG
The DNA here is from genome assembly GCF_054779375.1 of Giesbergeria giesbergeri. Lineage (NCBI taxonomy): Bacteria > Pseudomonadati > Pseudomonadota > Betaproteobacteria > Burkholderiales > Comamonadaceae > Giesbergeria > Giesbergeria giesbergeri. Next base: position 9,651 of record NZ_BAAGYJ010000001.1, on the reverse strand, counting down.
CTGGGGGCCATACCCACTTCACAGGGCTGCAATGGGGCAAGATCATCGGTCAAGAATTGCAGGTGGTGCCCTACCGGGGCAATGGCCCCTTGGCTACCGACTTGTTGGGCGGGCAAATTGCCGCTGGAATCATGACGGCAGGCGACATCATTCAGCACCAGCGCAGCGGCAAGGTGCGGGTGGTGGGGCAGTTCGGTGCCAAGCGGTCTCCGGTGCTGCCCGATGTGCCCACGCTGATGGAGCAGGGCTACAAGCTCGATGCTGGAGACGCTTGGACTGGCATGTGGGCACCTGCCAAGACCCCCAAGGCTGAGATTGAGCGCATGCAGAGCGGCCTCAAGCATGTGTTGGGCTTGCCCGAGGTGCGCGAGATTTTGGTCAACAAAGCCACGCTCAATCCCGATTTTCGCAGTGGCGAAGAGATGGACAAGCTCCAGCGCAAGGAGCTGCAATTCTGGGGCCCCATCATCAAAGAGTCGGGCTTCAAGCCGGAGTCTTGAGCCATCGGCCTTTCTTTTTGGGGGCTGTGGCCCTCCCACCCGTCAATAGTGAAGCACGCACCATGAGTTTGAACGGTTCCGCCTACATTGTGGGAGCCTATGAGCACCCCACCCGCAAGGCTGATGATCTGTCCGTTGTTCGCCTGCATGCCGATGTGGCCAAAGGCGCACTGGAAGATGCAGGCTTGTCCAAAAACGACATCGATGGTTATTTTTGTGCTGGTGATGCCCCCGGCCTAGGCACCACCACCATAGCCGAATACTTGGGGCTGCAATTGCGCCATGTCGACTCCACAGAATGTGGCGGTTCGGCTCCCATCTTGCATGTGGCCCATGCGGCTGCGGCCATTGCTGCCGGGCGTTGCAACGTGGCGCTGATCACCTTGGCCGGACGTCCGCGTGCCCAGATGGCGGCTGCCCAGCAGGCTGCCAAGGAGGGCAAGGGTGGCAAAGCGCCGCTGGCCTTGAAGGCCCCTGATCCAGATGCGCCCGAGCTGGCTTTTGAGTTGCCTTATGGCCCGGCCACACAAAATCTGTATGCCGCTGTGGCCAAGCGCCACATGTATGAGTTTGGTACCACCAGCGAGCAACTGGCGTGGATCAAGGTGGCGGCATCGCACCATGCCCAGCACAACCCCCACGCCATGCTGCGTGATGTGGTGACGGTGCAAGACGTGCTTGAGTCACCTATGGTCAGTGATCCATTGCATCGTTTGGATTGCTGCGTGATGAGCGATGGCGGTGGCGCCCTGATTGTGGCCCGCCCAGAAATTGCCCGCGAATTGGCCCGCAAGAATGGCCGCCCTCTGGTCAAAGTGCGTGGCACTGGCGAGGCACCCAAGCATGGCATGGGTGGCCGCATGGATTTGACTTACTCGGCAGCGGCTTGGTCTGGCCCCTTGGCCTTTGCAGAGGCCGGTGTAACGCCCGCCGATATCCAGTATGCCTCGCTCTACGACAGCTTCACCATCACGGTGCTGATGCAGCTGGAAGACCTGGGTTTTTGCAAAAAGGGCGAGGGTGGACGGTTTGTGATGGACGGCAACCTGATCTCTGGCGTGGGCAGGTTGCCCTTTAACACCGATGGTGGTGGCCTGTGCAACAACCACCCGGCCAACCGTGGTGGCGTCACCAAAGTGATTGAGGCCGTGCGCCAACTGCGCGGCGAGGCCCATCCTGCGGTGCAGGTGCCCAACTGTGCCCTGGCGTTGGCCAATGGCATTGGTGGGGCGCTGGCCTCGCGTCACACCGCTGGCACCTTGATTTTGGAAAGGGTCTGACACCATGAACACCCCCGCAAACACTCCAGAGAAACCAGCCCACCGGCGCAAGGTGCCCGCGCCCAGGGTATTGCCCGAAACCTTGGCCTATTGGCAAGCCGCTGATGAGGGGCGTCTGTTGGTCAAGCGTTGCCGCACCTGTGGTGAATTTCACCACTATCCGCGCGACATCTGTCCCCATTGCCTCAGCAGTGACACCGAATGGTGCCAAGCCTCTGGTATGGGCAAGGTCTACTCCTTGAGCACGATGGGCCGGGGCGAGGCGGCCTACACGCTGGCCTTTGTGACGCTGCAAGAGGGCGTGACCCTGATGAGCAATTTGGTGGATTGTGATCCTGCCCGCATAGCAATTGGTGATCCGGTGCGCGTGGTGTTTCAGCCCACCGATGGTCATGCGGTGCCCATGTTTACCCCTATTTGACAGGGAATGCCAATGTCTGCAAGCCAAACCCGCCGTCAAGGGCCACTGTCGCGTTTCACTATCCTGGACGCCTCGCGGGTGCGTGCCGGCCCCACGGCCATTCGTACCTTTGCCGATTTGGGAGCCAGGGTCATCAAGCTGGAAATCCCGCCGGGAGCGCCCGGTGGCGACGACATGATTGGTAGCCGCGATCACAACCGTGCTGATTACGAAAACCTGCACCGCAACAAAGAAAGCCTGACCCTCAACATGAAGGAGCCACAGGGGTTGGAGATCCTGCATGCACTGGTCAAGACGGCAGATGTGTTCATTGAGAACTATCGCCCAGACGTCAAGTACCGCTTGGGCATAGGCCCAGACGACCTGCGCGCCATCAATCCACGGTTGGTGTATGCCAGCATTTCTGGCTTTGGACAAGATGGCCCGTATGCCAACTGGCCGGGGTTTGACTCTATTGCTCAGGGCATGGGGGGCTTGATGAGCGTTACCGGCCAGCCTGGGGCGGGGCCGATGCGGGTGGGCATTCCGATTGCCGATTTGTGTGCAGGCCACTTTTGCGCCCAAGCCATCATGGCGGCGCTGCTAGAGCGCGAAGTCACGGGAGAGGGGCAGTGGGTGCAATCTTCACTGCTGGAGTCCCAAATTGCCATGCTGGATTTTCAGGCGGCCCAGTGGCTTATTGATAAAAAAGTGCCGCAGTCCACCGGCAATGAGCACCCACTGACTGTGCCTACCGGGGTGTTTGCCACCAGCGATGGTTATATCAATCTGGCGGCCATAGGCAACACCATGTTCCGTCGCTTGTGCCAGGCGTTGGAGATGCCCGATTTGGTGGATGAGCCTGGCATGGGCTCAGACCCCGAGCGGGTGCGCAACCGTGGGCGTGTCAATGCCGCCATTGGTGCGGCCTTTAAGCTGCGCACGACCGCAGACTGGACGCAGCGCCTGTTGCAAGCCGGGGTGCCTTGCGGCCCGATCTATACGGTCGACCGCATGTTTGCCGACCCACAGGTACAACATTTGGGCATGGCCCGCACCATGCACCACCCGGAGTTGGGTGATATCGAGGTGGTGGCACTGCCCATGCAGTTCTCACGCCACCCGCGCAACGATGGCCCATTACAGCCCGCGCCGTACCAAGGCGACCAGACCGAGCAGATTCTGGGGGGGCTGGGCTATAGCACCGAGCAGATTGCTGCTTTGCGCGCCCAATTTGTTGTCTGATTTTTGGAAAGAGAACCTGCACTATGGCAAAACTCGTCGCCGCTTTTGGTTCCTCACACAGCATCATGCTGGTGTCACAGCGTGAGGATTGGCAACACCACTTTCAACTGATTGACCCGAAAAATACCCACTACTACGACAAGCAAGGCCACAAGACGGACTATGCCGCCTTGCTGGCGGCGGTGCCGCCAAACAGTGCGGCACTGGTAACGCCAGACAAAATGAGCGAGCGTTATGACGCCGCCGAGGCCGCAATGGATGTGCTGCATGAGCGCATCAAGGCGGCGCAGTTGGACGTGCTGCTCATAGTGGGCGATGACCAGACAGAGCTGTTTAGAACCAGCAACAACCCGGCCATTGCCATCTATTACGGCCACACCATTCGCAACACAGCCCGCGAGCCCGCCAGCCCCGATGACAACTGGGTCAAAACTGCCCGCATGTGGCGCCACGAACCAGAGCAAGACCGCGAATACCCGGTCAAGAGCGATATGGCCGAGTGGCTGATCCGCCAGCTTTGCGACCGTGATTTCGATATTGCGGCGCTAGACAGCATAGAGCCAGGCAAGTTTGAGGGGCATGCTTTTCAGTTCGTCCACCGCCGCTTGCTCAAGGAGCATGGTCTGGCAGTGATTCCGGTCATTCTCAATACCTTTGATCCGCCCAACCAACCCACCCCCCGACGCTGTGTGGCTCTGGGGCAGGCGCTGCGTGAACTGATTGCCCAGTGGCCGCAAGAGCTGCGTGTGGGCGTGATTGCCTCAGGTGGTTTGAGCCATTTTGTGGTCGATGAAGAACTAGACCAACAGGTGCTTAGCGCCATCCGCAACAAGGACAGCGCCGCCTTGGCCGCCTTCGATCCCAAGCTGTTGCAAGCGGGCAGCTCAGAAATTCGCAACTGGCTGGTGGTGGGCGAAATGGCTAAGGAGTTGGACTTGGAATGGGTGCAGTACGTGCCCGGATACCGCACCCCCGCCCTCACGGGTACTGGGCTGGCCTTTGCCGCCTGGAAAACCTTGCCCTGAACCTTTGTGCCTACCAAGGAAAACCATGACTGATTCCCCAAACCATGTGCAGCGTTTGCGCCGTCTGGACGCTTGCGCTGTGTCGGATGCACTGGACAAACTGGGTCTGCCCGGTGTGGTAACCCACCTTGCCCAACGCAGCAGCGGCCCCGGTGGTGCCAGCCGCATTGCAGGGCGTGCCGTGACCATGAAGGTCGGCCCCGGTCAGCCTCCTGCGGGCCCACCCCGGCATCTGGGTTGTAGTGCCATTGAGCAGGCCGACAGCCACAGCGTCATTGTGGTCGAGCAGCGCAGTGGCGTGGAAGCCGGTTGCTGGGGGGGGCTGCTGACACTCGGGGCCAAGGTGCGTGGCGTGGCCGGTGTCATTGCCGATGGCCCTTTGCGGGATGTAGACGAGGCCATAGCGTACGAATTCCCCATCTATAGCCGCAGCCTGTCTGCACGCACTGCACGGGGCCGGGTGGTGGAGTTGGGCACCCAAGTGCCCGTGACCATCGGTGTTGGCACCGGCCCCGGTTTGGGTGGCGAAGTGCTTGTCAACCCCGGTGACTATGTGCTGGCCGACCGCAGTGCCGTCATTTTTATTGCGGCAGAACAAATTGAACAGGTGCTGGAGGCTGCCGAGACCATTGTGGCCAAAGAGGCTGCTATGGCCAAGGCCATTTTGGCAGGAACGCCCATGACGCAGGTCATGGGTGGCAACTACGAACACATGCTGGAGAAATCAATATGAGCAATATTCCCCAAGACGAAAACGTGGCCCGTGCCGCTCGGCTCGACACCCCCACCCTCTCGGACGCTTTGGACAAGCTGGGCATTGTGGGCCAGTGCTACAAGATCAAGCCCCGCAGCAGCGACTTTCGCATGGCAGGCCGTGCTTGGACACTGAAATACGGCCCGGCACAAAACCCGCCCGGCACGGTGGGCGACTTTATCGACGATGTGGCTCCCGGCAGCGTGATCGTACTGGACAACAATGGCCGTGAAGATGCCACGGTCTGGGGTGACATTCTGACCGAAATTGCCCACCGTCGCGGTATTGCAGGCACCGTGATCGATGGCATCAACCGTGATACCCATCTTTGCTTGTCACTGGGTTATCCGGTGTTTTCCAAAGACCATTGGATGCGCACAGGCAAAGACCGGGTGCAGGTGGAGGCCACGGGCATTCCGGTGCAAATTGGTGGCGCTCGCGTAGCCCCCGGCGACATCTTGAAGGGCGATACTGACGGTGTTGTGGTCATCCCCCAAGAGCATGAAGACCGTGTGCTGGCGATAGCTGAGGAAATCGAGGCGGCAGAGAACCACATTCGAGCCGCAGCACGTAGCGGTATCCGGCTGGATGCAGCACGCAAGCAGTTCAAGTACCACCAACTTCAGAGCCGGGAGGCCACATGAGCCAGCTCTTGGATCGGGTAGATCCCGCATCAACCACATGCCTGAATTTTCAGCGCCTCTCGCCAGCCTTGGTGGCTGCCGCCGCATGTCTGCCCACAGCAACGCTGCATGAAGCAGCGAAAAAGAAAGGGGCGCTGCCCTCGGCCATCAAGCCAGTGGCCCCTCACTTCCGTTGTGCAGGCTCTGCCCTGACGGTGCATTCACCCGGTGGAGACAATCTCTGGCTGCATCGCGCACTGGAGCTGTCACGGCCCGGAGATGTGTTGGTGGTTCACACCAGTGGGGTGTATGAGCATGGCTATTGGGGTGAAATCATGACCACTATGGCCAAGGTGCGCGGGCTGGCCGGCTTGGTGATTGACGGTTGTGTGCGCGACAGCGTGTTGTTGGCCGACATTGGTTTTCCGGTGTTTGCACGCGGCCTGTGCATCCAAGGAACGGGCAAAGATTTTGGTGCCACAGGCTGGATCAACCATCCAGTCATGATGGGGCAAGTGGTGGTGCAAGCGGGCGATTTGGTGGTGGGCGATGCCGATGGGGTGGTTGCCATTGCGCAGTCCTGTGCTGCGGAGGTGGTGGCCGAGGGGCAGCAGCGCGAGGCCGACGAGGCCGCCATCTTGCAGCGCCTGCAAGCGGGCGAGAGTACCTTGGCTGTCTACGGCTGGCATTGAGCCGGTGGGGCGTGGTGTCGCTGTGGTGGAGAGCGCATGCGCTGTCTGCACAGGTATTCTTGCGCCTTTGTCAATGCAGCCCATCTCCTTGTGCATCGAAAGAACCGTATGTCTGACACCCTTGCCCCTACCCCATCTACGCCTGTTTTCTCCCTTGCCGCAGGCGGCGTGGCCACAATCACGCTCAACCGTCCGGCACACCGTAACCGACTGGAAAATGCCGATCTGAAAGCCCTGCTGCACCTGTTTGCCCAAATAGATGCTGATCCCAGCATCCGGGTGGTGGTGCTCACGGCCAACACGACCGATCAGCCCAAGCCGGTGTTTTGTGCGGGCTACCACATTGGTGGTTTTGGTGGGGAAGATGAGAGTGGCTCGGCATTGTTTGAGCGTGTGGCCGATGCCTTGGCCGTGCTGCATCCGGTGACGATTTGCGCCCTGAATGGCAGTGTGTACGGTGGTGCCACCGATTTGGTACTGGCCTGTGATTTGCGTGTGGCCCTCGATGGTATTGAGTTTCGTATGCCTGCCACCGCCTTGGGGTTGCACTACTACCCCAGCGGTCTACAACGCTATGTGGCACGGCTGGGGGTCTCGGCAGCCAAGCGTGCTTTTCTGACAGCCCGACCTTTTACTGCGCAAATGCTCTGGAATACGGGTTGTCTGGAGGCGGTGGTGCCCGACGTGGCCGCTATGGATGCTACCGTGGCCGACTTGGTACAAGAGGTGTCGGCATTGGCCCCGCTGGCCGTACGGGCGACCAAGCAATCGATCAATGAGATTGCTACGGGCCAGCCCAACTGGCCCGCCATGCGCGAACGCGAGGCGCTCACATCCGAAAGCGCCGACTTTGCCGAAGGACGCCGTGCCTTTGCCGAGCGGCGCAAGCCGGTGTTTACCGGACATTGAGCCAGACGTTAAAAAAGCCGCAATGCCCGACAAGGCATTGCGGCTCATCGCCCTACAGGAACTGAATCAGGAGCCGACCAGATCACGCACCTGTTGCAGCACGGCGGGGTCTTCCATCGTGGTCAGGTCGCCCGGATCACGCTTTTCGGCCACGGCTTGCAAGGCGCGGCGCAAGAGTTTGCCGCTGCGGGTTTTGGGCAGCAGCCCCACCAGATAAACGCGCGATGGACGTGCCACGGCACCCAGCTTGTGGTCCACCACTTGCATCACTTCGGTCTCTAGTGCCTTGCGGGCAGCGTCATCGCCCAGGCTGCTGGCATCGCGTGGTACGGCAAAGGCCAAGGCGACTTGGCCTTTGAGGTTGTCGGCCACACCCACCACGGCCACTTCAGCAATGTTGGGGTGCGAAGCAATGCACTCCTCAATCTCGCGGGTACCCAAGCGGTGCCCAGCCACGTTGATCACATCGTCGGTGCGGCCCAAAATGAAGTGGTAGCCATCGGCATCGCGGATGCCCCAGTCAAAGGTGCTGTAAATCAGGCGGCCCGGAATGCTCTTCCAGTAGGTGTTGACGAAGCGGTCGTCGTCGCGCCAGACGGTTTGCATACAGCCGGGGGGCAGTGGGCCTTCAATCGCTACCACGCCTTTTTGGTTGGGGGTGGTCAGTTCTTCGCCGGTGGCTTCGTCAATCAGCTTGACGTTGTAGCCATACACGGCCTTGCCAGGGCTGCCAAAGCGGGTGGATTGTGGCTCGACGCCATTGGCCAGCGTGAGGATGGGCCAGCCGGTTTCGGTTTGCCAGTAGTTGTCAATGATGGGCACATTGAGCGAGCTGCTGATCCACTGGGCGGTAGGCTCATCCAGCGGTTCACCGGCCAGCCACAGGGCTTTGAGGCTAGAGACGTTGTATTTAGCCAGATAAGCGGGGTCTTGCTTTTTGAGCACGCGCACAGCCGTGGGGGCCGAGAACATGTGCGTGACCTTGTATTTCTCGACAATGCTCCACCAGATGCCTGCGTCGGGGCGGGTGGGCAAGCCTTCGTACATGATGGTGGCCATGCCAGCAATCAGGGGGCCATAAATGATGTAGCTGTGGCCCACCACCCAGCCGATGTCGCTGGTAGCAAAGAAGGTTTGACCTGCTTCGGCATCAAAGATGTGCTTCATGCTGGCAGCCAGTGCTACGGTATAGCCGCCGGTGTCGCGTTGCACGCCCTTGGGCTTGCCCGTGGTGCCGCTGGTGTAGAGGGTGTAGCTGGGATCGGTGGACTCTAGCCACTCGCAAGGCACTTGGGCATTCAGGTGCTGCTCGCGCAGGCTGGCCCAATCTTGGTCGCGGCCTTCTACCCAATCCATCGGGGCCAAGCCGCGGTTGACCATCAACACGGCTTGGGGTTTGTGGCTGGACAACGCAATGGCTTCGTCCAACAGCGGCTTGTAAGGCACCACTTTGCCACCGCGCGAACCAGCATCGGCACTGACCACGGCCACGGGCTGTGCGTCTTCAATGCGTGAGGCCAGCGAGCCCGAGGCAAAACCACCAAACACCACCGAGTGCAGGGCGCCAATGCGCACACAGGCCAACATGGCAAAGGCGGCTTCGGCAATCATGGGCATGTAGATCAGGACGCGGTCACCCTTTTTCACGCCCAAGGCTTGCAGGCTGGCGGCCATGCGTTGCACCTCGGCGTGCAACTCGGCAAAGCTGTAGCTGCGCTCGGTGTTGGTTTCGGTGGAGATGGCGATGAGCGCGGCTTGATCGGCGCGGCTAGCCAGGTGGCGATCTACGGCGTTGTGGCACAGGTTGGTCGTGCCGCCGACAAACCAACGGGCAAAGGGCGGGTTGCTGTAGTCGCAAATTTGCTGGGGCTGGGTTTGCCAGTCAATCAGGCGAGCCTGCTCGGCCCAGAAAGAGTCCCGTTCAGTGATGGAGCGTTGGTGAAATTCGGCGTAGCTGGTCATGCAATGTCTCCGAGGGGCGCGCACAGGTAGTGGCAATTTTGAATTCATAATTATTTATCTTGTGTGCTTGCGGGAAGCTGACGCGGTTTGTCATTGACATCCTCCCCGCCCTAAAGGACGGGGATTCCTACTGCTAGACGGCGATGCCCCGCCGCGAGAATGTTGCGTGCTGCATTCACATCGCGGTCGTGTTCCGCCCCGCAATCGCTGCACTTCCACTCTCTTATTCGCAAACCCGCTCTACCTTTCGGACTGCTGGCA